>JBEKTY010000007.1:0-95436 GCA_049515555.1 Thermoguttaceae bacterium
TCGGCACCGACAGCGGTGGATTCGCTTGCGCTCTGGGTCTGCCATGACCATCTCCCCATCCGTGGAAGCGGAACAGGCAGATTATACCAATGGCTAAGTTATTTCTTAACAGCAACTAAGGAGAGCATTCCAGTGGGTGGGACAAGCAGAGTCAGTCGTCGCGCGTTCTTGAAAGCCTCTACGTTGGCCGTGGGAGGGGCGTCGGTGGCCGGCGGCCTGGGCATTGCCCGCTCGGCCCATGCGGCCGGCAGCGACGTGATCAAGCTGGCCTTGATCGGCGCCGGCGGGCGGGGCAGCGGCGCCGCCGCGCAACTGATGACCGCCGATAAGAATCTCAAACTGGTGGCCATTGCCGATGCCTTCCAGCAGCGGGCCACAGGCGCCCTGGCCAACCTGCAACGGCAGTTCGCCCAACAGGTAGACGTCCCGGCCGACCGCCTATTCGTCGGGCTGGATGCTTACCAGAAGGCGCTGGCCACCGACGCCGATCTGGTGGTGCTGGCCACGCCGCCCGGCTTCCGGCCCTTGCACTACGCGGCGGCCATCCAGGCCGGCAAGCACGTCTTCATGGAAAAACCCTGCTGCGTCGACGGCGCCGGCTACCGGGTGCTGATGGAAACCAATAAGCTGGCCGACCAGAATAACCGGCTCGTGGGCGTCGGCCTGCAGCGCCGCCACGAAGCCGGCTACAAGGAGGCGATCAAGCAAGTCCAGGATGGGGCACTGGGCGACATCCTGTTCCTCCGCGTGTATTGGAACGGCGTCGGCATCTGGAACCGGCGGCGCGAGCCGGATATGACCGAAATGCAGTATCAGGTCCTCAACTGGTACCACTTCTGCTGGCTCTCGGGCGACAACATCTGCGAGCAACACGTCCACAACCTCGACGTCGGCAACTGGGCCAAAGGCGATCAGCACCCGGTGGAGGCCAACGGCATGGGGGCCTGCACGGCCCGCTACCTCGGCCAAAACAAGGGCACCGGCCAGATCTTCGACCAGCACTTCGTCGAGTTCGTCTATGCCGACGGCAGCCGGATGTTCAGCCAGTGCCGGCACCTGAAGAACTGCTTCAACGCCGTGGCCGAGTTCGTGCACGGCACGAAGGGCACGGCCGCGTGCAATCGCCCTGCCGGCGCGGCGAAAGGCCGGAAGAAGACGAAGGACGCCGGCGGGCAGAAGGCCAAGGACGTGGGCGGGCACCAGCAGGAGCAGATTGACCTGGTGGCGGCGCTCCGCGCGGGCCAACGCTACAACGAGGGTTATTACGGCGCCACGAGCAGCATGACGGCCGTACTCGGCCGCCTGGCGACCTATTCGGGCCAGGTCGTCAAGTGGGAGGATGCCGTGGCCAGCAAGCTGAGCGAGTTCCCCCAGCGCTTGGCGTGGGACGCGCCCGCCCCGGTGCTGAAAGACGCCGACGGCAATTACCCGATTCCCACCCCGGGAGTCTTCGTGCCCTGTTAGCGGTTTTTTTTGAGGAGGCGGACCATGTTGCCATCCGTGTGGACTGCGGCGGTCGTGACGATCGGGGTTGGGCTCTGGGGCTCGCTCGCCCGGGCCGTGGACGACCAGACGGCGGATGGCCGCGGAAGATCGGCCGAGGCCAGCCGGCAGCCGGCGTCGGCCGACGAGATTGCCCGACTGGTCGAGCAACTTGATTCCGACCGCTACAGCGAGCGGGAGACGGCCAGCGAGAAGCTGTCGGCCGTGGGCCGGCCCGCCGTGGCGGCATTGACCAAGGCGGCCCTCGGCGGCAGCCTCGAGGTGACGGACCGCTCGATCCGCGTGCTGCGAAGGCTGCTGGCCGGCTCCGACGAAGCCGCCAAGACGGCGGCCAAGATCGCCCTGGAGACGATCGCCGGAAGCGACCGCTCCGCCGCGGCCGGGCGGGCCAAGGCGGCCCTCAATGCCGCGCAGCCGCAATCGCCAGCACCCGGCGCGCTGGGCGGGATCACGATCGGCGGCGGCCCGCTCCAGATTTTCGGCAACGCCCGCGCCAGGCGGCTAAGCGTGAAGAACGTCAATGGCGCCAAGGAAATCGAGGCCCAAGAAGACGGCCGGAGCGTCAAGATCAGCGACCATCCGCAGCAAGGCATCCAGATCGAAGTCACGACGAAGAAAGACGGTAAGGACACGGTCCAGAAGTATCAGGCCAAAGACGCGGACGAACTGAAAAAGAAGCATCCCGAAGGCTATAAGCTGTACCAGGAGTATTCCCAGAATCAGGCCGGCGCGGGCGGAGTGGCCGCGATCCAGATCATGATCCAGGGCCAGGGCCAGGGTCAGCTCCAGGTTGTGCCGGGGATCGTTCCGCCCCCTGCGATGCCCCAGCCGCAGGGAATTCCTCAGCCGCGGGCTCCGCAGGGCCAGGTTGTTCCCGCAGCGATGGGCCCCGGGCACGCGATCGACGCCTTGGCCACGCAGATGAAGATGCTCAACAAGCGGCTGGAAACGCTGTCGAAGGACGAAGCCTTGAACAGCGCGGCGCAGGAGTCCAAGGACGAGTTGAAGAAGCAGATCGAGGAGCTCAAACGGCGGCTATCCGACCTCCAGCGCGAGCTGCGCAAATAATAGGAGGGGCCGGGGTGAGTGGAAGGTCGCGCTTTCTGGGGCGCCCCCCGCGCATCGGTAAGCGACTTGGTCTCCGTCGCGTAGCGACGAACAATAAACGAACGGGTGGCGGCGGGCCGGACAGCGCCGTCAGTTCCTCGCCGCGAGATGGCCGCCAATGCGGATCAGGTGGGAAAATAGTTCTGACCCCTTTTTCAAGCCCGAACAGATTCGTCTCATGGCTAAGAAGAAAACTGACGCCGTAGTAACAACACCCGAATCGACACCAGCCATGACGCCGGAGCAGTGCCGAACGAGTGGGGAACCATTCGTGGTGCGATACAACCTTGCCAATGGGACATGCACCGCAATCGTCGTGGATGTGCCCAATAAGATGATTCAGTTCTGTCGTTGTCACAGGCCACGGCGATTCCTTTCCTGGGGAAAGGCCGCCGAAAATGTCGTTTGCCGCTTCGATGAAATCGAAGCCTATTATCGCAGTTCCATCAAGGGCAACACGTTTCTGAAGATCGTAACAACGTCTGGAACGGCTACCATCAGTCACCACGCGAGAGGATTCGACGAACTGTGGTCTTGGCTCAATGGGAATATTACCTTCAATCCAGCGGCACATCCGGAGGATAGTCCTCTGATGCTGCATGCCTACGCCTGGGGAGCCGCCGTGGGGATGTTCGGCCTGCCTGTGCTCCTTTGCCTTTTGCTTGGTCTGCCGGTCCATGAGGTTCACGTTTCGATTGGCGTCGTTGTGCTGTGCATGCTTGGATGTGGACTCGTTGGTGTTGCTCTCATGCATGCCCTCGTCAAGATCGTTGGCCGCGTTTTGAAAACTTCCTTAGTGCCAGCAATTGTCTATGGGTTTGCCTGTGGGTTCGCCGGTAGCATTTGTGGCACATTTCTGAGTATCAGGTTCCTCCACCCTGGATCGACGGCTCAGTTCATCGGTTGTGTGGTTGGCTTCGTTGCCGTTGGCTTCGCTACGGGTGTGCTTGTTGGGACGATTCGTGACGCACGGAGCAGAAGATCCGCTCGTATGCGTGTCGAGGCTCGTCGCGGCGAATCATCCCACGGGAAGTAACTACCTGAGCCTGCTGGCGATGGGACGCTGATTCAACGGTGTGAACTACAACGCCCGCACTGTCCGTTTTCGCCTATACCCTCGATGTTGGGCCAGCAACGCAGAAAGCGACGAACCTCCGGGCAGGCCACGGCTTCCTCGACGCAATGCACGGTCAATGGCACACCATGTCCCCGTAGATCCGGCCACAAATCGTGTATACTACCTCGTCTCGGCTGAACAATTCCGACGGATAGTGGCCACCCTCTCTGGTGATTTCGATCCTCGCGAACTCTACCCGATGATCGACAAGGTGATGGCTGAGGACGACGCCAAAGATCCCCTTCTCGATAGCTACCAATGAAAGTGCTGCAATCTGTTCACCGTTGCTCAGGCAGACATCCAACGAATCATCGGCCGGCTGATCTCCGAGGCTGTGCTGACCAGGTTGGAAAAGTGCTTGAAGGCCGCTTTGGACCTGACCTAACGGCGGGCCTGAAGAAAGGGCAGATCTGAAACGGGAACGGGAAACCGTGGCACGCGAACCGAAAACAGGGATTTCCTGAGGTTGGCCCGATAAACGTCAGCGATACGTAGAGCAGTGGCCTCGTACAATCGCAACGCGAACACAAGTTGGCCCTCCGAACGGAAAAATGCTCCATTTGCTCCGGGGTGGTCCCCATGTCCCCGGGGAACGTCAAATAGTTTCCCTTATCCCGGCGGCTACGATTTCAGGCCTGCCGTGGGGAACTCCAGTTTCTCGGCGGTCTTCATCATCTCGTCCCAGGTGAGCTCGGCCCGCTTATAGGCCGCCGTGCGGCCGAGGATCGTGGTCAGGTTGCTGCGCACACTGGGGGCCACGGTGGGGTTAGTGTGGTCGCCCTTGGCGATCGCCGCGTGAAAGTCGGCGATGTTCCGCACGACGCCGTCGGTGTACAGGTTGCCCAGCCGCCCGCCCTTGTACGATTTCTCGCCCACGATCCGCACGATGCCGAAGTAATGCGTATCGGCGGTGCCCTTCGAGCCGAACATCCAGCAGCCGATGTCTTCGATGCCCGTGCCGTATTGCTTCGAAGCGAAGGTGATGGTCAGGTTGCCGGGGAAGGTGAAGACCACGCTGAAGTGATCGTTGCAGCTTCGGGCGTCGCTGCGTCCGCCCTGGCCGCAGGCGCCGTAGGCCGCCAGGGGGTTGCGGTCGGCAAACCAGGTGGCCACGTCCAGGGCGTGGATGTTCTGCTCGGTGATGATGTCGCCGGAGAGGACCCGATCGGCGCCCCAGGAGCGGAGGCGGTTCTCGGGGGTGCTCAGGTCGCCGCCGCCCCAGGTGGGCCCGGTATAGTACACCGCCTCGCCGAGCACGACCGGGCCGATGTCGCCGGCATGCACGCGGCGCACCGCCTCCCGGTAGAACTCGCTGGCCCGGGTCTGGAAGTCGACCAGCACGCAGCGCTTGCTCTCGGTGCCCTTGCGGCCGGCCTCGGCCATGGTCAGGCAGCCGGGCACGTCCACGGCGATGGGCTTGGCGCAGTAGACGTGCGCCCCGGCCTGCACGCCGGCCAACGCTTGCTCGGCATGGAAGTAGGGCGGGCTCTCGATGACGATCGCATCCGGCTTCGCCTCCAGCAGCCGCTTGTAGCCGGCCAGCCCGCTGAAGCGCTTCGCCGCCGGGACCTTCAGGCGGTCGCCGGTGCCCCGGGCCCGCTCGGGGAAGTAATCGGCCGTGGCCACGAACTGGTAGCCGCCATGCTGATTGAACAGGTCGGCGATCCAGTTGCCGCGTCCGCCGCAGCCCACCAGGCCCAGGGTGATCTTCGAGTTGGCCGCCGTACCGGCCACCAATCGCCGGCCGGTGATCGTCGTCAGGCCCGCCGCGGTGGCGCCGGCCACGAACCGGCGGCGGGTAATGTCTGCCGAGCCCTGCTGCGGGCTGGAAATGCTGTTCTCGGTCATCGTGCGAACCTCCAAGCGGGGTGGTAGAAATCCGGCTGAGCCACGCCGGCCATTATAAACCAAGTTCAATGGCGGCGCTAGAGTTGTGCTTCGGAATTGTAGGGTGGGTCGAGCGCAGCGAGCCCCACCAGAATCCTTCGATTATGCACAAGGGAGCACTGCTGGATAAGCCAGCAGTGGCACCCGGCGCTTGCATCCCGGCACCGGGGAGGCCAGAATAAGCATGTCCATTTACCATGAGGAGGGAATCGTGAGAAGCTTTGCAGCAACTTGGGGACTGTCCCGATTTTCGTCCGACGAAAATGGGACTGTCCCCTTCCGAATCGTGAGAAGCTTTGCACTGGTACTGACCCTGACTATCGCGTCGGCGGCGTTGGCGGCCGAGCCCGCCCCCTGGGCCGCCAAGGACCTCCGGGCGGGCATCATCGGCACCGACACCTCCCACGTGCCGGAGTTCACGAGGCTGTTTAAGTCGCACCCCGAGTGGCGCGTGCGGGTGGTGGCGGCATTCAAGGCGGGCTGCCCCGATCAGCCCATCAGCGCCAACCGCGTCGAGGGCTTTGCCAAGACCATTCACGAGCAGTACGGCGTCGAGCTGGCCCACAGCATCGAGGAGCTGCTGCCCAAGGTAGACGTGGTACTGCTGGAGAGCGTCGACGGCCGGCCGCACCTGGCCCAGGCCACGCCCGTGCTGAAGGCCGGCAAACGCCTGTTCATCGATAAGCCGCTGGCCGCCAGTTTGGCCGACGCCCGGCAGATCGTGCAACTGGCCAACGAGACGGGCACGCCGTTTTTCACCTCCTCCTCGTATCGGTTTCACCCCGATATCCCCCGCCTGCGCACCAACCCCGGCGTGGGGAAAGTGGTCAAGGTTCAGGGCGCCTCGCCGCTCAATAAGATCGCGCATCACCCCGACCTGTTCTTTTACGGGGTGCACGGGGTCGAGGCCCTGTACGCGGTGCTGGGAACCGGATGCGTCAGCGTATCGCGGAAGACGGACCGCGGCGCCGACGTCACTACCGGCAAGTGGCAGGACGGGCGGCTGGGCATCTACCACGAGCTGGTCAAAGGCCAGCCGCTGCCCATGATCCGGGTGTGGGGCACAGAGGGCTCGACCGACTCCAAGGGCGCCGAGGCGTACGACGGCCTGGTGCGGGTGATCGCCGAGTTCTTCCAGACCGGCCGCGCACCGGTGGACCCCGCCGAGACCCTGGAACTGTTCGAATTCATGACCGCCGCGCAAATGAGCAAAGACCGCGGCGGCGCGGAAGTGCCGCTGGCCGAAGTGCGCAAATGATCGGCCCGGCGGCGGACCGATTGCGGATGCCGATCTCGGACTAGGTGCGAGTCACGGAGGCGGGAGGGTTGAGGAGGGAGTCCGGTGCGACACCCGCCCCACAGGGGCTTTGATAGCGCAGCCCAGGGTTGCGGCGTACTCGCCGCTACCCTGGGATAACCGGGCGAACAAGGTACAAACCCCAACGGGGGTTTCGGAGAGGGAGCGTCCATGCCACAATCGCTATCCAACGTGCTGGTTCACCTGGTGTTCTCCACGAAGAATCGGCGTGCGGACCTAAAGGGTCGCGACTTGCGCAAACAAATGCACCGCTACCTGGCGGGCGTTTCCGCAAAACTGGACTGCCCGGCAATCGTCGTTGGCGGCGCCGAGGACCACGTGCATCTGCTTGCTCGACTATCGAGGACTGTCACTCTGGCCGACTGGGTAAAAGAACTGAAGCGGGCCTCGTCGTTGTGGGCCAAGAAGAAGAACCCCCAATGGAGTTCGTTTCAATGGCAGGCGGGCTACGGCGCCTTTTCAGTCAGCCAGTCGCAAAGCGCGCGGGTGCAACGATATATCGAGTCGCAAGAGGAACGTCATCGACGGTCGTCCTTTCAGGATGAATTTCGGGCACTCCTTCGCCGACATGGTGTCGCCTTTGACGAACAGTACGTTTGGGATTGATTGGCGCTGCCCGCGAAACCCCGTTGGGGTTTTCTCGCTGCTGGTGCTCGCGTTCCCAGGGTAGCGGCGAGTACGCCGCAACCCCGGGCTATGGTACTATCACCGCGTTGCGGTGGTTCTTTGGGAGGCCGTGCTTTGAAATCGGGCTCGTGCGACAGGCCGTACCCACCTGGTACCGACAAGCCGGGGTGACCTTGCGAAAAATTGCGCCACGCCAGGGCAAATTATCGGCCGGGTGGCCCAGGAGCTGCCCAACGAACGCGAGGTGGGTATTGACGGGAGGGCGTGACGCTACTACACCTAGATGGTTGAGGCAGTTCCCTTGCGATCTGTTCCCCTCAACCACGGAGCCGTGTTATGCTCGGTGTTGCGTTTTTTCTTGCTGGGATCATCGCTGCCCTCATGGGCATGATGCTCATTTCAGGAAGATTCGACAGTGAGGGCAAGAAGAGTTACGTGAACAGGACCCTCGGAATAATCCTAGTTGGCGTTGGGGTCGTGGTAATACTTCTTGTATGGCATGCGTAAGGAGCCGAAACGAGGCCGCGCCTGGTGTCGGCTAGCTACGGCGCGACAACCAACTACGCCCCTCTTTGGACCGCCCGCCCCGGCGGCCGATCAGTCGCGGATGCCGATCTCGGGCATCGTCAGCACGGCCCGCTCGTGTTGCAGCAGATCGAGGCGTCGCAGGGCGGCCTTGATCAGCCCGAGCCGGTTGCGATCCAGGCCCTTCAGTTGCGGCAGGGCCAGCTCGAGGATCGACGCCCCGCGGAGGGGCGCCGCTGCGGCCGGCATTGCCAGGCGGTTCGGATCGCGCTCGTCGTCCGACATCTCCTCGAAGAGGGCCTCGAAGAAGTTCTTGGGCTCGGGATACACCCGCACCTCGTACTCCTTGAGCTTCGCCCGGCCGGCGGCGTCGCGGAGGGCCTCCTCCAGGCCGCCGAGCTTGTCGATCAGACCCAGCTCGAGGGCCTGCTGGCCGGTGAACACGCGGCCGGCGGCCAGCTCGTCGATGGGCTTTTTGAGCTTCGCGCCGCGGGCGGCGACCACGTGACCCTTGAACACGCCGTAGACGTCGTTCATCCAGTCCTGCATCTTCTTGCGTTCCGGCTCGCTGAACACGCGGTCGGAGCTGAGCAGACCGGCGTTGGCCCCGCGGCGGCTGCTGTCCCAACTGACGCCGATCTTGTTCCACATGTCGGTGGTGGCGACCTTTCCGCCGACGACGCCGATCGAGGCGGTGATGGTCGTGGCGTCGGCGTAGATCGTGTCGGCGCCCATGGCCACGTAGTAGCCGCCGCTGCCGGCCACCTCGCCCATCGAGACCACCAGCGGCTTCTTGGCCTTCAGCCGTTCGGTGGCGTTGAGGATGATCTCGCTGGCCACGGCCGATCCGCCCGGCGAGTTGACCCGCAGCACCACCGCTTTCACGTCCTTGTCGTCGGTGATTTTGTCCAGCGCCTTGCGGATGGGCGTGCTATAGGCTTCGCCGGAGTCGGAGCCGAAGGGGCTGGGCTCGGGCTTGCCGGGCATGATCGCGCCGTCGACGTACACGATTCCGATCACGTCCTTGCCGGGGGCCTTCTTCTTGGCCCCCTCGATGAGCGTGGCCCAAATCTTCAGCAGTCCGAAGGGCGACGAAAGATCGAAGTCCTGGTTCTGCTTCTTCCGGCCGTACTTGCGGTCGAACTTCAACTCCGCGCCGAACTTCTTGCGCAGCTCGGACTCGAACGCCTGGCGGTGCTCGACGGCGTCGATGATTCCCTGCTGCCGGGCCTGCTCCGGCGTATACAGGGCGCCGTCGATCCACTGGCGGACCCGCTCCGGCGGCACGCCGCGGCCCTGGGCCACCATCTTCTGGAAGCTGTCGTACAGGCTGTCCAGCAGCCAGTTCCGCATGCGGGCGGCCTCGGGGCTGGGGCCCTTGCGCATGAAAATCTCGGCCGCGCTCTTGTACTCGCCGCAGTGCAGAAAATCGGGCTGCACCCCGATCATGTCCAGCAGGCCCCGCACGTAGGGCGACTCGGCATTCAGGCCGTTGATGATGATGATCGTGGTGGGGGTCACGCTGATGCGGGTGGCCCCGGCGGCCAGCGCCAGCCCCCGCATCATCAGCGCCGCATCGACGTGCACGTGGACCTCCTTGCCCGCCGCCTTGACCGCGCCCAAGGCCTGACGAAGCTCATCGACCTGTGCCAAACCGAGCTCGACCTCATCCAGCAGCAGCACGACGGCCTTGACGTTCTTGTCGTCCTTGGCCTTCTTTATCCGCTCGAGCACGTCCTTTAGCGAAGAGCGGCCGACGGGCGTGAACAGCGGGAATTCTTCGCCCTGGGGCTTCTCCGGCAGCGGGGCGTCGAAGGTGAAGACGGCGGCCACCGGCTTCGCGTCGTCCTTCTTCCCCTTCTTCTCGGCGGCGCCTAGCGCGCAGGGTGCGGCAATCAGGCAGACCGCCAGGGCAAGCGCGGAATACTTCATCATCCGTATCATGGTCGACCCTTTCCAACTGAGAAGCATGTACGTACAAAAAGCCAAGACCAGCCGGAGACGTTAGCCGGCATCTTCCGTGTATGGCGGGCCTAAAGCTCGTGCAGGCTCACCATACCGGCCATCTTACCACATCGCCCCCAACGTGTTTAGGGCCCCGGCGAGCTACCAGCGAAAGCTGCGCGCCGCCTGCTGGCCGTTTCCCATCGGCTGCCGCCGGCCCCCCCAACCCCACGAATGGGTGAATGTAGGGTGGGTCGAGCGTAGCGAGCCCCACCAGGAAGACAGCTTGGGCCTGTCCAATAATAGCTTGAAGTTGTGTAGAATCATGGCGTACCCGGCGTCCGCCGCTCTGTAGTAGAGCCAAACAAGAATGGAGAGAGTCGCCATGAGCAGACTCGGATCGCTTTTCCCGAGCCCGCACGTCCGCAAGGCGGACATGCCGCGGTTGTTGATCTTCTTGGCCTTGGCCTGCCCGGCGGCGGCCGTGTGGGCCGCGGAGAAGTCGCCGCCGGAGGGGCCGGCCGGAGCGGTCCGCGTGTTGGTGGCCTACTACTCGCTGACCGGCAACACCGAGCAGATGGCCCGCGGAGTGGCCGAAGGCATCGGCCGCGTGCCGGGTGTCACGGCCGTCGTCAAGCCGGTGGCCGACGTGACCAAGGCCGACCTGGAAGCCGCCGACGGCATTGTCCTGGGCTGCCCCACCTACTTCAGCAACATCCCCGGCCGCATGAAGGTGATCATCGACGACTGGTCCTGGAAGATGAAAGTCGACTTCACCGACAAGGTAGGCGGCGCCTTTGCCACCGGCGGCGGCGAAGCGGGCGGCAAGGAGCACGTCGTCAACTCGCTCTTGCTGTTCATGCTGAGCAATCGGATGGTCGTCGCCGGCCCGCTGTACCGCAACGAAAAAACGGGAAGCCTGTGGGGCGAGCCGGGGGCGACCGCGGTCACCGGACCCCTGGACCCCGGAATCAGCCGGCAGAAGCTCGATGCCGCCGCACGGCTCGGGCAGCGCGTGGCCGGCCTGGCCAAACGACTGAAGAAACCTGAAAACTAAACGAGGAGTGGGGGACTGCCCCAATTTTCGTCCGACGAAAATGGGACTGTCCCCTTCAGCCAAACAGAGGAGTTAGGCATGCCCATCGAAGTTCGCCAGCCGACGGCGGAAGAAGCGGCCCACATGAAAAAGTGCCCTATCTGGGAAAAGGAGCCCTCGGAGTTTCCCTGGCATTATGACGAGCAGGAAACCTGCCTGATCCTGGCCGGCGAGGTGACCGTGGAGGCCCCCGGGCAGACCGTGTCGTTCGGACCGGGCGACTACGTGGTCTTTCCCGAAGGGCTGGACGTTACCTGGAAGGTGAAGCGGGCGGTCCGCAAGCACTATCAGTTCGGCTGACCTCAGAACTTGCGGTTCACCCGCAGCACGCATTCCCACTTGTAGGCCTGGTCGGCCGTTACGGGCACGAGCAGGCCGGTGTCGATTTCGGTCTTGCCCATGCCCAGGGCCAGTTGCGGGCCGAGGTCGACCACGTTGGCCGAATAGATGCTGCCCAGCGTGTTCGTGTCGTTCACTTCCAGCAGTGCCGCCAGAGAGTTGATTCGGCCCGCGGGGTTCTGATACAGCCAGAAGCCCACGTCCACGTTGGCGCGGAAGAAGGGCTCGAACCCCATGGCGATGGGCTGCACCTGGTGCACCGGATTGGCGCCGAAGTCGAAGAGCACGCCGCTAGGGTCGCTTAGGGTGCCGGCCGGAATGTCGGTGGTCAGCGTGGCGGTCGACGGGTTCAGCGGCAGGCAGAGCTGGAGCATGCCTTGCGCGAACAGCCGGCGCTGGCTGTCGTAGCTGGCTCCCAGGAACGGATTCAGCCACACCGTCTGGTTGGGCTGCTGGATCCGAACCGATTCGTACAAGTCGGCCGTGAGACCGCCGAACGTCCCTACAAGCTGGGTCTTGTACGTGAAGTCGGTGGCCGGCGCGGTGGGGAATTGTACTCCCAGGCCGCTCGTGATGTTCAGTTGCTCGCTTTTCAGCAGGTAGCGTTTCAGCGCAATACCGACGTTGCCGATAGCCGTGTCGTCTGAGAGCGACTCATTGGGAAAGGCGGTCTGCACCGCGGCCGCCTGTCCCTGGAACGGCACGCGGACCTCCACCGACCACATGCCCTCCCAGAAGGTCTTTTCAAAACCGATCACGTAACGATCCACCGACAAGGATTGGAATTCCTGTTGATGGTAATAAGCGTTGGGATGGCCATGCGCGGGATCCGGCCCGTACAGGTCGATGATCTCGATCGAGCCCACGGAGTCGAAATGCCGGTAATCGAAGAATATCCGGTCCTGCGGAATGATCGAGCCGTTCTCCGCCCAGTTGATCATGTCGTAGCCCACGATCGGCGACGACAGCAGCACGGCGCTGAAAGGCAGGTATACATTGGGGGTGAGGGGGAATCCAAGCAAGCCGAATACCAAATCGGCCGACTTCAGCGACTTCGGCAGCGAGTTGGAATCGACGAGGAAGCCGGGCAGCGTGCTCTGGAAGACCAGGCGGTCTGACCCGTCGTTCAGAACCGGCGGGATACCGAAGACCGTGGCCACCACGGCGGGGGCAATGACGTGCGGATAGGCCGGCCGCCCGCCCCAGGTCGTATCGCCTTGCAGCGTGGGCAGCGCCGCCCCCGTGCCGGCCGCCCCGCCGGCCATGGCCCCCAGGTCGGACGGCTCCGTCGCCGGCTCCGGCTCCGCCTTCTCGCCGGCAGGAGCCGGGGCCGGCTCGGCGAACAAGCTGGGCTGGATGAAAGAAGGTTCCCGCAGCGACGACTCGGGTCGCTCATTGTCCAGGCGAGCCGCCGCGGGTTCGTTTTCGTAGCCTTGGCCCGTGGCCAGCCCGCTGGCCGCACTCAGGACCAGGGCTGATAGCATCAACCGCAATCGCCAGGGAGTTGAGTTCACCACTTCTGCTACCCTTGCCGCCGGATGAAAACGGGGACAGGCACCGCAACTAATAGTGGTTTAGATCGAGCGGCGGCACAAGCTATTGCGGAGCCAGTCCCCGTTTTCAGCCCAGCCTTGCCCTATTATCCCACACCAACGTATTCGCCCTACTTTCCCTTAGAAATGAACATTCTCAGAGAATGCCTCTCTTCCGGCAAATTTGGAATAATCGGCACCGCCCGCAAAGTTTACCGCTTTTCCGTTCGACTCTGCGTTTTACGCCGCGTTTTGATACAATCTCGGATATGAACAGGATGACGCCGGAGGGTGGTGTGGGTCTACAAGCAACTTCCGTACTCATCACGCTCCGCGTGATGCCATTCCTCTCGCGGAGCGAGAGGAGTACGGGAAATGCACCGGGTGCCACTGCTGGCTTGTCCAGCAGTGCCGGCAGCACGGGTGGGCAAGCCACCCGTGGCACCCGGGGCGGGGCCCTGTGCTTCGCGGCGCTGCTGGCCCTGGCGTGCCTCGCCCGGGCTGAGCCGCCGGCGCAGCGGCCGCAGTTGTGCCTGAACATCGCCGGGCACACCGCCCCCGTCTTGACCATGGCCTTCTCGGCCGATTCCAAGCTCCTGTTCACTGCCGGTTTGGATAAGGTGGTGCATGCCTGGCAGTTGCCCGATCGCTTGCCGCCCGCTGGCGACAAGACGGCCCAGGCCGTGTTAACGGGCCACCTTTGGTCCGAGGAGCGAACGCTGCGCTGGAGCATCGGCCGCGGCCAGCGGGGAAGCATCTATGCGATGGCGATTTGCCCCCGGACGGGTGACCTGGCCTTGGGCGGCTACGGCGCCCGAGGCACCCTGGGCGACGTCGCGCTGCTAGACCCCGCCCGGCCCGCGGTGCTTCGCGTTCGGGAGGAACACCGGGAAACGGTGATGTCGTTGGCCTTCGCGGGATCGGCCGGGGCTTTGGTCTCCCTGGACCGCTCGGGCCGCCTGCTGCTGGGGCCGGCCGAGGGCGGCCCGCCGCGGACGCTTTGCGCCGCCGACGCGGAGACGCACGGCCCGGCGGTGGCCCGGGCCATCGCCGCCAGTCTGCGGTTGCGCCCCGTCGCGGCCGCCGGCGATCAGTACGTGGCCGCTCCCGTCTATACCGGCCCGTCGCCCGACGGGAAGTCGATGACCTGGCGGGTCCGCCTGTACGGCGTCGCCGGCCAGCCCGCCATTACCCTCAAGACCGTGCACTACGGGGCCGTCACCGCCCTGGCTTGCACTGCCGATGGCCGCAAAGTGGCCTCGGCGGATCAAGCCCGGCAACTAATGATCTGGGACATGCCGACCGGCAGCGTCAAACAACTGCCGACGCCGCTGCCCGTGGTCTCGCTGGCATTCTCGCCCCGTGGTGACGTGTTGGTGGCCGGCACGGCCCGCGGCGAGATCGAGCGCGGCAGCGAGCTGCAAGTGTGGGACGTCGCCGGCGGGCAACTCCGCCGCAAGCGCAGCCTGTCCGAGCCCGTCTATACCTGCGCCATCAGTCCCGACGGGCAGAAACTGACCTATGTGGGCGGCGTGGGCCACGACGTGCTGGTCGAGCAGTTGGACAATCCGGCGGACCCCTTGCGGATCGCGGGCGGCCCCCAGGTGACGGCCGTCGGCCTGCTCGGCGGGAAGGGAAAGTACCGCCTGGTCTACGGCGTCTTGCCCGAGCCGGTGGGCAGCGCCAAGAGCCGCGTCTTCGATCCCCAGCGGCTCGAAGTCGGTCCCTGGGCTCCACCCGTACCGCAGGCCCCCGCCACTTGCGGCGACTGGCAGGCGGTGGCCGACCGCAAGAACAACGGCCTGACGCTCTTTACCGGCGGCGCGAGCATGGGCCTCCTGCAAGTCGACCGCGAGCGACAGGGCATCATCCACAGTTTCTGCTGGGTCCCCGGACGGGACGGCTCGCCGGCGGCCGTCGCCGTGGGCACCAACATTCAGTGCGGCGTGTACGTGTATGGTCTGCCCGAGGCGGGGGCCTGCCCCTTGTTGCGTTATTTTCGCGGGCACTACGACCTTGTCAGCTCGCTGGCCGTCTCGGGCGATGGGCGGATCCTGGTTTCCGGATCGCGCGACGGGACGATCCGCTGCTGGCCGCTGGGCGAGGGGCAAGCGCCTTCGGCGATCCGTCGCCGCTGGGGCGCGGAACTCGGCGAGCTCTCCGGCCGGGTCGTCGTGACCGCCATCGACGAGTTCGGGCCGCTGGGCCAACAGCAGGTCCGCGCCGGCGACGCGGTTGCCAAGATCCTGTGGCTCGACGGCCAGACCGCTCGCTCGGAAACGCAGCCCGGGCAGATTCTGGCCCGGCTGGCGCAACTTCCGTGGTACGCCCAGGTCTCGTTCTGCATCAGCCGACAGGGGGCCGATCTTCCGCCGTTCAATCTGGTGGGCGGCTGGCACGAGTTGCTCGGCCTGTACACAACCGATCGAGATTGGATCGTGTGGACGCCCGCCGGGTATTACGCCTGCTCGGCCGGCGGCGAGCAGTTGATCGGCTGGCAGATCAACAGCGCGGATCTCCGGCAGGCCCCGGCGTTCTCTTCGGCCGATAAGTTCAGCAAGGTCTTCTACCGCCCCGACCTGATCCGCTCGCTGCTGGCCAGCGGGACCCTGAGCGCGGCCATGCAAGCGGAGCGGCAAACGCCGGCCCACGTCAGCGAAATCCTCCCCCCAAAGGTCAAGACCGTTCTGGTCGACCAGCGCCGCCTGGACCGCGGCACGCGGGTCCGCATCGCCGCCACCGCCGAGTCCAGAGACGATCATCCCTTGGTGGCCATGCAGCTTCTGTTGGACGGGCGGCCGTACGGCGAGAGCCGCGCCTTTCCGCCCGACGATCCGGCCAGCCGCAAGCGACGAGAGGACTGGCTGCTGGAGCTCGCGCCGGGCCAGCACCAGATTGCCGTGCAGGCCGAGGGCCAGCAGAGCTACGCCACCGACGAGATCGAGCTGACCTGCCCCGGCGAGGTCCAGGTCAAGCCCACCCTGCGCGCGTTGTGCGTCGGCGTATCGGGCTACCCCGGAAACCTGCGGCTGCGCTACGGGCACTCCGACGCCAAGGCCTTTGCCTCGATCCTCGATCGCAATGCCCCGCCGCTTTTCGGCAAGCTGGAGATCAAGACCCTCATCGAGAGCCAGGCCACGCGGCGCGACGTCGAGGCCGGACTGCGGTGGCTCCAGACGGCGGCCGCCTGGAACGACGTCTCCGTCTTCTTCTTCGCCGGACACGGCCTCAGTGAGCAGTCCGGAAGGTTCTTTCTGCTCCCCATCGACGGCGCGGCCGATCAGCCCGATGCGACGTCCATCCCCGACATTCTGCTAGAGGAATTCTGCAAGCACACGCCGGGAAAGGTGATGATCTTACTGGACGCCTGCCGGGCGGCCAGCATCAAGATCGACGTCAACGACCTGGCCTTGAAGCTCGGCCGCAGCGATTGCGGGGCCATCGTTATCGCCTCCTCGACTGGCGATCAGGAGTCGCTGGAAGCCCCGGTGTGGAACGGGGGGGCATTCACCAAGGCCCTGGTCGACGGCCTGGAGGGCCGCGCCGACCTGTTCCACACCGGCTACGTATCCGGCCCCTACGATCTGGCCTCCTACGTCGATCACGTGGTGCGGACCTTGACCGACCAGCGACAAATTCCCATCTGCGCCTCGCCGCGGATGTCGCAGTTCAAAATCACCCGCGCAACAGTACACTAAGATGACTGATCCTGAACAAGGCTGGTTCGACCCCGACTTTTGCGAGCACCGCTGCCCGGTCTGCACCAGGGCGCGGAAGGGGAACCGCTTCGCCCGGTTTCTGCAAGCCGTCGAGACGGCCGTTACCTTCGGCGGCTGCCCCTGGGGCCGGGCCAGACAGAAGAAGTACGGCGTGAAGCCCAGCCAGCCGTTGCCGGCAGAAAGACAGGAAAATGGATAACGACCGTCAGACGCAAAAGCCCAAGGGAAAGAGACGGTTGCTGCGTGGCGCGTGCGTCGTGGCGGCCCTCGCCGCCTTGCTCTTTGGAATAGTGTGGTGGATCATGCTTCGTATGCCGGGCACGAGTTATCACGGTGAGCTGCCGGCCCCGGACGAATCGCTGAAATTACTGGCTGAAGAGCTTCGCCGCGAGGTCCGGCGCCTTGCCGTTGACATTGGCGAGCGGAACGTGGGCAATCGCCCGCAGCAGTTGTCGCAGGCGGCCGACTACATCGAAGCCCAGTTCAAGGCGGCGGGCTGTGGGGTGAAACGCCAGGAGTACGAGGTATCGGGCGCCACGTGCTACAACCTGGCGGCCGAGATTGCGGGCAAGACCCGACCGGGCGAAATCGTCGTCGTGGGGGCGCACTACGATACGGTAGTCGGGACGCCCGGGGCCAACGACAATACCAGCGGTGACGCAGGCACAATCGCCCTGGCTCGGCGGTTCTCCGGTCGAACGAGCGACCGGACCTTGCGGTTCCTGGCCTTCGTGAACGAGGAACCGCCATATTTCCAGACCGAGAAGATGGGCTCCCGGGTCTACGCCCGGCAGTGCCGGCAGGATCACGACAATATCGTGGCCATGCTGAGTCTGGAAACTCTCGGTTGGTACGACGACAAGCCCGGCAGCCAGAACTATCCTCCGCCGTTCGGGCTGCTCTATCCATCGACGGGCAACTTCATCGGCTTCATCGGGAACATCCGATCGCGGGATCTGGTGCGGCAGGCAATCGGAACATTCCGCCGGTGGGAGCATTTCCCCTCCGAGGGCGCTGCCCTGCCCGAGGCAATCCCCGGCGTCGGGTTCTCAGACCAGTGGTCGTTCTGGCAGGAGGGCTACCCGGCAATCATGGTGACCGACACGGCGCTTTTCCGGTATCCCCACTATCACCACCCTGGAGATACCATCGACAAGGTTGACTTCGACCGCATGTCGCGGGTGGTGCGCGGGCTGGAGAAGGTGGTCGCGGAGTTGGCCCTCACGCATCAGGGTGCAGAACCGTCAGCACTGAAAGAAAAGTGACGTGCTAAGGCATTCGTGGTTGAACCGCTGCGCCTCCTGGTTAGCCAGTTGCATCACCTTTCGGGCGCGGCCGGCAAAACGCTCGTACATTTGTGCGATCCCCCTTGCCCAACGGGAGGCGTGTCAGCGATGGATTTTACAGTTCGGTAAAGCCTCCTGAAGTTCCAGTAACCCCGCGGCGGTGCACCGGGTTTTCGTCAGGTCCAGCGTTTGGAGTTGGATAAAGCCTTGCAGATGCACCAGGCCAGCGTCGGTGACCCCCTCTCCCAGGCTCAGCGATTGGAGGTCGGTTAACCCTTCGAGCTTCTTCAAGCCTGCGTCGGGGATCTCGGTTTGCGTCAGGTCCAGCTTGGTTACAGTTCTGAAAAAGTCGTCCCCAATTAACCGCCGCAGCCATGGCGGTCCCGGCGGCTGTGCATCTTCGGTATGGGGGATGTCGCCCCCGTCGAACTGATAGTCGTACCACACCAAGCCGCCCAAGTTCTCAATCCCCTCGATCACAGTCTTCTGCTTTCCCGCTTGCTGCATCTTCACGCCGAACCACAGGGTCGGCAGGGCCAGCGCGAGCAGCAGCGGCCACTGAAGGGAATGCTGATACCAGGGTAGTGTGGGGTTAGGGGTGTCGACCATGCCAATTAGTATAGTCGCTTCCAAACTTTTTTCCATGCCGAGAGGATGGTATGCTACGGATTCCGGCCAGGCGGACAAAGCCGGCGCCAAGGTAGCAGGCCACACTCCATGCGGTGAACGGTTAGGGCTGTAGAATCAATAGATGTATTCATCTCGCTCCGCGAGATGGGCCTTACATCTCGCGGAGCGAGATGAGTACGTTGACGAACACGACAATAATTCATTCGCCGGTCCTTGCGTGATAATAGAACCAACTTCCTTCGAGAACAGGAGAACCGCATGCGATCGCATCTGGCCACGGTGGTGAGCGTGGCGGCCGGTGCGCTGGCCGCTTGGTTTCTGTTGGATGCCCGTGCGGCCCGGTCCGCCGAAAAGCCCCCGCCGGACGTGCCGGGGCTCACCCAGAGTATAACGCCGCCCGCGGCGCCCCTGGTGGCCAAGGCTATCCTTGGGTCCGCGCAAGCGGGCGAAAGCCTTCTCGACAGCCGCGGCTGGGCGGCCTTCGGAAAAGGCTTCGAGCGCCAGGAGACCTGGTTTGTTTGCGATAACGGCGCCCAGACCAAAGCCCAGCGCGGTATTACGCAAACCGTGGAGCTGAACCAGACGCGGCCCGAGCCGATCGTCGCCGTCTGCGAGAGCAAGGCCCAGGGCGTGTCCGGCACGGCCGATTCTGACTATTCGCTATACCTGGACCTGATCTATGCCGACAACACGCCCTTGTGGGGCCAGACGGCGAGCTTCAGCACCGGCACGCACGACTGGCAGCGCCGCCGGGTGGTCGTATTGCCGGAAAAGCCCGTGAAACGGGTGAGTTTCCACATGCTGCTGCGGGGGCACGGAGGCAAGGCCTGGTTCCGCAATCCGGAGCTGCACGTGATCCGCACGCCCGCCGGGGCCTGCCTGTTCGACGGCCTGCCCGTCACGCCCCAAGGGCCTGCCCGCGAAGGTTTCCAAGTGCGCGACGTGGCGGCCGGATCGGATTTCCTGCGGATCGAGCGCGAAGGGCTGGGGCCCCGACCGTCCTCGGTTGACACGTTGGGTGCCACTGCTGGCTTGTCCAGCAGTGCCCAGAACACGGTTGGGCAAGCCAACCGTGGCACCCGTCATTTCACGTCGGTCGAGGCACTAGGGCTGCGGCTGGATGTCGCGAGCGTGGCTCGCCCGGCGTGGGAAGGCAAGACCTTGGACGTTACACTCACCGACAGCAGCGGCAAGGATCGGGCCATAACGCTGCTGTACGCCCTTCCGGTGGCCGCAGCGGGGCTGCGCTGGCTCGATGATCCGCGGCGGAGCACGGCGGTCGAGCCGCTCCGCGAATACGTCGGCGCCACGCAGTTCCACGCCGGGGCCAATGGCCGGTTGTCGCGCTACCCGCTGGGCGCCGTGGCCGGCCGGCGGCAGGGCACGGCCATCGGGGTCGACGGGCAGTGGCCGGCCTTCTACCGCATCGGCTACAACTCCGGCAGCGGCGAGCTGTACTTGGCCTACGATCTGGCCCTGACGGCCGAGAAACCCAGCGCGGCGGTCCGTTTTCACGTCTTCGGCTTCGACCCCCAGTGGGGTTTCCGCGCCGCGCTGGCCCGCTACTACGAGATCTGCCCGGAGTCGTTCCGCTGCCGAATCCCGCGGCAAGGTCTGTGGATGCCTTTTGCCAAGATCAGCGCCGTGCAAGGCTGGAAGGACTTCGGGTTCAGGTTCAAGGAGGGCAACGACGAGACGCAGTGGGACGACCAGCACGACATCCTCACCTTCCGCTACACCGAGCCCATGACGTGGTGGATGCCCATGCCCCGCACCACGCCGCGGAGCATCGAGGCGGCGCTGGCCGAGGCCCGGCGGTTGGCCGCTTCAGGCCGCCCGGAGGCCAAGGCCCTGTTCACCAGCGGCTATCACGACGCCGAGGGCCGCTTCGTGGCCCGACTGCTCGATACGCCCTGGTGCAACGGCGCGGTGTGGAGCATGAACTCGATGCCGGGCGTGGCCGGCCAGACGACCGACTTCCGGAACAAGTGGAACCCGGCCATCCGCGAGCAGCTCTACGGCCCCCGGCGGGCCGGCGACCTGGACGGCGAGTACATCGACTCCAGCGAGGGCTACGTGACCGACGAGCTGGACTTCCGCCGCGAGCATTTCGCCGCCGCCGGCACGCCGCTGGTGTTCTCGCCGGAGGAGCACCGGCCGGCGATCTTCCGCGGCCTGATCGCCTTCGAGTACGTCCGCGGCATCGAGTGCGACATCCACCGCCAGGGCAAGTTCATGATGGCCAACGGCGCGCCCGAGCGGCTCTGGTGGCTCGCCCCCTTGCTGGACGTGCTGGGCACGGAGACGGACTGGCACGCCAGCGGCCAATGGCGGCCGATGTCGGACGCCGAGCTGCTCTATCGCCGCGCGGTGTGCAAGGGCAAGCCCTTCTGCTTCCTGATGAACACCCACTTCGAGGATTTCTCCGCGGAGCTGGTCGAAAAGTACATGAAGCGCTGCCTGGCCTACGGCATGTTCCCGGGATTCTTCAGTGCCGACGCCTCCGGGGGGCACTATTTCACGCGGCCGGAACTGTACAATCGCGACCGGCCGTTGTTCAAGCGTTATGTCCCCTTGTGCAAGCTGGTGGCCCATGCGGGCTGGGAGCCGGTCACCTTGGCCCACACCGACGACCAGCACGTGTACGTCGAGCGCTTCGGCAGCCGCTACTACACTGTTTTCAACGACAGCCATGAGCGGCGGACGGTCACGATCCGCCTGGACGGCCCGGCGGCAGTCTCCGGCCGTGAGCTGCTCAGCGGGCGAGCGCTCCAGTGGCCCGACGGCCAAACGAAGCTCGCCCTCGAGGCGGAAGACGTGGCCGTTGTCGAAATCCCGTAGCAATGTGAGATTCCTCCGGCAGATGGACTTGCGAATGCCCGGTCCCCTCTCCCTCCGGGAGAGGGTTAGGGTGAGGGGAAATGAATGAGGATTATGCGTTTCGGGTTTTCGTGCCCAACGCAAGTTCCCCTCACCCCGGCCCTCTCCCGGAGGGAGAGGGGGACCACTTGTGCGGTCCTCGCCCCCAATTTGCAAGACTCCTCTGGCAGCTTTCCGCTTACTCTCGACCAACGATGATCGTTACCGCCTTGCGGCCTTCGTCGCCAGCGGCCAGCAGCCCCTCGGCCGGCTCCTTGCCGTTGATGAGCAGTTGCTTGACCTTCGTCCCGGCGCCCCGCACGGTTACATCCAGCCTCATCCGCCGATAGGCGACGTTTCGCAGCTCGACGCGGGAGACACCCTTGGGCAGGCAGGGCTGGAAACGGACGCCCTGGCTATCCACGCGCAGCCCGGTGAGGCCCAGCAGAACCATGCGCAGATAAGCGGTGGCCGCCCAGGTCTGCCGCGAAGTGGCCTGCCACAGGATAATTCCCCGGCCGCCGTTCTCCTGCAATCCACCGTAGATTTTGCCCGTGATCGGATGGTAGATTTCGGCGAACTGCCTGTCGCGTACCGCATGCGCCGCCAGGTTGAATAATTCGTGGGCGAAGACCTCGGGCTTGCCTGCCCGCGCGGCAGCCTCGGCCCAAAATCCTTGAATTTGCGGCCAGACGGTGCCGATGTGCCGGCCAAAAGACATCCCATCCTGGCTTTCGTAGCGTGGCAAGTTGGGCCAACCGCACGGAAGACCCGCCGGCGTGACGTGTTGGTGAGCGAAAACCGCGTCGGCTCGTGTCCCCTCTCCAATTCCGAAGAGCAGGGCATAGGCTGATCCCAGCCCCTCCTGATGGTCGCACTTTCCCAGCGGCCCGACCAGCACGCGATAGCATCCCGTCTGGGCGTTCCACAGGTGCGTGTTGATGGCCTGCTTGAGATTGGCGGCCTTGGCTTTCCATTGCGGATCGACGGGAGCATTCAGTTCCAAGGCCATCTTTTCGGCGGTCACGTAGGCGCTATAGTAGAGGCAGTTGGTCGAGAGGGCCTTCATGGGGATTCCGTAGCCCGGCTTCGACACCTTGCCGGGGTTGTGCCGGGGCCAGTCGAGGATGCCGCTCGACCCGCCGGCGTCGGAATACTGGTCCGGGTAGGCCGCAATTCCGTCGCTCCAGGCCGGCCCGCGAAAAAGATTGTCCCGGGCGTCGAACTCGGTCTGCTCGAAATACGCCAACGTATTCTTGGTCGCCTCCAGAGCCACGGCCAGCAACTCCCGGTCGCCCGTATAAAGATAGTGGTTCCATGCGCCGGTCGTCCAGACGATGCAATCCCAATACTGCCCGCCGATCCGCAGCTTGCCGTCAGAACGTGTTAGCACCGAAAGCAGGGTGTTGCGGGCCACGTCGGGGATAACCAGCGAGGCACCGTTCCAGGCGTTGATCGAGGCATCGCGGGTCCAGGGCGTGTTGTAGTCCAGACCGGCCAGAATGACCGGCTCAGGCTTGTCCAACAGGCCGTCCTGGAAAGGGGCCACGTTGCCCAGCAAGTCGCCGACGGCGATCCGAAAGGCACCGTTGAGCGTCGCGTTGTCCGTGTCGAGCGCGGGAATCGTCGCCCTGATCGTCTGGCCGGCCTGCTGCGCACGAGCGGGCGGCGATCCCCAAGCAATGCCCAGAAGCCCGAGCCCAATCGCAAGAACAGACGGCGAATAGATGTGGTTCATGCTCCAGCCTTCAGATACTTTCTTGCAGGTCTTGGCAGGTCATGGAGCGTATTGTCGGCCAACGGAAGGAAATTGACAAGAACCGGCTCCCTTTCGCCGCAAAATCGGCCCCCTCTTCGTGGGCCCTGGATTTCGACACGCCGCTGCCAGCACCACGCCCAGTGAGTATAATGGAGCCGGTCCGCTTGTGATGGCCGGTGGCCGCGGAGTCGGCCCCCCGCTGACGGCGCCGTCCGATTACTGACAGGCAAAGGAGCGAAGCTATGCGACGCGGCACGTTGCCATGCAGGCTGGCGGCGGTGGTGACGTTCTGGAGCGGCTTCTCCGCGGCGGCTGCGTCGGCCCCGACAGCCTCGCCGCCGGACGAGGGCCCGGCGATCACCCGAGAACAGATCCAGAGCGATTGGCTCCTTCAAGACACCCTCCGCGTCATGGACCGGGTGCAGGCTTCCGTGGCCAGCCGGGCCGATGACGCGGCCGGCGGTTGCGACGGCATTAAGGACGGCAAATGGGGCTTCCATACCGAGAATGAAAAAGAGCCCTGGTGGCAAGTCGACCTGGAGCAGCCGGCCTCTCTGGACCGGCTGCTGCTCTACAACCGCTGCGACGCCGCCGACCGCACGTCGCGTCTGATGGTGCTTCTTTCCGACGACGGTAAGACCTGGCGCAAAGTCTACCAGCACAACGGCACGCCGTTCTATGGCTTCACCGACCAGAAGCCGCTGGTGGTGAAGCTCAAGGGGGCCAAGGCCCGCTGGGTACGGCTGCAACTGCCCGGCAGCGGCTATCTGCACCTGGATGAGGTCGAGGTTTATCCGACCGGCTCCGACCGCAACATGGCCCTGGGCAAGCCGGCCTTGCAGAGCAGCACCAGCGACTGGTCCACGCACCACCGGGTGAAGGTCCTGCCGCCCGCGGCGGCCGGCCCGAAGGTGCCTGTCCCCGCGCACCCCTTCGACACAGTGATCGAGCGCGGACGGCGGCTGGCCGAAAGCCAGCGGCGGCTGGGGGCCAAGGTGGATGCCGAAGTGCGGATCCTCGATCAGGTCGCCCAGCAGGTCCGCCAGCTTCCCAAGGAGGCTCCCGCCGGCGTGCAGCGGGATTTGTACTTCCAGGCCCGTTGGGCGGTGCGCCGCATGGCGCTGAACAACCCGCTGTTGAATTTCGATACGATCCTGTTCGTCAAGCGCGTGCCCGGCAGTTATCATCACATGTCGGACCAGCATTACGGCTGGTGGTCGCGGCCCGGCGGCGGCGTCTGCGTGCTGACAGCCTTCAAGACCGATCAAGCGCGGGTGCGGTGCCTGACCGCCGATCTGCCGGCCGGAAGCTGCCAGGGCCCCGACCTCTCGTACGACGGCAAGAAAGTGGTGTTCGCCTACTGCCGGCATTACCCGGCCGTTTCGGGCATGGCCAACAAGGTCGACAAGGAGAAGCTGCCGGAGGACTCGTTCTATCACGTCTTCGAGATGAACGTCGACGGCAGCTCACGGCGGCAGATCACCCGCGGCCGCTACGACGACTTCGATCCCCGCTATCTGCCCAACGGCGAGATCGTCTTCCTCTCCACGCGCAAGGGGCAATTCCTGCAGTGCAGCAAGCCGGCCACGGCCTCTACGGCCCGGGCGGCGCTGCCCGACAGCTACGTCCGCTGCGGCGGCGACAACGGGCGGCCCGTGGCCGTCTTCACGCTGCACGCCATGGACGCGCAGGGCGGGAACCTGCGCCCGCTTTCGGCCTTCGAGAACTTCGAGTGGACGCCTTCCGTGGCGGCCGACGGCCGCATTCTGTACGCCCGCTGGGATTACATCGATCGCGGCAACGGACCGTTCATCAGTCTCTGGTCGGCCAACCAGGACGGGACCCGGCCGCAGTTGGTCTACGGGCAGTACACCTACCGGCCGCAGTGCGTGTTCGAGGCCCGCTCCATCCCCAATTCGCAGAAGCTGGTGTTCACCGCCTCGGCGCATCATGCGGTTACGGGCGGATCGCTGGTGCTGCTGGACCGCCGGTTGGGCACGGAAGACTTCGGCCCCCTCGTGCGGCTCACGCCCGATGTGCCCTTCCCGGAGACCGAAGGCCCCGGCGAGCACCACTACGCCAATCCCTATCCGCTTTCCGAGGAATATTTTCTGGTGGGCTGGGCCGACCGGGGCATCCAGCAGGGACCACCGGAGCGGGCCATGGCCGTCTACTTGTTCGACGTCTTCGGCAACCAGGAGTTGTTGTATCGCGATCCGACGATCACCAGCCAGTTCCCGCTGCCGGTGGCGCCGCGGCCGCGGCCGCCGGTGCAGAGCAGCGCGGTCGCGTGGGACGGCCCGCAGGAAGGACGCTTCCTGCTCCAGGACGTATACCGCGGGCTGGACAAGATTCCGGCCGGTACGGTGAAGCGGCTCCGCGTGATCGGCGTGCCGCCCAAGACCCAGCCGCAGATGAACTCGCCGGCCATCGGCATCTCGGGCGAGGACCCGGGCAAGTTCGTGCTCGGCACCGTGCCGGTGGAAGACGACGGCTCGGCCTATTTCCGCGTTCCTTCGGGCGTAGCGGTGTTCTTCCAAGCCTTGGATGCCCGGGGCGCCGTGGTGCAAACCATGCGGACGTTGACCTACGTGATGCCCGCCGAGACGCAATCCTGCATCGGCTGCCACGAATCGCGTGAGGCGGCGCCGGCCGTAGGCTCCGTTCCGCTGGCCGTGCGGCGCTCGCCCTCGCGGCCGACGCTCGATCCGTCCGGCACCTGGCCGCTGCGGTTCGATGAGCTGGTGCAGCCCGTGCTCGATCGGCAATGCGTCTCCTGCCACCGCGCGGGCGGCGCAGACGCCAAGGCCGCGCGGCTCGACCTCACGCCGGCCAAGGCCTATTCGAGCCTGTTGGGCTGCGGCAACCTGCGCGGACTGGCCGGCGAGCGGGACCGCTCGATCGTCGGCCAGGGCGTGGCCCTGAACAGCACCTTGCTGGCCCTGCTGAGCAAGCCCGGCGGCCACGAAGGCGTTCGCCTCTCGCCGCCAGACCTGTACCGGCTGACGGTCTGGATGGACGTCTATGCCCATCACGTCGGATCGTTCAGCCCACAGCAGGAGCAGGATCTGCGGAAGATGCGGCAGGCCTGGGCGGCGCTGTGGTTCAGTCCGGCTCAATGACCGCCGCCCAGATGCAGGCGGGGAAGACGCCCCAGGAACCGTAGGCCGCAATCCCGCACAGGATGCCGTAGTATGATCCGTGTTTGTCTATCCGGCTCACCCCGCTTGCCTGCCTCTCAGCATAGCGTTGGCAGAATTTCGGAGTCGTCCCATCACCGTTTTCCTTCCCGGTGTCAAGATAATCATGGGGCTGCCAATGCGCAAGGGGTTATCGACAACGACCCGACCGCCTGCCAAAACCGCTAATTGCCCGGGAACTGCCAAGCGCCAGTCATTCTTGCCGAACGGCGAGAGCCTATCGTGCCTTGGCCGCAATTTCCTCGTATACGGCAAGGGCGCGCTGGTATTCTTGCAGGCTCTCCGGCGGCAACACGCCCTGGTTGCGCAGCAACTCCTCCTTCATCCGGCGGACCAGAAACTGGGCCTCGTCGCGGCGCGGCCGCAGCGGCTGGCCCGGCACGTCAATATGCACCGGACTGCTGTGCGCGAAACGGATGCGCCCGTCCGTGCGGTCCTCGAAAGCGCGGACCGCGATCCAACCCGAGCCGTGCAGTTCGACGTTAGCCGACAGCCGGCTTTCGTAGCCGCCGGCTTTCGTCGGGCGGTTGTCGGCCGTCACGCGCTGCACGACATGGCCGTTGACGATGATCTCCACCCCGCGCAGCGGCCGGCCTCCGACAGCCAACCCGTTGACGCAATACAGATGCTCTTCGGCAGTCTGCCGGCGGATGGTGGCCCCCGGGGGCTGGTCGTCCACCTCCACCATCAGCATTGGCCCGGTGGTGACGAAGCTCCGCCCCTCACGCAAGCCGCGCATCCAGCCGGCGTAGCTGAAGCCTTCCGGCAAGGAGACGTACACGCGGCCGAACCCCAACGGCACGGGGTGTACGCCCGAGGCGGTTCCCGCCGTCGGACGCAGCCGAAAGCCGCAGTTCAACAGCGCGTAGTAGGTCTGGAAGCCGTAGTCGATCCAGCCCCATTCGGTAAATCCCCGTTCGTCCTTCTCCAGGTTCATGTAACCGGGCACGGTGTCCAGCGAAAACTGGGGCAAGCCGAACTCCGTGCGCCACACGTGGTTGTTGGCCAGCTCGAACAGGTCGACGCCCATCACGGGCACCAGCATCAGCGACCACGGCCAGGAGTGCTTGTCGAGGTCCAGCAGGGCGCCTTCGCGGCGGGCCTGCGTGGCGATCGGGCCCACCGGCGGCACTCCCGCCTTAAGCGCCGCCTTGTGCCCCAGGACGAACACCGCCCCCAGCGTGTGCGGCTTGTTGCCCACGTTGAAAATCTCGTACTCGGTGTTGACCGGGTAGATGACGTGCGTGCGGTCCACGGCGATGGGTTCCGGGCGGACTTGTGCCGGGGGTTTCGGCCCTTCTTCCTGCGGTGAGACGTACGCCTTGCTCACCCAATAGGTCAGCGGCAGGGCCACGTTGAGATCCTCCGCCAGGAGCAAGTTGGGCAGCTCGTCCATGGTGCGGTGCACGTGCGTGTCGCCCGAGTACCAGCCGGCGGCCGCCATGTCGATCCAGCGGGTGAGCGGAATCTTCAGATACACCCGCTCCCCACCTGTGGCCACAGTTCGCTCCGCCGGCAAGTACTCTGTGCCGCGCTCGACGCGCACGCTATACCGGCCCGATGGAAGCTGGACTACAAACGGGTGTGCCGAAACGGTGGTGTGCATCTCCACGCTCCGCGATCCGCGGCTCTTGGAATACGCCACGGCCGAGCCCCGCGGGGACGCCGACTTCACGAAAAACCAGCGGCCGTCCCAGGCTTGGATGTAGATCCTGGCCGGAAGGGCCGCGCCGCTGCGCGCATCCACCACTTCGCCTTGCAGGGTAGTCTCCCCGGCGGCAACGGAGGCAACGGGCAAGACCAGCAACAGGCTGAGGAGCGTCGTTCCCATGGCTATGCTCGTCGGCAGCAGACCGAGTTTACTGCTTGCCGCCCGGAAGGGGCGCTGTCCACGTGGCGGCCGTCAGCGGCCGCGGGTTGTTAAACCCGCCGCCGGTGACCACGAGGCGTCCGGAAATGATGGCCGCGTCCGGAGCGAGCAGCTTCCGGGGCATAGCGCCGACGACGTGCCACGTATTCGCTGTGGGATCGTACTCGAGTAAGTCGCCCACAACGTTTCGCGGCGGTTGAGAGCTGTTGCATCGCCCGCCAACGACTAGAATCCGGCCCTTATATACGATTGTGCTCGACTCAAAATGGCTGCGTGCGTCCGGAAGGCTGGCGATCTTGCTCCATTTGTTCGTGGCCGGATCAAAGCGGTGGCAGGAGTTCACGTCAATCTGCGTGATGTCGTGGCCATGATCGCCGCCGAGGGCATAAATCTTGCCATCCAGCACCGCCGAGCTTACATGGCCGCGCGGGTCGGGCAAATCAGCTTCGCGCCGCCAGTCTTCTCCCCCTTCGAGCGACAAGCTCCAGTGATCGCCGGCATTCGTGTCGCGATCGGCCTTGTAGCCGCCGAAGTAATGTAATTTGCGATCGGCCACCGCCAGGCCACCGCCCGCACGCCGCTGCGGCAGCAGCGGTCCGGCGGTCCAGGTGTCCGAGGCAATGTCGTACTTCCACACTTCAGCGGTGACCGGTCCGGGATGTTTCCCCTTGAAACCGCCGGCAAACCAAATGGTATTGCCGTCGATGGCCGGATTGAGATGCGTGAGCCGCGTCGGCATGTCTTTCTTCCGCGTCCAGGAGTCGCTCGCCGGATCATAGACGTCGACCTCGTTCGATGCGCCCAGGTCCTCGGTGAATCCGCCGAACAAGTAGAGCTTGTTATTAACGACGGCGGCCGGCGACTCGACTCGCGCAAAGGGAGACGGCGCAGCCTCCTTCCACTCCAAAGTCGGCCAGGCATCGGCCTTGCTGCTCGATTGTGCGGCAGCGGGCTCCGCGGCCCCACCTGTCAAGGGGACGCCGAGCGCGATGATAACGAGTAACGTGCGATACGTGCAGAACATATTTGCGATCTCCCTTGGGCATGGCAGGCTGGGGATGTTTCCGTCGAAGTGATTGTACCCAGGACAGTCCCCAGCGTGCAACCACGGGGAGTTATTCGCCTTTCTCTCTGAGCGGGTCGGGCCAACCCGCTGCCCGTGACTGGGCGCACTACGGCCTCTCTACCACTGGCGCGGTGGCGACACGGGGCCGGATCGGCAAACGCTCGATGCCCGGAAAACTCGGATCGCCTAACGCGCGAAGCTCCTCCTCGCCGAGGAAGGGACAACAAGCGTCGACCCAGGCGATCAGCCGCCACAGGCCCAGCGGATCGGCCTTCACCCCGTGGTGCTTGCCGCTGGCGGCCAACTCGACCAGCCGGCTGGCGGGCGAAAGATACTGCATCGGCCGGAGCGTGGTCAGGCCGCGGGGATCGTTGGGGCCATAGCTACTTTCCACGGGAATGGCCCCGGCAATGCCGAAGCCGGGCCGACCGCCGCCCACGGGATTGCCCCAACCCGCCGGGCCCACCAAGGTCAGGTACGGCTCCTTGAAGACGTTGTATCCGGGCCGCAGGCGGAGATCAGGTTCGTCGGGGCCCGGCGCCTTGCCCTGGTGACATGTCACGCAATAGCGATCCAGCACCGGCTGGGCGAAACGCTCGTAGCTGATGCTTTCGGCGCCCCACGGCGGGGGCGAAAGCTCGGTGGGCGGCCGGTGCATGGCCAGCCCCCCCTGCCGCGGCGGCGCGGTGCTGTGCATCTCGTGACAGCCCACGCAACCGCGCCGCTCGCCGGGCATCAGCCCCGAGAAACTCCGCATCGTTTGGAGGCAACGGCGGTCGGCGTCCAGAAGCTGGAAATACAGCGAGCGTCCGGCCGGGGCCTTGAACGATACCGAGCCGTCGGCCTCGACCGGCACCTCGGAGAGGATTCGCTTCACACCCTCTTCCTGGACGATCGACACGGCCGGCCCGCTGTGACGGTAAGTCTTGTTCCACGTCGAGTAGGTCTTGTAGTCCAGTTGGAAGACCCGCAGGTACTTGACCAGGCCGCGGGGCAAATCCGGCACACCCTGGCACACGTCGGCACTGTAGAACACGCCCGGCTCGACCGGCTTACGGTCCTTGCCCGTGCCCGGCCAGGCGACGCAGTCGGGTTGCACCGGCGGCCTCGATCTCGTCTTGACGGGAATGGCGTGCCACACGTTGTGCCGGCCCTCGTAGATCAGGTCGCGGTTGCCGTGCACGTCCATGAGGTACAGGCGGAACTTGTTGCCCGCCCCCCGGGCCGAGACGAGAAAATCCTCATCGGAGAGCGGATAGGCCGTCTTGTAGCCGGTGAAGCGGCCCGAGGCGTGGTAGTCGGCGGCCTCCTTGGGGTCCTCGGGCGGTGTGCCGACTTCCGGCCAGCCCAGGTCGGCGGTAACCTTGGTCAGGCCGTGGGGGAAGTCGCGGCCTTTCTCGGGGTCGATGATGCCCAGCGAGCCCGACCACCAGTCGTGGTGCGCCACGCCCGAGAACATGACGCGGCGGCTGCCGGGGATCGGCCGCGGCTCGGAGAGATGGTCGGGCCAGACCGACTGGTTGCCCCAGAAGTGCGCGGTGCCGGTGCCGTCCTGGTTGGTCGTCCACAGTTTCTGCAAGCGCCACAGCGGCTTGTCGGTGTATTCCCAGCGGGAATAGATCACGCGGCCGTCGCTCAGCAAGGCGGGCACGAAGTCCGGCTCGCCGTTGCAACTGATCAGGTAGACGTTCGACCCGTCGGCATCGCAGCGGGCCAGGATGTACGAGTAGATGAAAGGCCCGCAGCGCACGTACGAGTTGCCACGGGTGGTGGTAAAGAGGATGTGGCCGTCGGGCAGGTAGATCGGGTCGATGTCGTCGTAGTCGCTCCGCGTAAGCTGCCGCACCGCGGTGCCATCGAGGTTCATCTCGTAAAGGTGAAAGCTCTTCTCGTCCTGGGGTTTGTAGCAGAAGACTACCTTGCGGGCGTCGAACGAGAGGTCGGGCCGCCAGAAGGCGCCGGGCTTTTGGGGAGCCAGCTTGCGCAGCCGGCCGCCAGGGTGCAGCCCGTCGAGCACCACCAGCCGCCCGCCGGGCACTGCCATGATGCCCATGCGATGGATCGCCTCGTGAAGCGACTCGGGGCCCTGCGGCAGCGGCTGGTCGATGAAAAGCAACTGGGTGAAGTCGACCAGGGGGTTCTTCAGCAGGATCTTGCGTTTGACCTGCCGCACTGAGAAATAGAGATCGCGGACCTCGGGGGCCACATCGGCATAGGCTGTCAGCGGGTCGCTCGTGGGATCGGGCACGTCCAGACCGGCGATCTTTGCCCAGGGGCCGCCGCCATAGGGGGCGGCAATCAGTACGGCCTTCCACGCCGAGTCGTCCAGGGCGGGCTGCTCCCATTGCGGGCCGGCCTCTTTGCTCACGCGCCAGGAGCCGTCGGAAACTACGGCCCACGCCCGGCCGGTGACGGGAGTCACCGCCAGGCGGACAATCAGGCCGGCCGGATTCTTCGTCGGGGCCGGCCGGTTCTCCGCCCGCACGGCGAGCACGTTCCGGCCTGGCTTGAGCAGTTTCGCCACCGAGAAAACGGCTGCCTGCCGCCAGGTGTCGTGGGCGCCCACCCGGACGCCGTTCAAATACACCTCGCAGGCATCGTCGGCCGCGATGCGCAGCTCGGCCCGGCGGACCTCGGAGGGCAGCTCGAACCGGCGGCGAAAGAAGCGGGTTGCGGCCGGTGCGTCTTCGGTTGGCTTGCCCTCGGGATACCAGATCCAGCTCGGCGCCGCGTCGGCAAGGTGGGAAGGCGGCGGGAGGAAGCGATGGCTGTCCTGTTCGCCGATGCCGTCGAGTCGCTTCTTCAGCGACGCTAGCGCCGCCCGCTCAACGGTCAAGTCTGAGGGCCGCATGTTGCGCGACAACCGGTCGGCCAATTGTTCGGCCCAGGCGATTTCCTTGGCCGCGCGCTCGGCGAGCGGCTCGCCCATCGCCTGGAACAGCCAGTCGCGGTGCAAGGCGTCCTGGGCCTCGTCGGCAGCCAACGCCGCGGTCTGCGGCGATTGGGCCGCAGCGTGCTGGCCGAAGTTCACGGCGACAAACCCCGCGGCGACAATCGCCAGGGATCGGACGAGGGGATGGGCGCTATCGCGCCTGCCGTTGGTCCGCGCTGTTGTCGAGTGATACGGCATGGTACAACTCCTGGCTTGTTCTCCTCGCGTTTGCGTTTGTGGACCGGGATTTCGGCTCCGGCAGACCGGTTGGGCGGCCAGAGAGTCTCGAACCGGCCGGGTCCTGCAGCGGGAACCGAACTGTCATTTTCCTTGCCCTGGCTCGCACCGTCAACTACGATTATCGATGGAATCGCGCCTGGACAGGCCGCTCTCCGCCGGTGGCCACGGCGGCTGTACGAGGCGTTGGCGATGGCTGTGCCGGGGATCGTCGCGCACCAGTCGTCGCCAAAGAATGGAGAACTCCTGGAGGTTCCCAGCTTCGGCAAGAGGCAGGCTTAACAATCACTCCGGGGCGATCTTGCGGTGTGTGCCGCGGTCCGAACCTGGTAGCAACCCGTCAGCATTAAGGAGCAAAGCATGGCCGGTAATTCATCTCGTCGCGAGTTTCTGAAGGACTTGGGCGCGGGGGCCGTGGGGGCCGTGGCGGCGGGCAGTGCAGGCCTCGCCGCGGCCGATAAACCGGCTTCCTCATCCGCGGCGCCCGCCGCCCCGGCGATGTGGAAGCCGGTCTCGGACCGTAAAATCCGCCTGGGTGTGGTAGGGGGCGGCTTCGGTGCGTCCTTCGATTGGCACCGCCATCCCAACTGCGCCGTAGTGGCCGTCAGCGATCTTCAGACCGGGCGGCGCGACGGCCTGATGAAGGTCTTCCAGTGCGAGAAGTCCTACGGGTCACTGGAGCAACTCGTGCTGGACGACAAGATCGAGGCGGTTGCCGTCTTCACCGACGCGCCCAGCCACGGCCGCCACTGCGTCGAGGTGATGAAGCGTGGCAAGCACTGCATTTCAGCCGTGCCCGCCGCGATGAACATCGAGGACTGCCAGAAGCTCAAGGAGATCAAGGAGAAGACCGGCCTGAAGTACATGATGGCCGAGAGCAGCTACTATCACAGCGCCGTCATACGCGGCCGGAACCTCTATGCCCAGGGCTGCAAGCTCGTATACTCCGAGGGCCATTACTACCATGACGGAGTGACGCGAATCGACAGTTGGAAGAACTGGCGCTACGCCCTGCCGCCGATGCTTTACCCCACGCACTCCACCGCCTATTACGTGGGCGTGACGGGCAAGCGGCTGGTCAAGGCTTCATGCCTGGGCTGGCGTGGGGAAGGGGAAGAGTGGCGGAGGAACCAGTACGACAACGCCCCCTTTGTCAACGAATCGGCGATGTTCTACACTAGCGAGAACACCATGTTCCGCTGCAACGTATTCTGGAAGTGCGACGCGGGCGGCGAGAGCGGCGGACACATCTGGGAGACCAGGCCCACGGTGGACGTGCCCTCCAGCGTGCCGCTTCCGCCGTCGCTCTCCGCCGGCGGACATGGCGGGTCAGCCGGGCCGATCGTCAACGAGTTTGTCATGGCCATCGTCGAGGACCGTGAGCCGGCCATCAACATCTATGAATCGCTGGGAATGACCGCGCCGGGGATCGTCGCGCATCAATCGGCACTGAAGAACGGCGAAGTCCTGGATGTCCCGAGTATCGATAAGAAACCCGCCTGACGGCATACGGTGAAATTGCTGTGCACCGTGAAAAGACGGCGATTTGTAGCGGGGGAGGTTCCCACCCGGCGGCAGGTCACTCCAGCCGGAAGCAATCGGAACAAGTGGGAAATATCGGGTTAGGCTGAGTCCAGCGTGGACTGGACCTTGAACGGCTACTCTTTTGACACAACAGCAGACCATGAGCACGACAATGAGAAGTTCGCTGGGATTGGGGATTCTTGTGTTTACTTGGGCCTCGGCGATTGCGGCCGAAGGGCCGGTCACGGCGGCGAAATACCGCGGCGGGCAGCCGGTCACGCCGGCCCCGGACGGCACGATCTTCTGCGAAGCCGAGGAGTTTGCCGTGGAGAAGCCCGGCTGGCAGGCCCGGCCCTGGGGCGAGAACTATTTTTCGGGCACGTTTGCCAACACCTTCCTCTCGCGCAAGGCATTCCTCGGCGCTCCGGAGGAATGCGACGAGACCACGGCCACGATCGGGGTCAATGTCGCGGACGCCGGCCGGTACTTGGTTCTCGTCCGTTACGAGGCGGTCTATCGCTTCGAGACGCAGTTTCGGGTGAAGGTCGAGCAGGCCGGCCGGGTCCGCATGGACCGGCTCTACGGAGCACGGAACAACTTGAAGATCTGGCCCTTCGGCGAGCGCTTGCAGAAGGAAGTCGCCTGGCCCTGGGGCGCGGGGGAAAATATGGTTTGGGAGGGGCACGACGCTTATGCTGACCTGGATCACGGTCCGGCGAAGATCACGCTCCGCGCCGGTCCGCAACCGGCCCCGCAGGCCCGGCGCAACGTTGACTTGGTGATGCTCACCCGTGCCGAGGCCCAGATCCGCGAGCGCATCGAGAAGGAGAGCTACCTGCCGCTGGACGGGATGCTCACCCAGGCGGGCGACGTCTGGGCGCGCCTGCTGAACCAGTCCGACGGCTCGGCCATGTCGCTCACCTTGCCCAACGGCACCGAGCACTCTCCCTACTGGGTTCATCTGCGCAAATGGAAGCCGGTGGTCGTGAAGGCCGGCTCGGGCAAGACCACCGACTGGACCGAGGTGGGGAGCGTGCTGGACACGCTCAACGATGGGCAGTGGAATCTGCAGGCCGCACCGGCCGATAAGGATCGACCGTTGCACTACAAGTTGGAGCTTGGCGTGCGCACCGCGGCCGGCGCGATCGAGAAGATCGCCGAATTCGAGAGCCGCGAGCCGGCCTTGCGCCTGACCTACCAAGCCGATACACGCTATTCGCGCCGGTTCGGCACTCAGGAGCAAGTGCTCCACGACCTCCTGGCCTACCTCAAGACCATTCCCATGCGCGGCAGGACGCCCACGCAGACGCTGATTTACGGCTATACGTTCGACCCCGGGCTGAGTCCGCGATACGACGCGGCCCTGCGCGAGTTCCGAGCGATGTTCGACCTACGCCTGACCTCGCCCGAGCCGATCGCGGGCACCTACGTCGATTGGCGCGGCCAGAGCCCGGAGCAACTGGAGCAAACCTGCAAGAAGCTCAGCGAATCAGAGCGGCGGAACATAGCCGTGGTAAGCCTGGGGGACGAGATCGGGCTAGAGGCCCCGGACGCCAAGGCGACCACCGAGGGTTTCACAGCCTTCCTCAGGTCCGAAGGGGTCAGCCCCAGTGACGTGGACGCGGGCTCGGGCGGCGATTGGTCCAGGCTTATTTTCTCGCCTGATCCCAAGCGCAAGCAGTCGAAGCCGGGGCTCTACTACTGGTCGCTACGCTACCAGCATCACTACGGCATCCAGTCGATTAAGCGCCAGACCGACGTCTTGCGCCGCTGGCTCCCCAACGCCGGGATCGGGGCCAATTTCTCGCCGCAGCACGGTAGCCCGGGCCAGTTCTACCAGGGCCAGGTCTTTCAATGGGTCACCTGCTTTCGCCAGGACGGCCTAACGCTTCCTTGGGCCGAAGACTATGCCTGGGGTGTGCCGCTGGGCACGCAACAGATGAACGCGATCAACCTGGACCTGTTCCGCGCGGGCCTGCGGGGCAAGCCCGACCGCAAGATCCTTTACTACGTCATGCCGCACTGGCCCGGCAACACACCGGCTTCCTGGCGGCGGATGTTCCACAATGCCCTGGGCCACGGGATGAAGATCGTGGACCTGTTCGAGTTCCGTCCGGTGCAGGCCGCCTACACCGAGAACCACGTCTCCAACCCGGAGACTTACGCCACGGTGCTGAAGACCTTCCGCGAGTTGGGGCAGTACGAGGACATTGTGCAGGCCGGCCAGCGACGGCCCGCCGAAGCGGCCCTCTGGTTCAGCGAGACGGCCGACATCTGGGACGACTGCGACGGTTCCTTCGGTGCAGCGAAGCGGGCCTTGTACATCGCCATCTTGCACCAGCAGTTGCCGTTGGATTTCCTCGTCGAGCAAGACGCGCTGGACGGCACGCTCGGCCGCTACAAGGTCCTCTACCTGGCCGACCGGCACGTGAGCCGGGCCGCCTCGGGGAAAATCGCCGCTTGGGTGCAAAACGGCGGCCGGCTCTTGGCCACGGCTGGCGCGGGCATGTTCGACGAGTACCATCAGCCGAACAAGACGCTCCGCGGTCTGTTGGGCGCGGAAATGACGGCGCTGGTGGTCCCCGCCGATGCCCGGGTGGACTTCGGCAAACAGGACCTGCCCTTTGCCAGGGCCATCGACACGGTGAACTGGTCCGGCCAATGGTTGCCCGTGACCGGAGCGGTCGCCCGGCTCAAGGCATCTGCCGACGCGACGGTCGAGGGCACGTTTTTGGACGGCTCACCGGCGGTCGTGGCCCGGCAAGTCGGCAAGGGAGAAGTCCGCTGGTGCGGTTTCCTGCCAGGTTTGACCTACTTCCATCCGGCGATTCCGCGCCGGCCCGTGGACCGCGGCACGACCGACGACTCGATGGCCCACTTCGTCCCCAGTCAGTTCGACCCCGCGGCGGGCCGGCTGATCGGTTCGATTGCCGAGAGCGTGGCCCGTCCGGTCGTGTGCAGCCAAGCGTTGGTCGAGGCGAGCCTGATCGAGTCGCCTGCCGGGGCGATCCTCGTGCTGGCCAACTGGAGCGGCAAGCCGGTCCGCGAGCTAATCGTCACCGCCAACACCCCGCTGCCTGCCCGAAGCGCGGGCCTGGCCAGCGGCTCCACAATCGCAGTGCATAAGGAGGGTGACCGGAGCGTCTTCACGTTCGATCTCGACGTGGCCGACGTGCTGATCCTACGATAATGGCGATGTCTCGCCTTGGATCGAGTTCTTCACATTTGATTCACCGAAACACCCGAAGATTGTCCAGTTGCGCACCGAGTACAAATTGGACGAGCTGGCCAAACACGCGCAGACCGACATCGAGCGGGCTACGGCGCTGAAGAAGTGGGTGGCCGGGGCCCTGAAATTCGGCACCCCCGCCCCCGATGTGGTTAGCGACTGGAGCGCTGTGGCCCTGTTGGCTCGGGCCAAGAAAGGCCAGGTCGTCTGGTGCGGCCAGGCGGCGATGGTCTTCCAGCAGGCCTGTCTGGCTGTGTAGGCCAGCAAGCCGAAATGCGTGGGTGACCTTGGCCTTGACGTTGACTTTGCCGGCGACTGGATGGCCCCCGAGAGATGAACCGGCCCACCGAAGCCGCCAGACGCGAAGCAAGCCCAGTGGCTCGTTCGTGGATGAGTGTTTTCCTAAGCCACAACTCGTGGCCCCACTTCCCCGCCTCGTCGAAGTGGCCGGAGAGGTTGCGATTCTTGCGGGGGTGCGTGAAACGCCCCACGACCGCTAGCCCAGCCATATCAGGCCTGGGCGCCGTAATTTGCCAATCCCAGCGGGTTGAACTATGATAATCCGAGTTGTTTCGGATGCTGCGGACTGGCACCGCCCGGCTGGACACCACAAGGAGCACTGCAATGCGTCTTTCGAGAGTAGCGATGGGATTGATCCTGGCGTTGACCGGCGTTCTGGCTGGATTTCCGGCATGCCTGGGGGCCGACGCGGCGCCCGCTCAGGAAACACCGGCCGAGCGCGACGCGCGCATGAAGTGGTTCCGCGACGCGCGGTTCGGCATGTTCATCCATTGGGGCGTTTACTCCGTGCCTGCCGGCGAGTGGAAGGGCAACAAGGGCTACGGCGAGTGGTTCCTCGAAGAGACCAAGATGCCCGTCTCCCAGTACGAGAAATTCGCTCGGCAGTTCAACCCGGTGAAGTTCGACGCCAAGCAGTGGGTGGAGATCGCCAAGGGCGCGGGCGTGAAGTACATCGTTATCACCAGCAAGCATCACGACGGCTTCGGCATGTACCGCTCCGAGCTGACCGACTGGTGCATCAAGTCGACCCCCTTTCAACGCGACCCGCTCAAGGAGTTGGCCGCCGCCTGCAAAGAGGCTGGGATCACGTTCTGCCTCTATCACTCGATCATGGACTGGCATCATCCCGACTGGGGCCAGCGGCGGAAATGGAACGACAAGGTGCCGGCCACGCCCCCGAACATGGACCGCTACACCGAGTACATGAAGGGCCAGCTCAAGGAACTGGTGACCGGCTACGGCCCGCTGGGCATCCTCTGGTTCGACGGCGAGTGGGAAGCCCCCTGGACCCACGACCGGGGCGTGGACCTCTATCATTACGTCCGCTCGCTCCAGCCGAGTATCATCGTCAACAACCGGGTCGGCAAGGCGCGGGCCGGGATGAGCGGCATGGATCAGGGCAAGGACCGTGCCGGCGACTATGGCACACCCGAGCAGGAAATCCCCGCCACCGGCTTCGGGCCTGGCGTCGACTGGGAGTCGTGCATGACCATGAACAACCACTGGGGCTACAACAAGGCCGACCAGCACTGGAAGTCGACGCAAGTGTTGATCCGCAACCTGATCGACTGCGCCAGCAAGGGGGGCAACTATCTGTTGAACGTCGGCCCGACGAGCGAAGGGCTCATCCCCGACCCCAGCGTCGAGCGAATGGCTGAGATCGGCCAGTGGATGAAGGTCAACGGCGAGTCGATCTACGGCACCACCGCCAGCCCGTTCAAGAAGTTGGCCTTCGGCAAGTGTACGCAGAAGCCGGGCAAGCTCTACCTGCACGTCTTCCAGTGGCCCCAGGACGGCAAGCTCCTGGTGCCGGTCGCCAACCAAGTGAAAAAGGCGTACCTCCTGGCCCAACCGACGGTCGAGCTGAAGTCGGAGAAATCGGACGCCGGCCAGACGCTGAGCATGCTCGCCGCGGCGCCGGACGCCAATGCCAGCGTGGTCGTCGTGGAAATCGAGGGGGCTGCGGACGTGCTTGCCAGTTCGCCGGCATTACGCCAGGCGGCCGACGGCTCGATGACCTTGCCCGCCGAGGAGGCGATCACGCACGGCGGGCAGATCAAGTTCGAGGGCGGATCGAACCGCGATTGTATCGGTTTCTGGCTCAATCCAAGCGACTGGGTCGAGTGACAATTCGACGTCACCCAGCCCGGCAAGTTCCAGGCCACGGCGGAAATCGCCGCCCAGGGCAGCGGCTCGTTCACGGTCGCGGTCGGCGACCGGAAGCTCAACGCGAAGGCTCCCAACACGGGCGACTACGGGAAGTTCCAGAGCGGGGCGCTCGGGGTGATCGACTTGGTGAAGCCCGGCAAGACGACCCTCAGCGTCAAGGCCGTCGCCGCCGGCTGGCAACCGCTGAACCTGCGGTCGATCAAGCTGGCGCCGGCCAAGTAAGGCCGACCGCGCCAGGGAAACGCGTGCGTGGGATAATTACATGGTGGGAGGCGACTGGCGGGGCAAGAAGCTGCCGGGCTTCGCATTCGATTGGTGCAAGAAGGAGGGCATGGTCGTGTACTCCTCCCCGGACTTGATGGACTGGACCTGCCATGGCAATTTCTGCGGGGCGTCCCCCGATCCCAATCATCCCCTGTACAACTACGTGCATGCCGCGGGCCGCGGCAAGCTCCTGTGCGCCAAGGGCGCCGGGAAGTTCGTCGCTCTGTTCGAGGTGGTGGACGACGCTTTCAGCGAAATCAACGTGACGGCGGCTGCCGTGGCTGAGTGATTTTCCGGCTTACGGCACAGAGGCTACGCGAGCACCTCGCCACAGATTCAGACTTGTCTCAATAACCCCCGCGAGAGCCTGTTCCAGGCGACCGGGCGGATCTCGCTCGATGATGCCACGGCCCGTCAAACGATTTCCCATTGTTGCAACCATTGGTAATCGGGCGTCAGATGCGCGTAGAAGTTTCGGGTGCATTCCTGAATCGCCTTCTTGTCTTCCGGGGTATGGGGCGTATCGCGATCGTACGAACCTTGGACGTTCACGTCGATCTGTTCGGGAATGTTCACGCCGGGAATGATCGCGGAGATCCGCGGCTCCTGGAGCATTTCTTTGACCAGCACGCGAGCCCGCGAATCGATGCGTCCTTGGATCTGCCGCGGTTTGAGCCCGAAGGTGGTGCCGGCGCCGAACGGCTTGAGCCCGATCACGCCCATCTGCTTCTCATGCGCTAACTTCAAGAGGCTGTCGCCGCCAAGCTCACGAGTGAGGAACAGGTAGGGGAAAATGATCACGGAAAATTGCGGATACTCGGTGAGCACACGGCGGAACACCTTGGGATTGTGGGCCGAGACGCCCAGGCAGCGAACCTTGCCTTGCCGCTGCACCTTGTCGAACACCTTAACCACCAGGTCGAGCGTCTTCTGGCTGACCATGAGCATCGAGGGTATGGCGGTCTGGCCTTCGCCCCAGGTGGCGCCGACCGGCCGCCACATGTCGAGCATGTCGGTATGATACGACTTCAGTCGCTTCTCGATATTGGCCGTCATGCCGGCTTCGGTCAGATTGGCTTCATACTCGGTCGTGATCTTCTCCGGCCACGAAGCAAAACCGATGAACCACTTTTCGCGTTTGGCCGTGGCCGACTTGAACATGGCCGCGCCGTAGAGGTCGCATTCGCCGTCGATATTGTTGTCGACATAGTTGATCCCCGCTTGAACGGCTCGTTCGAGGACGGCGACACGGTCTTCTATGCCTTGGCCCCCGTGACCTCCGAGGCTGACCTCGGAAATATGGAACCCGGTCTTACCCAGCGGGCGATACCCCATCTTCGGATGATAGTTGAGGATCTTCGACGAGTCGACCGGCTGCGGAGACGCGCTTCCGGTGGGAGCTGCGGCGCCGCGCGAGCCGATTACCGTGCTTGCCAAGGCAGCCGCCGAAGCGGTCTTGAGAAACTCGCGCCGTCCGAATGGCCCGCAGCAGTCGCTATCGTGAGATTCAGACTGGCTTGCGCGGGCTTCCTTTTCTTTCTTGCTCATTGTATCCCTTTCCAAAAGACAATGCGTTACCGAAGGTTGTTCATCGTAGCCCCGGCCCGCCAGAATAGCAATTGTCATGTCTGACTGAAACTTCTTGGGGTGCTTGACAACGTCACGAACCGCAACGAAACTAGACTTCGTCGCGCCACCGTTGTGGGGTCCCGGTGGTCACGACAAAGGCAGGACCCCGTAAATCGGAACATTCCTCGAACGTTTTCACGAAAGGACCCCATGAAAATTCGCATTTGTGCCGTTGTGGCCCCGGTTGTGTTGGCCGTCGCCCTGCCTTCCCTGGCCGCCCCGCGCGACGATTCAGCCGCCGAGAAACTCGGTTTCAGGCTGTCGCTGCAATGCTGGACCTACAACGGGCTGACGTTCTTCGAGGCGGTCGACAAGGCCGCCGGCCTGGGCATCAAGTACCTGGAAGCGTTCCCCGGCCAGAAGCTCAAGCCCGGCTCCAACGAAGGTATGGGCCCCGGCCTGAGCGACGCCGCTTGCGAAGAGATCAAGAAGAAGCTGGCCGACGCCGGCGGGCTGAAGCTCGTAGCCTTCGGCGTGTGCGGGGTTCCCACCGACGAGAATGGCGCCCGCAAAATGTACGAGTGGGCCAAGAAGTTGGGCATCGAGGTCCTGGTGACCGAGACCGAGCCGAATGAGATCCACGACAAACTATGCACCGAGTTCAACATCCGCTACGCCTTGCACAACCATCCGCAGAGTTGGCCGCCGGAAAAGGTCCTGAAATTCAGCAAGGATCGCTGCAAGCTGATCGGCTCGTGTTCCGATACGGGCCACTGGATGCGCGCCAAGCGCGTCCCGGTCGACACGCTGAAAATGCTTGAAGGCCGCATCGAGCACCTGCACTTCAAGGATCTCAACGAGTTCGGCGGCGGCCACGACGTGCCCTGGGGCACCGGCAAGGGCGACCCCGCCGGGGCGCTGGCCGAGTTGAAGCGGCAAGGGTTCAAGGGCTACTTCTCGATCGAATACGAGTACGGCAGCCTGGACGACCTGGCCAAGAGCTTGCCCCTGTGCGTGAAGTTTTTCGACGAGACGTGCGCGGAACTGGCGAAGTAGCGTCTGGTGCGCAATGGCCTAGACTGTGGAAGTCTGGCGGGTTTCCGCCATGCGCATCCGTCAGCCTACGGCCATCAGGACACCACCCGCGTCAGTGGCCCACGTACGCCACTCCGCCGTTGCGCAGGGCAACAATCGCACCGCCATCACGGGTCAGGCATAGACCATCGGGTGCGGGCTCGCTCGGTAGTTCGACGGTTTGCAGTGTTTTCCCGTCCGCACGATCGAGCACCAGCAGCTTCCAGCCGGGCTGTAATTGTCGATATTGATTAAATTCGCCGGATACCGTCACCACCACGCCGTCGCGAGCAAGGGCGACTGCGCGGGCCGCGAGACGCAAGGGTCCCCAACGGCGAGGGATCTCCTTTTCCTTGCCGCTGCGGGGATCGGGGATCTGGGTCAGACGCCATGCGGGCAGTTTGGCCATGTCGATCTTTGCTGACTGCTCGCGCACATACGCTGTGGTCTTCGCCGTGTCCCAGCCTTGCAGATGAACCGTCTCGGCTCCACTTCCAAAGGCCAACACCAGGAGATCGCCGTCACCAGCCGGAGTCAGATTGGAGCGTTCACCCAGCGCGATCCCGGGCAGCTCCGGCCGCCCCGCGGCATCCAGCGACATGAGGCCTATCGTCTCGGATCGGGCGCAGCCCCAGTCGTCGGCAGCGTGGTGGACTTCCGCCGCCCCGTAGGCCAGCAGCCCGGGGCTGACCTGGACGATTTCACGCCCGCGGGCTCCGTTGATCGGCAAGGGATCCGTCTCGGCAACCCCTGTCGCGGGGTCAAGCCGGACCGCGGGGGCGGAGGTGAAAAAGGCGCGCGCCCACAAGCGTCCGCCGACCAGCGCCAGACCGGCTGATGGCGCCCATTCCTGGCGAGTCGCCCAACGGGCGGATCCGGAAGCCAAATCGATAGCGGCCACGGTTGTTCCTGGGGACAGGGGCATGCCGGCCACGGCATAGACCACACCATTTTCTACCACCACCGGTGCATTTGCCGGCCACGGACTGCCCGGCAAACCATAAAGGGAGATAATTTCGGGGCTGGGGGCAAGGCGGTAACGCCAGCGGCGCCGGCCGTCGGCGGCGGCGAAGGCGTACACCGCTCCGTCACCCGCGGCGACCACGACCCGGCCGCCGGCGATGGTGGGCGTCCCATTCACCGGCCCCTCGCACCAGGCCGTCCAGCGCAAGTCGCCGCTGGCTTGATCGAAAGCGCGGACCGAGCCGTCGGTAGCCGCCACCACCACCAGCCCGCCGGCGGCCACTGGCGGCATGGGTAGGTGCTCCACCTCGTCGGAAAGGACGCCGCGTTGGGGAGTGCTGAAGGGATGGACCGGCGCCGCCTGCCAGCGCACGCGCAGATTGCCCGCGACCGCAACCGCAGTGGCCCCGCTGCGTTTGACATTCGCGCGGTGGGTCGGCCAATCGCCCGGCGCGATATCAATTTCGGCATCCTTGCCGGATGAGGCCTCGATTCTGCCCGCACTGTTCGTGGCCGGCAGATCCTTGACCGCCACTCCCTTCGTCAGGGCGATGCAACCTGTCAGCACCGGACAACGACACACGGCGGGGAGATAGATCAGTCGCCCGTCGGTGACAAAGCCGCCGACGTGGCATTGGGTCTTGAGCGGCATCAGCGGCAGGCTGGCGCCGGTTGCAAGATCCATGGTTGCCCCGCCAGCATTGCCAAAGAGCAGGCCCTGCGTGGCAGTGATGAGGCCGCAACCGCCGCCGTTGAATTGTCCCAGCACTTTGCCGGTCAGAGGGTTCAGGATGCCGCCATACCTGAGCGAACCCGCGAACAACTTCCCCGGCATGGCCAGGGTGGTCATCGACCGGCCACCCTCGCGTGGCGTTTCCCACAGCCGGGAACCATCGCGCGCTGACAAGGCGACGAGGTTGGTGCCGTCGGACAGCGCGCAGAAGAGCACATTGGCGGTTGCCAGCAGACCTGGCCGGTCCTCGATGCCAACCGTGGTGTCGCAGCGGCGCTTGCCGGCGATGGCCGCCAATAGGGCGGGATCGGTCTGCACCCAGCGCTGCGAGCCGTCGTCCAGTTTCAGGGCCGCCACCCGGCCCTTCGGCGCCAGGTAATACAGCGATCCGCATGAAGCGGCAATGCAGCGACTGTCGATGGGCTGCGGCGAACGATGACGCCAGACGACGTTGCCGGTGGCCGGTTCCAGGCTCACCAGATCGCTGCCGTGACCAAGCGTGCCATCGACCAGCGCCGCCGGCTTCTGTTGGAACTCGCCGAACAGGCCCTTGCTCGGCGCATCGGGCGCTCCGAGCAGAGCCAGCAGGTGCCCCTCCGTCAGCACCAGCCACTTGATCTGCAGTTGCCCGCCCACGGTGATACGGCCGAGTTCGGCGCCGGTGGCGGCGTTCAGGCGCAGCACCGCGCCGCCCTCAGCCAGCAAGAGTCGCTCGGCGCCGGCGATCATGATCTGTCGGGCGGCTCGAAAACCCTTGGGAAGGTGTTTTCGCCAGAGGATGATGCCATTGTAAGCCGAGCGGCAGACGAGTTCGCACATCTGCGGCGTGCCGGCGTCCTGTCCACCGTCGCCCACTCCGGTGGCCAGGAAAATCCTGCCGCCCGCCGCGACCCGGCCCGCGGCGGAGCGGGTTGCGGCATTGATCGGCAGGCCGAGCCAGGCCATCCGACAGGGCAGGGCGAAGGTGGTGTCGTTTGAAACAGGGTTGTTGTCGGGGCCGTGCAGCCAGTGACTCCACTGGTCACGCCCGGCAGGCGCTGGAACCCTGAAGCGGATCTTGCCGGCAGCGTCAACGGCGGCGCCGGTCACCGGCGCCAGGACGCGCTTCGCCTCCTTCTCGTCGACGTCGCCCGTCACGAGGTCGGCGCTTTCAGCAGTCAACGGGATCGATCCGCGCCAACGCGAGATCCACAGCCCACGGCCATCCCAGGCGCCCGCGGCCTGATGGAGCAGCGTTTCGCCTTTGGCGTCCGCAGCCAAGGCGTACACCATCCAGCCCTCCTTCGCCAAAATGAGCGCTGAAGCGGGATCGCTAGGCGTCACCACAACGGCGACCCCGACCGGGTTGGGGCAGGCCGAAGAGAGACGCTCTGCGGCGCTCGGCGACACGCAGGCCGACAGCAGGACCAGCACGGCGAAGCAAGTCCTCGCCGGACAGCAAATCAGCGCTCGGTTGTTTTTCACGGTATTTCCGCTCCTCGCTCGCGCTATTCCACGATCACGCCGGGTGCGTCGTGCTCCAGCTTGTAGGCACTGTAGATGGTTAGGCTGTTAGGGGGCAGTGTGTCACGCAAGGCGTCTGTCGCCGCCCCCAGCGAGAACTCCTTCTGCGGATTGACCTTCACGCTGGCCTGGTCCCGTTCGCTCTCACCATACCGGTAGCGGCACAGCCGGGTCGGCTTCGGCAGACCCTGCACAGCCAGCTTGACGTTGAACTCCGCGGGAGCGTCGTTGACGATCGCCAGGGTGAGGTTTCCTCGCGGGCTGCGCAGCGCCGCGCAGAATACCCGTTGCCAGTCGGCAAGCCTGCCGCCCTCGACGCGGCTGCCCAGGACCGCCGAGTTCTTTGCCGAAAAACGGCTCATGAGGCCCAGGCAATAGTAGCTGTTCGGATGTGGCGGGAAGTCGCGGAGCAGCCTCTTCTGCCGCGGGTCCCATGTGTCCACGAACTGCCATTGCCCGTCCAGGTCTCCACGATTGAGGAAGCTCCAGCGGTTGAAACCGTCCACGCCGGCATTGGCCAAGCGGATGACCAATTCGCTGGCGGCGAGCACGGATTGTGGGCAGCTCGGGCCGGGCTTGTCCGGCACCCAACCGTAAGCCATCGTACCGAACTCAGAGAGGAAGACCGGCTTGCCCTCGCGGCGTGCCAATGCTACCCAAGCCGCGGCGCCGCGTTCCTGGGTGGCGATATGGCCCCGCGTGCGGAAGTCGAAGTCTGCGCCATAATCGTGGAAATCATAAGCCCCAAGCAGGCCACAATAGTCGATACCGCTCGGTGGCTTGGCGGGAAACCCTGTGGTCGTATCCGGCCCCGACAGGGGTAACTTCAGTCCCCGTCTATCCAGTGCCTTGCGCACCGCGGCAAGGCCCGGACCGATGGAAAGCGGCTTGTTGGGCGGGGCCTGCCACCAGGAAAACCCGGCCCCCGGCTCATTGTTGATGCACAGCCACTTGATGCAGGTGTACCCACGCTTGTTTACGAGATGGTCCATCAAGGTCGCCAGACCGTCCGCAAAAGCATCCAGCTCAGCCGGCGCACTGTGAACCCTTCCTACGGGGTCATCGCGGAACTCGGGGTATGCCAGCCATGCGCTATTGCACCACATTTGCTGGAAGAACACGTCCGCGCCGCTTTTCTGGTGCCAGTCGAGAATCCGATACAGGATGTGCATCTCCGGACTGTCCAGCGTGAACCTGCCGCGCTCGGGCTCGTAAATCCGCTGCTCGATCTCGACTCGGTTCCAGTCCAGACCGAGCCATTCGGCGTGGCGGCAAATCTGCTGCCATGCCCGTTCGTCTTCGGCCGGCGGGTAGCCGCCCCAGCCGCTTCCCCCATGACTGTAACTGTCGAAGATCGGGTGCTTGACGCCATAGGGGATCGGTGTCTCCATGGCGTGCCACGATGCGCCGAGGCCGCCGCGCATCGTATTGACGACCTTGCCGCAATCCACCGTAACGAGCACGGTGCCTCCTTGAATCGGAGAAGGAGGCGTTCCGGACGGTTCGCCTGCGCCGGCGCAAGAGACGGCCACCATGATTGTCAGCCCAACCATACCGACCCACGTCCGCTTCATGTCTACCTCCTCGGCCAGAATCCTGGGAGCAGCTTGCCTTGAACATGCCTAACAACCAGGATACATGCCCGAAAGCCCTTTCGCCAGCAGGTTCCTGCCGAAGACCGCCTCAGGCGGCCGGTCTCAGCCGGCGATCCCTTGATCCCGGCCGCTCCGGTGTCAGAATGTAGGAAATCTACTGGACGAGGGGCATTCACTACCATGGCCGACATTGTCACGATCGACGGCTCCCGGGGCGAGGGTGGCGGGCAGGTTCTCCGCTCGTCGTTGGCCTTGTCGCTGGTGACGGGCCGGCCCTTTACCATCGAAAACATCCGCGCCGGGCGGAAGAAGCCGGGATTGTTGCGGCAACACCTGACGGCCGTATTGGCCGCAGCCGAGGTCGGTGGCGCGGACGCGGATGGGGCGGCCTTGGGTTCCCCACGCCTGGTATTCCGCCCCGGCCCGATCCGGTCCGGCAATTACAGTTTTCGGGTCGGCACGGCCGGCAGCGCGACCCTGGTGCTCCAGACCGTTCTGCCGGCACTCTTGCTGGCCGAGGGCGAGTCGAACCTCGTCTTGGAGGGCGGCACGCACAACCCCATGGCCCCGCCGGTGGACTTCCTGGAGAAGGCCTATCTGCCACTGGTGAACCGGCTGGGGCCGCACGTCGATGTGCAGCTTGTCCGCCCGGGCTTCTATCCGGCCGGCGGCGGGGAGTTCACGGTCCGCGTCCAGCCGGCCATGAAACTCGGACGGCTTGACCTGGTCGATCGCGGCGAGATTACCGCCCGCCGGGTCCGGGCCCTGGTGGCCCGGCTGCCACGGCACATCGCTGAGCGGGAGTGCCGAACGATTGCCCAAGAGACCGGCTGGGACGAATCGTCCTTCAGCATCGACGAAGTGAAGGGCTGCCGCGGGCCTGGCAACGTGGTGATGATCGAGCTGGAGGCGGAACACGTCACCGAGGTCTTCACCGCCTTCGGCCAGTTGGGCGTCCGGGCCGAGGATGTCGCCAAAGAGGCCCTGCGTCAGGCCGCCGAGTACCTGGTTGCCGGCGTGCCGGTCGGCAAGTACCTGGCCGATCAGCTCATGCTGCCGCTGGGGATCGGCGCCTATCTGAGCTCCGATGGGGGCGTGTTTCGCACGATGGACCTCTCGCTCCACACGAGCACGCACATGGAGATCCTACGCCGTTTTCTGGAAATCGACGTCCAGATCGAACAATGCGGCCCGGGAGACCGGTTGGTGCGAATCGGATAAAGGATCATCGACAACGACTCGACCACCTGCTACAACCAAAGGCGGGCGGGGGCCTGGCGGTCCGCGAGGCCCGCTACGGCAAGATCACGAACCTGACCGCCGAGATGACGGCCCTGGTCGAGGGCAACGACATCCGGCCGAACGGGTCGGGCACGGACACGAGGATCTCCTCGATCTTCGTCGTTTCCGACCGCAACTGGGACCGCCACTACCTCCGCAATGTCCGCATCGTCAACAACACGACAGCGGGCAGCGGCATTTCGATCATCGGCGCCCCGGCCCGGAACAACGTCGTTTCCGGGAACCGGCACGTCGGCGACCGCCCGCGCGTGATCATCAACGGCGCCAATGCCCGCGTGGAGAAAAACACCGGCTACACGGTCCAGGTCCCGGAGATCAAGAAGCCCCTGGCCGATCCGAACCGTCCTTCGGCCACGGCGCCGGCCGCGGGGAAGTGATGCTCGTGCAGGTGTGCCGGCTCCCGGTCGGGGACATGGAATCCAGCGGCCCAAAGTCCGTTTTTGCGGTCAGCCGCGGCGGCTGAGGCTTTGGTCTCTTATGTTGACAGGTTGTTGCAGCCTCTCACTTGATCTGGCAGGTCTCTTCCACGGCGTACGTCAGATCCATACGCACGATGCGGCTGTTGATCACGTCGCCCGCGTAAACGTGCCCATGGTCTGGGGCGGCGCCCACGGTCATGGGCCAGCCCAGCGGGATCGCAGGCGTTTTGACGGGACTCGGCTGGTCCGGCCCCTGCGAGTCGGCGTTACCGTAATGGCCGGCCTTGAGGATCACATTGCCGGCGTTGTCCACCAAGGTGACCCGGTAGGTGAGCACGTTGGGAATGTACAGTCGCCCATAGAGATCCATGTCGAAACGGGCCTCCTTGCAGGTGCAGCCCTTACCGGCCCCGTTGGGCGCCTGATACGGATAGAAGTTGAGCACGCCGCCCATCCAAGCTGGGGCGCCGTCGCGCTGCGTCCAGTCTATGGCCCCAACGGGCTTTTGCTTGCCGGCCCCGAAGGATTCCTCGTTGGGCCGGAATTTGACCACGCTGCCGACAAACCAATCTTCGGGTGAGGAGTAGGGCAGCTTGTAGCTCTTGGGATACGCGGGCATGCCGATGTAAAGGTCCCCTTCGGCGTCGACCTTCAGGCAGCCGGCGCGCGTGCTCGGGCAACTGCCGGTGAGGAATCCCTCGATGGCCTTCCCGTCCGGACCCCAACGCACGACGGTGTACTCCGACCAGGTCTTCATGTGGAAGGCATAGAGCGTCCCGTCGCGCCAGACGTAGAGGCCCTTCTGGCAATGACCGTGGCCGAACTTGCCGTAAACGTCGCGGCCGGTGGTCTTGTTCTCCTTGGCGCCGGGGAAAGGCTGCGGCTTCAGCTCGGGGGTCAGTCGCGAGACGGGGGTTACCCAAGAGTTCATGCCGCTGTAGTAGACATTGCCGTCCAGGTCGAAGGCCATGTCACAGGCGGTGAAGGCACAGGGGAGGCGTTTCCCGGTCTTGCCGTCGTAGCGCGCCATCAGGCCTTTCTGCTGTTCCGCCCAACCGTCGTTGGCAAAGACCTCGTCGGTCACGGGGTTGACCCACGACAGCCAGACGCAACCTAGCGCATCGGCGCCGCTCTTGCCGGCGACATCAAGAGCCTTCTGGAACGAGTGGCCCAGATCGCTCATCTTCAGCAGCCCGCCCAGCGAGCCGATGTTGGAAACCCACACGCCCGGCGGCTCCGCGGCGCTGTCCAGTGCCAGGGAGGGGGCCATCTTGGCCGGCTGCGCGAAACTGAACCGCGCAACCTCCTTGCCGTTGGTCCAACCGGCGAACTTCACCAGGCTGACCGCGGCGTTGCCCTTGTCTTTCCAGGTGCGCGTCAGGACGTAGATGGCACCGCTCTTCGGATGCACGGCGACCTGGTCGGGCTCTTGAACCGCGAGCCGGCCCAGCGACTTGCCGGCCTTGTCGTAGACGGCGATACAGTGGTTGGCGCGGTCGCAGGCGTAGACGTTGCCCTCCAGGTCCACGTCCAGGCCGTGAACGGCTGCCATGCCCATTTTTGCGCCCCAGTCGCTCCAGGGCTGTTCGCGCAGCGATGTGCCGGCGGGTATTCTCACGTCGGCCAGGGTCTGCATTTGCAACAGGCCCACCGCCGGCTTGCCAAACCCGGTGACCGGGGTCAGCGGAGCAGTCAGGTCCACCGCGTGAACGCGCCCCTTCTTCCACAAATCGAGGCCATTGGCCGCGCTGTGGCGGCCCGCCAGGTAGACGGTCTTGCCGTCGGGGGCCACGGCGCCGGTCATCGGGCCAGTGAGGTTGGCATTGTATGCGCGCTTCGAGGTGGTTCGTTCTCCCCAGCCTGGCAGCAGCCGCCCGCGGATCGGATCGGTTGGGATGCTCCCGTCCGCGCCGATGCTCATCACTATCAGGCCGTCGCTGAGCGACTGGAAGAAGAGCTTGCCCGCCGTCACGCGGTGACCGAGCATGACCATGTCCGAGCCGGGAGCCGGAAAAAATCTAGGCAGCAGGGCATAGTAGTTCGCCGGATAAAGGTAGCCGGCGTCCAGGTCCGGGCCGGTGGTCAACGTGAGCCCCTTGGCCTGCTCGGGTTTCAGATCGGCCGGCGGGGGAAAGACCGTTTTCAAGTACTTGCCGTCCGCATCGAACTGGCGGACCACTTCCGGCAGGCCGCCGAGGCCGTCAAACGGGTTGAAATGGACGTAGAGCCGGCCTTCCTCGTCCGTGGCCAGCCCACGGATGATCGGCATCTTGTAGGGGTCGAAGCCGATGATCTTGCCCAATCTGGCGGTGCTCCCGGCGCGCACCCGGACCTGGAGCGGCCCGCCGGCGGCCGGTTTGCCGGCATCGTCCTTCCCGTCCCACACGAGTGCTTGCACGAGCCCTGTCTGCAAGGGCGGCGGCGGCGGGAGCTGGCCGCTGAGCATCCCGGCCGCCAGGTGCCGTACAACCTTGCCTTCGGCGCCAAGCACGGCCACCTCAACATCGGTGGGTTGCGAAACGGTGAACGTGATTGCCGTTTTGTCGCCGACCTTCTTCACCGCCGGTCTAGCCGTGAACGATACCTCACCAGCCCATGCTGCCGCCGAAATCAGAACCACCGCAACGACAGTCGCCGTCTTGACACTGGTTCTCATCTCGTTCCTTCCTTTCCTGATTCTCAAGGTTTGCTGCCGCATTTGTCGAAACCGGGAGGTCTTCGATTATAGATGTCGATAGACAGCGTGCGATAGTTGCCCAGTTCTTTGAGTAGTGCCGAGTGGGTAATGCCGAGATCCTCAAGTAGCACCAGTGACCGTTGGGAACCAAAACCATGATGACCTGACCCAGACCGATCTGGCCGGCCGAGAGCCTCGAAAGGCGATTGGCCGCGACGTACTTGTTGGCGATCCTGGAAGGCGATCGCCAAGGACGTCCAAGCCGGGAAAGACAATCAAATCCTCGTACGGCATGCGGCTGACACGGCGTCTTGAGCTACTCATCGTCCTCCCAGCACTCGCATGACGGCGCGTCCCGCTCCATCAATCGGCGGCACTCGGTACACCACAGTTGGCCGCATTGGTAGCAGCGCCCGACCAGGACTTCCTCGCTCTCGGGATCGGCATCGCAGTTGCCCGTATCTTCGCTGCCGCATTTCGGACAGTCCCCTACGAAGATGCGATCAGCGAACTCTTCGGCCGTCCCGCTGCCCTCAAACGCCGCACGAAGCTCTTCCAGGGCCTCGGGCGGCATCCGGCTCAGGATGTCCTCGATGGCTGCCTTTTCCTCCTCCGTAGGTTCGGCTTCCACGGCCGCCTCGCAGAACCCGCAGACCTTGGCCTTGTCGGGAATCTCCTTGCCGCAATTCCAGCAACGCACGATCTTGCTCCTCTCGTAGTAATTATCCTTCGCCAACCCATGAAAGCCGCACCATCAGCTTCGCGGAGGCCGCGGCCACCGTTTTCACCAACAGGGGGCCGTTCGCCGCGAGGAACTCGGGGATCGCCCGCAGGCAGCCCTCCAGAAGCTCCAGCTCCCAGACCAGCGGCGGTCGCATGGCGCGGCCGGGATTGATGCGGATCACCAGCGGATAGGCCTCCGGTCCTGCCACCGGCCAGCCGTGCCTCTCGACGGCGTCCAAGTCGCGCACGGGGATCTCGAACGCCTCGCTGAACATCAACGACAGGGCCGACATCCCCCGCGAGTTTTCTTCTTCCGAGCGCCCGCCGGTCATCAACTCTTGCAAGGCGGCGAGGTCTTCGTAGACGGCCAGCCCCTGTTGCACGCCGGACTGGCCCATCACGACCGCGTACCACGGCCCGCTCTGGAACTTGTCGCACTCGACCTTGATCTGCTTGAGCTCGGCTTTCCACGCCGCTTGGAAGGCCTTTTGGCGGACCTCGATCCGCGCCGGCCGGCGCGGCTCAGCGTGCCGCGGCTGCCGCATGGCGTCCGTCAGGTAGTCCCACACGTCTGCCGGCTGTGGTTGGGCATCGAGAACGTCCAGGCAGAGCAGTTCATGGCTCGCACTGCTGATAATCGCCACCGTCCAGTGAGATCCTTCCGCAGCCTGTCCTTCGCCGAATGTGTGGCTCGGCATCGCATCGACCTGCCAGGCCTCGCCCCGCTGCTGCGGCAATCGCAGCAGGTTGCGCTTCAGTTCGGGCCAGGAAGGCCGCCGGCGCCTGGGCGGCTCGGGCAACGGCACGTTGAGCGTCTTTCGCAACCACGAGATGGCCCCCGGCGCGTTCAGCCAAGCGCGGCGATTGCCGACCGCGTAGCTGACGGCCTCATCCTCCCCGCCCCTGGTGACATAGGGCGGCAGGTCGGTGGGCAATTGCTTGTGTCCCAGCAGGTAGGCCGGAACGTGCTTGTTGGCCTTCGTTGCCTGCGCCAGCAGTTTGTTAGCCGGGTGGGATTCGCCCCCTTCCCGGAACGCAAATAGGGCCTTGGTGTAGGTCCACATCGCCGAAGGATCGTTCACGTATTCCGCCAACAGTCGCCTGAGGTCCTGGTCGCGGTCCAGGTCCAAGAGCAATGTGGCCAGGCAGTAGCGGACGCCCTGGTTGTCGTTGGGGTTGAGCCGGAGCATCTCCTGATAATGCCCGGCCGCCTCTTCGCGGCGGCCGGCTTCCGAAAGGCACTGGGCCAGGCCCTCCCGGGCGCGCATGTACGGCCGGGTCTCCAAGAAACCCCAGAACTCGCCGGCGTGCTCCTCGAACGCCTGCTTGCCCAGCGCCCGCTCCCCGGCGGCTACGCCTTGCTCGTAGTGCTTGCGGGCCTCTTCCACGGTCCGGGCGTGCTCGGCCAGCAGCACGTAAGCGTCGGCACAGTCGGGCGAGATTTCCAGGGCCTTGCGGGCCAGCCGAACCTGCTCGGCGCCGGAGGCCTCGAAGGCCTGATACATTACCTCCTGGGCACGATCCAGCGGGGTCTCTGCGCCCTTTTCTCCCCCCAGGCCGGCCGTAATCTCCCGCAGGACCCGTTCCATGATGCGCCGGTCCGGCAGCATCGGCAGCGGGGGATTCTGTTCTTCGTCGGTTCTTTTGGCAGTTGGTCTTCTTTTCTAAGCGAAGGGCGTGGTGGCCGACGAAACTACGCCCTTCACAAGCTCAGGGACGTGCCACCCCTTCCGCAAGCAATGCCATCAGTTGGCAAGATTACGATCAAGGCCCTGACACCTTTTTCACATTTTCCCTCCCACCCAAATTGCCCAGTTTCCATGCCGCATGTTTTTAATCACCCCTCCTGCGGCGAACAACGCTAAATTCCGTTGCGCCCCGGTCTTACAGCCCGCCGGCCCCCTCTATTTCGGCCAGGATTTCAGCTTGCCTGGAATCAGGAAATGCCGTATCCTTGACCCCGGTTGTGCGTCGGGTGGGACCGGCCGCTTTAGAGTCAGCATCACTGGTGAAAAGGTGTCAGGAACCGCTTCGAGGCACTTCGTCGATCGGAAAGGGCGTCAGCGTCGCACGGATTGCGTCGAAACGGTTGCTAACACGTTTTCGCGCCCCGCCAACAGGAGGTTTTAAGAGCATGGAAGCTCCTCTCGTTCGCGCCAGCCGGTTCAAGAGCATGGAAGCTCCTCTCGTTCGCGCCAGCCGGTTCAAGAGCATGGAAGCTCCTCTCATTCGCGCCAGCCGGTTCAAGAGCATGGAAGCTCGTCTGATCCGGACCGCCCTGCTGGCGGCCCTGCTGACGGTGTCGATGGCGGCGCGGTTCCAGAGCCCCAATTTCATCGTGGAGAGTTCTGAGCCGGGCCTGGCCCCGCAGATCGCCCAAACGGCGGAGAAGTATCGCCGCGACCTGGCCGTCGAGTGGCTGGGGCAGACCATGCCCAACTGGGCCCAGCCCTGCCAGATGACGGTCCAGGTGGGTCCGCATCTGGGGGCCGGCGGGGCGACTACCTTCGTCTTCGACCGCGGCGAGGTCTTCGGCTGGCGGATGACCATCCAGGGCTCCGCCGAGCGGATCCTCGACTCCGTGCTGCCGCACGAGATCACGCACATGATCTATGCCAGCCACTTCCGCCGCCCCCTGCCCCGCTGGGCCGACGAGGGCGGGGCCACCAGCGTCGAGCACGCCAGCGAGCGGCAGAAGCACCGGGCCATGCTCATCAACTTCCTGCACACCGGCCGCGGCATCGCCTTCAGCGAGATGTTCGCCATGACCGAGTATCCCAGCGACGTGATGCCGCTTTACGCCCAGGCCTATACCCTGTCGGAGTTCCTGATCTACCAGGGCGGGCGGCGGAAGTTCATCGAGTTTCTCGACGATGGAATGCAGACCGAGCAGTGGTCGGCGGCCGTCCAGCGGCACTACGGCCTGGGCGATCTGGCCGCACTGCAGAACACCTGGGTGAGCTGGGTGGCCAAGGGTTTTCCAATGCCACAAACGCCGCAATCGCCACAGGGGCCGCAGGCGCCGCAATCACCGGTCCAACAGGCTGGGGCCACGGTCCTGGCGGCCGGCGCGGTGCCGCCGCCCCCGGCCCCCCGGGAACCCACAGCCGCCCCGCGGCAGGCCCGGCCCGAGCCCAACCTGATCTATCGCATCCGCGACAAGACCGAGGCGCAGACACTGCCCGCCGCGGGCTGGCGGCGGGTGGGCACGCCGCCGCCGGCCACACTGGTCAGCGAAACCCGCCCGGCGCCCGCGGCCCCCGCCGCGGCCGATGCCGGCCGCGCCGAAGTCGCCCGGCCCCAGACCATGGAGCCCTCGCGGCAACTCATCCTGCAATGGAGCCAGCCGGCGAAGTAGCCGCGCAGGTCTCCCCTCTCCTTCGGGTGAGGGGCCGGGGGGTGAGGGCCGGCAAAGTTTTCTCCCCTCGCCCTTTGGGAGAGGGGCCGGGGGTGAGGGCCCTTCTTTCCGCGCCATTCGCCTTTCGGCCGAAGCGGCCAGTCCTGGCCGGTCCTTCTGTAGAACGTCGGCCGGACCATCGGCTACAATGGCGGTCTTGTACTGCGCGCGGTTTGAAGTGACCCGGGCCGTAACAATAGGGAAGATTCTGGATCACCTCCGGCCGCTCGCAGTATAAGGAGGCCGCCGCCGTGCCCGTCGAAGCCAAGCCCTTGTTCCGCCCCGACGTTCTGCGTGCCCATCTGGCCGCCTTCGCGCTTCCCGGGCACGTCGACGCCCTCCGCCCGAAACTGGCGCACTGGGCCGAGCTGCTCTCCTCGGGCAAGGCCAACACGCTCAATGAGCAGGAAATCCTGCCCGACTTCCTGACCGACTTCTTCTGCGAGCTGCTGGGCTACACCCGCCCGGCCGACGGCGGCCCGCGCTACACAATTTCGCGCGAGAAACACGTCCAGGTGGAGGGCGAGTTCGCCGACGCCGTCCTGGGCGACTTCGGCCGGGGGCCGGATCGGTTCATCGTCGCCCTGGAGGGCAAGGGGCCCAAGGACCCGCTGGATCGGCCCTTCGCGGGCCGGCGAATGTCGGCCGTCGATCAGGGCTACCGCTACGCCATCAACCTGCCGTGCGATTTTGTCATCGTTACCTCCACCCGCCAAACCCGGCTCTACGGCAAGGGGACCGACCAGCAGACCTACGAGCGGTTCGACACCGAACAACTGGCCGAGAGCGACGCGCAGCTAAAGCGGTTCGTGTTCCTGCTGGGCGCGGCGCGGGTGGCCCCCGAATCGGGCCGCTGCCATTTCTACGACCTGCTGGCCGAGTCGGAGCGGGTGGGCAAGGACCTCACCAAGGAGTTCTACCTCCGCTACGCCGAAATGCGGCACGACGCCTTCCGGCGGCTCTGCCGCGACAACCCCGACCTGCCCCGCCATGACGTGCTGGGTTGTGCCCAAAAGCTGCTCGACCGGGTGTTGTTTTGCGCCTTCTGCGAAGACCGCGGCTTGCTCCCCACGGAAACCATCCGCAAGGCATACGAGCACCACGACCCCTACCACCCGCGCCCGATTTGGGACAACTTCCGCGGGCTGTTCGCTGCCATCAACCGGGGCAACGCGGCCTTGGGCATCCACGCCTACAACGGCGGGCTGTTCGCCGAGGATACAGTCTTGGACAACCTGAAGGTGGCCGATGAGGTCTGCGCCTTCTTCCGCGAGTTGGGCGATTTCGACTACCGCCCGGCGCACCAGGCGGCGGCCTACGCCCCGGCGGCCGGCAACAACAGCCTGGTTGACGTTGACATCCTGGGGCACATCTTCGAGCAGTCGATCACCGACCTGGAGAAGCTGCGCAACGAGCTGGACGGCCTGGCCGAGCCCGCCGGCGCCGAGAAGCACAAGACCCGCCGCAAGAAGGAAGGCGCCTTCTACACCCGCGCGTTTATCACCCGCTACATCATCCAGCAGGCCCTGGGCGGGGTGCTGCGCGACCGTTTCGAGCAACTCCGCCGGGCCCAGGAGCAAACGGCAAAGGGAGCGGCCCGCGCCGCGATTGCCGATCCAAGCGTTTACACCCTCGACAAATTGAAGAAACCCGAGCGAGCGGCCCTGGTCCGCTTCTGGGAAGCCTGGCAAGACGAGCTGGCACTGGTGCGGTTGCTCGACCCGGCCTGCGGCAGCGGCGCCTTCCTGATCGAAGCCTTCGACCAGTTGCACGCCGCCAATCAGGCCTCCAACGACCGGCTGGAAGAGTTGCGCGGGCATCGAACCTTGTTCGACCTGGACAAGCGGATTCTCGAAAACAACCTGTACGGCGTGGACCTGAACGACGAGGCGATCGAAATCTGCCGCCTCAGCCTGTGGATCAAGACCGCCGAGCGCGGCAAGGCGCTGACCAGCCTGGACCATACCATCCGCGTGGGCAACAGCGTAGTCGCCGACCCGGCCTATTGCGCCAAGGCCTTCGACTGGCAAGCCGCCTTCCCGGAGGTCTTTAGGGCTGGCGGCTTTGACGTTGTGGTGGCCAACCCGCCCTACATTCGCCAGGAGTGGTTGGCACCGTACAAGGCACACTTTGAAGCGGCCTACAGGAGCTACGACGGGACGGCAGACATATTCACGTATTTCTTCGAGCGCGGCTTGCAGTTGCTGCGCAACGGCGGGCGGCTGGCTTTCATCACATCGGGGAGTTGGGTCCGCGCGAACTTCGCCGCGCCCCTCCGGAAAGTGATAGCAGAGAACACGGCGGTCGAGTCGATGATTGACTTCGGCGAGTTTCAGCCGTTTGAGGACGCTGAAATGATCCGACCAACGATCACGGTCTTAAACAAGCAGCCGCCGGGGCCTCCCATGCGGTTATTCAAGTGGCTTGGCGCCGGCCAACCACCCGAAAATCTGTCAGAGGTCATCGCGGCGACGGCGACCATGCGAATAGACCACCTGGGGGCCGCGGCGTGGGAGTTGGAGGCCGACAACGTGTTGGCGCTCCGGCGCAAGCTGGCCGAACGACATCGCACACTGTCCCAACACGTATCGGGCGAAATATTTTACGGAATCAAGACCGGGCTCAGCGAAGTCTTTGTGATCGGCGAGGCAGTGCGCAACCAGCTTATTGCGGAGGACGCGGGCAGCGGCAGCTTGCTAGAGCAGTTCGTCCAGGGCACGAACATGCGACCGTGGTATCTCGAACATCCGCAGCAGTACTTGATCGCCCTGAAGTCCAGCAATGATCAAGAATGGCCCTGGTCGCGGTGCGGGGACAGCGCAGAATCGGTATTCGAGAAGGAATACCCTGCCATACACGCGTATCTCGATGCAAGGCGATCGGCAGTATGCAACCGAACGGACCAGGGCCGATTCTGGTGGGAGCTTCGCACGTGCGCCTATTGGGACCAATTCGTGCGCCCGAAAATCCTGTGGCCCGACATAACGAACAGGCCGCGTTTTTCGATGGATAAGGAGAGCTTGATCTTCGGTGACACGGCTTTTATGGTTCCCAGGCAGGACTACTACCTCCTGGGAATATTGGCGTCGTGGGCGACATGGTTCTTCTTGAGCAGAACCGCACAGCCTCTCAGGCTGCGGAGCAACCGCTGGCAATACCGCCTGAAGGCGCAGTACGTCGAGAGGGTTCCCGTTCCGGACGCGGGCGACGGGGAACGTGCGGCGATCGCCGAACTGGCGGAGCGTTGCTGCGATATTGGGACAAAGCGATACGAGCTGCAATCCGCGGTCCGCCGCCGTATCACACAGACGTTCGGCACGGGCTGTGGAACGCTCAACACAAAGGCCGAATCCTGGTGGGAGCCTTCGCTAAGCGATCTGGGCACCGCCTTGAAGGCCAGTTTCAAACTGCCGGCAAGCCCTTTCAAGAACCCGCGCGTCGCGGATGACTGGGAACCATACCTCGAACAGAAGCGGGCGGAAGTGGCGTCCTTCACGAAACAGCTTGCCGACGCCGAGGCCGAATTGAACGACCGAGTTTTCCGCCTCTTCAAACTGACCCCCGACGAAATCCGCCTTCTGCAGCATGAGGTCGAGCATTGAACGAAGCGGCCGTAGCACTTGTTTCAACGCCGCGGCTGAACTCGCCGGCAACCCTCGTGGGAGAGACGTTATGGAAACTGACAGGGTCCGAGCGACCGTTAAACGCTCACGCAACGTAATCGCCTTCGCCGAACTATCGCACGCCAACTGGGTCATCTTTCAGAACGCCAAAGAGGAACGCGAAGGCTGGTTCTACGACTGTTTGGCGGCGAATGTGCTGGCAGCATTCAAGTTCGAGGCATATCTGAACCACGTCGGCAAGGCACTTTTCCCCCATTCGTGGAACAAAATGGAACGCCTGTCACACGCGAGGAAGCGCGATGCCGTCTGCGAACGTCTGGGCATCGTGAGGGCGGACGACGATTCCCGCTGGCGGACGGTCGCTGACCTGTTCAAGTTCCGCAACATGGTTGCGCACGGAAAATCGGAGGTTCTCGACCCGCCGGAGGCCGTCGAGGAGGGCGAGATCGAAGAACTCAGGCGCAAGAGACCGCTGACACAATGGGAGGAGCTCTGCACGACTGAATTCGCAAAGCGCGCGTACGAAGATACCGAATCGATTATGAAGGAGATGCACTCGGCCGCCAGCCTGGATGAAGATGATTTTCGGCGCTCCGGCCACTCTTACACGATTAGTAACCGCGAAAAGATAGCCTGAGCGATTATCGTAGGCCGTGTCGTAGGCCCGGTAGCTGGGGGAAAAGAGCATTGGTGATGGCGGGCCCTGGCGAACCGACCCACCGTGGACGCCGGCGTAACGCGGCCGGTTTAACAGCGGGGACGCGAACGGTGGCGCGGGGGCTAGGATAACTTCCCCGCCCGTCCTTGAGGGGCTCGGTTGTGAAAGTGGGCCGCCACTCTGCCAGTTCTTGGCGCGCCAACTCCGTTTTCTTCCGTTTGCCGCCCGCGGCTTCCGCGCGGCCTCCGCGCGGAAATATCCTAGTTCATCCGCAAGAGGGCTTGACATTTCCGGTGCGGCGCGGACAATGAGCGGAAGGAGGGCTAGGAGATGTCCGATTTACTCCGAATTCAGCGGCGCATGGACGCGATCCGCGCCCACCAGGCGGAATTGGACGCCGAAATCGCCAGGCTAGAGGCGGCCGCGGAGGTGATCCGCGAATTGGACCGTCTCGATAGCGATCCCGGGGCGGACCAGTTGGCCTCTGGTCACGGCCACGGGTCGCCCACTGATACGGACGACGGTGAAGCGCCGATTAGCCTCGCTGACCTGTCCGCCCGCGAAGCGGCACTTTATGTCCTCCAGCAATTCGCCGTGACGCGCAGGGGAATGCACTACAAGCAGATTCATAGACGCGCCGCGGAGCTTGGCTGGACCGGAAACGAACAAAACATCCGCCGGACCGTCAACCACTGCCACGACGAGTTTGTAGCACTTGGCAATGGGTGGTACCGACTCAGCGCCACAGTAGCGGCACCCCAGGAGGACTGACAAGACATTCGCAAAACAAAAAGGCCCCTGACACGCCTGGTGTTCAAGACAAAGCGTGTCGGGGCCACGGCCAGGTAGGGCAGCATTGTCGGAGGCAGTCAGTAGGACCTCCGAAGGTGTCGTCGGGGCCTCCAAAACCTCGGCGGAGTGGGGCCCAAACCCGCTTTGCCCTTCCGGCCTTTACAATACCCATTTTACCAAACGGAAGCAAGCCCTCCCCGTTTTTCGTTCGGCAAGGACCGAAGGATGAGCCGCCAAGTGTTCTGCTGGTCCGAATTCGGGCCGAGCGAGCCCACGTCGCCGGGCTTTCCGCCATGGTCCGGCGGCGTCCGGCTGAAGCCGCCGGGCAGCGAGAAGCCCCGCGAGCGGGGCTCCGACGCAGACCGGGGAGAATCGGGGGATGATGATCGGAACGCCGAACCCGCCGTGAACGGCCGGGCCTATTACCGGCTGCGCCGGAAACGACCATAAATGGCCGTGCGGGCCGGGGTGCCCGTATCCCACGGGCCTTCAGGCTCGTTTCCGGCGCCAGCCGGTAATAGGCCCATGCTTCAGCATGGGTACGGCGTGCCTGCCCAACGCATTTTTCTATCGTGCCGCGACTGTCAGTCCCGTTCCACGGGGCTCCTGCCCTGGGGCGCCCACCATGCTGGAACCCAAGCCGGAGGCTTGATAGAAGCCGGGGGTCGAAGCGCAGCGCAGACCCCCGGAAGGAGAGACGCGGCGAATGCACCTACCAAGAAACATTCGGCACGCTCTGAACGTTCCTAACTCGAACTGCAAACGCCCCCGCGGGGCTTGTCCCCGCGGAGCGCTGATTCTTCACTACAACGCCGCAACGAAGCGACTTTCTTGTCTTCCGGTGGCTTCCGCCCGGCCCACCGGGCCGGGCGGAAGCCACCGGAAGAGGATTATCGGAGCAATCCGCTGGTAGTGGTCAATCAGCGCTGGCGCCGGCGCAAGGCCGGACGGGGACGTTTGCGGGTGAGCACTCCGCGCTCGTAGCAAGGGCATCGCCCGGTCAACCCGCCGTGAACGGCCGGGCCGAATACCGGCTGCGCCGGCAACGACCATGAATGGCCGTGCGGGTCGCCGTGCGCGTGTCCCACGGGCCTTCAGGCCCGTTTCCGGCGCTAGCCGGTAATAGGCCCATGCTTCAGCATGGGTAAGGCAAGCCCGCGCAGCGCATTTTTCTATCGTGCCGCCCTTGCTCAGCCGCTGAGGTCCAGCAGGCTTCCGCTCTGGCCGGTGGGGTCTTTGCTTTGGGGCGGCTGGTCCTGGTCGTCGGTCGGGGCGGCTTTGGCTTTGGGCGGGGTGATGGTCCAGGGGCGGCGGCCGTCGGCGTCGCGCTCGGCGGTCTGATGTTCTTGGCCGTCGGTTTCGCCGATGCCGGCCGCCGTTTCGGCCTTCTGCTCGCCCTCGACGTGGAAGGCTTGCGTGGCGGCGGCCTGTTGGGCCCGCTCGCTTTCGGTCCCCTTGACCTGGGCCAACGGGGCGCCGGCCGCGGCGCCGGCGATGCCGCCCACAAAGCCTATGCTCATACCGTGTCTCCTAGCGTCCTAAGTCGCTGGCGCGGCCCTGGAGGTTTTGCAGGGCCTGGTTTACGCCGGGCATCGCCTCTTTGCGGATGTCGGGGTTCTGGATATTGCCGCCGACGTGGATCACCATGAGTTGCTGACTGGCGCCGGTGAAGAGGTTGCGGAGGATGGGGATGCCCACTTCGGCCCGGCCCACCACGGGGGTGAAGGTCATCCGCGTCTCACCCTCGAAGTTCATTTCGCCCTTGCCCAGCAGGCTGATGGCGTCGCCGGTGAAGTTGATCTTCTCGAAGTAGACGTGCTCGCCTTGGATGTGGAAGTCGACGTCGCTCTTGCTGAAGGCGTTGGGGTCGGGGGCGCGGACGCTGAGGATCTTGAGCATGGAGATCATCACGGGCAGCTCGTAGACGTTGGCGTCGCGGAGGTGGATGTTGCCGCGGCCGGACCAGGTGTTGCGGCTGTGGCCGGCCCCGCTGAGGGCCAGGGTGCCTTGCAGGCGGCCGCGGAGATTCTGGCGGTTGAGGAGCAGCTCGCGGGCGGCGGCGGCCAGGTCGGCGTCGACCAGCGTAACCTGCAGGCCGTAGCGGGGCCGTGCTCCCGGGGCCAGCCAGGCGTCGCCGTACAGGCTGCCGCCGAAGAGCTTGGCCGTCAGCGGCCGCAGGGGTCGCGGCGGCTGGCCGCCGGCAACCAGCCCCTGGTTCTGCCGCTGGCCGACCCACGAGCCGAACAGCAGTTGCTGGTCGTCGATCCACAGCGGCCCCAGGACTTGGGTGAATTGGCAGTCCTTGCAACCCAGCGAGTCCAGCGCCAGCTCGCCGCCGCTGTGGAAGCTCTGGCCGTCCAGCCCGCCGGCCAGGGCCAGGCTGCCGTGAATGTTGTCCAGCCGGATGCCGCTATCGACGCTCACCTGTTCCAGGCCGAGCACCACGTCCCACTGCGAGCGGACCGGCTCGTCGGGGCTGCCGCCGCGGGCCACGTCGAGCTTGCCGCGGAGGCTGACCAGGCCGCTGGGGTTCAGCTCGCCGAGGGCCTTCCGCAGGCGGGCCGGAATGGCCTGCATCAGCTCGCGATCCAGCCGCAGGCGGTCGACGGTCAGGGCCTCCAGGCGCAGCAGCCAGCCGCCGTCGGGCGTGAAGCGGCAGTCGCCGCTGGTGGTCAGGCTGACCGGCCCGTGCTCGGCCCGAAAGCGCTCGAAGGCCACGCGGCCGTTGCTGTAGGTGAGCATGCCCCGCAGCTTCTCCAGGCGGTAGGGAAAGCTCAGCGGCTCGATCGAGCAAGCTTCGGTCCGCGGCGCGGCGCAGACGCTCAAGTCGAACTGGTGCGTCTGGTCGACGTAGCGGACGTCGGCCGAAAGGTCGATGATCCCGTGCGGATTGAGCACCTGCCACACCTGCCGCATCGCCGGCTGCAGGGCGTCGCGGAGCTCGTCTTCCAGGGGCACGTCGGTGGCCGAGAGGTGCAACGCCAGTTCGTTGCCCTGGGGAGTGGCCGTGAGGGTGCCTTCGCCGCGGAGGCGGCTGGTGCCGTTACCGCCCTCCAGGTCGCGGAAAGACCAGGTCCCGTCCTGCATTTCCAGCGTGCCCCGGAGATTGGCGACCGAGTACGGAAAATGCTCGTAGCGGAGCCAGCAGCGGCTGGCCCACACCGACAGGTGCTGGTGGAACGGCTCGCCGGCCGAGTCGCGCCACAGGCGGTACTCGCCGCGGATCGTTCCGCGGAGGTCCAGGGCCCGGGCCAGGGCCTGGGCCGAGGGGGGCAGGGCCAGGAGCAGCTTCTGATCGAGCGGCAGCTCCTCGCACTTGGCCTGCACCCAGCCGTAGGCCCCCCGCAGCGGGCTGCGGACTTCGCCGTCAATGCGGACCAACTGGTTCTCGCTGTAGGCCGTCAGGCTGATGCGGAGCAGATCGTTGGCCAGCGACAGCGTCCCCCGGCCGTGATCGAGCCGGTAGGGGAACTTGTGATGCGTGAACGACACGTTCTGGCAAGAGACGAGCAGCTCGGGCTTCCAGGCCCGGCCGTCGTAGGAAAGCTTGGCCTCGGCGTCGACGCGGCCCTCGGGTCGGCACTTGTACCACTGCTCCTGGAGCCCCTCGGGCAGCACGTCGAGCAACTGGTGATCCAGCTCCAACTGGCGGACCTTCAGCTCGAGGGCCAGCGGGCCCGCGGCGGTCAGGCCGCTGCCGCGGCAGGTCATCTGGATCGCCGCCTGGTTGCTCCGCGCGGTGAAGTCCTCGACGGCGAAGCCCTCGTTGTTGACGTGTACCAGGGTGCGGATCTCGGTCAGGGGGTGGGGGAGCCGCGGGTCGTCCAGCCGGCCGCGGACTAGCCGGCCGGAGAGGTCGAACTGCCAGGGCGAGCGGCGGGGACTGTCCCCAGTTTCGTCCGACGAAACGGGGACTGTCCCCTTCAGTGGCCCCGGGTCGTAACTGACGCGGAAGCTCAGCTCCGCCTGGCCCCGCAACGTGCCCAGTGCGGCCAGGCGCTGGCCCAGCGAGCCGGGCAGGGTGCCGCGAAACTCGGGCGAGATTTCCAGGCCCTCGATCGAGCCGCTCAGGGCCATGCCCGGCTGCCGCGGATCGACCTCGCCCTCGAAGATCACTTGCCGAAAGTATTCGCCGCTCAGCGTGCCTTGCATCTTGCGGCGGTCGGGGGCGGCGGGGTCGATCGGCGCGGCCAGCGTCAGGTTCACGTCGTGCAGCGTGAGCATGGCCGAAGGCGTTTGCAGCGGATCGAAAACCTCGATCGTCCCGTTCTCGACCGTGATTTCCGGGTGGCCGGGACCGAACCGCGGCAGCGGCAACAGCTTCGCCGCGCTCCAGGTGCCGTCCGGGCGGCGGGTCATGCGAAGCGTCGGGCGGCGGAGCGTGACCCGCGTCACGGTCAGTTCGTCGCCAAACAGGTCCCGCAGATCGGTCCGGCACCCCAGGAAGCACTCGTCGTACTTGAGCAGCTCGGCCCCCGGCCCCTCCGCCGCGGGATCGAGGATCGACAAGCCGCGGACGGCAATCCCTTCACCCTTAATCAGCACCGCCGAGCGGATCCTGACCCGCAGTTGCGGATACTGCCGGGCGATGCGGGCCTCGACGCGGGTGCGGAGCTCCTCGTCCAAGCGGTTGTAGAAATAGGGCACCGCCACGGCGGCCCCGATCGCGCAGGCGACCAACGACCACTTGAACCAGAACCAACAGAAGTTGACGAGGCGATGGGTAACGATCCCCAGGCCCTCCGTGGCTGGGCGGGGACTGTCCCAAGTTTCGTCCGACGAAACCGGGACTGTCCCCTTCAAGGCCCCCTTCAATGCCCGCCCTGACAATATTATGAGGGTATGGTACCCCGGCCCGGCCGACGGGGTCAAGGCAGGTTGGGCAAGATGAAGGATGAAGGCGGAAGGATGAAGGCGGAAGGATGAAGGGGGAAGGCGGAAGGTGGAAGGCGGGCTTTGCGCCTTTGCGTGAAAACTACTGGACCAGGGCTGCCAGGCGGTCGGCCTCGGCCTGATCCACGGCGATCCGCCGGATGGCCGTGGCCCGGCCCGATTCGGAATCGGCCTCGACCAGGGTTGCGTGCAGGCGGAGGTCGCCGCTGGCGACCTCGAAATGGGTGGGCCGGAAGGTGCGGGTGGTTTCCAGCACCCGGTCGATCCGCCGGCCGATGATGCTTTCGTGCGGGCCGGTCATGCCCACGTCGCACTGGAAGGCCGTGCCGCCGGGCAGGAGTTGCTCGTCGGCGGTGGCCACGTGGGTATGGGTCCCCAGCACGGCGGTGACGCGGCCGTCCAGGTATCGAGCCACAAGCTGCTTGTCGCTGGTGGCCTCGGCATGGAAGTCCAGCAGGATCAGGCGGAGGTCCGGCGGCAGGGCGGCCAGGACGCGGTCGGCCGCCCGCAGCGGGCAATCGACCGGCGGCATGAAGACCCGTCCCAGGAGCGAAAAGACCGCCACGCAAACCCCGTTAGCAGCGCGGAGAATCGCCACGTCGTGCCCCGGGGCATCGGGGGGGAAATTGGCGGGCCGCACGATCCGCCGCTCGGACTCCAAAACCGGAAATATCTCCCGCCGCTTGTAGACGTGGTCGCCCAGGGTGATCCCGTCGATGCCGGCGGCCAGCAGCTCGCGATAGATGGCGGGGGTCAGCCCCGAGCCCCCGGCCGCGTTCTCGGCGTTGGCCACGACCAGGTCGATCTGCTGCTCGATCCGCAGCCCGCGGACCGCCAGGGTACACACCTGCCGGCCGGGCTTGCCAACCACGTCGCCGATCAGAAGGATTCGCACGCGTTAGACTTTCTGAAGCAGGGATTTGGGGATTTAGGGATTTTGGGGAGGACGAAGGTTTATCCGCTGAGGGGTTGACGGGTAATCGCTTCGGTCTCTCAAAGTCGGGCGGCTGTTAGCCGCGGGCTAAACTCCTAAATCCCTAAATCTCCAAATCCCCAAATCCCCCCGCCCCTACCGCGCCATCTCGACGTGCCGGGTTTCCCGCAGCACGGTAACCTTGATTTCGCCGGGGTAGGTCAGTTGTTTCTCGAAGGCCTGGGCGATGTCGTGGCAGATTCTGGCGGCGGTCTCGTCGGTGGTGTCCTTGGCGCTGACGAGGACGCGGAGCTCGCGGCCGGCCTGGATGGCGAAGGCCTGTTCTACGCCCGGGAAGCCGCCGGCGATCGATTCCAGCTCCTCCATCCGCTTGACGTAGCGTTCCAGGGTCTCGCGGCGTGCGCCGGGCCGGGCGGCGCTGCAGGCGTCGGCGGCCGAGACGAGCACGGTGTAGGGGTTGTCGATCCGCAGATCGTCGTGGTGCCCGCCGGCGGCGTGAATGACCTCGGGCCGCTCGCCGTAGCGCTTGAGCAGTTCGGCGCCGATCTTGGGATGGCCGCCCTCGGCCTCGTGGTCGGCGGCCTTGCCCACGTCATGCAGCAAGCCGCAGCGGCGGGCCAGGGTGGGGTCCAACCCGATCTCCTCGGCCATCATGCCGGCCAGGAAGGCCACCTCGACCGAGTGCCGCAGCACGTTCTGACTGTAGCTGGTGCGGAAGTGCAGGCGGCCCAGCAGGTTCACGATCCGCTCGTGCAGGTTGAAGACCCCCACCTCCTGGCAGGCCGCTTCGCCCAGCTTCTGGACGTGCCGCTCCAGCTCCTTTTGCGTGTCGGCGACGATCTCCTCGATCCGCGTGGGATGGATCCGCCCGTCGGCGATGAGCTTGGTCAGGGCGATCCGCGCCACCTCGCGGCGGATCATGTCGAAGGCGCTGACGATGACCACGCCGGGGGTGTCGTCGATGATCACGTCCACGCCGGTGGCCTTCTCGAAGGCCCGGATGTTCCGCCCCTCGCGGCCGATGATCCGCCCCTTCATCTCGTCGTTGGGGATGCCCACCGTGCTGGTGGTGCTTTCCGCCGTATGGGCGGCCGCGTAGCGCTGCAGGCAGGTCAGCAGGACCTCGCGCGACTTCTGCTCGCAGGTCTCGGCCAACTGCTTCTCGTAGCGCATAATGACCGCCCCGGTCTCTTGCTGGAGCTGGGTATCCAGCAGGCCCAACAGCCGGCGGGTGGCCTCCTCATGGTTCAGCCCGCTGAGCTCGTGCAGCGTCTGCCGCTGAAGGTCTACCAGCTTGGTGAGCTCCTCCTTGCGGCGGTTGGCGTCTTGGATCCGCTCGGTCAGTTTCCGCTGCGTGCCCTCGACGATCTTCTCTTGCTTGCGGACCTGCTCGGCCTGTTCTTCCAGGGCGTCTTGGCGTTTGTCCAGCAGGCGTTCCCGCTCGTGGAGCTCGCCCCGGATCTTGCGCAGCTCTTTCTCGCTCTCGGCCTGCTGCTGGAGCGTCTGCTCCTTGATCTCCAGCTCGGCCTCGCGGCGGCGGTTGTCCACCTCCTGCCGGGCCTTCTCCAGAAGCTGGCCGGCCTCGGACTCGGCGTCCTTCCGGCGCAGACGATCCAACAGGCGGAGCAACATGAAAGTCATGATCGCGGCCAGAACGGCCGTCAGGACAACGGTCAGCACGTAATCCACGATTAGCCACCTTTCGGATCCCGCCGATGCGGGTGCCTTGGTGAGGAGTCAGGAGTGAGAAGCCAGGAGTCAGGAGTTAGGAGCTAGAAGTTAGAATGAGGCATCTATGGCGGGGCCGCTTCGGCAGGGCCCCACCCCGGAGCTTCTAACTTCTGACTTCTAACTCCTGACTCCTAGCTTCCACTCCTCCCCCTTCGTCGCCGGGGGCGGCAGGGCACACCCACCGGCTGTGGCCATGGAGAAGGGGCTCGCTGGAAGCAACGGCTACAACGCCGCCGGCCGACCGCCGACTGGGCGTTGCGCCTGTCCGCCGGCCGGTCGCCGGCGGGGTACGCGGGTTTCGAGAGGGCAACCGATCCCTCTCGGCCAAGGTTCAAACGTCATCCGACCAACGGCAGGGGTACCGGCCCGCTCGATGGCGAACTGGACACGGCCCGAAAGAGCCCAAACGGGGTTGGCCGACCCCAGGGCGGCCCGCAGGCCGCCGCCCAGGATCGCCCCCAACCACCGTAAGAAGACCAAGATCCAGTCCACCACGCGGCCGGCCCCTAACGCCGGTTCGTTCTTACTGCCAAGACCTGTTGAAAACTCGCTGTACACTGCTTCTCGGCCCCTAAACAATGGCCGAAGGCACTCGTTAATTTTGGCTGCTCTTGTCAAACAAAAAACAAGACACGCCTCAACGTTAATTCTATCAAGTGGCGCGCAAACTGCAACACGAAACACACTGCCGCCCGGGTCGCTTGCCATTTTGCCGAAATCTGTGCCGGATAACCGGCCGACACAGACCCCCCGCCGGCCCCTCCCCACACGGGGGCCCCGACATCAAATCTGCCAAGTGCGGAGCAGGGTCTTCTCGACGTGTTCCTCTATTGGCCGGCCTGCCCCAACCGCGTATACTGCCTTGGCGACACAGGTTTCAACGAATCTTCACCTCATGGACGGCCTGAGAGATGCTGAATCGGCAACGGATGCTTGTCCACATGCTCCAGCAAGCGGGACGCCCCGTATCGAAGATCGATTTGATGAAATGGTGTTTCCTGCTGCGAAGCGAAACGCCTTCGCAGGGTGGGCCAGCGTTCTACCATTTCCTACCGTACCACTACGGGCCATTTTCCTTCTGTCTTTATCGGGAGATCGATCAACTGGTTCGCGACGGAGTAGTCAAGGCGCCGGATGACCGATCCTGGCATGTGTGTCGAACGGCCGACGACGCCAGGCAAGGTCTATCCAATGCTGTGACGCAAGATATCGCCCGAATCCTGCGACGGTTCGACGCGAAACCTACTTCCTACTTGATAGACTACGTTTACCGGCAGTATCCGTGGTTCACGGTCAACAGCAGGCGGAAGCGACGTGCCACGCGCCCCATCGCTGCGTTAGCCGTCCACACGGCCGGTTATGGGGGGCAACAAGTTGACGCATTCCTCAATATGCTCATGCGTAACGGAATTCAGCAACTCCTGGACGTGCGGAACAATCCGGTTTCTCGGCGGTATGGATTCCACAAGACGACGCTGGCTCGGCTCTGCAAGTCTTTAGAAATCGAGTACATCCACCGTCCCGAACTCGGAATCCCGCCGGTGTTGCGTCAAGGCCTCAAGACGCAGGCGGATTACGACCCGCTCTTCGGAAAATATGAGGCCGAGACTTTGAGGGACAACGTAGCAGCAGTCGAAGAGGTCGCACAGCTCATGAAGGCCAAGGCCAGTGTACTGGTATGCGTGGAAGCTGATCCGCAAATGTGCCATCGCACTCGTCTGGCAAGAGCCGTGTCCGAAAAGACTCGTCTGCCGGTCCGGCATTTGGAAGCAATAGAATGACCGGCTCGCCCTCGGATACGAAGGTCTTGATTCTCGTCATGACCTACCCGCATCCGTCCCGAGGGTATCAGGAATTGGTTTGTACGGCAGGAATTACCGAATCGGGCGAATGGGTGCGACTTTATCCCGTTGACTACCGTTATCGCCCGTCGCACCAGAAATTCAAGAAGTACCAGTGGATCGACGTCCAACTGGCCCCGCGTGGTTACGGCAAGGATAACCGCAAGGAAAGCCGCAGGCCCAACCTGGACTCAATCACTCTTATTGGAGAGCGGCTATCAACGAAGAATGACTGGGCTGAACGTCGGGAAATCATCGACTCATTGCCCCGCTATAGCTTAAATCAGTTGAAAGCTCTGTATGATACGGATCGTACGTCGCTCGGCATTGTTCGCCCGAAGAGGGTGATCGATCTGGAGATTCGACCAGCTACGGAGCCTGATTGGAAACCGGAATGGCGACAGCTTTTCTTGCAGAGAACGCTCTTCGGGGGACAGCAGAAGTCGTTGCGAAAGCTACCGTACTCGTTTCATTACATCTTTGAGTGCGAAGACTCCGAGAAACCACATACGGCAATGTGCGAGGACTGGGAACTGGGGAATCTCTTTCTCAAGGAGAGTGAACGGTTTGGGTCAGACGAAGCGGCTGCCCAAAGCGTGCGAGGGAAATTTCTCAACGAGATTTGTGGATCCGAAAAGGATACGTGCTTTTTCATGGGCACGCATTTCCCGTACAATACATGGCTCATCCTTGGGCTGTTTTGGCCCCCCAAAGCGAAGACTCCACAGCGGCAACTGTTTTGAAAGGTCGCCTACGAGACCAGTCCCAATGGTTATCACCGCCGTCAGTATCGAGACCACCGAGGATGAACTCGTGATCCGGCTTGCCGACCGCGAGGTGCGGATCGCGTGGGAGCGGTGTTCGCCAACGCTTGCCGCTGCCACCGCCGAGGAGCGCCGCCGGGCCGAACTATCCCCCGGCGGCTACGGGATCCATTGGCCGATGCTGGATGAGGATCTTTCGATTGGCGGTCTGGTCAAGCAGACGTAAACGGCGATTCGTTTTGGTCCCGCTGTCGTCTAGGATCCCGACCCCCAGCCCCATATCTTTGGGGGGTGGGCGAATAATTCGCCGGGGAAGATGCGATTGCATAATAGCTGGGGGTATGCGCGGCCGGGAGGCCGCAGACTGCCCAGCGAGCGGAACAGAAGGTTGATCCGGCCACCATCTGTGTTTACTCTATAAGGATGGTAGGGAGAAAGGGGCACAGGCACCTTCGGGTGTTTCGGGGCAGTCCCCGTGCGTACCGAAGGCGTCGGTCCCCCTTTTTCCAGGCCCGGAGGCATCCCATTCGCGCGTGGGCCTGCAATACGTATTATAAGTGTCGCCCGGTGTAGGCAGAGCATCGGGGCGTAAGCGACTGTCTTTTCTCGTGAGAGCGATCCATGGCTACCCGATTTGTGCGAATCGACCTGTCTGAGAGTGCCCGCGACTACCGCCCCATCGCGGTAGAGCCGGGGGTCCCCATGCTCGACCGTTCCGGGGGCAACAACCGCATTGTCTTCCGGTGGCTGGGGGGCATGGTGGGCGAGCCTGTTTGGGAGGGTGACTCGGTCAGTTTCTACGCCCGCGACGACGAAGGGGGGCGGCTGGAAGAGGTCGTCTGCCAGCCGGCCTCGGACCAGGACCTGCGGACCATCCTGAAAGACGACGTCGAGAAGCTGCGCGAGCGGCTCGGTCAGTCGCGGGCGGAGACCCCCACCGAGCGGCTGCTGCGGCGGACCCTGCTCAGCGAGTTCGAGGACCTGGTCGATAAGCCCTACCGCACCGACCTGGACAGCTATTTCTTCCGTTATCGCGACATACTGGGCAATTGGCGGCTGGTGTGGTGCTGGGGGTACCAGCGGTTGGACGCCGAGCCGGCCCCGGCGGTGGTCTGCACCGATCCGGCGTGCAATTTGCTTTTCGTGCGGCGGCCGGGGAAGAGCCCGCGTTGCCCGAGCTGCGAAGGGCTGTTGTCCAACCGGCCCATGCGGCGGACGAACTGGCGCATAGCGGCCCTGGCCGGGTTGCTGTTGTTGCTGTTGTTCGGCGGGGCGTTGTGGTGGGCCATTCGGCCCAGCCACCTGATCGCCGCGCCCAGCCCGGTCGTCGCGCCGGTGGGCAGCCGGGTCGAGTTCCAGGTGTGGAAGGCCGGCCTGCTGCGCAAGCAGGACGTCACGCGGCAGTCGATCGGCATTTCCTACGATCCGCGGGTGGCCCGGCTCAACCAGGCGGCCGGCACGGTAACGCTGGTCGGCACGGGCACGACGAAGATCTGCTTCTACGCCGGCCGGCTGAAGACCGAGGTGCCGATCCAGGCCGAGCCCAGCGCGAACCCGGACAAGATCTTCATCGAGCCGTCGCGGATCGAGCTGGCCGTGGGCAGTACGGCCCGGGCGAAGCTCGTCGGCGAGTACAAGGACGGCAAGCGGGCCGATCTGAGCGAGGTGGCGCAGTGGAAGGTGCCCAGCGACGGCACGGTCTATGCCTCCGGGAGCCTGGTCGAGGGAATGGCCCAGGGCACTTCGACCCTGTCGGCCCGATACCGCGCCAACCCGGAGAGCCCCTGGATGGACGCCAGTACGGCCGTGACCGTGACCAAGGTCGATTTCCTGGCCCTGGAGGCGGGGGTCGATCCGAAGGCCATCGGCGTGGGCCTGGCCGGAAAGCTGCGGATGGACGCCGTCGCGACCGACGGCCACCGCTACTCGGTCCTGGAATCGTCGCAACTGAAGGCCAGCGTCGATCCGTCGTACGTGGCCGCGGTGGCGGGGGCCAACCTGCAAGGGCGGCGGACCGGCGCCGGCAAGCTGGCGGCCGTGTTCGGCGAGAAGAACCTGTCGGCCGGGGCCGACTTCACCGTCGTGGCGCCGCCGGCCGTGGTCGCCGAGGTCCGGCCCGAGAACCTCGACCTGGTCGTGGGCGAGATCGCCGACATCAGCTACGTTTCGCCCGAGCAGGACCCGCTGCGACTGAGCAGCTCGCGGCCGGGGATCGTCGACATAACGGCCGCCAACCGCATCATCGGCCGGGCGGTGGGCGACACCGAGATCGACGTCAGCCAGTCGGGCAAGACCATCGGCAAGATCGGCGTCACGGTGACGCAGGCCGAGTTCCAGTCGCTGGCCATCGATCCGGCGGGCGTGGCCATGGCGGTGGACGACACGGCACGGCCGCGGGTCATGGCCCTGATCAAGGGCAGCGACCCGCCGCGGAGCGCCGAGATCGCGCCGGACCTGGTGGTCTGCGAGCGGGTGCCCTCGCCGAGGTATGCCGAGTTGGACCAGCGGCTGATGGAGCTGCGGGGCGTTGCGCCCACCAATCCCCTCAAGCCGGAGACGCTGCTGGTGAAGTTTGCGGGTCAGAAGGCCAGCGCGGCGGTGGAAGTAATGGTGGCCCCTTGCCGGCTGGAGATCGCCCCGCCGGGTCCGATCGATCTGCCGCTGGGCCAGATGATGCGGCTTTCGGCCTACGCCACCTATAGCGGCGGCCGCTGCGTGCAGGTGCCCTCCGAGCGGCTCCGCTGGGCCAGCGAGGAGAAGTCGGTGCCGGGGCTGAAGATCTACAACGACCGCATCGGGGCCGTGAAGGCCGGGGCCGGTCCGCTCACCGTCTATGCCAGCTACTTCCGCCGGGAATCCAACCGCGTGGTGTTCAAGTCGGTCGAGGCCGACCCGAACCTGAAGCTGGCCCTGGAACTGGACCGCATGATCCGCCTGACCGGCGAGCAGGGGCAGGCCATGCTCACCGGCTCCAGCCCAGCGGGCGACGTCGAGCTGGTGCCGGAACTGGCCGCGTACAAGAGCTCCGACGTCAAGGTGCTAAAGATGAAATACCCGAATTCGGGCCAGTTCTTCACCACCAGGCAGCCGGGCGAGGCCACCATTACGGCCAGCCATGCGGCCGCCAAGGACCCGGTGAGCCTGAAGCTGCGGGTGTACGATGCGGCCAAGTCTCGATTGGTGTTCGACCCCGCCGCGGTCAAGGTGGCCGTCAACGAACAGGTGCCGGTCAACCTGATGCTGGAAGTGACCGAGGGCGGGAAGCCGGAGCGCGTGGCGATGGAAGGGCCGGGCGTGGGCTACACGGTCGAGCGGCCCGACGCCGTGCGCTGGGCCCCGCCGCGATTGACCGGCCTGAGCCCGTCCAAGCCCTTCGAGCTGAGCGGGCGGTACCCGGTGCTGAGCCGGCCGGCCTACGCGCGGGTCGAGGTGGTGGCCGCCGAGGCCGAGGATCTGCGGATCACGCCCGCCGCGGCCACGCTGGCCCCCGGCCAAACCATCACGCTGGCCGTCGAGCGGAAGGAGGCCGGATCGGACCAGTGGCAGGAGGTGCGTCCGGACGCGGCGGCCTGGAGCGTGCCGGCGCGGCTGCTGTGGACGCCGGCCACGCAGTACCTGCGGCCGGCGCTGACGGTGCCCCCGGACGTGCAGGGCGACCTGACCTTGCAGGCCGCCGTCGAGGGCAAAGAGGCCACGGCCACGATCAAGATCAAGCCCACCGGCCCGGACGCCAAGGACGCGGCGGCCCGGCTGGTATTCGAGCGCGAGCCGGGCGGCTGGTACGTGCCCGTCGGGCAGCAGCAGCGGTACGCCATCCTGGTCGATAAGGGCGGCGCGGCCGAGCCGGCGGCCGATATCCACTGGCCGGCCAATTTCGAGAACGATTACATCCGCTGGGAGGCCCCCGTGCTGACGGCCAAGCGGGAAAACTACACGCAGTGGATGCGGGCCGAGGCTGGCGGCCGCGCCGTATTGTTCCACACCACCACCTGCATGCCGCCGCCACCCGACGTCGTGCTGCCGCCCAGCGGCGACGTGCCGCAGTTCGTCAAGATCCTCAGCGACCAGGGGCCCGTGGTCCGCTTCCCCGTGGGCGCGGCCTTCAACGATTTCCGGGTCGAGGCCCATTATGCCGACGGATTCACGCGGCTGGTGACGAAAAGGTGCACCATCCGCACGCCCGAGCCCCCCGAAAGCGCCTACCTGACGGCCAGCAACGGCCGGCTGATCGGCGTCCGCGTGGGCGCGACCGACGTCAGCGCCGAGTACGACGGCGTGCACAGCCAGGCCCCGCCGCTAAAGGCCGAAGTACTGGCCGGAGTGGACATCGACCGCCTGGCGATCGACCCCTCGGCGGTCATCATGCGGCCCGGCGAAACCTCCGGCCTGAAGGCCATCGGCTACAAGAACGGCAAGTCGGTGGGCGACCTGACGGGGTTGTCGGGCATGGAGTGGCAATCCACCAACGCGCATGTGGCGCGGGTCAACGGGCCCTCGGTGGTGGGCGCGGCGCTGGGCCAGGCGGCGGTAACGGTCCGCCACGCCGGCACCACCTCGCCGCCCGCCCCGGTCACGGTAACAGATTCCATCACCGACGCCCTGAAGGTCGAGCCCAAAACCATCACCCTGCACGTCAACGAGAGCCTGCAGATCGGCTCGGACATCAGCGTCTCGCGGGGCGACATGGACGTCAGCCGGCAGTGCGAGGTCACGCCCGAGCTGGCCGGCGTGGTGGACTACAACCGCCTTACCGGCACGCTCACCGGGCGGCGGGTGGGGCACGTGCCGGTGGCCTTCGCCCTGGGCGACAAGGTCCGCCGCGTGCTGGTCGACGTGGTGGGCGGCGTGGCCGCGGTCGAGGGCGAGGTGGCCATCGAGCCCGCCAGCCCCCGCCTGGCCCCGGGGCAGTCTGAACACCTGCGGGTGTTTATCATCGCCCCCGACGGCGAGCGGATCGATCGCACCACCACCGCCGTCTTCAAGACCTCGGACGACAAAGTCGCCGCGATGCAAGGCGACCGGCTGTGCGCCTTGTCGCCTGGCAAGGCCAACATCCTGGCCGTGGTGGGCGGGATGAAGCCCGGCCGGGCCGCGGCCGAGGTCGTCGGCGAGCCGATTACCAAGCTGGACCTCGATCCGAAGCAGATCGACCTTTCGGTGGGCGATACGGCCCGCATGAGCGTCTTCGGCGAGTCGGCCTCCTGCGGCACGAAGGAGCTGTTCCCGCAGCCGGAGCTGAAGATCGCACCGGTGAGGCAGGGCGTGATCCAAGTGGTGGGCAACGACGAGGTCCACGCCTTGGCCGTGGGCCAGGATGCCATCCAGGTGAGCTTTCGCGACTTGCCGCAGCAGCAGATCCAAGTAACGGTGGCCAACAATCCGTTTACCGATTTGCAGATCGAGCCGGCGCACATGACGCTCGCGCCCGGGCAGAGCTACCCCTACCAGGTATCGGCCATGCGGGGCGGCCAGCGGCACGTGCTGACGCCCGAGCAGGGCGTGCAGATGTTCGTCGGCGATCCCAACGTGGCCCAGGTCGTCAGCGGTACGGCCGTGGCCGCCAAGGCCCCCGGCCACACGACCCTAGTGGCCCGGTTAGGCGGCCAGAAGGCCGAGGCCAACCTGGACGTCGTGGGCGGCGGGGTCGATACCCTGGTCGGAACCGGCGGCACGGTCGGCGGCGGCACCACGGTCGTCGATCCCTACGTGGTGGCGCCCGGCACGGAGATCGTCGGCACCGTGGGCGGCCCGGGACGCGTCGTGATCGTCCATGGCGACGGCGGCGTGGGCGTGGTCGGCACGGGCGTGGGCGTGATCGGTACGGGCACGGGCGTGGGCGTGATCGGCACGGGCACGGGCGTGATCGGCACCGATGTGGGCGTGATTGGCGATACCGCCCTGGTGCCGGCCGGCCGGGTGGTCGGCCTGCAGTTCGAGCCGCAGGCCTATCACTCCAGCGTCCAGGCCCAGCCGCAGGGGGTGCGGATCTTCGAGCGGCTGGAGAACGGGCAGAACGGCCGTGAAGTTTCGGCCGACCCCAATCTAACGCTCACCGAACCCAGTGCGGCGGTGGCGACGGTCGAGAAGGCCGCCGGTAAGGCCCCCGTCATCCACCCCGTCGCCCCGGGAGTGACCCGCATGACCGCCACGCTCGGTACACTGACAACCGCCGAGCCGCTACTGATCGACATCCAGGGCGACGTGGCGGGCCTGGCCGGAGTTATGGCCGGGGCCCAACTCGTAGTCAATCCCCCCAGCCTGCCGATCAATTCGGGCGAAACGGCCGTGCTGGGCGGCGTGCAGCTCGACCCCGGCGGCGGCCAGGTTACCTTCGGCGTCAAGTACAAGATCACCGCGCCCGAGGGGCAAGGCATTGTGACCGTCGACGGCAACAAGATACACGGGGTTTCGCCGGGCACGGTGCAAGTGACGGTGACCGCAGTGGACCCGAAGTACCAGGGGCTTTCGGCCTCCGTCTCGGTGCAGGTGGGCCAGGCCGCCGCGCTCACGATTCAGCCCCCGGAGCTGAGCCTGCAGGTGGGCGACAGCCGGCCGATCGCGGTCATGGCGAAGTCCACCGACGGCACGGACGTGGCCGTCCCGGCCCTGGTAGACAGCGTGGACCCGAGCGTGGGGGCCATGGACCCGAACTCCCCCGGCACGTTCGTGGCCAAGGCCATGGGCCAGACGAAGATCGTCGCCAAGTACGGGGGCGCGGAGGCCTTTGCCACGGTCTCCGTGACCGGCCAGCGGTTCGAGACGGTCAACCCCACCCTGGACCCCGGCGGGACCGATTTCGCCGTCAACGTCGAGGTACTAGCGGCGCCCACCGCCGGTGCGTTAGAATACCGGGTTTACAAGGCGGGCGACAACCCGGAAGAAAACTGGGTGCCCAACCAGCTCGAAGGCAACCACCAGAAGGTCGTCCTCCGCAGCCAGCGGATGCCTTACGCGGCCGATACCGAAATGTATCACCTGGTCCTGGAGGCCCGCGACAAGGGCGGCCAGTCGGTGCAGAAATATCCGCTCACTTTCCAATTGATCCGGACGATCCAGATCCAGCAGCTCAAGGAACCCCTCCAACCCAAAGACACAAAGTGACATGGCGTTTCCAGATGAACGTGATCGGCAGTTGATCCGCCGGGCGGACCAGGTGGAGAACCTGGCGACGGGCCTGTGCGATTGGCTCTCGGAGTACAACCCGGCGCGGAGGACCACCGACCTGCTCCCGGTAAACGAGAGCGACGAGTTCGAGGTGTTGCAGCTTCGGCGGCTGGCCAGCAGCCTGTACACCTCGGCCAAGGTGCCCGTGGCCGCGGCGGCCTACGGGGCCTCGCAGGTGGGCAAGAGCCTGTTCATGGGCCAGGTGCTGCGGCCGCAGAGCGAGAACTACTGCCCCATCGGCGGCGACGAGACGCTGGGCGAGCCGGCCTATTACAAGAACCTGTCGTTCGACAACGACCTGAACCCGCAGTGCGGCTCGCAGGAGGCCACGGCCCTGGTCACGCGCTTCACGACCAAGGACCGCATCGGCGCCGGCGTATCGCCCGCCTACCCGGTGATGGTGCGGGCCCTGACGCGGGCCGAGTGGCTGCGGGTGCTCGCCCGCGGCTTCCACGCCGAGTGCAAGACGCCGGCCCGCACCTGGCAGCAGGCCGACCTCGAGGAGCTGTTCGAGGACCTTTCCCGCCAGCACCCCGATGCCCAGGTCGATCGCCGCTGGCGGATGGACATCCTGGACGCCTTCTCCTACATGCGGAACGTCGATCGCCGCGGCTTCGCGGCCACCGAGTCCGTGCTCAACGGCCTGTTGAGCCGCTACCCCATGACCGAGGAGGGCTACGTGGCCGCGGTCTCGGCGCTGTTCTGGGACCGTTGGGAGTCGCTGACCTCGCTGTTCGTGCGGATCGCCAGTTTTCTCAAGCGGATCACGCTGGGCGACCACGACCCGGCCATCTTCCTGCACTGGGCCGCCGTCCGCTTCCTGTTGGACAGCCAGCGCTCCAAGTCCTACGACCGCCCCAACTCGAAGATCTGGACGCACGTGGCCTGGAGCGACATCTACCTCACGCCCAAGGAGAAGTATTACGTTCTCGACTACCGGCCCAACAGCGGCATGGGCACGGAGGAGCTCGAGACCATCCAGGCCGGCATGCTGGAGTTGGTCATGCCCATCCTGCCCCACCGTCTCAGCGACGAATGGCGGAAGGTGATCGAGCAGATGGACTTCCTGGACGTGCCGGGGATGCGGGCGGTCCGCACGGGCATCGAGCAGGGCAAGCGGACCAGTGCCGACAGCCTCGAAGAGCAGATGGAGATCGTCAAGCGCGGCAAGGTCTCGTACCTCTTCGAGCGCTTCGTCGACGAGCTGCAGATCCAGACCCTCTTCCTGCTGTTGCGCGGCGGGAACCTCGAGGTCAAGGCGCAGATGAAGTATCACGTCGAGAAGTGGGGCAAGGCCCGCTACGGCGAGAAAGTCTGGCCGCACAAGGTTCAGGACGAGGTGCCGGCCCTCTTCGTGGGCATCACCGGCCTGGACGAGGAGTTCCGCAATCGCGAGATCTTCGCCGAGAAAATCCTGTACGACACGCGGTTGAACTCGCTCCTGGACACGCTGGGCAACGTGCTCACCGATTTCGGCGGCAAGGGGAAGGCCTTTACCAACGTGTACCCCATCCGCTATCCGGGCACGTGGGACACCAACGCCGAGCAGCGCGAGCAGGAGATGCCCGAAAAGTGGGACCGCGCCCGCAAGGCCTTCCTCGAATCGGAGATGGTGCGGACCTTCGTCCGCGACCCGGCCACCCGCTGGGACGTGGCCATGAAGGACGGCGACGGCGGGCAGTCGCTCATCAGCGGCGGGATCCGCGCCGTCACCAGCGCCGACGCCAAGCAGGACCAGCTCCAGAAGGAAATCGCCGAGGTAATGAACCGGCTCTTGCAGCTCTCGCGGGGCTGGGTCGTCGATCCCGATACGAACATCGACCGCGAGAAGCGGCTGATCGCCGCCCGCAAGGTCCTCGACTGGCTGACCTCCGACGAGGAGCGGATCTACCAGCGGGTGCACGCCTTGCAGGAATCGCTGTGCATGGCCGCCGGCGAGGAGCTGCAGGTCGCCGATTGCGCCGAGACCCAGACCCGGCGGCACGGCGACCCCTTGCCCCGCGAGCTTAAAAATTACCTGCACGAATGGGCCACGGTGGCCGTGCCCAAACGCTGGGAGGCCTTCTGCAACGAGCACCGCGAGGGCGAGCCGTGGCTCGACCCCGGCGACCTGAACACCTTCACCCGCTACCTGCGGGACTACCTGCTCACGGACAAGGTGTTCGGGCAGTTGGTGGGGGTGATGCAGCCGGTGGTGACGCTGAAGACGCGGGACGAGGCGGCCCGCCGCCGCGCCCGCCGCAAGTACGTCCGCATCATCCTCAACGATTACATCATGAATCCCGGCCCCAGCCGCGCCCCCATCTTCGCCGCGGACGCCGCGGCGGTCAAGAAAGACAACGGCGACCAGGATTTCACCCGCTTCGGCCTGATGGCCTCCTTCGTCCAGTTGTGGGTCAACCGCATGCCGCTGGCCTTGGCGCTGGGGGCGGGCGAGCACATCCGCCTCCCCCCCGGCAACATGGAGCTGATACACATCCTCGAACCGTTCGAAACCAAGTGACTCTCTCATGCACGTCCTCTTCGCCAATACCGGCGTCCAGATCGTCTGCCTGCCAGTCAAGGGCGGCACCCGCTACCAGACCAACCAGATCGGCTACGGCTGGCAGCGCTCCTTCTGCGGCAGCGGGCAGGAAAAGCAGGGCCCCCGTGGCATCCCCTACGTCCAGTGGCAGATCATCCAGTCCGGCACCACGCGGCTGTTCCTGGCCGTCGATACCTCCTGCGGCGACCCCGAGGTCGGCTATTTCTGCTCGCCCAGCGCCCTGACCAGGGACTTCCTGGTGAACCTCTCGGGCCTGCTGGACCTGGAGAACAAGCCGCTGAAGGGCATCCCCGAGATCGAGTTGTGCATTCGCCCCGCCGCGGCCAGCGCCGGCGACGCCAAGCACGTGCACATGATTATCGACTTCGGCAACAGCCGCACCGGCGTGCTGTTGCTGGAGCTGGCCGGCGAGATCGCGCAGACCCCGCAGATGCTGCCCTTCGAGCTGGTCAACCGCTACCACCTCGACGCCTGGAACGAGGAGGGCGATACGGTCCCCCTGCCCCTGGCCCGCTGGTTCTCCTCCAAGACCCACTGGTGCAACACGCCCTACGTGGGGCCCTCGGCGCAGAAGAAGCACGAGTACCACTCCGTGGGCGAGGACGACGCCAAGGGCGGCTGGTTCGGCCGCGGCAAGAAAAGCCGCCAGGCCAAGGTCGAGGTGGTCGTCACCCCGCCCTTGTTCGACGACCTGTCGATGGTCCGCCTGGGCCGCGAGGCCGACGACGTGGTGCAAGTGATGCAGGTCGAGGGCGACATCCGCACCGGCGTCAGCTCGCCCAAGCGCTACCTGTGGGCCGACGACTCGAGCTGGCTGGAAGGCGCCAACTGGCACATGGCCGATCCCGCCGACCGCTGCAAGACCGGCACCTACGCCTCGCCCCTGAAGGGCCCCTTCCTGAAGTTCGTCCACGAGGACGACAGCGACTTCCTGCTCCAGGAGAACCTGCCCAAAGAGGAGGAGTACGCCAGCGAGCAGCCGCTCAAGCCCCGGCACGCACCCCGCGTGCTGATGACCGCCGCGTTGTACGAGATGCTCTGCCAGGCCTACACCTACGTCAACTCGGCGGCCTACCGCAACGCCTCGGGCGAGGCCGGCCGGGCCCGCGAAATCCGCACCCTCACCCTCAGCTTCCCCAGCGGCATGATCCAGGAGGAGCAGCGCCGCTTCGCCGCCCAGGGCAACAAGGCCATCAACATCTTCTCCATGACCCTCGGCAAGAACCAGCGCTGCAAGCCGGAGCTCAACCTGGGCATCGACGAGGCCAGCGCCGTGCACCTGACCTACATCTGGAGCGAGCTGCGGATGCTGGGCCAGGACCCCCGGCTGTGGTTCACAACCATGCGCCAGGACCGGGGCCGCAAGAAGGCCAAGGCCGAAGAGGTCCCCGAGGCGGCTATCGGCCGGGTGGCCGGTGCGCGGCGGGTCATGCCCCGCCCCGGCCTGGCCCGACCCGGCGGCCCGCAACGCGGCAAGTCCAACGAGCCCGAAACCTTCGGCGACGAAGCCAACGAAATCCGCATCGCCTGCATCGACATCGGCGGCGGCACCACCGACCTGATGATCGCCCGCTACAACTTCGAGTCCAAGATCGACGATTATGTCCGCGGCCAGGTCCTGCACCAGGACGGCATCTCGCTGGGCGGCGACCAGTTGGTCAAGCGCCTCCTGGAAGTGGTCATCGTGCCCACCTTCGCCGATTCGCTGGGCATCGAGGAGGAAGACGTGCAGTTGCTCTTCGGCCCCGAGGTCCCCCGCAACCGCGAGCTGCGGGCCCATCGCGTGAGCTGGATGAACCGCCTCTTCGTCCCCCTGGCCCAGGCCTACCTCAGCAACGCCGGCGACGACGTGGGCGAGCCCATCACCCACACCAACCCCGAGGTGGTCGATCCCGTCGTGGTCGAGTCGCTGCAGAAGGCCTTCGACAAGCTCCGCGGCCCGGGCTATTACAACGCCAACCAGGAGATCAACCTGGTCTACGACCGCACCGAGTTCGAGAGCGTGGTGTACGACGTCTTCGCCGATCTGCTGTACGACTTCTGCCAGCGGATCGTGGAGCAGGAGACCGACGTGGTGCTGCTGGCCGGCCTGCCCTCCAAGCTCGGCTACATCCAGCAGTTGGTGAAGATGTACGTGCCCCTGTCGCCCTCGCGGATCGTGCCCATGCACAACCACTACGCCGGCAACTGGTACCCCTACCAGGACGAGAAGGGCCACAATCCCGGGGTGATCATCGATCCCAAGAGCCCGGTGGTGGTGGGGGCGGCCATCGAGTTCATGGCCCGCCACGGCATGCTCCCCCAGTTCAAGTTCGACATGAAGGGCCGCACCTACGAGAACACCTATTACTGGGGCGTTATGACCGACGCCACCTCCGGCATCCGCACCGAGCGGATCCTCTTCGAGCCCGTCACCGAGCAGAGCCGCGAGGATATCACCGAGTTCTCGACCAGCTCGCAGCGCGTGCTCATCGGCCGCAAGCTCAGCGGCGAGGAAGGGGCCCAGGCCACTCCCGTCTACCTGCTCAAGATCGACCCCGGCGACCGCATCGGCCCCACCCAAATCCACGTCAAGATCAAACGCAAGCACGCCACCAAGGACCAGGAGGAGATCCTCGAAGTCGACCAGGTTACCGGCGTCGTGGCCGGCGAAGACGCCTCCCTGGGCGAAAACGTCTTCTTCGCCTGGCGAACCCTGGCCGACGAACGATACTATCTCGACACGGGCGGGCTGGACAACATCGAATTCGGAACCCGTTAACACTGGGGACTGTCCCAATTTTCGTCCCACGAAAATGGGACTGTCCCCTTCGGAATTGGGAAAAGGAAGGACCTATGGCTTTTCCCTGGACTGGGAAGAAAGACGTTCCGCCGGGCGCCAAGCCCGAGTTCCCCGCCGGCCTGGAAATCGACGACCCGGAGTCGCCCGCGGCGTCGCCGCCGGACAAGCCGGCCGCGGCTTCACAGGCTGACCGCCCGCTTGCGGTTTCGCAGCCGGCCCACCCGCTTGCGGCTTCGCAGGCCGCCGAATCCTTGCTCACCCTGACCGACCGCCTGGAGCGGCTCGGCGCGGCGGTGGAAGAGGCCCGCCAGCAGGTCACTTCCTACCTCGTGCACCGCGACTCGCAAGCCAAGGCCGAGCCCGCCCGCGGCCTGGCCCGCCAGCTCGATGCCCTGACCGACAAGCTGGAGCGGTTGGCCGGCGGCCGCGGCGCGGATCAGAAGCTGGACGCGATCTACGGCAAGCTGGACCAGTTGACCGCCATGGCCGAGGCGGCCCCGGCCGGGCCCGCGGCCGACGGCGGCCCGGCGGCGGCCAGCCTCGAGCCCGTGCTGAAAACCGCCATCCGGCCGCTGGCCGAGAAACTCGATCAGCTCGAGGCCAAGCTCAAGCTGGTCGAGGCCCTCAAGGAGGCCTTCGCCTCGAACCTGGTCAAGATCCGCGACGCCCTCAGCGAGCAGCACGGGACGTTCGGCGCCGGGCTGCGGCAGCTCACGGAAATCGTCCCCCAGTACTTCAACGCCCTGCCACAGTATTTTACGGTCATCCAGCAGCAGGTGGCGGCGGCCCAGACGCACGTCGATGCCGGGCTGCGAACCATCGTTGACATCCTCCGGCCGCCGGAGAACGAGGCCCAGCCGGGCGTCAGCGGCGATTGGCCCACCGCCGTGCTGGGTCCGGAACTGGCCCAAAAACCGGCGCTGGACGCCCAACGCCGCCAGTTGCTCCGCGGCGTACTGGGCGGCGAGCCGGCCGCCTCCGCGCTGGTCGGCTGCCTGATGATCTTCCGCTCCTCCCCGGCCGAAAGAATGCCCCCCTTGCTCAAAGAAATCGGCGAGGCCTACTACCGCTGGCAGCCCCGCACCACCAATCGCCCCGGCGAGCTGGAAACCGCCCTGGCCGATTGGCTGCAACGGACGTGCGAACAGGCGGGCGTGTCCAACAGCATCGAGTTGGTCCACCCCGGCGAGCGCTTCGATTCCACGCGGCACAATGCCTCGAAGCCGGGCGTCGAAATCACCCAGGTCCTCGGCTGGATCGTGCTCCGCGACAATGGCAGAGTCTACACCAAGGCCAGCGTGGCGGTGAAATAACGGGGAGCTATGAATACATTCCGCTGTTCAGCCTGCGGTTTTCAGATCCAGCGACCGACCCAGCCGTTTAGTTGCCCGCAATGCGGGCGCCAGGCCATTGGCCTGTTCCGGATGGTTTCTTTTGCACCGCCGGGTCAGGGCGGTCCCTGGCCGCCTCCGCCGGGCGGACCCGGCATGCCGCAGCAACCCGGCGCCTGGCCCGGCCAGCCCGCCATGCCCCAGCAACCGCTTCCGCAACCGCCCGGCACGCCGCAGCAGGGCATGCCGCAGCAACCCGGTGTTTGGCCCGGCCCGCCGGGGGCGGGGCCCATGCCAGGCGCGTGGCCCGGCCAACCGCAACCGCCCGCTGCATGGCCCCAACAGCCGCCTGCCGCACCGCAGCCACCCGGCATGCCGCAACAGGTGATGCCGCAACCACCGCCCATGCAGCAGGCCCCCGGCGGCTGGCCCGGTCAGCCGGCGACTTCCTGGCCCGGCCAACCGGGCATGCCGCAGCAACCGGGCATGCCGCAGCAACCAGGCGTTTGGCCCGGCCAACCGCAATCACCCGCCACTTGGCCTCAACAACCGCTTGCGGGTTCGCCGCCGCCGGGCATGCAGCCGCAGCAGCCGGCCGGCTGGCCGGCGCGGCCGGGTATTCCGCCCCCACCATCGTATCAGCCGGGCATACCTGGCCGGCCCATGGGCTATCCGCCGCCGCGCGTTGCCCCGCCGCCGGGGGCGGCTTTCCAGCAGCCACCGCCCCAGCCGCCACCAGCGGCCCCGCCGCCCGTTGCACCACCGCCGGTTGCCCCGCCGGGGGCCACTCCGCCGCTTGCGGCTTCGCCGCCTTCGCCGCAATCCCGGGCGCCTGCGCAGCGGCCGGCCCGGCCGCAGGCCGCGCCGCCGGGTGCGGCCGGGCCCGCGCCCCCCGCCGGGCCACCCCGACGAGCCGCCGCGCCTCAGCAGCCGCCCGCCGCCCCGCCAACTCAGCCGGCGGAGCCGCCGAGGCGTCGGCCCGCCGCGCCTACCGAGCCTCGTCCTGCTCCGCCGGCGGAGAGGCCGGCGCCGGCAGCGGAGCAGCGCGCGGCGGCAGCGGCCCCAACGAGACCCTCATCCCCGGCGGCGGCCGCCCCGCCTGCTCGGCGCCAGAGCGAACCCGCCCCCGCCCCGCCTGCTCGACGCCCGCCGGAACCCGCCTCGGCGAAACCGCAAACGGCTGCACCCCCGCCGCCGGCCGCGCCCCCGCCGCCCAAACCAGTCCCACGGCCCAAGGTCGTCCGGCCCGAGCGGTTCGTGTGGGCCTATCCCGACGAGCCCGCCGCCGAGGCCCAGGCCACGCCCATCCGCAACGCCCCGGCCGTCGATTCCAGCGGCCGCGTCTTCCTGCACTTCCAGGACCGGCTGGTGGCCCTGGTCGAAGACGGCGGGAAGCCCAGGCTGCTGTGGGAGTACGTCACCGGGACGCGGGCTCCCGGCCCGGTGGTCCTCGGGCCGCAGGACACGCTCCGCCTCCACTGCTGCGACGGGTATCTACACTGCCTCGACGCGGCCACGGGCAAGCAGATCTGGTCGCCGGCCTGCGTCGGCGAGCCGCTGGGCTACGCGCTGCCCGTGACGGATCGCGACGGCAATACCTGGATCAGTGCCGCCGACGGCGGTCTGATCCGCGTCGACTCGATGGGCCGCATGCAGAAGCCGGGGCGCTTCTTCACCTCCCGGCAGAAGCTCGATTCGCCCGGCCTCCTGCTGGGCGACGTGCTGTTCATCGGCGGCGAGCAGGGCTACGTGTTCGCCATCGAGCTGGGCGGCGAGCAGGGCGCCAATCGCTGGAACCACGCCGCCGAGCAGGGCTACGTGGGCGTCGTCCGCTCCGCGCCGGTAATGACCGCCGAGGGCGTGTACATCGCCGCCGGCCAGGACGAGATTCTATACGGCCTGGCCCCCTCCGGCGACCCGGCCTGGAGAACGCCCATGCCCGGCCAGATGCTCGGCTCGCCCGTGTTCGATAAGTTCGGCCACTTGTACGTGGGCATCAGCCAGTCGCCGCGGGGCATGGAGTCGCGGGGCGTGCTGGCCTGCGTCGACGGCAACAGCCACAAGGTCCGCTGGGAGTACCGCGCCGCCGGCCCGGTCGAATCCACCCCGGTCATCGGCGACGACGACCTCCTTTATTTCGGCGACAATGCGGGCGTAATCCACGCCGTCAACTTCCTGGGCCGCGTGCAATGGACGGCCGAGGTCGGCTCGCCCGTTCGATCGGCCGGCACGATCATCGCCCCCCACCGCCTGGCCTTCGGCCTGGACGACGAGACGCTGCTGGTCCTGGAGTGCTCCTCCGGCGGGCTGGCCCCCGAGGGCTGGCCGAAGATCGGCCGCACCCGCGCCCAGAACGGCCAAGTGTAGCCGTGGGGCAAGCCCTCCAGTCGTCGGTGCGGAAGCCTGAAACGGGTCGAGCGTGGGTGGGTGAGAACTGGTCTGGTGTCATTTGGCGGTTTTTGTTCCATTGATGTCTTTTGTTGTGGCGCGGTTGCCACGCAAGCCGTCGAGGTTTTCGCATGGAGGTGCTCTGATGCCAGCCGCTCGTTTTCGTTTCTCAGTCCGCTTACTAAGTTGGTCAACTTCTTCCAACGAAGCCGGGATAAGTGGAAGGAGAAGTGCAAGACGGTCAAGCGTGAGAACAAGAGTCTGAAACAGTGCTTGGCCAAGATGAAGGAGAGCCGTGATGGCTGGAAGGCACGCGCGATGGCCCGCGACGATGACGATCCCCCCCGAGGGCCCAAAAAAGAGGCCCAGCCGCGGCGGGCGGGGACAGTACCGCGCGCGATCTGTCCGCGGTGAGGGCGGAAGACTTCGACACGAAAGTTCCCCGGCACCAGTTCCCGCTGGGCGTGGTCGCAGGCAGTCTGGCGTTGGTGCTCCGCGCGGGGACGCGCCTCAAACGTGTGGCCGAGGTGCTGGCTTTGAATTGGAGTTGGTGGGCTGAGGGGGGCCGCGTGGGCACGTACTACAGCGTGCGCTTGTGGCTGATGCGGCTGGGCCTCCACCAGTTGAATCGCCCCCAAGAGCAGGCGGATGACTGGATGTGGATCCTGGACCACACGATGCAGTTGGGCGAGCGGAAATGCCTGATCATCGTCGGTATCCGGCAATCGGCATGGGATGCGGACGACCGCTGTTTGAGCCACGCGGACGTGGAACTGATCGACTTGCAGCCGGTGACCGAATCGACGGGGGAAGTGGTGTGGCGGCAGATGGAGGCCGCCACCGCGAAGACGGGGGTTCCGCGGGCGATCATCAGCGACGACGGCAGGGATCTCCACAAGGGAATCAACCTGTTCCGCGAGACCCACCCGAGCACGGCCTGGATGTATGACATCAAGCACAAGACGGCTTGCCTGTTGAAGCACGACCTGGAACGCGACGCCGCGTGGCAGGAGTTCGTCGGGGAGGTGAACCGTTTCAAGCAACGCGTGTCCGTTACGCCGTTGGCGTGTCTGTTGCCTCCGCAGCAGCGTGGCAAGGCGCGGTACATGAGCGTGGACGTGTTGGTGGATTGGGCCCAGGAGTCCTTGGCGCTGTTGGATCGCCCCGACGTGCCGACTCAGGTGGGGCTGGACGCGGCCGTGGTGGAAGAGAAGTTGGGCTGGCTGCGAGGGTATCTGCCCCACGTGCAACGCTGGCGGGAAATGCTGAAGGTAATCGAAACCACCGAGCACTACGTGCGGCACCAGGGCGTCCACCGCAAGGCGGCGGAAGAGTTGGCGGCCCTTCTGCCGCCCCCGGCAAACGCGGCAGCGTGCAGGATGCGCGAACGGTTGCTGGAGTTCGTCCAGGAGCAAGCCCAACAGACGCGCGAGGGAGAGTGCCTCTTGGGCTCCAGCGAAGTGCTTGAATCGATCATCGGCAAGTTCAAATGCGTGGCCGGGGAGCGGGGCCAGCACGGGCTGACGGGAATGGTGCTCAGCTTCGGGGCGTTGGTCGGACATGTGACCGTAGGGACAGTGCAGGCCGCGCTGACCGAGACCTCGAATCACGACGTCTGGAACTGGTGTCAAACGCATCTTGGCACGACGTTGCAAGGTCTCCGCCGCCGGATCGCGCTAGCCCTCGGCACGGAACAAAAACGGAAACCACTTTCCCTTGCTGAAACTTGACCCTTTCACCCACCCAGGTCGAGCGCATTTTTTTTGGGGATTTGGGGTGGGTCGAGATCGAGCGAGCCCCACCATCAGTTCTCCGCGCATTCTGGTGGGGCTCGCTCCGCTCGACCCACCCTACAAATCTCCGACCTTCGGCAACAGGATTGTCAGATCGAGAACGAGTTGGCGGTGCCCTGCGGATCGTGCATGTGCAACCGGGGTTTTTCGAGGATCACGGTGGTGTAGGGGGCCACGGAGGCGGTGATCCAGACGCTCGAGCCGATCACCGAGTGGTGGCCGATGACCGTCTTCCCGCCCAGCACGGTGGCATTGGCGTAGACGACCACGTGGTCCTCGATGGTCGGGTGGCGCTTGGTGCCGCGGACCAGGTTGCCCTCGGCGTCGGTGGCGAAGCTGAGTGCGCCCAGCGTTACGCCCTGGTACAGCTTGACCCAATCGCCGATGTCGGTGGTCTCGCCGATGACCACGCCGGTGCCGTGGTCGATGAAGAAGTAGCGGCCGATCTTGGCCGCCGGGTGGATGTCGATGCCGGTGCGGCTGTGGGCCCATTCGGTCATGATCCGCGGCATCAGCGGCACGCCCGCCACGTGCAGCAGGTGCGCCAGGCGGTAGACGCTGATGGCCTCCAGCCCCGGATAGCAGAAGATCACTTCGTCCAGCGACTTGCAGGCCGGGTCGCCGTCGTAGGCGGCCTGCACGTCCAGCGCCAGGCCTTCCCGCAGCGCGGGGAGCTGTTGCAGAAAAGCGATGGCCTTGGCCTGCCCCAGGGCCTCGAAATCGGCCCGCTGCTCCGGCTCGCAGGCCGCGTCGCGGCCCGCCTCGTGACGCAAGGCCCGCGCAATCTGCTCCGTCAGTTGATCGTGCAGCCGGTCGATTACGTCGCCCACGTGGTAGGTGACGTTGCCCATGTGCAGGCCGTCGCGGCGGCGGTAGCCGGGATAAAGAATGTCCTTCAGGCTCTCGATGATCTCGACAATCACGTCGTAACTAGGCAGCGGGCAGTGGCCCAGATGGGTGATCGTGCTCTGCCGGCCGTAGTTCTCGACCAGCCGGTCGGTCAGTTCCGGCAGTGCTTCCTTGATTCGGATATCCGTAGCCATGGCGAATCGCTCCGGGGCAAAAAGTTGCCGCACAGGCTGCGGGCGGCGCGAGGCGGCCGCCCTGGTGCGTTGTCAGTCCTCGATTGATGGGTGGCACGCCCTGAAAGGGCGTGATGAGCCGCCCAGCCACGCCCTTTCAGGGCGTGCCACCCATTCATCAAACCATTGTTGACAGAGAGCTGGGGCAAGCGGGCGGGAGAGGGGGCACAATTAGTGGCGAACGAAGAGGCGCTGCGGTCCGACCTTCAGGCCGGACCGCGACACGTGCAACAAGCCAGCCCGAACTGCCGTTGAGAAATCATGGCCGAAACACCCTGCGCCGCGCGGCTCTTGATTATCCTAGGCGCAACAGTCGTCAAAATCAAGACGCTCGTTATAGATTTCGACCGCCGGCGGAGGGAAAGTTTACTGATTTCCCTGGGCCCTTGGGTGCCACTGCTGGCTTGTCCAGCAGTGTAAGGAGCAACTGCTGAGCAAGCCAGCAGTGGCACCCGGCGCAAGCCAGGATTCCGCCTTCCGCCGTCCCCCTTCATCCTTCCGCCTTCCGCCTTGAAGGGGACAGTCCCATTTTCGTCGGACGAAAATTGGGACAGTCCCCGCCCTACTCCTCTTCCTCTTCCTTGAGCTGCGCCTTGGCGATGATCTCCTGTTGGACGTTGCCCGGCACGACGTCGTAGTGGCTGTACTCGATCGCGTAGCTTCCCTGGCCGGCGGTGATGCTCGAGAGTGCCCGGGCGTAGGTGGTGACCTCGGCCAGGGGGACTTCGGCGATTACGGTTTGCATGTCGCCGCCGGCGGAGTCCATGCGGAGCACGCGGCCGCGGCGGCCGGACATGTCGCTGGTGATGTCGCCCACCTTGCTGCTGGGCACGGTGATCTCGATCTTGACGATCGGCTCCAGCAGCGCCGGCTTGGCCTGCTGGAATACGTTGCGGAAGGCCATCGAGGCGGCGGTCTTGAAGGCCTGCTCCGAGCTGTCGACCGGATGGTGCTTGCCGAAATGCACCTCGATGCACAGGTTCTGGACCTTGTAGCCGGCGATGACGCCCCGCTGCAGGCGGTCGTAAAAGCCTTTTTCTACGGCCGGCATGAAGTTGCTGGGAATAGTGCCGCCGACGACCGAATCGATCCACACGAAGTTGTTGTCGGCGTCGTAGTGATAGCTCTTCAGCGAGGGGAAGCGGGCCTTGACGGCCCACTCCTCGATCACCACGTCCTTGGGCAGGGGGAACATGCGGATGTGCACTTCGCCGAACTGGCCGCGGCCGCCGGTCTGCTTCTTGTGCCGGTAGCTGCCCTCGGCGTTGATCTGGATCGTCTCGCGGTAGGGGATCTTCGGCTCCTTGGTGTCGATCTCGACCTTGTCGCGGCGCTTGAGCCGCTCGCGGAGGATCAGCAGATGCAGCTCGCTCATGCCGGTGGCCACCATTTCCTTGGTCTGCGGGTCGCTCTGGATGCGGAAGGTGGAGTCTTCCTGGGCCAGCTTCTGCATGGCGGCCGAGACCTTGGCCTCGTCGCCGCGGCTCTTGGGGGTGACGGCCAGGCCGACCATGGGCGCGGGGAAGGGGATCGGCGGCAGGGCCAGCTCGCCCAGCGACATGCCGGTGCGGAGGTCTTCCACCTTGGTGACGGCCACGATCTGGCCGGCGCCGGCCGCGTCCACCGGCTCGGTCTCGTCGGCCTGGATCTCGAACAACTGGCCGAACTTCAGGCCCCGGCGGATGCCCACCACCTGCACCGTGTCGCCCGTCTTCAGCGTGCCGGAAAAGATGCGGATGAAGCTCAGTTTCTGGACGAAGGGGTCGATGCGGGTCTTGAAGACCTGGGCCGCCAGGGGGCCGGCCGGGTCGGCCTGGAGCTCGACCTCCGCGCCGGCCGCATTCTTGGCCGTCCGCCGCACCCGGTCCGGGGCCAGCCCGCACAGGGCCAGCGTATCCAGCAGTTCGGCCAGTCCGGCGCCCGTCTTCCCCGATACGCAGACCACCGGGATCAGCGAGCCCTGGGCCACGGCCCGCACGATCAGCCCGGAGCGCTCCTCTTCGCTGGGCAAGGTGCCCTCGAAGTACCGCTCCATGACCTGCTCGTCGACCTCGATGATCGACTCCAGCAGCGACTGGCTGATGACCTGTGGATCGACCAGCGCCCCGGCGGTGTCGGCGGGGATGGCCAGCGTGCTGGCCACGCCGCGGAACTCGGCCCCTTGCCCCAGCGGCACGTTCAACAGCGTGCAGGCCTTGCCGAACAGCTCGCGAATGTTCGCCACCAGCCCGGCGAAGTCGATGTTGTCGGCGTCCATGCGGTCGAGCACGATGATTCGCCCCAGGCCCTCGCGGGCGGCCTCGGCGAACATCCGCCGGGTGTTCACGCCGATGCCCGACTGGGCGTTGATCACGATCACCGCCGTATCGACGCCGCGCAGGGCGCCGATGGCCTGCCCCACGTAGTCCGGATAGCCCGGCGTGTCGAACACGTTGAACCGCTTGCCGGCATGCTCGAAATGCACCAGCTTGGCCTCGATCGTGTACTTGTGGTGCTTTTCTTCCTCGTCGAAGTCGCAGATGCTCGTGCCCTCGTCGACGCTGGCCGGCCGGGTCACGACCCCGGTGGTGGTCAGGATGCGGTCGATGAGCGTGGTCTTGCCCGCCGTGCCGTGGCCGCAGAAGCAGATGTTCCGGATGTCAGCAACTTGGTACTTCGCCATGTGAGATTCCTTGGGGAGCCGCGCTGGCCGGCTCCGTGTGCAAATTGGTTTGATTCCCGGGGACGCTTCCGACTCTCGCCCTTCTCATTTTTCTGTCCCCCATTTTTCTGTCAACAAAAAGATCTTTGACAGAAAAATGAGGGACAGAAAAACAGTTATTTGACAGAAAACCGTTGCGTCATTTCTGGCCGCCCACGTTATGTGGTTGTTGCATGCTGGCCGGGAGGCGTGCGGCGGCCAGGGCCGCGGGCAGGGTCAACCTGCCCTCGTACAGGGCCCGGCCGATAATACAGCCGGCCATGGGCACGGCCGCCAGTTGGGCCACGTGCTCGACGGTCGCCACCCCGCCCGAGGCGATCACCGGCAGGTCCACCGCCGCCTGCATGCGAGCCATGGCCGCCACGTTGGGCCCGGCGAGCATCCCGTCGGCCGCGATGTCGGTGTATATCACGGCGGCGATTGTGTCGGCCGCAAACCGCTTGGCGAGTTCAGTGGCCGCCACGCCGCTGGTCTTCCGCCAGCCTTCGGTGGCCACCAGGCCCGCCCGGGCATCGATCCCCAGCACCAGCCGCCCGGGAAAGCGCCGGCACATGTCGCGAAACCACTCCGGCCGCTCGACCGCCAGCGTGCCGATGATCAATCGGCTGAGGCCCAAATCGAGCAACTGCCGGATAGTAGCCTCGGTGCGGATCCCGCCGCCCAACTCACAAGGCACGCCGGCCGCCGCCAGGATGGCCTCGACCGCCGAGCGGTTGCAGGGCTCACCCGCTCGGGCCCCGTCCAGATCGACCAGGTGGAGCTGGGCGGCGCCCAGGCCCACCCAATGCCGGGCGATAGCGGCCGGGTCCTCGCCGAAGACCGTTTCGCGCCGGTAGTCACCCTGCTGGAGGCGAACGCATTTACCCCCACGCAGGTCGATCGCAGGCCAGATTTCCACCCCGTTGGTGCTCCTCGCCGAGCCCCCGCCACCGCGGGCCGAAACGAGTAATTCTACACCAACGCCCCCGCGATGCAAGCGGCCGGGGGCTGCCGCAACCCGGGCAGAGCTCGACGGGGCCCGCGCCGATGCCCAGTACCCCCGGCTGTCCTCGGTTGACACGTTGGGTGCCACTGCTGGCTTGTCCAGCAGTGCCGAAAACACGGTTGGGCAAGCCAACCGTGGCACCCGCCATCTCAGGTCGGTCGCGGCACTAACCCGGCAACTCGGCGAAGTTGCGGAGGATGCGCAGGCCGTCGGCCTGGCTCTTCTCGGGGTGGAATTGCGTGGCGAAAATATTGTCGCGCCAGATCATCGAGCAGAACGACAGGCCGTACTCGGTCTCGGTGGCGACGACCTCGGCGTCCTCCGGCACGACGTAATACGAGTGCACGAAGTACACGAACGTGCCCTCGGCCAGCCCGGCCAAGAGCGGCACCGGGCGGCGGATCGACAACTGATTCCAGCCCATGTGCGGGACCGAGTACTCCGGCGGCAGTTCGAAGCGCAGCACCTCGCCCCGCAGCACGCCCAGCCCCGGGTGGCGGCCGTTCTCGTAGCTCACGTCGAACAGCAGTTGCAGGCCCAGGCAGATGCCCAGAAAGGGCCGGCCGGAGTCGATGGCCGCACGGACTGGACCGACCAGCCCCCGGCTGCGGAGCTCGGCCATGCAGTCTTCAAAGGCCCCCACGCCCGGCAGCACGACCTTCGCGGCCCGGGCCAGCACGGCCGCATCGCTGGTAACCACCGCCTCGTGCCCGACCTTCTCGAAGGCCTTCTGCACGCTGCGAAGGTTGCCCATGCCGTAGTCGATGATGGCGATCATGGGGGAGGGGGGAAGGGATTAGGGATTGGGGATTGGGGATTGGGGAAGCGCAGCAGCGCCCTCAGGACGGTTGCTTGGCCGTCCGGTGGGAACGCCACCATTTCCCCAAACGGTCGTCCGAGGTTTCCAGCCAGGCACGGCGGCGGCGTTCAATCTCCTCGCCGCTCAGCCCCTCGTGTTCCTTGCGGAACTGGGCTTGGATGGCGTTCTTCATTTCCACGCAGTCAAACGACCTCGGCTTTTTCATTGTCCTCAACCGGGTGCATCGTACTTCATGAAACTCAGCCGTTCCGGCATGGCACTGGGGGTGGGGATCGCCACCCTGCCAAACGGTGTCAGCATGGGTTCACTGGGCCTCAAGTAGTGAAAGAAGAACGCAACACGCACATCGCCCTTCCAGGCGTCTCCGCCCTCGCCCATAATCTCCCACAGGTCAGCAACGATCTCTGTGCCGGAGAGATTGATTTTCTTCTCGCCGTATGGCACCTGCCAGTTGCTTTGAGGCTGCCCCGGTTCCTCTTGAGTAAACTTGCCGATGTCGAATTCCGCCGCTGAGCCCCTCACCCACAACTCAACAAGGTGACAGGGCTCAGCCGCCTCGATCGGATAAACGCCGATGATTTCGACCCGCGGGGTCATGCCCTTGCCTCATCCAGCCCACACGACAAACATTCTGTACGTTGCACGGGTAAGAGTGAGCGGTTCTCGCCGGGAAAACCGATCATTTCAGCCCGCGTAGAGTATAACCGGCAGCGGGCGGGATTAGAAGCGGCACCGGGGCGGGATTCGTGGCCGTTCGCCCTCACCCTAACCCCAATACCGTTCAAATAGTCGTAAAATGTTTACGGACAACACATTACGAAATTGCATCGGCTCTGTGTGCGATCGTTGCAGCATCGAGCCCGATTCATCGGGCTTTCCGCCTAAGGCGGTACT
>JBEKTY010000008.1:0-85866 GCA_049515555.1 Thermoguttaceae bacterium
CCACCCTGATATGGTTGACCTCGCTAATTCTATGAACGCAACTTATTTGCGGGCATAGAATTAGCGTCAACCCAGACGATAAAATGGTTGACCTCGTTCCTCACACCTGAAATCTCTGGAATGACAGCGAGGAACGAGGTCAACCATGTCGTCTACAAGAGCAGGCGGCAAGTTAAGATTTGTCGCCCTGCCGCGCATTCCTCATCTAGACCCCCGGCAAAAAGGCGATATCATAGGAGATGAGGGGCACTGATGTTCTGCCCGGGCCTTGGGGACTATTCATGCGGTTTTCCACCTTCGTACTCAAGAACGTGCTGCGGCGCCGGGCCCGATCCGCTTTGACCATGACCGGCGTGGGGGTCGCCGTGGCCCTGGTGGTAGTCCTGGTGGGCCTGTCCGACGGCTTTAGCGATTCGTTCTTGCACATCTACACCAATCGAGACGTAGGGCTGGTCGTGTCGCGCGCCGATTCGATCAGCCCGTTGACCACGACCTTGCCCCAGTCGGTGGCCGACGAGATTGCCTCTCTGGCTGGCGTGCGCGAGGTGGGGGCGGGCTTGATAGACGGCATCACGATCGACAGTTGGGGCACCGCCATGGTGATGATCCAGGGCTGGCCGCCCGGCGCCTACATGCTCCGCGAGTTGAAGATCCTCCAAGGTGAAGTGCTGAGCGACAAGGATCGCAAGCAGAAGTGCATCATGGTCGGCCGGAATCTGGCCGATTTCAAGAAACTCAAAGTGGGGGACGTCGTCCCGTTGTCCGACGAGGAATATCACGTCGCCGGTATCTTCGAGAGCGACTCGGACCTGGAAAACAATATGATCATCCTTCTGTTGGAGGATGCACAAAAGGTCTTGGGCAAGAGCGGCAAGATCACCGGCTGCACCGTGCGGCTGAAGGATGGCAGTGACAAGGGCGTACAGGCCGTGCGGGCCGAGATCGAGGGTCCGCTGGCCTCACGGATAAGCCTCGAAGGGAAGCTGCGGGCCAAACCACCCTCCGAATTCGTCTCTTCCATGAAGCAGCTCAAAGTGGTCAAAGGCTTCGTTTGGGCTGTCTCGGCGGTGGCCTTGTTGATCGCCGCGATCTTCGTGCTCACAATCATGGTTATGTCGGTGTTCGAGCGGACCCGGGAGATCGGCATTTTGCGGGCCATCGGCTGGCGGCCGGCGCGGGTGGTGCGCATGATCCTCATGGAGTCGGCCCTGCTTAGCGTGGGGGGGGGGATCCTGGGCACGGTGGCCGGCCTGGCGTCAATCCTGTCCCTCAGCCACTTGCCCATGATTAACGGCGTGGTCCCGGCGGCCATGAACCCTCAAATCGTCGTCAAAGGGTTTGCCATCGCGATTTTTGTGGGACTGATCGGTGCCGCCTACCCTGCATATTGGGGCTCGAAACTGCTGCCGACGGAGGCTTTGCGTCATGAGTAATCCCGGGGGGTACCCGATGGCCGGCGGCCCTGCCGACGGCACGCCGCTCTTGCGGACCGAGCACCTTACGAAGCTCTATCCGGACGGCCAGGTCAGCGCGCTGTTGGACGTGACGATGGAGGTCTACCGCGGCGAGTACGTGGCGATCATGGGCCCCAGCGGCAGCGGCAAGTCGACGCTGCTGAACATGCTCGGCGCCCTGGACGCCCCCACGTCGGGCGAGGTCTATCTCGAAGGCCAGCCCATGTCACGCGTGCGGAACCTCAGCCGCCTGCGGGCCCAAAAGGTGGGGTTCGTCTTCCAGTCCTTCTACCTGCTGCCCGTCCTGACGGCCATGGAGAACGTCCAGGTGCCCATGTTCGAGGGCACACTGCCCCTTTCCGCGCGGCCCAAGAAGGCCGTCGATCTGCTGGAAATCGTGGGCCTCGGCCACCGCATCCACCACCTGCCCCAGCAGCTCTCGGTGGGCGAGCGGCAGCGGGTGGCCATCGCCCGGGCCCTGGCCAACGATCCGGTGATCCTGCTGGCCGACGAGCCGACCGGAAACCTCGACTCCCGCTCGGCCGAGGGCGTCTTCGACCTGTTCGCCAATCTGCACCACGAGCGCGAGATGACGATCGTGCTCATCACCCACGCCGAGGAGTTGGGGCGTCGGGCGGAGCGGATCCTCCGCATGCAGGACGGGCGGCTGCGGTCCGACGGGCGGACGCCCGCCCCGGCGGCCCCGGCTGCCAAAGGCGCCGCGCCGGTCGGCGGCAGCGGCGTCGGCTTGGGAAAGTCCGCCCGGCCCAAGAGCATCCTGCCGCCGTTCGCCGTGCCCGACCGCGGCTAACGTAGTCCTGTAGTCCTCTCGCTCCGCGAGAGGACCTTGCATCACGCGGAGCGTGATGCCTACAGCGCAGGTCCCTGCAATCACTCTTCTTTCGGGGCCGTATCGTCCTGGCTGGCCTTGGCCAGCCGGCCGCGAAACTCTTTCGCCTCGTGCTGCGCGATCAGGGGCAGCTTGGCCCGCAGCGTGTTCCCGCCATCGAACCACCCCTGGGGCTCGTGAAACGCCGAGTGGTATTCGACGAAGATCGCCTCGGCCGGCTTGGCCAGCCGCGTCACCTTAACGTAGAACCCGGCCCCGGCGTAGGGCTGCGGCTTGCCGTAGGCTACCTTGGCCGTCGCATCGCGACTGACCGTTCGCCACTGGTTAGGATACTGGGCATCGCCGGCGAACCGCGGATCGACCCGTGCGGCCAGCACGATGCTCGAACGGGTCTGCCCGAGCAGGGCGTACCGCGTGGCGCTGACCTCGACCATGTCGAACAGCATGAACGTGGTGTAGAAGTACCGCTCCTGCTGCCCGCCCTTGGCCCTCGGCTCCAGGCCGCGGGCTTCCATTTCTTCGGCGGTGAGAAAGCCCAGTTGGGAGACGACGTGGCCGTTGGCCTGGCCTTTTTTCTCCTTGAACGCGCTCTCGGTGAACTTCTTCGAGATGAGGGTCTGCCAGTTGCCGTGGGCGACGAAGCCCAGATCGACCGTACGGAACGTGGCCTGGCCGCGGTGGATCGTCTTGACCTTCAGCGCGATCGGCGCCGAGGAGGATTTGTCGAGGAACTCCGGCAACGTGTGGGGGGCGGCCAACTGCGTCAGGATCTCGGCCTGGGCCTCGGCGTCCAGGCCGTCGGCCATCGTCGGGGCGGCAAGCTTGACGGCCGAGCCGTCCGGGGCGGCAACGCCCTTTCGCACCAACGCGGCGAGCACGGGATTGTCCGGCGGGGCCGCCCCACCGGCAGCCGTCACGGCGGCCAACATGGAAAACAACACTGCGTGCATGGCAGACACCTTTTACTTGCTGGTTACGACTGGGGTGGATTTCCCGGCCACTCCCTCCTGATTGCGGCTAGTGCTCTGTCAACAGTGGTTCTTGGCTGGGTGGCACGCCCTGAAAGGGCGTGGTGAGCCGCCCAGCCACGCCCTTTCAGGGCGTGCCACCCCTCAATCAAAGACTGACAGAGCACTAGGGTTGATTACCCGGTTATTCTAGCCGAAACCCGGGGGCGAATTCCAGCGCAGTTCTTCAGCCCGGATAATTCACCAGTCGTTCGTAGTGACCGCATTCATGCGGTCCTTGACCTGTTCACACTCTCCAGACCCGATAAATCGGGTCACTACAAGCCTCGGTGAATAATTCCGCTTCAGCGGACCAGCGACATGGCCCACCGCACCAGCGGCAGCAGGACCACGATCATCGCCAGGGAGAAGACCAGCACCAGCGGCAGGCGCCAGCCCAGGGCGAAGACGTCCTGGACCTGCTCCCAGACGGCGGCCCAGGCCACCGTGGTGGTCAGTGCGGCCAGGCACAGGAAGGGGCCGTAGGGTATCTCCGACTCGCCGTGGCCGAGCCAGCGGACCAGTCCCAGCACGAGGCCCGCCAACGGGGCGAGGAAGAAGACGACCACCGCGGCCTGCCAGCCGAGGAAGGCGCCGATCATGGCCATCAGCGTAACGTCGCCCAGTCCCATGGCCTCGCGGCGGAGGACGGCCCGGCCCAGAACGCGGACCATCCACACCATTCCGCCGCCGGCGGCCAGGCCGGCCAGGGCACTCAGGAGGGCGGCCCAACGCAGGCCGCCGAGGCGCCAGACGGCGCAGGTGGCGGCCGATCCAAGCGTGCCCATGGCCAGGATGGCCCAGGTGGCCCGCTCGCGCACCATGCGGGCCAGCAGCAGTTGCCAGGCCCGGGCCACGCCGTGACGGGCGTACCAGGTTCGCGGCAACAGCGCCGTGCACCAGCCCAGCAAACAGGCCACGCCCAAACCGAGGGCCGCCGGGCCGGTCCACGCCGGGTTGGCCCACGGTTGGCATTCGCCCGGCGAGCTCAGCCACACCAGGCCGATCTTGGGCAGGGCCCACGGCCCGGCTACCGGCGGCGGCACCACGTCGGGCAACAGCGTGTAGGGCCAGGCGGCCGCCAGCGCCAACCCCAGCAGCGTGCCCGGCACTATCACCGCGTCGGGGATCGTCTGCTCGTCCAGGTCGATCCACGTGGCGGCCAGCATTAGTGTCAGCAGAATGACGTGGGCCATGTACTGGCCGTCGAGCAGCGTCGGCAGCGGGCAGTGGCAGATGGTCGCCAACCAGGCGATTGGTATCCGGCGGAGCTCGGGCGGGAGCAGGCCCAGTTGGCCGACTTCCCACCAGTAGAGGCCGGCGAACAGCCCGCCGGTGGCCAATTCGATCAGCATGGGCCGGAGCCAGAACCCCCGCCCATGAAGGGCCGCCTCGCGCCTTAAACCCAGCCAGCCCAGGATCGGCAGGCGGTCCCACGGCCGGCGCGGCGGGGCCTCGGCGCTAGGCGGCGACCAGGGGCCGATCGCCCGCCGCCGCCAGGCCAGCCGGTAGATCGCCCAGTTGGCCAGGCTGCCGGCACAGGCGCCCACGAGAAACAGGGCCGCCAGCCGGCCCGACATCGGAAGGATCGCAAGAGGGGCAATCACTCGGGCGTTCCTGCGGGGATTCCGAGCCGCTTCAGGATCTCGTCGGCCAACTGGTCGGGGGCCTTCCCCTCGGTATCGACCACCAGGTGTGCGGTCTGGCGATAAATCGGCTCTCGGCGGCTGAGCAACTGGACGATTTCCTCCAGCGGGGGTTTCTCGGTCAGCCCTGGGCGGCGCTCCGGCGTGGTGGCGTCGGCGGACATGCGGGCCAGGATCGTTTCCGGGGCGGCGGTGAGCCAGACGACCCGGCCGCTGTGCTGCATGGCCTGGCGGTTTTCAGCCCGCAGCGGCGCCCCGCCGCCGGCGGCCAGGACCAGGTGCTGCCGGCCGCACAGCTCGGCGATGACCGCCGCTTCGAGGCCGCGAAAGGCCGGCTCGCCCTCCTCGGCGAAGATCCGCCGAATCGACTTGCCCGCCCGCCGCTCGATCTCCACGTCGGCGTCGATCCAACTCCAGCCAAGCCGCTCAGCCAAGCGGCGCGCCAGCGTCGTCTTGCCTGTGGCCCGATAACCAATGAGGATCAGGTTCATCGCAGCCGGGATTATTACCGATGGGCGGTGCCGGGGCAAGGCGGAGGGCGGAAGGATGAACGATGAAGGCGGAAGGAGCACCCCCACCGCTTCAGTGGCCGGCCGTGCAGCGGCCGATCTGACGGGCGGCCTGGCGGAGCCGGTTCTCGTTCTCGACCAGGGCCAGCCGCAGGTGCCCCTCGCCGGCGGGACCGAAGCCGCCGCCCGGGCTGACCGCCACGTCGCCTTCCTTGAGCAATTTCATGGCGAAGTCGAAGGAACTCATTTGGCTGGCCCAGGGCTCGGGTATCTTGGCCCACACGAACATGCCCGCCCTGGGCCGCTGGATCGGCCAGCCCAGCCGCTCCAGGGCTTCGCACAGGCAGTCGCGGCGGTGTTGGTAGATGGCCGCCTGGGCCTCGACCGCCGCCTCCGTGTGCCGCAGGGCCATGATCGCCGCGATCTGAATCGGCCGGAACATGCCGTAGTCGTAGTAGGTCTTGATCGTGGCCAGAGCCCGAACCATTTCCGCGTTGCCGCCGCAGAAGCCGACCCGCCAGCCCGCCATGTTATAGCCCTTGCTCATGGTGGTCAGCTCGACGGCCACGTCGATGGCCCCCGGGGCCGCCAGCAGGCTCGGCGTCTTGTAGCCGTCGAAGGCGATGTCGGCATAGGCCAGGTCGCTGATGATCATCATGCCGTAGCGCTTGGCCAGCTTGACCGCCTCCACGTAGAATTCCGGCTCGACCACCACCGTGGACGGGTTGTGCGGGTAGTTGACGATCCACAGTTTCGGCCGCGGCAGTAAATGCCGGCAGGTATAATCCACGTTGGCCAGCAGCTTTTCCGGATCGGTCACCTCGAGCAGGATGGCGTTGGCCGAGGCCAGGGCCACGGCGTACAGGTGGGCCGGGTAGGAGGGGGCGGGCACGATGGCCGTGTCGCCCGGCCCCAACAGGGCCAGGCACAAATGGCTGAATCCCTCCTTCGAGCCCAGGCAGACGATCAACTCTCGTTGCGGATCGAGCCGGACCCCATGCCGCTTGAAGTACTGGCTGGCCACCTCGCGGCGGAGGCTCAAAATGCCCCCCGCCTCGCTGTAGCCGTGGTTCTTCGGGTCGCGGGCGGCTTCGGCCAGCTTCTCGATCACCAGTTCCTGGGGCGGATCGGACGGGTTGCCCATGCCCAGGTCGATCACGTCGTCGCCGGCCCGCCGCTTCTCGTATTTCAAGCGATTGATCTGGGCGAACAGGTACGAAGGCAGCCGCCGTACCCGCTCAGAGACCTCGATCGAAAACGGCCGGTCCTGGGAGACGGGCTCGATCGGTTGTTGTGCTTCGCTCGTCATGGCTGGAATCCCCACTTCAGAATACCGCGATTCCGTCCGGCTGGGAAGCCGCGCCCGGCGGCGGAGCGACGCGGGGAGGGGGAGACGCGGTGACGCGGGGAATGGATGCTGCAAGGCTCGGTCCCCGCGTCCCCGCGTCTCCGTGTCCCCGCGTCCGCTTCGAATCCGCGGCCCGCGCGTCCCCTCCCGCCCCGTGCCGGCCGCCGCTTTCGGGCCCTTGCCCCGTGGAAGTCCGTCGCGTAGTCTGGTAGTATAAATGGAGCGGCCATCTCACGCTCCACCCGTGTGGGCACCCGTTGCGAGTATCAAGGGGACCAGCGTTGTCAGGCATTGATCCGAGCCGCCAGGCGGACCTCGACCCGATCCAAGTGCCCCCTTCCCGTGTGCCGGCAGCCGCCGACGCACCGGAACCCGAGCCGAGCCCAGCCCCCGCGGCCGGGGAGCAATCCGGGGCGGAAACCGACGCCGCGGACCGGCGGCGGCGGATTCTGATCGGCTCGCAGCGAGACCCGGCGGCCTATCGGGCCCGCCGGCACCGCGACTGGTCGCCCGTCGCCGAAGAGCCGGACCAGTCGGCCGGCCAGGCCGCTGTGGCCGGCCAGCCCGAGGGTGAGGCGGCCGGCCACCCACGAAAACCCAGGCGGCGAAGGCGGCACGGCACGACTGGAACAGGAGAACAGGAGAACAGGAGAGCAGGGGAGCAGAAGAGCAGGGGAACAGGAGAGCAGGAGAGCGGAGGAACAGGAGAGCAGGAGAGCAGGAGAACAGGGGAGCAGCCCCAGGCGGCAGTTCCCGCCGGCGGTGGCGAGATGCCTGTGCCACCCAAGGCGGATCGCGTCCAGGCGGCGGTTCCTCCAGTCGCTGGCGAGATGCCCGTGCCCCCCAAGCCAGACCGGGCCCAGGCGGCGGTTCCCGCGCCGGTCCCCATGCCGGCCCAGGTCGAGCCAGTGCCGAGCGCCGGCGAGCCAGTGCCCAGCGCCGGCGAGCCAGTGCCCAGCGCCGGCGAGCCAGTGCCCAGCGCCGGCGAGCCGCAGCCGCTGGAAATGGAAGACGAGTTGGCCCAGGCCCTGGCCGACGATTCTTTCGACGAGCTGATGGCTGGCGACGAGACCCTGGGCAGCGCGGAACCCTTCGAGGCGGAGTCGCGGCACCAGGGGCGGGTGGTGGCCATTCGTCGCGGCGAGGTGTTCGTCGAGTTGGGCGGCCGCGAGCAGGGTTGCGTCCCGCTGGGGCAGTTCGACCAACCGCCCGCCACCGGGACCGTGATCGAGGTGATCGTCCAGCGGCTCAATGCCCAGGACGGCCTGTACGAGCTGACCCTTCCCGGCACGGCCGTCGACGTCGGTGATTGGGAGGACGTGCACGAGGGAATGCTGGTCGAGGCCCAGGTGACGGGCCACAACACCGGGGGCCTGGAGTGCGAGGTCAATCACCTCCGCGGATTCATCCCCATCAGCCAGGTGGCCTTGTACCGTGTCGAGGACCTGTCGCCCTTCGTCGGTCAGCGGCTGTCGTGCCTGATCACCGAGGCCAATCCGGCCCGGCGGAATCTGGTTCTCAGCCATCGGGCCGTGCTGGAGCGCGAGCAGGAAGCGGCACAGACGGCATTCCTGGATTCGCTCCAGCCCGGCCAGGTGCACGAGGGCCTGGTGCGGAAACTGATGGATTTCGGCGCGTTTGTCGAGTTGGGCAACGGCGTCGACGGCCTGCTGCACATCAGCCAGTTGTCCTGGGGCCGGATCAACCATCCCCGCGAGGTCCTGACCGAAGGCCAGTCGATCCGGGTCAAGATCGAGAAGTTCGATCGGGCCACGGGCCGCATCAGCCTGGCCTACCGCGACATGCTCGAGAATCCGTGGACCCATGCTGCCGAGCGCTATCCACACAACGGCCTGGTGCGGGGAAAAGTGACCAAGCTGATGGAGTTCGGCGCCTTCGTCGAGCTGGAGCCGGGCATCGAGGGGCTGATCCACATCTCCGAGCTTTCGCACAAGCGGGTATGGCGGGCCAGCGACGTGGTGCACGAAGGCGATGAGGTCGAGGTGCTGGTCCTGAACGTCAATCCGGAGGCCGAGCGGATCAGCCTCTCGATCAAGGCCCTCTCCAAGCCCGAGCCGACCAAGAAGGAAAAGGAAGAGGCCCAAGAGGCCGAACTCCCGTCGGCGAGCAAGAAGCGGAAGGCCGGCGGCGACGCTCCGCTCCGCGGCGGGTTGGGCAAGTCGGCCGGCGGCGATCGCTTCGGCCTGAACTGGTAGCGTTTTCGATCTGAGGGCTCCGCCATGCGACGTGCCGGCCTCGCCGGAACATGGGTCTTGCTGCTTGCGCACACCGGGCTGTGGGGCGGACCGGCTTGGGGCCAGGCGCCGCCCGCCGGCCGTGCCGCCGACGATCCCCGGCGGACCCCGGCCGTCGAGGTCTACGACCGCTGGAAGGACTCGGTGGTCTATCTGACCGGGCCCATCGCCACCGGCCCCGGCCCCTCGATCGACGAGTTCTTCCGCATCCCGCAAACGCGGCAAACGATCTCCATCGGAAGCGGCTTCGTGATTCACCCTTCGGGCTACATCGTAACCAACGCCCATGGGACCGAGCGGGTAATCACCGAGCACGCCACGCTGAGCGACGGCCGGATGCTCGAGGCCGAGTTGGTGGGCTTGGCACGCGATCACGATCTGGCGCTGCTGAAAATCAACAGCGGCATGCCCATGCGGGCCGTGCAGTTGGCTCGGGCGGGCGATTTCCGGATCGGCGAGCCGGTGATCGCCATCGGCAATCCCGCCGGGTTGATGCACACCTGCACGCAAGGCATCGTCAGCGCCGCCGACCGCTCGACGCAGTCGGCCGGCTTGCCCGGCGTGGTGCTGCACGGGCTGGTCCAGAGCGACGCGGCGATCAATCCGGGCAGCTCCGGCGGTCCGTGGTTCAACGCCCTGGGCCAGGTGATCGGCGTGACGGCGGCGATCAAGACGGGCACGCAGAGCATCGGCTTCGCCGTGCCCGTGTCGGCAGTTCGCCAAACGGTGCCCGAAATGCTCGACGTCGAGCGGCGCTGCGGCCTGACGACGGGCCTGGAGCTGCAGTTCACTCCGCCCTGCGTGGTGTCGGCCGTAGCGGCCGGCTCGCCCGCCGCCGCCCTGGGCATTCAGCCCCGCGACGTGCTGGAGCTGCTCGACGGCAAGCCCATCCAGGACCGCTACGATTTCGATCTGGCGCTGTTGGATCGCCGGCCGGGGGAAAAGCTGCGACTCGATTGGCGGCGCCAGAACCAGTCGCAGGGCGGCGACCTGGTGCTCGCCGCGCGGGCCAAGCCCGACGGGGCGGCCCTCTTGAAATACTATTACGGCCTGACGGCCGTTCCCCTGGACCCCGAAAAGGCCATCGCGACGGGCATGCGGGTCCATCGCGGCGTGGTGGTGGCGGCCGTCAACCCGGGCCCGCCCTACGACAGACTTCCCACGCCGCCCTTGCCCGGCGACGTGCTGGCGCGGATCAACAACATCCGGCCCCGCGATCTGGACCACGTGGGGTTCCTCTTGGACCGCATCAAGCCGGGCGAGCCGGTGCACTTCGTCTTCCTGCGGGTCAAGGACCACGTGCCGACGCGCGTCGATATGGTGCTGACCCTGACGAAAAAACCGTAAAGGAGCAGAAGGCGGGAGTTAGGAGCTAGGAGCTGGAGCCTGGTTCTCTGTCTGTGCGGGTTACTCCGCCCCTAAGCAAGCCGCCGCGCGTAGCGGCCGCCCCGCGGAGGTTTCACCGCTGACCACGCCGGGGCCGACAACAAGGGATGACGGTACTCCCTCGTTCTTCTCCCGGAAGGGCCCGCCCGTGAAACGCCTCTGCCGCCCGGCGACAACTGTCTGCCGGCGGATCGTCTGCCGACACGCTGTGACCGCCGGACTACTGGCGATGACGCTCGCGCTATGGCCGGCGGACGGCGCGTGGGGCTGGCCGACGTGGTTTGCCGATTCGCCTCAACCCCCCCATCCGGCCGTGGTCCGCGTTATCGCCGCCGAGCGGGATGGGTCGTCGCTCGGCTCCGGATGCCTCGTCGCGGTCGATACCCAGCACGGCCTGGTAGTCACCAACTGGCACGTGGTCCGCGACGCCACCGGCCCGATCACCGTGGTCTTTCCCGATGGCTTTCGCAGCGGGGCCGTGGTCCTGCGAACCGATCACGATTGGGACCTGGCGGCCCTGGCCATTCAGCGGCCCTCGGCCGCGCCGATGGTGCTCTCGACCGAGCCGCCCCGGCCGGGCGAAATCCTGACCATCGCCGGTTACGGCTCGGGGTCGTATCGGGCCGCCGCGGGGCGATGCACCGAGTACCTCTCCCCGGGCGGGAATCTGCCCAACGAGGTGGTCGAGCTGGACGTGCCGGCTCGACTGGGTGATTCGGGCGGGCCCATCCTTAATTCCCGCGGTGAAGTGGCCGGCGTGCTGTTCGGCGCGGCCGGCAACGCCATGCTGGGCGGCTACACGATGGGCAGTTATTGCGGTCGGGTCCGAACCTTCCTGGCCGCAGCCTACGCCGATTTCCGACGCGTGCCGGCCGAGCGGACGGCGGTGGCCCAAGCCCCGCCGCCGTCGCCGCCTCTGCCGGCCGGCGCAATCGCCTTGCAGCCGGTTCCCGCGGCGGCCCTGCAGGGCAGTCTGCCGGTGGGCTCAGCGCACGGCTCGCCGGTGGCCGCAGGACAGCCGGTCGGGTCGGCGGGGAGCGTCGCCGCGGGTTCGCTCGCCCCCGTCGCTTCGTCGTCCGCCGCGCCCCCGGCCGTCTCGGCCGCCGCCGAGCCGTTGCCAACGCGGGGCGAGCAAATCAAGACCATCCTGGCCGCCATTGGCCTGATGTCGATCCTATTCCACGGCATCCGCCTGCTGGGGGCCATGGCCGGGTAGTGGCTGGTGGCTGGTGGCCCGCCAACCTTCGATTGACGGGTTGGGTGCCACTGCTGGCTTGCCCAGCAGTGCCGAAACACGGTTGGACAAGCCAACCGTGGCACCCGTCAATCGAAGATTGTTGGATCACTAGTAGCTGGTAGGCGGCGCTGGCCGTCGGGCAGTCTTCCCACCTCCCCCGTTACTAGCCACTAGCCACCAGCCACTGGCCACCGACACGGGGCGCTGTCTCTGCGGCCCGCCGGCGGGTAGAATAGAGCGCGGTGCGGACACCAAAGCGCATAAAAAATGAGGGTTCCTGCTCGCCGGTACAAGAACCCTCACTTTGAGGCTGCCCGGACGACGGAACTGGTTAAGTTGCCATCGCCCGGAGACCCGCAGCCAGTACAAGAGCTATCGGGCCACGGGCCCATCGGACTTTAACAATGTGCCAACTTGCAAAACTAGCCCTGGAAGACGGCACGATCTTTGCCGGAACGGCGTTTGGAGCCGTCGGCGAGGTCGACGGCGAGGTCTGTTTCAACACCTCGATGACCGGCTACCAGGAGATTTTGACCGATCCGAGTTATCGCGGGCAGATTGTCACGATGACCTATCCGGAGATCGGCAATTGCGGCGTCAACGGCGAGGACGTGGAGAGCGGCAAGCCGCACCTGGCCGGCTTTATCGTGCGTGAGCGGAGCCGCCGGGCCAGCAACTTCCGCTCAGAGGGCCAGTTGCACGAGTACCTGGCGCGTTACGGGATCGTGGGCCTGGAGGGCATCGACACCCGGGCCCTGGTCCGCCGCATCCGGATTCACGGGGCCCTGAAAGGCGTGCTCTCCAGCGTGGACCTGGACGATGCCCGACTGGTGGCCAAGGCCCAGGCCAGCCCGGGGCTGGTCGGCCGGGACCTGGTCCGCGAAGTGATTCCGCCGGCGGCCGTGGGGTGGCAGGAGGGGCTCAATCGCTGGTCGCGGCCGCACGGCCAGTCGGCGCCGCCCGCGCCGCCGGCCGATGCGCCCCATGTCGTGGCCCTGGATTACGGCATGAAGTGGAACATCGCCCGGCACCTGTTCGACATGGGCTGCCGCGTGACGATCCTGCCGGGCACGGCCACGGCCGAGGAGGTGCTCGGCTGCCAACCCGACGGCGTGTTCCTCTCCAACGGGCCCGGCGATCCCGAGCCCTTGGTCTACGCCCAGGAGACCATCCGCGGCCTGCTGGGGAAGAAGCCCGTCTTCGGCATCTGCCTGGGGCATCAACTGCTGGCCCTGGCCTGCCGGGCGAAAACCTACAAACTGAAGTTCGGCCACCGCGGGGCGAACCAGCCGGTGCTGCACCATGCCACCGGCCGAGTAGAGATCACCACGCAAAATCACGGCTTCGCGGTGGCCGCCGACTCCTTGCCGCCCGAGCTGGAAGTAACACACCTGAACCTCAACGACAACACGATCGAGGGCCTGCGGCACCGCGAGCTGCCGGCCTTCAGCGTGCAGTATCACCCCGAGGCCTCGGCCGGCCCGCACGACAGCAACTACCTGTTCGCCGAGTTCCGAAAACTGCTGCCGGGAGGATGACCAATGGCTCGCGAATGGGCCGATCTGATCGACAAGCAGGTGCGGTTTCATAACCAACTTGAGGCCGAGGAGATCCTGCGGCTGCGGGCGCTTAGCATGCGCCAACGGGGCGAGCTGCTCGAGTCGGCGTGCGCGGCCGCCGCCGAGTTTTGTCGCAGCCGGCTGGCCGCCGGTTTGAGAGAGCCCCAGCCGGACCCTTGGCCCGATTCCACTTGGGAGTTTCTCAAGGAGCACGCCGTCCGTGTGCGAACCCGGCCCACCCCATAACTCCGCCAGCGTCGCAAGGCACTTGGCGCGGCAGCTCGATTCGCGGGGCCAGCAGTACGCCTTGGGCGGCGCAATCGCCCTGGCCTACTGGGGCACGCCCCGCGGTACAGTCGATGTCGACCTCACGCTCTACCTTCCACCCGAGCGGCCCTCCGAGTGCACTCTGCTCCTTGCGGACTTCGACTGCGAATTCTCCGCTGCGGAAGCCGCACAGTCGCTGCGCGAACATGGTTTCTGCCGCGTGACGTTGCGCGGGCTGCGGGTCGATGTCTTCCTGCCGACCGTTCCGTTCTATGAGGCGGCACGCAGGCGGCGCAAACAGGTAGAACTTGGCGGTCAGCCGGTTACGATTTGGGACGCCGAATCGCTGGCGGTATTCAAGATGATGTTCTTTCGCCGCAAAGACCTGACCGACGTGGAGCAGATCCTCCGTACCCAGGGCGCGGCTTTCGACCGTACTTGGGTGCGCGGACACCTGGCCGCAATGTATGGCCCGCGCGATCCCCGACTCGTGGAGTGGGATAACCTAACCGGCGACGTCGCGCCTTCGTAGCGCCATCAAAGGAAATGCTAGAAGGCTTGAAATGTTCAATGACCAGCGGTCTGTCTGCCTTCATTGAACATTGAACCTTCGGGCATTAAGTCATTTCCCGACCGGCCCAGCGATTCGATCAGCCCGCCCCGTTCTGCAGCAGCGGGTCCGGGCCCAGGATCGCCTCCAGGTCCTCGTCCGCAGTGCGGATGGGGGCGATGTTGAACTTCTCGACCAGCACGCCCAGCACGCCGGGGGTGATAAAGGCCGGCAGGCTCGGCCCCAGCCGGATGTTCTTCACGCCCAGGTACAGCAGGGTGAGCAATATGGCCACGGCCTTCTGCTCGTACCAGCTCAGCACCAACGACAACGGCAGCTCGTTAACGCCGCAATTGAAAGCCTTGGCCAGGGCCAGCGCGATCTGAATGGCCGAGTAGGCGTCGTTGCACTGGCCGACGTCGAGCAAGCGCGGGATGCCGCCGATGGCCCCGAAATCGAGCTTGTTGAAGCGGTACTTGCCGCAGGCCAGGGTGAGGATAACGCAGTCGTTGGGCACCTTCTGGGCGAACTCGGTGAAGTAGTTGCGGCCGGGCTTGGCCCCGTCGCACCCGCCCACCAGGAAGAAGTGCCGGATCTGTCCCTGCTTCACGGCGTGGATCACCTGCTCGGCCACGCCCAGCACGGCGTTGCGCCCGAAGCCCACGGTGATCGTCTTGGGGGCTGCATCCTCGTCGAAGCCGGGCGAGGCCAGGGCCGCCTCGATGACCGGCGTGAAGTCGCGCTGCGGGCCGACGTGGGGCACCCCCGGCCAGGCCACCAGCCCGCTGGTGAAGATCCGGCCCTTGTAGCTCGCCCGCGGCATCTGGATGCAGTTGGTGGTCATAAGCACCGCGCCCGGGAAGGCCTCGAACTCCTTGGCCTGGTTCTGCCACGCCCCGCCGTAGTTGCCCACCAGGTGCGGGTACTTTTTCAGGCCCGGGTAGCCGTGCGCCGGCAGCATCTCGCCGTGGGTGTAGACGTTGACGCCCTTGCCCCGCGTCTGCTTGAGCAGCTCTTCGAGGTCTTTCAGGTCGTGGCCGGAGACCAGGATGGCCTTGCCCTTGACCGGCGTGATGCGGACGGCCGTGGGCTCGGGATGCCCGTAGGCGCCGGTGTTGGCCGCGTCGAGCAGCTCCATGACCTTCAGATTCAGCTCGCCGGCCCGCAGTACCCAGCCGAGAACCGCGTCCACGTCGCGCCCCTGGCCGGCGAGGAAGTCCAGGCCCTCGTGGAAGGCGGCGTAAATGGCTGGGTCCTCGTGGCCCAGGAGCAGGGCGTGGTCGGCGTAGGCCGCCGCCCCCTTCAGCCCGTACAGCGCCAGTTCCGCCAAACCCGCCAGGTCTGCCCCCAGCACGGCTTGGGCCTTGGGGATCGACACCTCTTCCCCCTGCCGGAGCAGGCCGGCCCGATCGGCCGCCGGCTGCCAGGCCGCCGGGCCGGCCAGTTGTTCCGGGCGTTTGCCGGCCCGCTCACAGGCCGACTCGTACAGGGCCCGGGCCTTGTCGCGGACCGCCGCCGCCCGCGCTAGGTGCTCTTCCAGCCGTTGGGGATCGAAATCCACGTTGGTCACCGTGGCAAACAAGGACTCGATCACGGCTCGATCGATCTGGGGGTCCCGCGCGCCCAGTTGTGCGGCCCGATGCGCGTACATGGAAATCCCCTTGGTCGCCCAGACCAGCAGGTCCTGGAGCGTGGCGGTCGCCGCGTCCTTGCCGCAAACGCCCAACTGGTTGCAGCCCGTGCCCTTGGCCGTCTGTTCGCACTGATAGCAAAACATGGAATGGAACCTTTTCTTGAAAGGGGAAAGAGGATTGAATGCTTTTGGCTTACCGGATCGTCCTCTATAATACGCTAAGGTGGCAAGGCCGTCTTTGATCCAGATCAAGCCGGCGTGAAAAAGGGGCCTAATGTATCCGGCACACTCCGTGTGCCGTCCGTCGAAGCGGAAAAAGATATGGCGGGCGGCACACGGAGTGTGCCGGATACAATATATGATATTTTAGCCCTCTTCCTGAGCGGGCCTTTCCGCGGCACGAAAATGCTCACCGTAATCGAAATTCTCGGCGATTGCCAGTTGTTTGCCGACGTGCCCCCGCGAAGTTTCCAGCGGCTGGCCGCCATGGCCCGGCTGTGCAGGTTCCGCAAAGGGCAAACCGTTTTTCGCCAGGATGAGGATTGCCCGGGGGTGTACGTGGTGGGCAAGGGGATGGTGCGGATCTTCAAGACGGGCCCCGGCGGGAAGGAGCACGTCTTGCATATAGTCGGTCCGGGCGGCACGTTCGCCGAGGTGGCGGCCTTAGGTAACTTAAAAACTCCGGCCGCTGCCGAGGCCGTTCAGGCGACCGTCTGCACCCTGCTGCCCCAGGCCGCCTTCCGCAAAGCCCTCGAAGAAGACCACCCCCTGTGCCTCGGCATGCTCACCGGCCTGACCGGCTGGGTCCGACACCTGGTGGGATTGCTGGAAGACGTAGTCCTGCGTGACGCGGCCGGGCGGATCGCCCGCTATCTGCTGGCCGCCCGGCCGGCGGCCGACGGCACCATCGCCCTGCCGAGCCTCAAACGCCATGTGGCCAGCCACCTGAACCTGACCAGCGAGACCTTCTCGCGGACGCTGCGCCGCCTGTTGGACGCCGGACTGATCGCCCAACCCGACAAGAACCGCGTCCGCCTTCTAAGCCGGGACCGACTCCGCCGTGTCGCCGAAGGAATGTCACCCAAATTCTGAAATAGGGGATGAGGGGATGAGGGGATAAGGGGATGAGGGGAGCCGCTCAGCCCCTCAACCCCTTAACCCCTCCGCCCGCGCACATGTTCACCGTCAAGATCTGCGGCATCACTTGCGTGGAAGACGCCCTGGCGGTGGCCGAGGCCGGCGCCGACGCTATCGGGCTGAACTTCTACCCGCCCAGCCTACGTCACATCTCCACCGCCATGGCCCGGGAGATCATCGCCGCCCTTCCGCCGGGGATCGTCAAGGTGGGCCTGTTCGTCAATGCCGACGCCGAGGCGATGTGCCAGGCCTTCGACGATCTGGGCCTCGACCTGCTGCAACTCCACGGCGACGAGCCGCCCAGTATGCTGGAAAAGCTGGGAGGCCGGCCCCTGATGAAGGCCTTCCGCGTGGAACCAAACGAACTGGGCCCCGTGGTTCGTTATATTGAAAAATGCGACCAGATCGGGCAGCGGTTGCGACTCGTCCTACTGGACGCCAAGGTCGACTTGCTGTACGGCGGCACGGGCATTGCGGCCGACTGGCCGACCGCGCGGCAGTACGCCAGAACCGTCAATTACCCGCCACTGGTGCTGGCCGGCGGTCTGACGCCGCAGAACGTCGCCGGGGCCATTCGGGCCACGGGCGCCTCGGCCGTCGATACCGCCAGCGGCGTCGAATCTCAGCCCGGCCACAAGGACCCGCGGGCCGTGGCCCGGTTCGTCCAAGCCGCGCGGGAAGCGTTCGCTTTGAACTCGGGGCAAGAGCCGAATTGATCGAGCCAGGCCTGGCGGAGTATAATCACTCACCGGACCGAACCATCGGGTGCCACTGCTGGCTTGTCCAGCAGTGAGAGAAGCACTGCTGGACAAGCCAGCAGTGGCACCCAGCGGTATAATCACGCACCAGATTGCACCGCCCCGCAACCACCCGCCAGAGCCGCCCAATGACTGAAAAGGAGTTCATCAATGCCCTGACCGGCGGGCATCGAGACATTGTTGCGCTCTTATTGGAACTCCTGCACGAGACCCACGCAGAGTATTGCCTTATCGGCGGACTGGCGGTAAATGCCTATGTCGAGCCCGTGGTAAGCCTCGACCTGGACTTGGCCGTGGCGACCGAGAAAATCGATGTGCTGTGCCGGGCGGCGGCGGCCGGCGGACTGGCAATCGAGCAGTTCGAGCACAGCCTGAATCTACGCGCGAAAGGGTCCGACCTGCGGATTCAACTCCAGCGGGACCCCAGATACCAGGCGTTCATCCCCAGGGCCCAAACCAAGACGGTCTTGGGGTATACGATGCGGGTGGCATCCCTGGAGGACGTCCTGGCGGGGAAAGTCTGGGCCTGCTGCGATGCCGCTCGCCGAAAGAGCAAACGCCAGAAAGACCTGGCCGACATCGCACGGCTGGTCGAGGCCTATCCCGCCCTGGCGGCCAGCTTGCCGCTCGATGTCCTGCGGCAAGTTCAGTGACCATCTATTGTCACAGTAGCCGGCCCCATCGTATCATAACAGCACAATCGTCGCTATTGATGCCCGTTGAACCAGGAGCCTCCCGTGTCACAGGTTGAAACCAAGCTGCCGTATAAGGTCGCCGATCTGTCGTTGGCCGATTGGGGACGGAAGGAAATCGAGCTGGCCGAGAACGAGATGCCGGGCCTGATGGCCCTCCGCCGGAAATACGCGCCCAGCAAGCCGCTGGCCGGGGCCCATCTGGCCGGCTGCCTGCACATGACCATCCAAACGGCGGTGCTGATCGAGACCTTGCTCGACCTGGGGGCCCGGGTGCAGTGGAGCAGTTGCAACAAGTTCTCGACGCAGGACCACGCGGCGGCGGCCATGGCCGTCCGCGGCATCCCGGTCTACGCCTGGAAGGGCGAGACCGACGCCGAGTACGACTGGTGCCTCGAGCAGACGCTGGAATTCGCCGACGGCCGCCCGCTGGAGCTGATCGTCGACGACGGCGGCGACCTGACGGCCATGGTCCACGGCCCGAAGTACCGGCACCTGCTGGCCGGCATTCGCGGCCTTTCGGAGGAGACCACCACCGGCGTACACCGCCTGTACCAGATGCACGAGCGGGGGGCGCTGGCCGTGCCCGCCATTAACGTCAACGATTCGGTCACCAAGAGCAAATTCGATAATCTCTACGGCTGCCGCGAGTCGCTGGCCGACGGCATCAAGCGGGCCACCGACATCATGGTGGCCGGCAAGGTCGTGGTGATCTGCGGCTACGGCGACGTGGGCAAGGGCTGCGCCCATTCCATGCGCTCCTACGGCGCCCGGGTGCTCATTACCGAGATCGACCCGATCTGCGCCTTGCAGGCGGCCATGGAAGGCTACGAGGTTACGACCATGGACGAGGCCGCCCCCCGCGGCAACATCTTCGTCACCGCCACCGGCTGCCGCGACGTGATCCTCGGCCGGCACCTGGCCCAGATGCGCCACGATACGATCGTCTGCAACATCGGCCACTTCGACCTGGAGATCGACGTCGCCTGGCTGGCCGGGCAGAAGAACATCCGGCGGGTGAACATCAAGCCCCTGGTCGATCGCTACACCTTCCCCGATGGCCACTCGATCATCCTGCTGGCCGAGGGGCGGCTGGTGAACCTGGGCTGCGCCACCGGGCATCCGTCGTTCGTTATGTCCAACTCGTTTACCAATCAGGTGCTGGCGCAGTTGGCCTTGTGGACCGAGCCGGAGCGCTACCCGCTGGGCGTGCACTGCCTGCCCAAGCATCTGGACGAGGAAGTGGCCCGGCTGCACCTGGGGCAGCTCGGCGTGAAGCTTACCAAGCTCACGCCCCAGCAGGCGGAGTACCTGGGCGTGCCGGCCGAAGGCCCGTTCAAGCCGGATTACTACCGCTATTAGCCCACCGTAGACCGCACACGCCGTGTGCGGCAACTCGGCACACGGCGTGTGCCGGCTACATTACCGGCATATCCGCCTTGAACAGCGGCAGGTAGCGATAGTAAATCTCCAGCGTCAGCGCGGCCAGGCTGGTCATCATCAGCCGCCCGCCACTGCGGGCCCACTGGTCGCCGGCCGGGTCCCAGCTCCCGTTGGCGCAACTGTGGATGTCGCGGTTCTGCGATTTGACCAGCAGGTCTCGCATCCGCCGGTTCCAGGTGTCCCAGTCGGAATTGTTCATGTTGTGCAGCACCTGGGTGGCGTAGTAATCGTAGTAGATGTTCGACACGCCGCGGAACTCGTCGCCGGGCATGTGGTCCATCAGGTACTTCACGCCGTCGGCCATCATCGGGCTGTCGCGCTTCGCCCCCAGGTATTGCCGGCAGAGCAGGCCCACCGAGGTCATGGTGTTCTGCGGGCCAGAGCCCGGCTGGTAGGCATACTGGCTGTTGTGCGGGCCGGACTGCACCGAGTCGAGCCATTTGCTGGCCCCGTGGAAGGCCGCGCCGCCACCGCCGGAGCCGCCCACGCTCAGGCCGGCCATGAGGGCGCTCTTTAGCGCCATTACGCCCCAGCCGACGACCGAGGTATCACCTTCTTCGCCGGGTGTGTAGCGCCAGCCGCCGGTGCCCTTGTTCTGGGCCATTACGATGTAGTCCACGGCCCGCTGGGCGGCCAGCCGCACGCTCTCGTCGCCGGTCATGCCGGCGGCCTCGCACAGCGCGATCGTGGCCAGGGCGTGCGAGTACATCGGCTGCTGGGCCCCGGCGGCCAGGTTGCCGTCGGCCTTCTGACGGCGGATGAGCCACAAAATGGCGCCGCGAACGTTGGCCTGGTAGGGCCCCTTGGTGCGGTGCGTCTGGCCGGCGGCCAGGAAGGGCAGCACGCCCAGGGCCGTGGCCCCCGTGTCGGCCGTAACGTTGCCGGGCCCGGTGCAGGTGTGGTCGCTGCACCGCTGCACGTAGTTCTGGAGGCTCCAGCTTCCGTCGGAGAGTTGATGGCGGGCCAACCAGACCAGTGCGCCGGTCACGGCCCGCTCGCTCCGAATCGTTGGGCCGGTACCGGGCCTGCCCTTGCCGCCGTCGCGGAAGCCGAAGCCGTTGCCCCCGCTTCCCCAATTATCGCCGGTGCCCCGGCCCGGGCCGATTCCTAGCCCAATCATCTTGGCCCCCGGGCCCACGCCGGAAAACCCCATCATCCCACTGATTAGGTCGTTGGAGCCATCGGGCGCCCCGCCGCCGGTGCCGTTGCCCTCGGGCTGGCGAACCTCTTTGTCGCCTTGCTGCCCTTCCTCCTGCGCCTCGCGGCCGGGCTGCTCCAATTTCGGATCCACATTCAGCACCGGCGGCAGCGTTTCTTCCGGTTTGTCGACGTCAAACGGTTCGAGCTTCTGCGGCTCGTCGCCCTCCGGCTTCTCGGCCTGAACTGCGTCGAATCGCCGGGTGTCCTCGGCCGAATCCACGATTGCGCCGGGGATCAGCAGTAGCAACGACAACCCGATAACGTGGAACGTGAAGCTGCCGGCATACCAGAGCAACTCGGTGCGGACCCAATTCGCCAAGCGTACGCCGAGCGAGTCGTCGTCCTGATACTGTTCTTGTTCCTCCGCAGCGGCTCTTGCTTCGACTGCCATATCGTGTTCCTCCTGTAAGAGCGCAGTGCTACCACGCGGCGCTGGGTGCCACTGCTGGCTTGTCCAGCAGTGTGGAAAGCCATACTGGACAAGCCAACAGTGTGAGAAGCACTGCTGGGCAAGCCAGCAGTGGCACCCGGGGTGATCGCCGCTCGGTCCACGGCGTCCCGGGTCACGCAATTCACGGCCGATCTACTCCCTATAAGATTCGCCGTGGCCCGAGAACTTATTCCATGGCTCTCTACACTTTCCGGCCGTGATCGACGAGGCACAGCAGGTGCTCGGCGACGCACTGCGCCAGCACCGGCGGGTTGTAGCCGCCCTCGAGGGTACTGACTACTCGGCCGCCGGCATGCGCAGCGGCCGCCTCCAGGATCGCCTCGGTGATCGTCGCGTAGTCCTCCGTCTCCAGTCCCAGGTTGCCCAGCGGGTCCTGGCGATGGGCGTCGAAGCCGGCACTGACCAGAATCAACTGCGGCCGGACGCGATCGGCAAACTTCGCCAGGCTCGACCGGAACTCCGCCAGGTATTCCTGGCGGCGGGTGCCAAAGGTAATCGGCAGGTTGAGCGTCGAGCCCAGCCCCCGCCCCGCGCCCCGCTCGTCGGCGCTGCCGCTGCCGGGATAGAACGGCCAGCGGTGGATCGAAAGGAACCCCACGCGGGGGTCGGTCCAAAAGGCGGCCTGAGTGCCGTTGCCATGGTGCACGTCGAAATCGACGATCAGCACGCGGTCCAGGCCCAACTCCGCAACCGCCGTGGCCGCCGCCACCGCCACGTTGTTGAACAGGCAGAAGCCCATGGCGCGATCGGCCAGGGCGTGGTGGCCCGGCGGACGCACCAGGCACAAGGCCGTCGTGTCTTCGCCGGCCACGACCCGGCAGACGGCATCGCACACCGCCCCGGCGGCCAACCGCGCCACGTGGTAGCTGGCGGGGCACACAACCGTGTCCGGGTCGATATCGCCGCCGCCCGAGCGGGCAAACGCCCAAACCTCGTCGATATAGCGCCGGGAGTGGACCAGGGCCAGCCGTTGCCGGTCGCACCGCTCGAACTCCGGCTGCCGGCACTGGGCGGCCAGCCAGGTCGCGGTCAGGTGCGCCACGACCGGCGGCAGCCGACCGGGCTGCTCCGGGTGCATGCCCGTCTGGTGCTCCAGAAACCGTAAATCGCTATACAAGAGGGTCATGCGTTTGCCCAGCGGGCACGGGCGGTCGGCCCGGCCAATCCGTACTTTCGGGGGGCTAGCCCGCAAATCCCCCGCAACCCGCCAATCCCCCACACGGTCGATCCAGCTTGACAGGTCTTGCGGCGGATAGGTAGCTTGTATATTGTATCTGCACTGCGGCGAAATGCCGGCGCAGACCCCTCTTTGCGAAGTATATATATTCTGCACAGTCGTAATTCGTTTCGGTTGCGGAAAACCACGGTTTCCGGCCTTCCGCAACAGAAACTAATTCCCTAAGAGAACCGCATCGTGAATAGCTATCGCTACCGGGTTGAGTTGGCGGCGTGGACCCAGTGGCTGTTGGCGGCGTGTTGCCTGCTCGTGGCGTGGCCGGCTTGGGCCCAGCCGGCTAAGGAATGGAAAGTGATCGAGCCGGAGCGGGTCCAGTTCCCCAACCGCATGACGGTCCTGAAGCGCGGTACGTTCGATAGTGAGGCGGAACGGGACTTGTTCGTCAGATACTATACGAAGTTCGCGTTTCCCCGCCTGACCGAGCCCGACTTCCGCAGCCGTCAGCCTTGGAACCCAGCTTCTACCCAGACGGACAAGAGCGACAAGGGCAAGGACGTGGTCCGCGAGATTCACAACGACCTTGGGATGGCGGCCGCCGCCCCGGCGCCGGACGTTCATGGCAAGTTGTGCGAGATCACGCTGGCCTACATGGGCAAGCTGGCCGCGGGGGCCGACATCCATCCGGCCGCCCGCTTCAACGCCATGCTGCTGTTAGGCGACGTGGGCACGCCGGAAGCGGTTCCCATGCTGGTCGAAGTGGTCAAGGACTCCAAGCAGTTGGACGCGGTGAAGGTGGCCGCGATGGCGGGCCTCTTGCGCCACGCCGAGCAGGGCGGAATCTCCGACGCCGACTTGCAAAAACTGACTATCGACACCATGGTCGCCTTGGCCGTCGCCCCCCTGCCCAAAGACCAGCGGGCCGATGCCGTGTGCTGGCTGCGGGGCCAGGCGGCCGAGGTCCTCGGCCGGCTGGGCTCGCCCGGCAGGGACAATTCCGTCGTAGCCGCCCTGCTGAAAATGGTGGGCGATCCGGCGCTTGGGCTTTCCCAGCGCTGCCGCGCCGCCCGGGCCCTGGGACAGTTGACCTACGCCGCCCCGGCGCCCGCCGCCGGACCGTGCCTGGAGGCCCTGGCCGTCCTGGCCGACGACGCGCTGACCGCCGAAAAACAGGACCCGCCCGATTGCCGCCGCTGGACGGAAGCGAATGTGGCCCGCGAGCGGTGGGGCTGCCGCCTGAAAGCCAATCTCTCCGACATCCTGGTGGGCCTCCGCGGGGCCGACGACCAGCACCGCGGCCTGACGGAGTTGGCCAAGCCCGGCGCCGAGCAGCAGTTGGCCGAGACGCTGCAAAAGACGCTCACTCCGTTGGACGATTCGCTGAATGACCAGAAACTCACCCGGGCCGCACTGATCGAGAATGTCACCAAGGCCCAAGGCGACTTGGAAGGGGTCGTCAAGAGGCCGCCCAAGTAGGAAACACGACGGGCGACGGGCGACGGACGGAAGCACTCCAGCCCGTCGCCCGTCGTCCGTCGAAAAATGATCGACAGGCAAAAGGATTTGCCGCCACATGGTCCTCTGCGTCAGGAAACTCGGTTGCTGGCTGGTGATTGCCGGCTTGCTGCTGGCCCCGGCCGGCGGGGGCTGTGCGTTGCGGCCGGAGGGCCAGCCCCCTGCTGCGCCACCGGGCGGTGCACCGGCCAGCGATCCACCCCCCAAGGGTCTTCAGGGAAACAGCCCGATCGCGCAACTCGCTCAGCCCGACGCGGCTAAGAATGGGTCGGCCCCGCGGGTCGACGATCGGGCGATTATGGCCCGTGGCGACTGGGTGCGGATTGCCGTCGGGGAAGGGGAATTCGAGCCGGCCGTTGCACCGGCGGCTGCGCCGGGCCCGCCCGCCGCTCCCCCCGCCTTTCGCTGGCGGCACGCGGGCCTGGACGAGCTGTTGGCCCGGAGTGCCCCCCGGCAGCCCGATCTTTACGCGATGCTCAAGGACGCCGACCCCACCGTGGCCGCCAACGCGGCCATCGCCCTGGGGCGAACCGGCCAGCAGCGCGCCGCCGGCGCGCTAACCGCCGCCATTCGCTCGGCCGCCTTGCGGGTGCCCACCCGCTGTGCCGCGGTCGAGGCCCTAGCCGTCTGTGGGGGCCCGGAAGTCGTCGAGACGCTCCGCCAGTTGACCGATCAGTTCGGCGATTTCGCCCCCGGCGGCGCCGCGTCGTACCAGCCCGACGTGCACGCCGAGCTGGTCCGCGCCCTGGCCCGGCACATCGATCCGGCCGACGATCCCCGGCTGGCCGCCGCGCTGCAAAGTCCGGCGGTGCAGGTCCGTATCGAGGCCCTTACGGCCTGGGCGGCCGGGCACCATGGCGCGGTGCCCAGCGAGGCCGTGAACTTGCGCTCCGACGGGGACCCGCGCGTGCGGGCCGCCGCCATGGCGGTCATCGCCGCCCGACGCGTGCGGGATGCCCGGCAATATCTGACCGACGCCTTGCGAGACAGCGATTTTCGGGTCCGCGTAACGGCCATCGCCGGCCTGGGCGGCTTGGACGACGGCCGGGCGCGGGCCACCGTGGCCGAGCTGTTGCAAGATCGCTCGGATCTGATGCGGGCCGAGGCCGTTACGGCGCTGGCCCGCAACGGCGCCCGGACCAGCGTACTGGGGGCCCTGGGCGATGCGTCCTGGCGGGTGCGGTTGCGGGTCGCCCGGGCCCTGGCCGCCTACCCCGACCGCGAAGGGTCGGCCGCCGTCGCCCGGCTCCTGGACGACCCCAGCGCCGAAGTCGAGCGCCAGGTGGTGGCCAGCCTGGCCGCCTGGCCCATCCAGCGCTCCGGCCCGCTCCTGCTGGAAGCCATGCGCAAGCCGGCCATGACGACCCGCAAGGCGGCCGCCGAGCAATTGGTCCTGCGCTGGCCGGCCGCCATGGAATTCTCGTTCGACGCCGCTCCCCAGCGCCGCGAGGAAGTGCTCGGCCGGCTGCAAGAGCAATTCCGGGTGCAGTTCGGGCTGGTCGATCGCCAAGTCCTAAGCGACCCCGCCGTGCGGCAGGCATCGGCCGCGGCGGCCGCGTCGCCGGCCACGGCCACGTCGCCGGCCCAGGCCGCCGACCCGGCCACGGTGGCGCGCGTCGAACAGTTGCTCCGCGCGCAGGATGCCAAGGGACTGGCCGAGTTCGGGCCCGGACTGGTCGAGGCCCTCGAACAGCTTGCCGTGGAGCGGCAGCAGGTCCTGCCCGAAAGCGTCTACCATGACATTCTGCCGCGCGGGAGCGCGGTGTTCGCCGCGCTGGATCAGTTCCGGTCGTCGGATGTGGCCCAGCGGCGGGCCGCCGCCGAGCAGTTGGCCGCCGCCGCGCAGAAACAGCCGTTGGGCCCCTTGGCCGTGGCCCGGCTGGGCGACCTGGCGGCCACCGAGGCCGACGACGTGGTGTGGCGGAGCGTGCTGGAGGCCGTGGCGGGCTGCGCCGGCGAGCCGGCGGTCCGGCTGGCCTACGTGGCCATCGGACACGGCTCGGCCGAGGTCCGCCGCCGGGCCTGCGAGTACCTGGCGCAACATCCGGCCGCGGCCCACGCCAACTTCCTCAACCCGGCGCTGGCCGACGGCAGCCGCGCGGTCGTGCTGGCCGCGGTTCGGGCCTTGGGGGCCGCCGACCACCTCGACGACGCCCAGCCCTTGCGCAAACTGCTCGCCTGCGCCGACGAGCAGGTCCAACTGGAGACGGCCGCGGCCTTGGCCCACTTCCGCGACCCGGCGGCCGTGCCGGCCCTGGAACGCCTGACCTATAGCGACGATCCGAAGATTCGCGGCCGCGTCGCCCTGGCGATGGGCGAGCTGGGCGATGCCTCGTTTGCCGCCCCCCTGGTCCGCTTGCTGGACGACCACCACGGCACGGTCAGCCACGCCGCGCTGGCCAGCCTGCCAAAAGTGGCCGGCAGCGACGTGGCCCGGCAGGTCCTCGGCGACTCGCCCGCCGGCACAGCGGAGCAGATTCGCCGCTGGAAACAGTGGTACGCCGGCCAACAGGGCGGCCCCCTGGGCCGGGCCGATCCCGCTTCCGGCAACCCGCCAAGCACGAGAGGATGAAGTTGCCAAGGCGCCTTCGAGGCGTTCGACAAGAGGCGAGTTTTCACCTGCCCGCACCTGACCCTCATCGCGCCGAGGGTCACTCGCCGGTGCCGCCCTGCCAGTTGTTGGTCTGGAAGGGCGAAGCCGGTAGGCCCTCTTTGTTGGCCAGGTTCGGATTGGCCTGGTTCCGCCACCCGAAGCGGGCCTGGGTGGGGGCCGCCACGGCCTGGGCCTCGACGACGACCGTCTGGCCGTCGATCGTGGCTTGGGCCGCCACGAACTTGCCGTCCGCGGCGGCGATCTCGAACTCGCTAAGCGGCTTGCCGTCACGCGACTTCAGTCCGCCGCCCACCTGCGCGAACGAGAGCCGCAGCTTGCTGCCCGCGACCTGCATCGACTTGTAGAGCGGCCCCGAGTAGACGAGGTCCTTCTTGCCGTACTCCTTGGCCAGCGCCCAGAGGGCCAGCCGGTTGCCGACGTCGACCTTGTCGCGGGGGTGGATGTCCTTGATGTTCTCCACTATGTCGGTCGTAACCGCCATGCCGGTGCCGGGAATCTTGAGGCTGGCCACCTGGGCTTCCCACAAGGGCGGCAGGCTGCCCGGCCCATAGCCCGCGAAAGGCGCGATTTGCACGAAGTAGAAGGGGAAATCATAGCCCCACACCTTCCGCCAGCCCTCGATGAGGGCCTTCATCTTGTCGTAGTACTTCAGGCCGTTGCCGCAGTTCGATTCGCCCTGATACCAGATCGCGCCGCGGATGGCCAGCGGCTCCAGGGGGGCGATCATGCCGTTGTACATCCCGCCCCCCTTGCCCCCGGAGATCGTCCAGGGCTCGATGGGCGACCCGCCCCAGGAGCTGTCGATCAGCCCCATCGGCACGTCCAGTTCCTTGTGCAGCCGCTGACCGAAATAGTAGAGCGCGGCCGAGAAGCCGCCCCAGCCGCCGGCGGCAACCGTCTTGGGACTGCACACCACCCAATCGGCCTTCACGTCCTTGGCCGGTGCGGCGACCTGAACCTTGGGCACCAGCATCAGCCGCATCTGCGGACAGTTCGCGGCCGGGATCTCCTCCTTGGCCTTGTCGCACGCCCCGATCCCCATCTCCATGTTGGACTGCCCGGAGCCGATCCACACGTCGCCCACGAGGATGTCGTCCAGCTCGATCTTGTTCTTCCCGCTGACGGTCAGGCAGTGGGCCTTGCCGTCGGCCTTCACGGCCGGCAGCACCACCTTCCAGTCGCCCTGCGGATCGGCCTTGGCGGCGACCGTCGCGTCGTCCAGCCGCACCGTGACCTCTTCGCCGGGAGCGGCCCAGCCCCAGATCGGCAACGGCCGCTCGCGCTGCAACACCATGTGGCTGCCGATCACCTTGGGCAGCGTTACCTCGGCCCGAATCTGTGGCACGCCGCAGGCCAGGAGCAACAGGGAAACCACAACCGCGCACCACGACACGCACTTCTTCATGGCAGACCTCGCTTTGCTGGATGTTCAAGAGATGCTCGGAAAACTCTCGGACGAATTGCTGGACGTTCAAAAGATGCTCGGAAAACTCTCGGACGACACTTGGCCACATTCTCCCCTCCAGGCGGGACTACGTCAACAAACCGACGGTTCGCGTCATTAGCGGCGCCATCATTGCGATTTGCAGGCGCACTCTAAATGATGGCATCTCGTGACAGGCTGGGATTAACGGCCCCCCGGCATGGAATATTATCCCTTTGCCAACAACAACTTACGCTTCGCTGGCCGTCATTGGCACACCAAGTGCCGTAAGGTCAATCGTTTACCCCGTCCCGCGTGTCTCTCAGTTCAAAGAGGAGAAAGTCATGAGAAGAGTTGCCTTGAGCCTGGTTGCGTGCGGAGTGATCCTGTTGACGGCTGCGCCTGCCCTGGCGGAAGGTACGCCGGTCCGCTGGGCGACCTACAACGACCATTTGGGCGTGCGGATCGAGCCGGTCCATCATCATCATCACTGCTACGGCGGGCCGGCGGCCGTGGTGGTGACGCCCGCGCCCGTCTACACCTATCCGGTCTACCCGCCGACAGTGGTTCCCTACCCGCCGGCTCCGACAGTCGTGTACCCACCGGTCTACGTCAATCCCGGTTACATCTACAACGCCTATCCCCGCGGCTTCATCGAGTATCGCGGCCGGGGCCTATCGCTGGGAGTCGGCCTGTAACGGTTTTGCCCCCCGTACAACCATTGCAATCGTTACAACCGGCAGGCCATCCCGCCTGCCTCATCCTTGTTTTCGTCATACCCGATATAACCCGTAAGACGCGTAAGGGCGTCAAGAATGATCCGCACCGTCATAATGCAACGGGGCGAAGCCACTGACAGCGGGTGCTGATTGATCTCTCGGGTTACTATCGCCGGGTTATGCTGTTGTGCAGTTCTGGCCGCCCTCCTGGCGGGCTGCCGGTACGGGACGGAGGCCTCGGTTAGCCAACGGGTTCGGGGCCTGGCGACTTCGCCGCTGGACATAACGCCGCCCCCGCCGGCGGAGGAAATGGGCCGGCCGGCAGCCGAAAGGTCCATTCCCCAACCGCCTGCGGCGCCGGCCGAGCCCCTGTCCCGCGCGGGGCTTCCGGGGCCGCCGCTGGCCGCTTGCAACGCGGCGCCTGTGCCGGCCGGCATAGCCGGGCAAGGCGGCGGCGCCGCCCGGCCGGTGGTCTACAACGCCCCGCTGTCTGACGCTGCGGTGCTGGCGATCCCGGCGGTGGCTGCCGGGCAGGCCAAGGCGCCGCCGGAAACGATCGCGGCGCCGAGTCACCCCGCGCCCACGGCGGCGCCGGCCGCCGCGGCGCCTCAACCTTTGGAGATTCCCCGCGCGATCCCGGGCAGCGCCGCCCCGCCGATCCGGCTGCCGCCCGTCGAACCGGGCGAGTCCGAGGCCCAGCGCCACACCGCGATCCGGCAACTATTTGCGGAGTTGGCCCAGATCGAGCCGGTGGCGGGTCCGCCGCCGACGCCCGACCACCCCCCGCTAGCGCTCCAGGAGTTGCAGTGCCTGGCCATTACCCGCAGTCCGCTAATCCGGCAGGCGGCCGCTGACGCGGATGCGGCGCGGGGCGCCATGATCCAGGCCGGCGCGTATCCCAATCCGCACCTGGCCTACGAGGCCGACAACATCAATACCGGTCGCACCGCCGGCTACCAGGGCGGCAACATCGGCCAGACGATCGTCACCGGCGGCAAGCTCAAGCTGGCCAAGGCCGCCGCGGGCGTCGATCTGGAAAACGCGGAACTGGCGCTTCGCCGGGCCCGCTTCGATCTGGCCACGCAGGTGCGGGCCAATTATTTCGCCGTGCTGGTGGCCCTGGAGCGGGTGAAGGTCAACTCGGCCCTCGTGCAATTCGCCGACCGGGTGTACCATCTGCAAGTGACTCGCGTACAGGCCGGGCAGGCGGCCCCTTACGAGCCGCTGCAGCTCCGCGTGCTGGCCGTGCAGGCCCAAGGCCAGTTGCTCCAGACGAACCACGAGTACGAGGCGGCCTGGCGACGGCTGGCCGCCACGCTCAACTGCCCGGGCATGCCGCCGGCGGCCCTGGTGGGCCAGGCCGACGCCCCCCTGCCGCAAATCACTTACGACGCGGCCTGCCAGCGGATCCTCGCCGTCCACACCGATCTGGTCGCCGCGCAGAACGCCGTGGCCAAGGCCCGCTATCAGCTCCGCCTGGCGCGGATCATCCCGCGCGTGCCCAATCTGGATACCAGCACGGTCATCGAGCACGACTTCACCACCCCGCCCTTTGGCACCACGATCAATTTGCAGATCGGGGCCCCCATCCCGGTTTTCGACACGAACCGCGGCAACATCATTGCGGCGGAGGCCGCGCTGGTGCGGGCCGGCAGCGAATACGATCGGACCCGAAACGAACTGCTCGCCAGCCTGGCCGACATCTTCGCCCGCTACCAGACCGCCGCCACCACGTTCCAACTCTATCGCGGCGGCATCCTGGCCGACCAGGTCCGCGCCTATCGGGGCGTGTACCGCCGCTATCAGGTCGATCCCGACGCCGATTTCAACGACGTGCTGACCGCCCAGCAAACGTTGGCCGGGACGATCTCGACCTACGTGCAACTCCTGGGCGACCAGTGGCAGGCGGCCGTCGACTTGGCTGGACTGCTCCAGATCGACGATCTGTTCCAAATGGGTCAGGCGGCGGCCGAGCCGGTCTTCCCGTCGCCGCCGCTGCCGGGGCCCGCACGCCAACCGGTAGAGCCGCTGAAACGAGATCCCCAGGGCAGGTAGAACACTTCCATCGCCTGTTCTCGTGTTTTCGTTTTCTCCTGCTCTCCTGCTCCCCTGCTCTCCCGTTCTCCTCCTCCCCTGTTCTAGCGTGCTGGCCGGCCCTGCGGCCTGAATCGAATCCAGCGATTGTACGCGCCGTACCGCCTACTACCCCCAACAGGTCACAGATTTGTGGGCCAGATAACCGCTGTGGCCCACCGGCAGGACCTATCCTTTTCCGGGGAGTTCCCGGCCGCCGCTGCCGCACGGCCTCCCCAGGCATCCTCCCAACCCTTGGTCAACAACACCCTTGATTGGCGCAACAGTCATGTCGGGCTTCCTTTCCGATCTCATTTATACCGCGTTGATGACGCTGACCGGAACCATGGCGGGGTGGTGGCTGCACCGCTTCCTGCGAGACTCCGGTCCAAGCGGCAAGAAGGAGTTTCACGCTGCCCAACAGGTTCTCACCCGCTTGCAGGACCTGGCCACCCACATGGCGGATAACGTGGACCAGCACAGCAGCCGGGTCGAGCAGATCAACCAGGAATTGAACCTGGCCAACGCGGGAAACCCCGAGGCCGTCGTCTCCGCCGTGGCTCGGCTGATTGAGGCCAATCAACAGATGCAGGAGCAACTGAAGACGACCGAGACCAAGCTGCACGAGCAGGCGCAGTTGGTCGAGACCCGCTCGGCCGAGGCGCGGACCGATGCCTTGACCGCGCTGCCGAACCGCCGCGCCTTCGACGACGAGTTGAATCGGCGATTCGCCGAATTCCGCCGCTACCGCCGGAAGTTTTCGCTGATCATGGGCGACGTCGACCACTTCAAACGCTTCAACGACGAGCAAGGTCACCAGAGCGGCGATGAAGTGTTGCGGGGGGTGGCGCGGGTGTTGCGAACGGCGGCCCGCGGAGCCGACATCGTCGCCCGCTATGGCGGCGAGGAGTTCGCCGTGATCCTGCCGGACACCGCCGGCGATACGGGGGCCAAGTGCCTGGAGCGCATTCGCCAGAGCGTCGACACGGTGCGCTTCCGCCTGCTCTCCGGCGAGATCCACGTGACGCTGAGTTTCGGGCTGGCCGAGGTGCGCACCGGGGAGGACCCGGCGGCCCTGATTCGCCGCGCGGACGAGGCCCTGTATGCTTCCAAGGCAGCGGGCCGCAATCGCGGCTCCTGGCACGACGGAAAGACGATTCATGCCATCGCTCGTCCCACTGACGCGCCGCCGGAAAACGCCGTCCCGCCGGCGCCCGTCACGCCGCCCGATGCGCGGACCGCGACTGCGGACCAAAGAAATACGCTCTGCAGTCGCAACGAGTTCTGCCTCAACGTCGGCCGCCGCCTGGCCGAATGCCAGCGGAAGGGCCCGCCACCGGGCGTGCTGCTCATGCGCGTCGACGGCTACTCGGCGCTCATCTCCGAGCACGGCCCGGAAGCCGGCGCCGTTGTGCTCCGCAGCACGATCCAGTTCCTCGAGGCCTCGATCCGCGAAATGGACGTGGGCACCGTCTATGGCGAGGCCACCTTCGCCATGCTCCTCTGCTGGGCGAAGCAGTCGGACCTGATCAACATCGCCGAGCGGCTGCGGCAGGCGATCTCCCGCTGCGTGCTGCCCCTGCGGGGCTCCGCCTTTCAGTTCACCGTCAGCATGGCGTGTGCCGTGGCGGTGCCGGGCGAAGGCGCGCCGACACTGCTGGCCCGGGCGGAAGAGGCCCTCCAGTCCGCCACCACGGCGGGCGGCAATTGCATCTTCTGCCACACCGGCCAGCGGCCCGAGCCGGCCGCTATGGCACTCGAAGCCATCACCTAGCCCGCAAAACATTGACACCGCCCGGTGAAGTGTGTAATGTTGATTGCAAGGGCACTCTGGCCGGCCAAACGTGGCCCGCGCCGCCGGGGTAGTGTTCGTGCTGCTCGGGACCGCGCCGCCGGATAGGTATGGGGGAAGGCCATGATTCTCAACACAAGCGGCAAGTGGATCATTGCGGCGCTGCTGCCCACGCTCGGTTGGGTCGTCGTCGCACGGGGGCAAGATCCCGGCGACGACCACGGCCCGAAGGCCCGCCGCGCCCAGACCAAGGCGAAACAGAACACCGACGATGCAGGGCCGCCAGACCAGATCGGCGCCCTGGGCGACGACAAGAACGCACCTGGCGATAATAAGAGCGCCTTGGGCGATAAGAAGGAGGGCAGCAAGACCAAAACCCGCGGCGATCCGGCCAAGTCGGCCTTCGCACTACCCCGCGGTGTCGTGCTGAACAAGAAGCAGCAGGATGCCTACGAGGCGCTCAAGGCCGACCACGAAGACGCCTTGCGCGACGCCGCCCAGCGCTTGCAGGATGCGACCGACGGCAAGGAAGAAACGGCCGCCAGCAAGGAGCTCAATGCCCTGCGGGCCAAGATCCGCGCCGGCATTCAGGACATTCTGGCCATGCCTTACAACCAGGCCCCGCCGAATTCCGACCGCAAATCGTCCGAGGGCTCCTATCCCCCGCCGCCTCCCGATGGCGGCTACGGGTATCCGGTCAATCCGGGCGGCGGCTACTATCCTTGGTATCCCGGCGGCTACTATCCCGGATACTACGGCTACCATCACCGTTATTGGGGCCGGCCCTATGTGTACGCGCCGCGCGGCTCGCAGGGCTCGTCGAACTCCCCGTCGCCCAGCCCGCCGCCGAAAACACCGCCGCCCAAGCCGCGCCCCAACAGCGGGTCGAAGCCGAAGTCCACCACCTAGCTGCGGCCGAGAAACCGCCCGGGGACTGTCCCCAGAAGGCGGAAGGCGGAAGGCGGAAGGGAGGCCGCACGGCGGGCACCGGCTCCTTCCGAAGAAAAGAGAGCAAGTCCGCTGGTCAGTGACGCGGGCAAATCCCCTGCTCCCCTCTCCCTCCGGGAGAGGGCAGGGTGAGGGTGGGCAGGCAGCGACATAAATCATGGTTTATCGGGATCAGGGATTAGGGAAATTGCCGGCGGCTAACAGCCGCCGGACGACGATCTTCATCCCCAATCCCTAATCCCCCAATCCCTGACATGCGAATTGCCGAAATCTTCCGATCCGTGCAGGGCGAGGGCCGCCTGACCGGCATGCCGAGCATCTTCATCCGTGCCAGCGGCTGCAACCTCCGCTGCCGCTTCTGCGATACCCCTTATGCCTCCTGGGAGGCCGAGGGCGAGGAGCTTTCGGTGCAGGAGATCATCGCCCGGATCCAAGCCTGGGCCGAGGCGCGGCATGTCGTTCTGACCGGCGGGGAGCCGATGCTGTTTGCCGAGCTTGTCCCGCTGTGCGCCGCCCTGCACGCCCTGGGAAAGCACGTCACCATCGAGACCGCCGGCACCCGCTGCCTGAGGGTCCACTGCGACCTGATGTCCGTAAGCCCCAAGCTCTCCAATTCCACCCCGGCGGCGGCGGCCGAGGGAGCGACGCGGATCGCTCAGCATGAGCAGTCCCGCCATGTGCCCGAGGTCGTCCGCCGTCTCAACGCCGAGTACGATTGCCAGTTCAAGTTCGTCGTAGACTGCCTGGAGGATTGCCTGGAGGTGGCGGCCTACCTGGCCGCGCTGCCCGAGATCGACCGCCGTCGGGTGATGCTCATGCCGCAGGGCGCCAGCCCGCAGGAATTGGCCGAGAAGGCGGCGTGGCTGGAGCCCTATTGCCGCCAGCAGGGCTTGACATTCTGCCCCCGGCGGCAGATCGAATGGTTCGGCGGCCGCCGCGGCACATGAAACGGCGCGGCTTAGGACCGGCGAATCAATTATTGTCGTGTTCGCCAACGTACTCATCTCGCTCCGCGAGATGGGCTTTCATCTCGCGGAGCGAGATGAGTACGTTTTTTGATTCTGTGGTCCTTACTGCTGCACTCGCCGCCACTCGTACTTCGTCCGGCCGTCCTGGTCGAGCAGCCGCAGGCGGTCCTCGGTCAATTCCAGGATCGGCTCATCGACCCGGTCCCCCATTGTCTTGAGGATCATCTGCACTTGGGCGTTGGGCTCGCCGCCGAGCGTTTGTTTTTTCAGGTGGCCGCCGGCCACAGACCAGGCCATGTCGAATCGCAGCCGTGACGCCGAAAGGGCCGCCCGCCAGCCGCTCAGCTCGACGAGCATCGTACCGGTTCCGTCTTCCTTGAGCGTCATGGTCCGATGGCCTTGGTAGTCATCGGCCCAAGTGCCCAACAGCATGTGGCGGAGGCGGTCGTCGGGGGCGGCGGGGCCTTGGGCGGCAAGGGCGTTGGAGTTGGCCCCCGGGGACGCGGCGCGGCCGGGGCCACCGCCCCATCGAGCGTAGAGAACCGAGCCCAGCACGGCGGCGACCAGCACGGCGGCCGCCAGGGCCACCAGCCGCCGGCGATGAGCGGCCGCCTGCTGTGCGCCCGGTCCGCTGGCAGTCGCTTCCGGGGGGCTCATGGTCGTGGCCCTCGTTCGCGGCACTGCATGTAATACTTCTGCACGTAGGCGGCGCAGGATCGCCCGTTGGCCGCCGTCTCCGAGCAGCGGGCGGCGGGCGACTTGGCCCGCTCCAGCACGGCCTTGGTCCGCGTAACGACCCCTTCCCGCACGTCCTGCTCGATATCGGCGCGGGTCAGACCAAGGCAGGCGCACATCGGCGCAGCGGGGTCTTTGGGATAGACGGCCGAGCGGAGGTCGGCCGCCAGAACGAGCCGCTCGAAACCGTCGAAGTATGCCACCGGGCATTGCGGCGACGGGCAGAAGTTGGCCGGCTCGGCCAGGCGACATCGCTGCTCCTGCGTGAGATAGGCGGCCAGGGTCTTGCTCCCCACCGGCTCACCCTTGCTGCCGCAGCGCGGGCAGTAGTCGGCGGTCTGATCCGGCTCGCGGACGAAGGCTTTGTTCATCATCCCAGCAATAGCCCACCCTGCGGGCGACGCGGCGGGCGGTGGTCAGTAGCTGCTGGCGACGCTCCTGCTCGGCGTGGTCTGGACGATCTTCACCAGGCTGAACTGGCCGTCCTTGACCAGGCCCACGCCGGGGGCAAACACCTTCTCGCGGCCCTCGTCCTCCGCCGTGCCCTTGACCTGCGTGCGGAAGCAATTGCTGAATTGCCCGGCCGGGGTCGTCACCTTCTCGCCCACGCCGATCACCTCGTAGCGGGTCCTGCCATGCCGCTGCACCAGCGTATCGCCGACCTTGGGCGCGGCGGGCATGGCCAGCCTGAACACGGCCCCATGGACCCCCGATCGCCAGCCGTCATGGCTTACCACCTTGCCCTCGTAGTAGTTTTGCACATGGACCCCAAAGCAGTACAGGGCCTTGCTTTCCTTGTCGATGGCGTAGTACTTCCACAACACCTTGGTAGGTTGGCCGCCGCGCTGCTCCTTTTCCTCGACGACCCGCGTTTGGACGCCGTCGACCAGCTTGGTCTTCCGCCGCACCGTCACCGTGCGGGTCGAGGGGCCGTCGGCATATTCCAGCCGGTAGCCGGGCTCCAGGTTGAAGTAGGCGTTCTTGCCCACCGTGGTCAAATTGGCCGGATTGACCTGGGCGATGCTGGCCCATTGCGGCGATTCGTCGTCGGTCTCCGGCAGCGGAGTGCCGCCGGTCCCCACGTAGTAAGCCAAGGCCACTCCGCACGTCAGGCCGGTGCCCACCAGGCCGATGATCACCGATGGCGACCGCCTGGGCAATCGAACTGCCCGAAAAAGATCACCAATAACGCGTAAAACAGATAGCATCTTCGCCAGTCCTTTGCCCCCTCAGCGGCCAGCCGCCCCTGCCATGCAACTTACTTCCGATTAGCGCCCGGGGAATTCTACTGAGCGGCCGTGGGTGGGGCTATGGCGCTTTGGCCGGAATCGTGCGAAGGCGGAGAATGTCGAGAATCTGCGGGATTTCGGCAGGGATTGGGGATTAGGGATTGGGACTTAGGTCTTGGGGCTTTGGTCTTGGGGCTTGGGTCTTAGGTCTTCGTCCCTCCGCCGTCAGTTGTCGGTTGTCAGTGTCCCGCTGCTTGCTGAACACTGAAAACTGAAAACTGAACACTCCCTCGCCCTCGCCCCTCTTCACTAGTGGCTAGTGCCTGGTGGCTGGTGGCTGGTAGCGAGAAGAAAGGGCCACTCACCCCTCGCCACTCCCCACTCCCCACTCCCCACTCCCCACTCCCCACTCCTTTCCCCCTCTGAAGAAGAAGGTCACCTGCGCGGTGAACATTTCATGTGTGCAACACTTTGACGGGACTTTCGGGAGCCTCCGGTGTTGCACAAGTGGGCAATTCGTTTGCCGGCTGCCGTTTGCGATTCTGCCCGTCGTGCGTAAGTTCATACAACTTGTAAGGTACGTGTTGCACATGTTTTTTCCATCGGCTCAAAACGGCTGGCCGGGCGTTCCAAAGGTGGGGGAAATCTTGGGCTTTTTGGGCGTATCGCCCGGGAAATACGATACATCGGTCATCTAGTGAACATTAAGCCACTTTTCCAGGATCACGCGCCAAACCCGGCGTGCACATAGGTTTTTTTGCCGTTGGTGGGGCGTGGTGACCCATCTTGCCAGAGCAATCGGCATGCCAGTTCCGGCGTAAACGATCGAGCAGCCACGGATGAAACACGGATTGAACACGGAAAGGACTCTTGGACATGAGCCAACCGCGAGACAACAGATTGTTCTTGTCCGTGTTTGTTCCGTGTTCAATCCGTGGCTGCCCTAAATTGTCAAAGAGCGAGGCCGGCAATGTATCCGGCACACGCCGTGTGCCGCAATGCAGCCCATACACGCCGTGTGCGGAAAACGGCACACGGCGTGTGCCTGATACATTGGGCGGCGGCAGGCGGGATTATAACACTAGACCTGTACAGTTGTCTAGATCTGAACGTGCAGGAAATTTGGTGGGGCGGAAGGCGGCAGGAAGAAGGCGGGCATGGGAACACTAATTCACGCTGATAACCGCTGATTCGGTTGGGCCCGATTAGTGCAGATTAGGGTAAATCAGCGTTCCATCCTCGTCCCTCACCACTCGCCCCTCTTCGCCAGTGGCTAGTGGCTGGTGGCTAGTGGCTAGAAAGGGCCCCTCGCCCTCGCCCCTCACCACTCGCCCCTAGTCCCTAATCCCCCGCCCCTTCCCCCCACCATAGCTGGTTTTTCGGTGATTTTCGGGAATTTCTGGCCGCAATGGCTTAAACGCAGCCGGGGCTTGGTATAATCGGTGCCGGTCCCCCGTTCGTTCCACCCAACCCGAGTGGCACTACGGCGCTCGGTCGGCAGACACAAGTGCGATGTGAATGACCAAATCCCAATGACTAATGACCAATGACAAGCGGGCCGAGTGCGGCGAGTTTCTTGGTCATTGGTGCTTGGTCATTGGTCATTTCTCACAGGCAGGTACGGCACCGAGCGCCCTGACGGCCAACGGTTGGTCATTGGTGCTTGGTCATTGGTCGTTTCTCACCGCATTGCGGCCTGACGTGGCGCTGAAGAGGCGGGCGGGGTGGAGTTCGTGGAATTGGTTCCCCAGGGGTGAATCATGCCGGCCACGCGGGTCTTGATTCAAACCGTGGACGTACCACGCAGGCACGAAGACACGACGGAACAAACAGAGCGGTTGTACGAGCGCCGGCACGCCGCTCAAGCAAGCCGGTTACACCCGCGCGGATGCCTAAAGAAACTTCGTGCCCTTTGTGCCTTTGTGGTTAATTGCTTTCGGCGCAGGCCCTCGATCTTTCGGCCCGCGGCGTGCGGCTGTGTCGCTGTGATCCTGCTGCTGGTGCCACCGCTGCCGGCCCGCGCACAAACCTACTGGAACGCCTCGTCGGACAATTGGTCGGTGGCATCGGATTGGACCGCGGGCCTGCCGACCTCCAGCACCAACGCCTACATCGCCAACGGCGGCACCGCGACCGTCAGTTCCACCGGGCCAGCGTGCAGCTACCTTTACCTTGGCACTCCCGCCGGCAGTGGGTTGCTCCAAATGAGCGGTGGCAGCCTCGTGACGCAATGGGATGAGGACGTCGGCTACTCCGGAACGGGCAGTTTCACTCAGTCCGGTGGAACGAATTCGCCCAGCAGCAACCTCAATGTCGGGTACCTTCGCGGTAGCAGTGGGACATACACCCTAAACGCGGGCACGCTGTCCTGTACGAACTTTGAGTACGTCGGCTATTACGGCACGGGCAACTTCGTGCAGACCGGAGGAAGCAGTGGCTTTGGTGCCTCCGTTTATCTCGGGTACAACGCCGGGAGCAGCGGAACTTACAGCCTTAACGGAGGGGCGTTGGGTGATATGAACGAGTATGTGGGCTACTCCGGCATAGGAAGCTTCACACAGACCGGCGGGACCAACGCGATCGCCGGCGGCAGCACCACCAGCAACCTCTACCTGGGCTGCGGTTCCGGCAGCAGCGGGACATACAACCTGAGCGGGACCGGCCAGTTGTCGGCCCTGAGCGAGTACGTCGGATACGGTTCGGGCGCCACGGCGTTGTTCCAGCAGAGCGGCGGCTCGAACACGGCCAGTAATATCTCGATTGGCAGCGGCGGCCGCTACGTGTTAAGCGGCGGCACGCTCAGCATAAGCTACGGCGGAATCTCCAACCAAGGCACGATCGACCTCAGCAACAGTCAGGCCACCTTGACCGTCGGAAGTAATTGCATTGTCGATCTTTCCCAGGCTGTCTTGACGAATGTCGGTTCCATGAACGTGAGCGTCGGGGCCAACTCACTGTTGATCGTCCCGCCGGGATTCAACCCGTCAACGGGTTTCGCCAGTTACAGTTGCCTGGGGATGACCCATACCGCGGGCACCACGCTCGTGGTGCCGGCCGGGCGGTACCTCGCCGGTTCGGGCTCGATCAACGATCAGGTGAGCTGCCAAGGAACGATTACGAACGCTTCCCCCTATAGCCCCGCCCTCGACCTCAACAACGGGCTGGTGATCTCTGGCGCCGGCAACGTTACCTTGGGGTGGCCCGGCAACGGCAACTACGGAAACCTGGTGGTCAACGATCCGGCTTCGGGGATCACGGGCGGGTCGCTCACCCTGGCAAACCAGTATGTCGGCACTGCCGGAACGGGAGTGTTCACACAGTCCGGTGGGAGCAACGCCGTCTCCAACTACCTCTACCTAGGCTACAACCCCGGCAACAGCGGAAGCTACAGCCTGAGCGGGACCGGTACCCTATCCGCGGCTGCCGAGTACGTGGGCCTCAGTGGGGTAGGGGCCTTCGCGCAATCGGGCGGCGCCAACTCCGCGGGCTCTACAATTTTTGTCGGCGCTTCCGCTGGGAGCACCGGCACGTACAACCTGCGCGGTTCGGGCCAGTTGTACGCGGGAAACGAGGAGATCGTTGGCTCCCAAGGGGCGGGCACTTTCACGCAGGCCGGTGGGACCAATACAGCTAATCTCGAACTCCTTCTGGCGAGCGCCTCTACCAGCTACGGGGCGTACAACCTGAACGGCGGAACGCTAATCGTCCGATCAATCATCGGCGGTTCCGGGACGGCGGCCTTCAACTTCAATGGCGGAATCCTGCGGGCCGTCGCCTCATTTTCCACCACGCTGCCCCTGACCTTGGGCGCTCCCGGCGGCAACGCAACCATCGACAGCGCTGGCTATACGGTTACCCTTTCGGGCACCGTTTCCGGTCCCGGAAACCTTGTCAAGATTGGCACCGGCACACTGGCCCTGGGCGCAACGAACACGTACACCGGCCCCACCGCAGTCAACGCCGGGATTCTCTCGCTGACAGGCTCCCTCAGCCCGAGCAGCGCCCTGATGGTCGGCGGCGGCACGCTCAGCTACGCCCCGACGGCCAACGGCGGCACCGGAAACTCGCAGACCGTCGCCGGGCTGACCGTCAACGCCGGCCTATCGGCTGTCAACGTCACCACCGGCAACACGCTGGCCCTGGGCGCGATCACCCGCGGCGTCGGCGGGGTGGTCGGCTTCAGCAGCACCGGCACGATCACCACCAGCACGGGCAACGCCAACGGCATACTGGGCCCCTGGGCCGTCTACGGCAGCGGCGCGACGACGGCCTACGCCACCGGCAACGGCACCATCGCAGCCTACAGCCCGACCATCGTCAGCACGATCGGCGCCCTGACCGACCAGACCGGGACGTTGAATTATTCACTCTCAGGAGCGGGCGGCACGCTGGCGGCCCCCCTCTCGGCCAACACCTTGCAACTGACCGGCAGCACCGCCACCGCGATCGCCATCGGCGGGAATACGGTCACCCTGAACGGGATTCTGAACGAGAATACCACGGCCGCCAGTTCGATCAGCGGCACCGCCGGCCTGGTGATCGGCGGCACAAAGGAACTGGTGTACGCCGGGCCGGGCAGCATGTCCGTGGCCTCGCCGGTTGTGAACAGCGCCGGCGGGGCGTCGGCTCTGACCATGGCCGGCAGCGGCACGCTTACCCTGACTGGTTCCAGCACCTACAGCGGCGGTACATACGTCGAAAACGGGACGCTCTCGGCGGGTGCAAGCGGGGCCCTGGGCAGGGGCAACGTAACTGTCAGTGGCGGCGCGCTGACCGTTGGCGCCGCCAACGCCCTCGACGGCGGTGCAGCCCAGGCCCTCGTTGTGTCCGGCGGCACGGCCACCCTCAATTACACAGACAGCTACACGGGCGGCACGACGCTGATTGCGGGCGCCGTAGCCGCCAACGCCGCTGGGGCTCTGGGCGGCGGTAGAGTCGCTGTCAGCGGCGGCACCTTCACCGGGAGCGCCGCCAACGCCTTGACCGGCGGCCAAGCTCTAATCGTCTCCGGCGGCACGGCCACCCTCAGCCAGGCCAACAGCTACACCGGCGGCACAACGGTAAGCGCCGGCACGCTCCAGGCCAACTACGCCGGGGCCCTTGGCGCGGGCAACGTGGCTGTAAGCGGTGGCACGCTAACCGAGAGCGCCACCAATGGCCTGACCGGCAGCCAAGCTCTCCTGATCTCAAGTGGCGCGGTCACCCTCAGCCAGGCCAACAACTACAGCGGCGGCACAACGGTCAGCGGTAGCGGTACGCTCCAGGCCCAGGCCAGGTACGGCGGGGCCCTTGGCACCGGCAACGTGACTTTAAGCGGCGGGACGCTCACCGAGACTACGAGTGACGCCCTGACCGGCGGCCAGGCCCTGGTCGTGTCCGGCGGCGCGGCCTGGCTCGCGTACGACAACGACTATTCCGGCGGTACCACCGTCAACGGCGGAACGCTCTCGGTCACCGGTTCCCTGAATCCGTCCGGCACGCTGGCCGTCGGCGGTGGCACCTTTTCGTTCGGAGGCACCGCCGCCCAAGCCGTCAACGGTCTGGCGGTCAACGCCGGGGCATCGGTGGTCAGCAATACCAATTCCGGCGCTACGCCGGTCTTGGCCTTGGGCGGCATTACGCGCTCCGTCGGCGGCACGGTGGACTTCCCCACGGCGACAGGCACGGCCGATGTAATTACCACCACGCGGGTCAACACCAGCGGCATCATCGGCGGCTGGGCCACGCAAGGCGGCGGCGCGACTTGGGCCGTCGCCGGCAACGGAACCGCCGCGGCCATAACCGGGCTCAGCACCTATACCACAACCACGGTGGCCGGCAATACGCCGGGCAGTTACACGAACAGGAATATCGACGTGACGAGCAGCCCAAGTCCGACGGCAGGCATCACGCCCAACAGCCTGCGGTTCAATACGGCGGCTGCGGAAACGCTCACGCTGACGGGCACAAACATTATCGCGTCCGGCGGCATTCTGGTGACCAGCAACGTAGGTAATAACCCATCCACTATCACCGGCGGCGCCCTCGAAGGCGCTTCCGGCGCAGATCTGGTTGTTATCCAGAACAACACCAGTAGCGGCCTCACGGTCGCTTCGGTAATTGCGGACAACGCCTCCCCCACAGCCCTGACGAAGAGCGGGGCGGGCACGGCGGCACTCACCGCCTCCAACACGTACACCGGCGGCACCACCATTAACGCCGGCACGCTGGCCGCCAATGCCGCCGAGGCCCTGGGCACGGGCAATGTTACAGTGAGCGGCGGCACGCTGACCACCAGCGCCGCCAATGCCCTGACCGGGAGCCAAGCCCTCCTGGTCTCCGGTGGCACGGCCGCCCTCGGCCAGGCCAACACTTACAGCGGCGGCACTACGCTGAGGAGCGGCACGCTGGACATCGACAATTCCGGCGCTTTGGGCGCCGGGGCCTTGACAATCACCGGGGGCACCATCGACAGTGCCGCCGCCGGCATAACTGTGAACAACAACCCCCAGGACTGGGACGCCTCATTCGCGTTCGGCGGCAGCAATGCCCTGAATCTTGGCACCGGATCCGTGTACCTGTGGTCCACAACACTCACGATCACCACCAATGGTGCCGGTACACTGACCATCGGTGGGACAATCAGCGACAGCGGCAATCATTACGCCCTGACGAAGGCCGGCCCCGGCACGCTCACCATGGCCGGCACGAACACCTACAACGGCGGGACGACCGTCTCTGGCGGTATGCTGCAAGCGGCGAAAACGCGGGCGCTGCCGGGGTACGCAACCGCCGGAAAGGTCTCGGTGGGCAATGGCGGAACTCTGGCAGTAAATGCAGGCGGGACGGGCGAGTGGGCCGCGGCCGATATCGACACCCTTCGGAGCAACGCGAGCTTCGCCAGCGGGTCGGCCCTGGGTATCGACACCACGAATGCCGCCAGTGGCTTCACCTATGCGAGCAACATCGGCGGCGGCCTGGGCATTACGAAACTCGGCGCCAACACGCTCACTTTGACCGGTGCCAACAGCTATATCGGCACGACGACGATAAGCGGCGGCACGTTGGCCCTCGTCACCGCCGCCAGCAATAACAACATCGGAGGTTCCGGCAAGATCCTCGTCGGCAGCGGGGCTACGCTCGACGCGACGGGCGTGACCGCCAGCGGCGGATTCCAGATTCCCTCCGGGCAGATTCTGGCCGGTTCGGGACTCGTCAACGGCGGCACGACGGTTCTCTCGGGCGGCACGGTCAGTCCCGGCGATTTCGGGGTGGTGGGCATATTGAGCACCGGGGCCGTTACGTTTTCGAGCGGCAGTACGCTGGCCGTCGACGTGGGGGCCGGGGCGGGCAATGCCGACCTGTTGGCCATCGGCGAGACAGCCATGGTCAATATGGGGGCCAGCATTAGTTTCAACCTGCTGGGCACGCCCGACCAGGGCAAGTATGTGCTAGCCACGGCCACGAGCGGCCTCGGCGGCAGTGCCAGTGCGCTGACGAGCAGTACGGTGCCCACCGGGTACCACTTGATCTCCAGCGGCACAGAGCTGGACCTGAGCCATCGGCCGACGCTGGGCACGGCCACGGCCACGCCCGCCGCGCCCTCGATCATCACGGGCGGCAGTACGGCGGTGACGGTCAGCGTGCAGAACACGGCGCCCAGTGGGGGCGACACGCTTAACTTCACGGCCGTCCCGACGGCAAACATGACCGGCACGGCGGGCGGCACGGCGGCCGCCGGCTCGGCCAGCAGCCCGAGGGGCGGGCTGACCTTTAGCGGCACGGCTTTTGGCACGTGCCAGGGGACGTTCACGGTCTCCGATCCCAATGCCACGAACAGCCCCCAGACGGGCACTGTGACCGTGACGGTGATGGACCACGCGAACGCCTCATTGTCGCCCACGGCCAACCAAACGACCCAGACGATCGACTTCGGCAACGTGCTCAAGGGGGCGACGGTGCCCGGTCGGGGGTTTACGATTTACAACCGGGCGGTCAATACGACGGTGGCCAACACGGCGAACTTGAAGCTGACCACCGGCTTCACGGCCAGCGGTGATGCGGCATTGAGCACCAACCTTGCGACGTTCGGCGGGCTGGCGGCGGGCAATGGCAACAACTACACGGCATCGCTCAACACGGCCAACTACACCACAACGGGGAGCAGCACGGTGACGTTATCGGCCGCCCAACTGGCCGACGACAGTAGCTTGCCCGGGGCGGGCGGCAATAACAACGGGGCCATAAGCGTCACGTTGAAAGGCAACGTGGGCAATGCCACGGCCGACAACAGCAATTCGCAAAGCTCGTTCGGCACGGCCTTGACCGCCCCCGTGGCCCAGAGCGCCGGTTACGCCGGCCTGGATTCCAGGGTTACGGCCACTAGCGGCAGCGGCGGCTACGGCATGATCGGCAGCGAGGCGACCATTCTGGCGGGCGCCAATACGAGCGGCTCGGCCCAGACGGTCACGATGCAGTGGCGGACGCGGACCCAAGCGGACGCCGGCCCGGGGTTAATCAGCGACGTGGTGAGCCTGGGCGGCATGACGCTCGGCGGCGGCAGTCAGACCAGTCCCTTCGTGTTGCAGATGAGCTACAATCCGGCGATGTTGTACGACGGGCCGGGCGAGGCGACCGAGGCGGCGGAGGGGTTGATTTATCTGGCGTGGCTGGACCCGGGCGACGGGCAGTGGGAGAACGCCGTGCAGGGCAACGTGGGCAGTTCTCAGTTGCCGGTTGTCGGTTGTCAGTTGGGCCCATGGCCGGGCAATGACATGACGGTGGGCGATTGGGGCGTGAATACCAGCAACCACGCGGTGTGGGCCGTGCTCGATCACAACAGCCAGTTCGCCGTGGTGCCCGAGCCGGGTACGCTGGCATTGCTCGTGGCCGCGGCGGTGGTGGTAGTTGTCAGTTGTCGGTTGTCAGTTGTCAGTTGCCGGAAAGGACCGGAACGGGGAAGGAAGAGTGGGGAGGGGTGAGGGGGGAGTGGGGAGCGGGGAGGGAGGGAGGATGAAGGCGGAAGGTGGGCATCCCAAGACCAAAGACCCAAGCCCCAAGACCCAATCCCCAATCCCCAATCCCTCGCCCCTCGCCACTATCTGTCAGTAGCGCTGGAGCAGGTCGAGGAGCTGGCGGTCGAGTTTGTGGCCCGCGAGGTCCTCGTACTGCACGTCGTCGCGGCCGCTGTCGATAATGCCCATCGAGCCGCGGAAGTTCCACATGGCCCAGCCCCAGCCGGCCTGCTGCCAGTTGCGCAGGCTATCTTCGGCCCAGCGCAGCACGACGTCGTGCGGCGTGCGGTTGAAGACGCCCCATTCGCCGACCATAACGCCGACGCCCCGCGACTCGACGGCCTGCCAGGGCTCGATGCAAGTCTTCCAGAGCCAGGCCCGATCCTCGACGGGCAGGCCGAAAGGTGTTCCGTTGGGCGGCACGGGTCGCGGCCACTGCGGACGAGGGAACCGCTCGCCATGGACCCAACTGGCCTGGTAATGGCTGAGTTCCATGGGCGTGTAGCCCCGGCCGGCCTGCGCGACGCGAAGCGGGGCCAGCTCGGGCACGGGCAGCCGCCCCCACTCCAGGCCGTCGGCGATAATCAGCCGCCGGGGGTCCTCGGCCCGAATGGCCGCCGCCAGGCGGGCGACTACGGCCGCGTAGACCTTGGGCTCGACGTGGCCCGGCTCGTTGACCAGGTTGAAGCTCAACCGCTCGTTGGGGATGCCGCGGTAGCGGCGGGCGAACATGGCCCAATGCGCGGCACATGCCCGCTGCGGCTGGGGATCGGTCCAGAGGTTGGTTCGCTCGGGCGGGTCGGCGACGGTATAGCCCGGGGCGCGGTGAAAATTGATGCACACGTGAACGCCGTACCGCCGGCCCCACTCGACGGCCTGGTCGATCTCCCGCAGGGTTGCCTCGTCGAACTGCTCGCGGGGACTGTCCCGATTTTCGTCGTGGGGACTGTCCCGATTTTCGTCCGGCGAAAATGGGACTGTCCCCTTCAATGGGACTGTCCCCTTCGGCCGCACGATCCAGAAGCGGTAATCCATGGGCAGGCGGACGAAGTTGAAGCCGAGCTTGGCGATGAGGCGGAAATCTTCTTCCAGGAAGGGCTTTCGCCCGCTGCCCAGATGGAACTTTTCCAGGAGGTTGAAGCCCCGCCAGCGCGGCAGTTTTTGCGGCGTGGCGGGCAGCCATCGCACTACGGAATCGCTTTGCGCCGCCGCGGACTCCGGCTGCTGAGAGCCGACCGCGCCCGGCGGCAGTGCGGCAATCACCGCCGCCGCCAGGATGGTTTCAACTGCAACGCAGGTAATTAGCTTTCGCATGGCTGTGTGATGTTGCTTGGCCGCTCCCCTCGCCCTTTGGGAGAGGGGCAGGGGGTGAGGGCATGGGACCAACTTGCTTTACGAGCCGATCGCCCTCACCCTAACCCGGATTATTCACCAATCGTTCGTAGTGACCGCATTCATGCGGTCCTTGACCTGTTCACGCTCTCCAGACCCGATGAATCGGGTCACTACGAGCCTCGGTGAATAATTCCGGCTAACCCTCTCCCGGAGGGAGAGGGGACCTGGGATCGGCACCGTGCACAAGTCCAAGCACTATTGGTTGCCGGGGTTGGGCGGCCCGCCGGGACCGCCGCGGCCGCCGGGGCCGAACAGACCGAAGCCCTGCGGAAACTTGAACTCCTTGCCGGTCATCTCGGCCCAGCGGAGCAACTGGTCGTCGTCGAGTACCGCCAGGGCATCGGTCATGGCTTTCTTGCGCTGCTCTTGGGCGCGGGCGATAAGCGCCTGGCGATCGGGCTGCGAGGCGCCGGGGCGGCCGCCGCCCCGACCGAACCCGCCCTGGCCCCGCGACTCGTCCGCTATCTTCTTGATCTTCGCCTGCTGCTCGTCGCTCAGGGCGAGCTGCTTGACGACCTCCGGCCGGCTGAGCGCCCCCACGCCCTCGCGCTGCAGCCGCAATTGGCCCAGCCGGGCAAGCTGCTTGCTATCAACGAGCTTCTCGACCTTCCCGTCGGCCTGCTTGCCGGTTTCCTCGGCCTTGGTCCGCAACTCGCTAAAGCGCTTAGTCCGCTCCTCCTCGCTCAGGCTCATGATGTCGCGGAAGTTGATGTTCGCGAACGTCGATCGCGCCTGCTGCATCAGGTCGGCCGAGAGTTGCTCGACCTGCTGCTTCTGGTCGTCGCTCAGCGCGAGCTCAGTCTGGACTTCGGGCATGACGATGAGCATGGCGAGCGGGATGCGCATGTTGCCCGGCCCGCCGAAGCCCCGCTGCCGCGGCGCCGGCTGCTCCTGGGCCGAAACGGCCGCCACCGTCAACGCCACCACGATACCGCCCAAGATCGTACCGCGTCGCAACATGGAACACCACCTTTCGGGATGAAGACTTCGGAAGGGGACAGTCCCCATAAGGCGAATATTATCGGAGCAAGGCGCTGTAGTCGTCAATCAGCGTCCCGCCGGCACAAGGCCGGACGGGGACGTTTATGGCTGAGAGGGTAAGTATACCAAGACGAACTTTGCCAAGAAAGCCCCGCGCGGCGCTTTGCCCCGTCCGGCGGGCCAACTATAAGGCCGCCAAAGGAGGATTACCCAGATGCAGCGACGATCGTGGCTAAGGGGGCTCGGTCCACAGGCGGTCGAGTTCTGACTGCCCGCCGAACTCTTGGAGCCAGTAATTGACGTCCTCTTCCAGGAGGGGCACGTTGGGCCGGCCGGTGCCGGGGGCGGCCTGGAGCCGCTGGCGTCGCTGGCGGAGGATCTCGGCGTACCACAGGTCGCTATCGACGGCCCGCGCCCGTCGGCGGCGGGCGGCCCGCTGAACGCGGTGATCGCTGGAGACTACGGTCAGGCGGCGTGGGGCGGAATCGGCACGGACGAGCTCCTCGATCAGTGTGTCGGCGTCTTGCTCGCGTGCGGCGAAGCGGACCCGCAGGCCGCGATGGCGGATCTCCCGCGGCAGGCCCGGCGGCGGATCTTGGGCGTCGAAGACCACGGTGGTGCGCTCGAGCCCGGCCGGGTCGAGCGACTCGGCCAGGAAGTTGAGCATGGCCAGCCGCGCCCGCTGGAGGTTGCCCGGCCCCGCACGGCCGCCGGCGATCCCCACCGCGTTGAGCAGATTGTAGCCGTCGATCAGGATGGACATGGTGGGGGCGAGAAATGTTCAATGACTGAAATGTTCAATGTTCACTGCCCGGAATGACCGCTGCCCAAAGTTCACTGAGCGGTGCGGAAGCTTATCCGTAACCGGGGGAACCGCTGCCATCATTGAACATTGAGCATTCGAACATTCAGACATTCCGGCGGCGGCGGTCGAGCTTGATCCGGCCGGCGATGATCACGGTTTCGGCCCGGCCGGTGAGTTCCCAGCCGGCGAAGGGCGTATTGCTGCTCTTCGAGCGGAACTCGGCCGGATCGACCCGCCAGCGGAACTGGGGGTCGATGATCGTCACGTCGGCCGCGGCGCCGATTCGCAGCGTGCCCTTGTCCAGGCCGAGGATGCGGGCCGGATTGATGGTCAGCTTGGCCAGGGCGGCGGGCCAATCCAGATGGCCGGGCTCGATCAAGCGGGTCACCACCAGCCCCAGCGCGGTCTCCAGTCCGACGATGCCGAAGGGGGCCTGGTCCAGCTCCTGCATTTTCTTTTCCTTGGCGTGCGGGGCATGGTCGCTGGCGATGACGTCGATCGTGCCGTCGCTCAGACCGGCGATGACGGCCTCGACGTGCTCCTGGCCGCGCAAGGGGGGATTCATCTTATAGTTGGCGTCGAAGCTCCGCAGGCACTGGTCGGTGAGGGTAAAGTGGTGCGGCGCGGCCTCGGCCGTCACCCGCACGCCGCGGAGCTTCGCCCGCCGCAGGGCCTCCACGCCGTTGAGCGTGGAAAGGTGCATCAGGTGCAGCCGCCCGCCGGTGGCCTCGGCCAGCGAGATGTCGCGGCTGATCATCACGTCTTCGGCGGCGGCGGGGATGCCGGGCAGGCCCAGCACCAGCGAGACCAGGCCTTCGTGCATCACGCCCCGCTGGCTCAGCTCGCGGACCTCGGCGTGGTTCATCACCGGCTTGTCGAACATCAGGCAGTATTCCAGGGCGCGGCGCATCAGCTCGGCGTCGGCCACGGGGTTGCCGTCGTCGCTGAAGGCCACCGCCCCGGCCTCGACCAACTGCCCGATCTCGGCCAGCTCCTTCCCCGCGCGGTTCTTGCTTACGCAGGCCACGACCAGCACGCGGCAATGGCCCTTCTCGGCCGCCTGCTGACGGACGAACTCGACCGTGCCCTGGCTGTCGATGGGGGGCTCGGTGTTGGGCATGCAGGCGATCGAGGTGAAGCCGCCGCTCAGGGCGGCCGCCGTGCCGGACTCGATCGTCTCGTCCTCCTCGAACCCCGGCTGGCGGAGGTGCACGTGCATGTCGATCAGGCCCGGGGCCACGATCCGGCCGCGGGCATCGAGCACCTGGACCTCGGGGTCGGCCGCGGCGTCGTAGGCGGCGATCCGCCCGTCGGCCACCAGCAGGCTCGTCACCCGGTCCATCTGCTGGCTGGGATCAATCACACGGCCGTTGGTGATGAGAAGCTTAGACGTGTTCAATCCGCGGCTACCCTTCATCGTTATGGGATTTAGGGATTTGGGGATTTAGGGATTTAGGGATTTGGAGACCGAGCCTCTGCCATTTCCGTCTGCATCCTTCCGCCGTCCGGCGGCTGTTAGCCGCCGGCTATCTCTGCCCTCATGCCCACGTCGCCTGATCCAGTCATCTTCATCCCTAAATCCCTAAATCCCTAAATCCCTAAATCCCTCTGCTGCTCACCAGCCACAGCACGGCCATGCGGATGGCCACGCCGTTGGTGACCTGCTCGAGGATCGCCGAATGCGGTCCGTCGGCCACGTCGGGACTGACCTCGACGCCGCGATTGATCGGCCCGGGGGCCAGGATCAAGATCTCGGGTTTGGTGCGGGCCAGCCGCTGGCTATCCATCGTGTACAGGTGGGCGTACTCGCGGACCGAGGGGAAGGGCCGCGTGGCCTGCCGCTCGAACTGGATCCGCAGCAGGTTGAGCACGTCGACCCGCGGCAGGATGGCGTCCAGGCTGTAGGAGTATTCCACGCCCAGTTCTTCCCAGCGGGGCGAGACCAGCGTGGACGGCCCGCAGACGATCACCCGGGCGCCGAGCTTCTTCAGGCCCCAGATGTTCGACCGCGCCGTGCGACTGTGCTGGATGTCGCCGACCAGGGCCACGGTCAGTCCTTCCACGCGGCCCAGGCGCTGGCGGATGGTCATGATGTCCAACAGGCCCTGGGTGGGATGCTCGTGCGGCCCGTCGCCCGCGTTGACCACCGAGCACCGCAGGTTCTGGGCCAGCAGGTGCGGGGTGCCGGGGGCGTGATGGCGAACGATCATCACGTCCACGCCCATGGCCTCGATGTTCTTGGCCGTGTCGATGAACGTCTCGCCCTTGGAGAGGCTGCTGCTGGCGGCGGAGAAATCGAGCGTGTCGGCCCCCAGGCGGCGGGCGGCCAGGGTGAAACTGGTCCGCGTGCGGGTCGAGTTCTCGAAGAATAAATTGACGCAGGTCTTGCCGGTCAGAACGGGGATCTTCCGCGGCCCCTCGGTCAGGATCCGCCGCAACAGCACGGCCTTGTCGAGGATCAGCGTGATCTCCTGGGCGGTAAGGTCCTCCAGCCCCAACAGGTGGCGGCGGTTCCAATAGGCCGGCACGGCCCCCAGCTCGCTTAGATCAACCGTTTCGGCCGCCATGGCACGCAACTCGCCTTTTCCTCGTCTCGCCGCCGCCGGCTGCTCGCCCGGAGCGCCCCACGGCGCGCACCGCCGGGCAAGCCCGCCTGGAGCGCCCCCCGGCTGTGATTGTAGCAGTGGCAGGGAATCCTGGCCAGGGTCAGATTCAGGGTTGCCGGCCTGCGACGTGCTCCGCCACGGCCCCGATAGACCTATCCTTAGCGTACGGCAGGGGATCGACCAGGCCGGCCTCGGCGAATCCTTTGCGGCGTAATTGGCATGCGTCGCAGGCACCGCAGCTTAAGCCGTCGGGCGCGGGGTCGTAGCAGGAATGGGTCAGGCCGTAGTCCACGCCCAACTCCATGCCGCGGCGGATGATCTGGGCCTTGGACAGCCGGATCAGCGGGGTGTGCAGCTCGAACTTCAGCCGGCCTTCGACCCCCGCCTTGGTGGCCAGGTTGGCCAGGTGGGCGAAGGCGGCGATGAATTCCGGCCGGCAATCGGGGTAGCCGCTGTAATCTACCGCGTTGACGCCCAGGAAAATGTCGGCCGCCTCCGCGGTCTCGGCCAGCGCCAAGGCCAGCGCCAGCAGGACGGTGTTCCGCGCCGGAACGTAGGTGACGGGGATACCTTGGGCCATCTGGTCGGGCCGGCGGTCCTTGGGTACGTCGATGGCGCCGGTCAGGGCGCTACCGCCGAAAGCGGCCAGATCGACGGCCACGGTGACGTGCCGCCGGACCTGGAGGGCCCGGGCCACGCGGCGTGCCGCCTCCAGCTCGAAGCGGTGCCGCTGGCCGTAATCGACCGTCAAGGCGTAGAGTGCGAAGCCTTCCTGCCGGGCGATGGCGGCGGCGGTGGCCGAATCCAACCCCCCAGAAAGTAGGATCACCGCCCGCCGTTCGCTCTGCGTCTGTCCTGCACTGCTCATCGGGTGCCAAGCTGCCGGCGAATAGAGGTATTCCGCGCGGCGCGCCGCGCCGCGGCCCTTTCCCCCCAGCGCTAATCATGTCACAATTACCGGCTTGAGCCTATAGGGGGACAGTCCCATTTTCGCGGCCACGCGGCGTGGCGGGCGAAAATTGCACGCAGTCCCCGTGGCGGCTGCTGGAAAGGAGCCTGCAAAAGTGAACCCCGACCCGCGCAGCGGCCTGGAGACCTTCGACAACCAGTATCCCGGCCGCGATTACACGATCGAGATCGTCTGCCCGGAGTTCACTTCCATGTGTCCGCGGACAGGCCAGCCCGACTTCGGCACGCTGACCGTGACCTACGTGCCCGACAAGAAGTGCGTCGAGCTGAAGAGCCTCAAGCTGTACCTCCAGCAGTTCCGCAACGAGGGGATCTTTTACGAGAACGTAACCAACCGCATCCTGGAGGACCTGGTGGCGGTGATCGAGCCGCGGCGGATGCGGCTTACGGCGGCCTTCCGGCCGCGGGGCGGAATCACCACCACCATCCATGCAACCTTCACAAGCGCAGGGGTTTCCGATGAATGATCGGCCGCGGGTGATTCTTTCGGGCTTTGCCGACGAGTCGGCCAACCACAAGACGGCCGTCGAGCAGTTCGTGGCCTTCGCTGCGCTGGGCCTCCAGTATTACAGCATCCGTTTCATCGACGTCGGGCAGGGCGTCAAGAACGTGATGAAGCTGACCGTGGCCGAGATCCAGAAGATCCGCCAGCTTCAGAACGAGTACGGGCTGAACGTGGCCTCGATCGCCTCGCCCATCGGCAAAGTGAAGCTGGCCGACGTCGAGGACGGGACCAAGAACGCCTTTATTCCCTTCAAGAAATACCTGGCCACCGACGTGGCCAAGGCCTGCGAGCTGGCCCATGCCTTCGAGACCAAGCTGGTCCGCGGCTTCTCGTTCTACCATCCCAAGGGAAGCGACCCGCGGGGGTTCCTGCCGCAGGTGGTCGAGCAATTGGGCGCCATCGCCGAGGCGCTGCACCGCTCCGACCTGACGTTCGGCCTGGAGGTCGAGGCCAACCTGGTGGGCAGCGACGGCCGGCTGCTGGCCGAGATCTACCGCCAAGTGAACGATCCGGCGATGGTGCTGGTGTTCGACGCGGGCAACCTCCTCACTCAGGGCTACTCGACGGCCGAGGTGTTCGAGCACTATACGGCGATGAAGCCCGGGCTGGGCTGGATGCACGTCAAGGACTTCCGCCGGCTGCAAGCGGCGGGCAAGGGGGGGCACGTGGACGAGGATGCCTTGGTGGACTTCGTGCCCGCCGACCAGGGCGACGCCGCCCACGAGGCGATTTTCCGCGATTTCGGCCGGCTGCTGCCGGCCCTGGAAAAGAAGCTTGCCCGCCGCGGCATCCCCGGCGTGCTGGTCGACTTGGAGCCGCACCTGAAGGGCGGCGGCCAGTTCGGCGGCGCCAGCGGTCCGGACGGCATGGGCGTGGCGCTGCGCGGCTTGTGCCGCGTGCTGGACTACGTGGGCATCGATTACCACCTCCGCGACTTCGACGACGTTCGGGCCGCCCGCGGATTCTGAATCGCGAGGTGCACGGTTACGGTTCGAGAGTGGCCGGGCCCTCGGTCTGCTGTTGGCCCGCTTTCCGCGGCGGGGCCGCCGGCGGCCGCGATGGCTGGCGACGCTCCGCGGTCCGATCGCCGCCCCGCAGCTTGCCGTACAGCAGGCGGAGCGTCAAGACGAGGTACTGGGCGCCCCACAGTAGCGCCACCAGGAAGGCCGCCGCCGCCGAGTAGTACGCCGTGCCGTTGGTTGTCGGCATTCGCCGCAGCCAGACGAGCGAGCCGCCCACGGTCAGTGCCACGACCATCACCAGCAATTTGGCGTTCGTGACGGTAGACAAACGTCGCCGCTCGTGCCGCCGCAGCGCGCCGCGGGCCGAGAAGTTGGCCAGCTCCCTCATCGCCGAAAAGTCGCTATGCTTCTCGGGGGCCACGGTTCGTGGCGAGAGCTCCAGCGGTTCCTGCTTTTCGGTTGGGGCCGCGGCGGAAGCCGCGGCGGAAGTCTGCACCGCATTGCGCGCTACAGACGACGTGGCAGCCTGGGCGGGCGCGGGCCGCGCCAGCGGCCGCTGGGGGGCCGACGCCTCGGCACCGCCCCCCCCGCGATGTCGCGCCAGCAGGCGAGTCATGTAATCGTCGACCGATTCTTCCTCGTCGCTACCGCCTGCCACATGTGGCGCGGCCGTCGGCGACGGCTCGGCCGACGGCACTGCACCCGCCGGCTTCTCCATTGCCTGCCCGCTGCCAACGCCCCCGGCTTGTGACTGTTCCTCCTCGGGCAGGTCAATCATAGCACCGGCCTTCCGAAGGATCTCGGCAACGCTTACCGGCGGCTCCGGCGACGGTTCTTGGAACTCGGGCTCTGCCGGCCGCTGGCCGCCGAAATCGCTCGTCGGCGATTCCGTGTCGGCCGAGCACCGCGACTGCCACGTCGCCAGTCGCTCCTCGAATTCGGCCTGCTGGGTCTCCAGGTCGGCAGATCGAGCGTCCAGGGCGGCCCGGAGGGTTTCCATTTCTGCCCGTAGTGTGTCGATCTCGCTGGTCCGGGTGTCGAGTTCTGCCCGCAGCCTGTCAAGCTCGCTGGTCCGGGCGTCCAGCTCCCGCTGGCGATCTGCCTGCTGGACGGCCCATTGCTGCCGGCTGGCATCCAACTCTCGGCCCTCTCGCTCCAGTTCGGCCAGCCGGGCGGCCAGTTGTTGCGACTCGCTGGCGGCCCGGGCGGCCACCTCCTGGTGATCGGCCTCCCACTGGGAACGTTCTTCGCCGAAGGCTTTCTGCCGAGCGTCGAGTTCCAAGCGCGCTTCGTCAAAGGCTTTCTGCCGGGTGTCGAGTGCTGCCCGCAGCCTGTCAAGCTCGCTGGTCCGGGCGTCCTGTTCCCGCTGGCAATCGGCCTGCTGGGTGGCCCACTGCTGCCGGCCAGCGTCCAGCTCTCGGCCCTCTCGGTCCAATTCGGCCAGCCGGGCGGCCAGTTGTTGCGACTCGCTGGCGGCCCGGGCGGCCACCTCCTGGTGCTCGGCCTCCCACTGGGAACGTTCTTCGCCGAAGGATTTCTGCCGGGCGTCGAGTTCCGAGCGCGCTAGGTCAAAAGATTTCTGCCGGGCGTCGAATTCTGCCCGCAGCGTGTCAAGCTCGCTGGTCCGGGCGTCCAGCTCCCGCTGGCGATCTGCCTGCTGGGCCGCCCATTGCTGTCGGCTGGCGTCCAGCTCTCGGCCCTCTCGGTCCAATTCGGCCAGCCGGGCGGCCAGTTGTTCCGACTCGCTGGCGGCCCGGGCGGCCATGCCCCGGCACTCGGCCTCCCACTGGGAGCGCTCCAGGTCAAAAGATTTCTGCCGGGCGTCGAGTTCCGAGCGCGCTTCGTCAAAGGCTTTCTGCCGGGCGTCTAATTCTGCCCGCAGCGTGTCAAGCTCGCTGGTCCGGGCGTCCATCTCCCGCTGGCGATCTGCCTGCTGGGCCGCCCATTGCTGCCGGCTGGCGTCCAGCTCTTGGCCCTGTTGGTCAAGTTCGGCCAGCTGGGCGGCCAGTTGTTCCGACTCGCTGGCGGCCCGGGCGGCCATGCCCTGGCACTCGGCCTCCCGCTGGGAGCGCTCCAGGTCAAGAGACTTCTGCCGGGCGTCGAGTTCTGCCCGCAGCGTGTCGAGTTCGTTGGTCCGGGCGTCCAGTTCCCGCTGGCGATCTGCCTGCTGAACGGCCCATTGCTGTCGGCTGGCGTCCAGCTCTCGGCCCTGTTGGTCCAGCTCGGCCAGTCGGGCGACCAGTTGCTCCGACTGGCGGTGCCGTTGCCGGTCTTGTTCCACTTCAGGGGGATCGAACTGGTTGGTCTCCAGCACTTCGAACTCGATGTTGCCAATGCCCAGCCGATCGCCGGGCGCCAGCGGGGCGTCGGCAAATGCCTTGCCGTTCAACCGGGTGTTGGAAGACCAGCGACGTACAACGGTCCCGGCGTTGCCGCGGAGAATGAGGCAGTGCAATGGTCCCACGTTGTGAGCCCGGAGGCGGAGGGTACAATTCGGCCCTGAGCCGATCGTGCATTTGGGCGAGCGCAGGCGAACCACCTGGCCCTCGCGCTCCCGGTCGCAGACGCGGAGCACCAGGTGGCCTTCCACGGGGTTCAACATGGACGCCGTCGATCTGCTGTAAACCATGGCTCTCGTCGGCCCTGTTTGGTTTGATGCGACCTGTAGCGATGGGGAAAGGCTCGGATCATGCCTGACCGCGGGCGGCATAAATCCTCTACGGCATTTAGCTTACGGCCGGGGGTCGGTCAACGCTTTGGCGCCCGCGACGGGGCATGGCAACCGGCCGAAAAAAAACGGTTGATGATCTGTACTGGTTTTGTCGATTATCGGATAGCGACGCCGGGCCCAGCCCCGCGCCACGCACAATGCCGGCGGGCGGGCCGAAGAACTGGCTCGCCGGCCAAATGTCCCGTGGGGCCGGCCGGGAACAGCGGCCGCGGCCGTGTTGCACCGCCGGCGCAAGTAGTTGATGGTTAAACAGTTGTGACAAGAGGGCATACGGCGGTTCCGGATGCCAAGGCATTTCGGGTTTTTTTGACCCAGAGCGGGTCGATTTGCGTAGTATAGTTTGGTTGCTGCCGGGGGGCCGCCTCATCTTCGGACCCCCGCGGCGCCGCAACGGAACACCATTTTTTCGAGAAGGGGGTTCGACTACGGCTACTCTGAAGGGGGGCAAACCTTCAGTGCGGCCAAGAGCGGACACCGAGGTGAATCCCTATGAGCCGCAAAGACGCGATTCTGAGCATGCGCCAGGTCCTCGTCAAACGGCGCGACGCCTTGCGCAAGGCGCTGGCGGGTGATTTGAGCCTGCTCAAGGAACTGCGGGCACAGACTTCCGGCGACGTGGTCGATGCCGCACTGGACTCGGTGCAGGATGAGATCAGTTCGCAACTGGCTGAGGTCGAGAGCCGCGAGCTGACGCGGATCGAGTACGCCCTGGAACGCATGCGGACCGGCCAGTTCGGCGTCTGCGAGGGCTGCGGTACGGCGATCCCCATGGCCCGGCTCAACGCTTTGCCCTATGCCACGTGCTGCATCAAGTGCCAGCGCGAGGCGGAGCGGCAGGGGGCCGGGCCGGCCGGCTCGGCCGACGTCGATTGGAGCCGCCTGCTGGATAGCTCCGGCGGCGATGCCGACCTGTCGATCAACGATATCGAGCTGGATGTCTCGTGACGCCTCGCTGGTGAGTGCGGTGCTGGAAGCAAGCGTGACCGCGAGCCGCTTTCGATTGTGCCCGAGTTTCTCAAGGGGAGAGTCTGTTTTTCGCTGCGCGAGAATCAGGACCTGCCGGCCTGGGGGGCGTGGGTGGCCGGCGCTGGTCGGTTTGGGCCTTTGCCTGGGGCTGGGCGCGTGGGCGGGCGGTCAGGCCCTCGCCCAGCCGGCGGCGCCCGCGGCCCTGGAACGCCTGGGCACCGTCTCGGCCGAGAAACGGGCCGAATTGCAGCGAACCCTGGAACGCAACGCGCCCGTGCTGGAGGCCCAGGCCGCCGTGCTCAAGGCGGTGGCCAAGCTCATCGGCCCCGCCGTGGTGCACATCGAGGCCGACGTCCCGCAGCAATCGCTGTTGCACAGCCGCGACCGGCAGATCGAGGAGGCCGCCTCCGGCGTCATCATTCGCCGCAAGGACAAGTATTACGTCCTGACCAACCGGCACGTGATCCAGAACGCGCCCCCGGAAGCGGTGCGGATCAACCTGGCCGACGGCCGGCAACTGCACCCGGCGGCCATCCTGGACGATGCCGACAGCGACGTGGCGGTGTTGCCCGTCGATGCGGCGGACCTGGCGGCCGCCCCCCTGGGCGACAGCCAGCGGCTGGAGATCGGCGACTTCGTGCTGGCCGTGGGCAGCCCCTTCGGCCTGAGCCACTCGGTGACGTTCGGCATTATCAGTGCCAAGGGTCGGCGCGACCTGCACCTGGGCGACGCCGTGATTCGCTTCCAGGACTTCCTGCAGACCGACGCCGCGATCAACCCCGGCAACAGCGGCGGCCCGCTGTGCAACGTTCGCGGCGAGGTGATCGGCATCAACACGGCCATCGCCACCAACTCCGGCCGCAACGAGGGCATCGGCTTCTCCATTCCGATCAACATGTTCATGGTGGCGGCACGGCAGTTGATCGAGACGGGCAAGGTCACGCGGGCCTTCCTGGGCGTCAGCCTCGATCCGCGATTCGGGGCGGCGGTGGCGGCCGAGATCGGCCTGCCCGGTCCGATGGGCGCGCGGGTCGTGGCTGTCAGCAAGGGCTCGCCCGCCGAAGCCGCTCACCTCCTGCCGGGCGACGTCATCCTGGAAATCGACGGCGCCCGCGTCGAAGACGACATGCACCTGATCAACTTGGTGGGCCTGATCGAGGCCGGCAAACGCGTAACGCTGGCGGTCTTCCGCGACGGCAAGACGCTGGCCATAAGCGTCGAGACCGCCGATCGCAGCAAGTTCGGGCAGTAGCCAGCGTTTCCGGCACAATGTATCCGGCACATTCCGTGTGCCGATTTCTTTCGCGCCCCCAATCTTCCGAGCGGCACACGGCGTGTGCCGGCTACAATTTACTCGGCCAACTCCAGCACGATGCTCTTCATCGTGGGCTTGGACTGGCAGACGACGTGGTAGGTTTCGGCCGGGCTGCGGGCGATGTGCACGTCGCGGTGCGGTGTGCCTTCTTCCTCCCACAGGTACGTGACCTTCACCGGCCGGAAGCCGCCGCCGGGCTGCTTGTAATCGGCATCGATCCGCAGCGAGAACAGGCAGGTCGTGTTGCGCTGGCGGCCCGACCAGCGGAGCAGGGCCTGCCGCGTGCCGGCCGGAATGTCGGCCAGCGTGGTAAACTGGCACTTGCCTTGCGTCGGGCCGGCGTAGTGATCCACGCCGCGGAACGTCTTGCCGCCGTCCAGCGAGACCTGCACGTCCCACTGGTCGGCCTTGTCGCGGGCGCGGAAATGGCCGCCCAAACGCAGCCGCGTCATGTCGCCCGGCGTGGCGATGGCAAAGGTTGCCTCGGCCGGCGTGCCTGCGACCTGGAGGTACTGCGGAGCGATCCCCTTCAGCACGGGATGGAAATTGGCCAAAGTGACATTCTTGGCCTTGCCGGGGTCGCCGCCGGCATCGCTGCGGCCTTCGATGGTGATCGTGCCCTCCTGGGGGCCGGCCAAGAAGCTGATCGTGTTCTGGCCGCGGGCGAGCGTGGGCAGGGCCCGCTGCGAACACTGGATTGCGTGCACGATCCGCAGGCTGTCCAGTCCCGTGCCGCCGCCCCGGAATACAAACTTCAAGCGATAATCGTAGTGCCGCAGGACCAGCTTCCCCAGGTCGATCTCTTGCCGCCCGGACTGCTCGATCAAGGCCACCGGCTTCCAATCCAGGCCGTTGTTGTCGGAGAAGGCCAGCTCGATCTTGCCGCCCTCGCCCACCACGGCGTCGGCCGTGAGCGTGCCGCCCAGGTAGACGTAGCTGTTGAGCATGCGAAACTCGAGCAACCCCGGGCGGTCCGCCGCGCGGACGTGCACGGCCGGCCCCCGGCCGTCCTCCGAGCGGGCCGACAGGTTCTCGACCTTCAACGAGCCGCCGCGGAACGTGCCCTCGGCCAGCGGCACGTCGTACTCCAGCGTGCCGCTGCCGACCCGACCCGCGGTTATGTCGCCGTAGCCGGCCAGATAGGCCATCGACTCGTCGCCCACCTTCCCGTTCAAGCAGCCCGGGGCATCGCCGTCCTTGAGTATGCCGTTGACGTGCAGACCCTTATTGAACCAGTTGCGCGTCAGCCGCTCGCCGGGCCGGAGCTCGATGTTCACTTCGTAACCCTGCGAATACCCGTATTCATAAGGAAACGGCGTGCCGTGGGCGCCCGAATATTCCTGCATGGTCGAGCACCAGCCGTGGGTCTTGGCCGGCCACCAGCCGCCCCAGTCGAAGAACGGACAGGCGGTCAACAGCGGCGGGCCCTGCTTCCATCCCAGCCAGCCCCCGGCTTGCTGGAACTGGTGCAGTTTCGCGTCGTTGCCCCGGCACTCCGGATGCTTCTCCAGCCAGCCCTTCACCGCGGTGACGATCTCTGCCAGGCTGGCCACCGTGCCGTCGGGCAGGGGGAAGTAGTTCACCAGCGAGGCATCGTACAGGTGCCAGCCGCCGCCGTAATACACCTCCGGCACGCTATGGCCGTTGATCGCCCAGCCGCGGGCCTGCAAACCGGCGTAGCGGGCCAGGGCCTCGATGTTCGACGACGCGCAGCAGCACATGCCGTAGCCGTACACGTTGAAGGTCTTGATCGGGTCGTGGACGCAGCCCTCGTGCAGGAACTCGATCGGCGGCGCATCCTGGTAGCGGAACATGACCACCGATCGCCAAACGGCCTCGGCCTTCTCGGCGTCGCTCATGCCGTCGCGGAGGAAAGAGCGCCGCCAGGCCTCCATGCTCGACACGTCGCGGACCTTGTCGCTGAGCACCTTGACGTGGCTGACCACACCCACCGGCCCGGCCGCAGTGTCGGCGGCCTTGGCCCACCGCGGGGCCCAGCCCATACCCGCCAGAAAAATCAACAATCCCACCCAGCGCTTAACAGTCATGTTTTCTCCTTATTGTATCCGGCACACTCCGTGTGCCGCTGCGTCAACGGCACACGGAGTGTGCCGGATACATTGGCTTGCCGAAACCGTCACTCGTCGATCTGGATTGCCGTTTGTGGGCACTGCTCCGCCGCATCCCGGCAGGCGGCTTCCGCGCCGGGCGGGACCGGGTCCACCTTCGTATGGGCCTTGTCGTCGTCCTGCATCTCGAACACCTCGGGACAAACTTCGGGGCAAATCCCACAGCCGATGCACAGATCGGGATCAACTCGTGTTTTCATCGTCGTACCTCCTAACGCGGCCCCCCGCCGCAACTGCAATAATAAGCATACCGCCCGCCGGAGACGAGAGCCAGTGTTTTTCCGCTGGGTGCCACTGCTGGCTTGTCCAGCAGTGCCGGCAGTACGCACTGCTGGACAAGCCAGCAGTGGCACCCAATCCGGGTCCGCCGTGGCCCCGAGTATTGACTTCTTCGCCCCGCAAGCGCATCTTGGACAAGGAAATCTTGGGCCAAGAACAGAAGGAATTCCCATGGCTTTTCTCAGGCCGATCGTGGTTGCGGCGGCCGTGCTCGGCTTGGTCGGGCCGGCCCATGCGGGCAGCGCCTATTACAACATCCCCATCAAGGAGCTGAAGTTCGTCGAGGGGAGCTTGCCCAGGGGGGAAGCCACGAACTGGCGGGAGGCTGAATGGACCGCGGCAACGTGGTTGTACGCGGCTCTGGACCAAAAGGGCGAGGTGTATGTGGTCGGCCAGGGCGGGTCGGACGATAGCTGGGATAGCCCGTACCCGCTCGCGGCGCCAGTCACCCCTGCCGTGGTCGCCGAGCCCCTATCCGGCCGGCCAAGCAATCCAGTCGGTCCCGGAACCCACCTGCTCATCCGCGCCGACGAGGGAAAGGACCTCAGCGGCTGGCTGTTTGTGCCGCGTTCCAACCATACGGGGATGATGTCGCTGCGGTTCACGATCCCGGCCGCGGCGGCCAAACCCGAGGCGAAAGAAGCGTTCTATCGGGGTAAGACCGTGCATTACGAGTGGCTGCACGCCCGCGACATTCCCGGCGGGGCGTGGTTCCGCCACAAGGCCCGGCAGGCGCGGGCCGAGCTGAATCTGCCGCCGCCGCCTGACGCCGTTGCCCGTCCCCAGTGGCGGACCGGCCGCGCCGACGAGCTCACAAGAACCTACGACCTGTTCACCGGCGGGCAGGCGATGAGCGAGAACTTGCAGCTCGATCGGGCCTTGCCGCCGCGGCCGTCTAACGAAACGCCGGTCAAGCTCGATTCCCTGGCCGGGATCACCGTCCAGGAGATCGATTGGAAGCCGCTCCTGGCCGGGGCCCAGCCGGCACTGGATCCGCTGGCCGCCAAGATCCCCGCCGATCAACACGTGGTCTTCTTCCGCAGCTTCCAGGCCGCGCTGGCCATGGCCGACGAAACGGGCCAGCACGATACGCCCGTGCTGCGCTGGGCCCAGCCCCGATCGGTCAACACCCGGGTGGTCGAGCGATACCAGCGGCAGCTTGGCCTGTCGATGAGCACGGTGGCCCGGCTGCTGGGGCCGACGCTGGCCGAGAGCGTGGCCCTGACCGGCTCGGACCCCTATTTCCCGACCGGCACCGACGTGGCGGTGCTGCTGGAATCGCCGCAGCCGGACCTGCTGGCGGGCCTGCTGCTGACCAAGATTGCCCTGGCGGCCGCTGGCGCCCCCGGCGCCAAGCCGGTCCACGGCGCGGCCGACGGCCTCGACTACCGCGGCTTCGCCTCGCCCGACCGCAGCACGGCCAGTTACGTGGCGCAGCTCGACGGGGCGGTGGTTGTCAGCAACTCGCTCTACCAATTGGGCCGGCTGGCGGCGGTCCGCAGCGGCCGGTCGAAGTCGATTTCCGCCCTGCCCGAGTATGCCTTCTTTCGCCAGCGCTATTCCTTGAGCGACCCGGACGAAACGGCCTTGCTGTTCTTGAGCGATCCGACGATCCGCCGCTGGTGCGGGCCGCAGTGGCGGATCGCCGACTCGCGGCGGACCCGCGCCGCGGCCGTACTGGCCGAGCTGCAGGCCGCGCAACTGCCGGCCCTGGTGGCGGGCAGCGTGAAGCCGGGCCCCATCTACACCGATCTGCCGATCCTCGGCGGTGGCGAGCTGCAGCTTACGCCCCGCGGCGTGGCCTCATCGGTCTACGGCACACCGACGTTCATGACCCCCATCGGCGAGCTGGCCCTGGAGGAGGTAACGCGGGCCGAGGCCGACGCCTACCAGCAGTGGCGCGGCGGCTACCAGCGCAACTGGAGCTGGGCCTTCGACCCCATCGCGCTGCGGATCAGCCTGGGCAAGACGCGGGTGGCCGCCGATCTGACCGTCATGCCGCTCATCGCATCAAGCGAGTATCGCGAGATGATCTCGATCGCGCGGGGTGCGAAAATCGAGCCCGCCGCCGGCGATCCGCACGAGGCCCTGGCCCAGTTCGTGCTGGCGATCAACCGCGAGTCGCCCACCATCCGCAGCGCCGAGAATTTTGCGGCCACGATGGGCCAGGCCGTGGCCCTGGGCTGGCTCGGCTCTTCGCTTTCCGTCTATGCCGACGACGACCCCTTCTGGAAGGACCTGGCCGGGGTCAAGGACGATGAGTTGGGCAAGTTCATGGAGAAGAACGTGGGCCGCCTGCCCGTCGCCGTGCGGATTGATGTCTCCAACCCGCTGAAGTTGGCCGTGTTCCTGACCTCCGCCCGGGCCTTCATCGAGCAGGCCGCGCCGGGCCTGACCCACTGGGAGGCCCTCCGCTACAAGGAACAGCCCTACACCCGCATTACGCCGGTGAAAGGCCGCAGCCCGCTGGGCGCCGAACTGGAGAACCTGGCCATCTACTACACCTCTGCCGGCGGCGCATTGACCGTCACGCTCAGCGAGGCGGTGCTGCGGCGGGCGATCGACCGTGGCCAGGCCGCCGCGGACAAGCCCGTCGCGGCAGCCGCCGAGCCCTGGCTGGGCACAAGTGCCGCACTGCGCGTCGAGGGCAAGATCCTCGAAATCGCCAACGCCGTCGGCCACCGGCAGTACCAACGCTTGATGCAGACGCAGTGCTGGAACAACCTGCCGATCCTCAACGAGTGGCGGCGGCTCTATCCGGAGCGCGACCCGGTCGAGGTACAGCGGGCGGTGTGGGGCGTCGAGCTGGTCTGTCCCGGCGGCGGAAAATACCGCTGGAGCGAGAAGTCGCACGGCATGGAATCGACCGTCTACGGCTCCCCGGCGGAGCCGCAGGCGGGCCCCGCGGCCCCGCCCGTGCTGGGCCGCTTCGCCGCCGCCGATTTCGGACTCACACTGGAGAACCAGGGCCTCCGTGCCCGGGCCGTCCTCGTCCGCCCCAAACCGTAAAGGGCGTTCGTACTCCTCACGCTGGAGCGTGCAAGGAGAACGATTGTGCTCAGGGTCGGCGCGGGGCTCCCGGCCCCGTCGCGCGTAAGACCGAAGGTCTCCGCACGATCGGGAGACCTTCGGTCGGCGGTGTGGCTCGGTCGGAGACCGGCCACAACGCGCGAGGAATACGGCAGTAATTGATTCGCCGGTCCTTACTCTTTCTTCTCCGCCTTCTTCCGGCCACTGAAGAACTTCTTGACCTGCTCCTGCTGGTCAGAAGTGAGGATGCCGTTGATCTTGTCGCGGAGCTCCGTGAAGATGGGACGCATGGCCTTTCCCGCCTCCCGCAGCTTGGCCTTCTGATCGTCGGTGAGCTTCACGGCCTCGCTGGCGGCTTTGAACGTCTCCCGCATGTTCTTGCCGGCGTCCTTGGCGGCCTTCGTGGCGTCGTCGCGGGCCTTCTTCTGCTCGTCCGTCAGAATGCCGTCCATGGGGTTCTTCAGCTTCGGCGCGTACTCCTTTTTCAGGTCCTCGAGCTTCGTTTTCTGCTCGTCGGTCAGATTCAGGTCCTTGGCCGCCAGGATGCGGTCGATCATCTGTGCGCCGCCGAAGGCCCCCGGCCCCCGCCGCGGTTTCTGATCCTTGTTGTCTTGGGCCTGAACGGTGGCGGCAAGCAAGGCCAGCACCACGAGCGGAAGCAACGTCTTAAACACTCTCATTCCGATTCTCCTTTACTGCGAATCTGGAGGGAAAAATACGGCTCGGGCCCCTCGGCCGCCATCGGGCCGGGGGCTGCCGTAGCATTCAACCCCCGCCAGCCGTACAAGTTCCGCGGCGTCGCGGCCGCGGAAACTGTCCCAGTTTTCGCGACGGTCGGGGGGTACAACCACGTAAACAAGCGAATCGCCGGCGAAAATGGGACCGTCCCCTTCGGCCGCTTACCGTATCAGCGAGAATCTCCTGGGGCCTTAACCCCCACTATTTATGGGTGACACATTATGTCATCCAACCATGCGTCAAACCCGCTTGCCATGCGGGCCGACTTGTGACAAAATTGTAGTCGGATCGACGAACAATCGACCAAAGTGCTTGGCCCGGCACATGTTTCGAACGGGCTTCCCACTGCCGGAGTTCTTAACGGTTTTCGACCGCGATTCACACGCAATATAAAATACGAGGTTCGAGCACCATGCGAACATCGTGCATCGTGCCGGTGTTGCTCCGGGCGCTGGCCTCCATCCTCCTGGCTGCCCAGACATGCACCTCGGCACCCTGATCATTGTCGTTCTCTCCCTGCTCTGCCAGCTCACGGCGGCAGTCCTCGCGGTGCGGCTGAACCGAGTCGCCGGGACGGGTAGGGCCTGGAGCCTGATGGCCGTCGCCATGGTGCTGGCGGCGATCCGCCGCTCGATCGCGCTGGCCGGGCTGGTGCTGGAAGGACCGGCGGCGACGATGCCCTCGGACTTCTGGGGTGAGCTGACCGGTTTGGCGATCTCGGTCTTCCTGCTGGCGGGGATTGCGGGCATTGGGCCGTTGCTGCGGGCCATCCGCCGCTCGGAAGCGGCGCTGAAGGCCGCCCGCGACGACCTGGAACGCCAGGTCCAGGCCCGAACCGCCGAGCTCCTCCAGGCCAACGCCGCGCTGCGGGAGGAGATCGGGCGTCGGGAACAGGCGCAACAAGTCATCGCCGGGGAGCAGCAGCGGCTACGTCGCTTGCTCGACATGTACGAGCACGACCGGCGGCTGACCGCCTTCGACATCCACGACGGTTTCGTGCAGCAGGCCACCGCCGCGATGATGAGCCTCGAGGCCTATCGGGCGATGGAGAATCGCCAGTCGCCCGCCGCACGCGCCGCGCTCGAGCAGGGCCTGCAATGTCTCAGCTCCGGCATCGCCGAGGCGCGGCGGCTGATCGGCGGGCTGCGTCCCACGATTCTGGACGAGTCGGGCCTGGTTCCCGCGGTCGAGCAGTTGGTCCGCGAGGCCCGCGCCCGCAGCGGGGCCGCCATCGCCTGGTCGCATCGCGTCGCGGCGGAGCGCTGGGCCCCGCCCTTGGAAACCGCCCTGTTCCGCATCATCCAGGAAAGCCTGGCCAACGCCCTGCGCCACGGCAAGACCGACCAGGTCAGCATCGAGCTGGTCCAGGACGCAGACCGGTTGCTGCTTACGGTTCAGGACCAGGGTTGCGGTTTCGATCCCCAGGCGGTCAAGGCCGACCGGCTGGGCCTGGAAGGCATTCGCCAGCGGGCCGGACTGCTGGGCGGCAGGGCCGAGATCCGCAGCAGCCCCGGCCGCGGAACGTGCGTCAGCGTGGAGCTGCCGCTGGAAAAGGTGTCGGAAAAGGTCTCGGAAACCAGTTCGTCAGACACGGTGTCGGGCAAGATGTCGGGAACCACTTCGATGCGATTCGCGAAGCCGACATCTCTTCGCTCCCATCAAACAGGATGACCTTGTATTGCAGCTCCAGCGGCTTGCCGGGCTGGAGGGTGATGGTCTCCAGGGCCGGGTAGGAGCAGTTCAGGAAGCCGAACCCGTGCCGCATCAACCAGCCGTTGTGGGGATAACCGGGATTGGTTGGGGCGTCCTCGACGCGGGCCCCGGCCGTGCGGCCTTGAAAGCTGCCGCTGATCTCGGCCCAGGGATGGCGTGCCAGCACGCCGTCCTTTTCCAATATCCCGCGGTCGGTGCGGATGATCGTCTTCCGCGCGCCGCCGTCGCGGGGGGCAAAGCGGAAGCAGAACCCGCCGAACCCCTTCTTGCCCTCCGGCGTTCCGGCCACCTGGACCGGCTGATCGGCGGCCTCCAGTCGCAGCTTGAATTCCAGCACTCGCCGGCCGTCGCTGACGGCATGTGTAAGGATCTCGACCTCTTCCTTGACGAATTTCCGTTGGCCATCGAACCAGCCGTTTTCGACGGCCAGGCGGGCCACCCCGCCGGCCGCCTCCCGGGCCTTCCAGCCCACAAACCGCTGTTGGAATCCCTTGACCGTCCAGATGTCGCCCTTCTTGCCGCCCACGGTGACCTCCGGCCACATCCAGGAAATGCCCCGGTGGTGCGGATGATCGGGATTGAAGTCGTCGGTCAGCAACACTCCGCCGGGCGAATACACCGGATGCAGGTAGCAGGAGCGTTTCATCTCTTCCGGGAAGCCCGTGGCCAGAACCATGCCGAAGTTATACACGAAGACGGGCTGGCCGCCGTCGGACAGCTCGAGGGCCCCGGGCCGGACCTCCCGAAACGAGAACGATGGCTGCGGCTCGGCCAGCGGCGCCGCCCAAGCGGCCAGAAGCAGGGCCAGGGTGCAAGACATTACGGCCTCCGGCGGGAACGTTGGGGGGTGAGTGGTGCCGGCAGAAGCGTCGGGTGCCACTGCTGGCTTGTCCAGCAGTGCCGGCCTGCCGCCGCCCGCTGCACTGCTGGACAAGCCAGCAGTGGCACCCTACATCAGCCCACCATTATGCTTGCCCGGCGCCGCTGGTCAAGGGAAGGCGTAGCCGGGGTTCCGCACGTCGAAGTCGGCGTCGGTCAGGCCGCTGTTGGGCTTCAGATCGAGGAAGGTGTACTCTTCGACCAGCTCGGCGGGGGCCGCGGCCTCTTTCGGCCAGTCGTACTGCTCGTAGCGGATGGGCAGCTTGAGCTCGTCGTCGACGAAGAGGCGGAGCATCTGCACCTGCGTCTTGGGGCACGGGGCGGGGTGGGCCACCTCGACGAGGGTGCACACTCGGCCGTTGACCTTCACGCCCGGCAGGAAGCGGACGCGGGGCTCCGCACCGGCCGGGTCGCCCTCGACCAGTCGGCCGAAGCGGCGGCAGAGGGCCAGGATGCCCAGTTCCGTGATCGGATGGCGCTGGCCCTCCATGGCGGTCGCCCCGCTGGGGTCCAGGGAGACGGTGCCCACCAAACGGCCGGTGATGCCCGTGGTGTGGCCCAGCAGTTTGCCGTCGTTGCGGCCTTCGACGTAGATCGCCTCGTCGCCCTTGTGGTCCTCGGGCACAAGTACGCAGGCGTAGATGCTCAGCGGCCGATGGCGGACCTTCACGAGCGTGCGTTCGTAGTCGCTGAGCTTGCCGCCGATGCGTTCGCGGGCCACGAGGGTCGCCGTGTAATCGGCGACGTCCTTTTCGACGGTGGCGATTTCCTGCCGCGTCCACTTCAGGACCGGCAGGAGCGGCTGGCTGACGGCGTCGAGCCGGGCGTCGAAGCTGGCCCGCAGCACGTCGCCGGTGGGGGCAGGAACCTGTTGGCCGCTGAGGAGATCCTGGAAACCGCCTACCCCGAGACAGACCCAGGCGACCAACCCGCATGCTGGGATTCGCGTCTCCATGGCCGCTCTTGCCGTTTCATGCTCCGCACGGTTTGAGTCGAGAGAGTGCGCGGGGATCATACGGTATTCGGCCGGCCGGGGCAAGCCGGAAAATGCCGGAAAAATGCCTACTTCTCCAGCCCGTATTCTTCGAGCTTCTTGCGGAGGGTGTTGCGATTGATGCCCAGGCGATCGGCGGCCTTGATCTGCACGTTGTCGGAGGCGGTGAGGACCTGCAGGATCAGTTCCCGCTCGACGCGGCTGACGATCGAGGCGTGCAGGTTATCGCCCTGGGGCCCGGCGGCGGCGATGCCCTGCGCTACCAGCTCGGCGACGAGGGCCTCGAGGTTGGCGGGCCGCGGCCGGCCGATCCGCCGCGGCTTCTGGCCCAGCACGGCCTCGGGCAACAGATCGCAAGTCAGCTCGTCGCCGGGGGCCAGCACGACCGCCCGCTCGACGTAGTTTTGCAGCTCGCGGACATTGCCCGGCCACTCGTAGGTACAGAACATCTCCATCGCCTTGGGATGCACGTGGGGCACGTGGCGGAGATTCTGCTCGTTGTAGATCCGCAGGAAATGGCCCACCAGGAGGGGAATGTCCTCGCGGCGCTCGCGCAAGGGGGGCAGGAAGATCGTCACCACGTTCAGCCGGTAGTAGAGGTCCTCGCGGAAGCGGCCGCTCTCGACCTCCTCCAGCAAGTCGCGGTTGCTGGCGGCGATCACCCGCGTATCGACCCGGACCGTCTGCGTGTCGCCCACCCGCTCGAATTCGTGCTCCTGGAGCACGCGGAGCAGTTTGACCTGCAGCTTGGGCGTGGTGGAATTGATTTCATCGAGGAAGACGGTGCCGGTGTGGGCGGCCTCGAAGCGGCCGGTGCGATTATCGACCGCCCCGGTGAACGCCCCCCGCACGTGGCCGAACAGCTCGCTCTCCAGCAGGTTCTCGTGCAGCGCGCCGCAATTGACGCGGATGAAGGGCCCGCTGCCCCGCGGGCTCAGGCGGTGAATGGCCTTGGCGATCAACTCCTTGCCCGTGCCCGTCTCGCCCAACAGCAGCACCGAGGCATTGGACTGCGCCACCTGCCGGACGAGCCGGTAGCAATGCTGCATGGCCGGTCCGGAGCCGATCAGGCCCGGGATGGGCGGCCCGCTGTCCGCGAGAATCGGGGTTGGAGTGAACCTGGTCATGCCGCTCCAATGTATCCGGCACACTCCGTGTGCCGCTGGCTCAACGGCACACGGAGTGTGCCGGATACAATTCGTTCGAGTTGTTCTTAATCGCCGCCCTAAGGCTGCTTTCTCTCCTTGTCCGGTTTCGGAGCGGTCGGCGGCGCGGGTTTTTCGCCCGGCTTGGCCGACTTGGCGGTTTCCCGGGCCGTCCGCACCGTACTGGCCACGCCGGTCCGCGTCTCGATGGTGTCCAGGATCGTGCCCAGCAGGTGCTGCGTGTTGAGGTCCTGCGACCCGCTTTGGTTGTAACGCTCGTACTGGCGGCGGATGTCGGCGTCCGGGAGCAGCAGGCCGTGCTTGTTCACGCTGACGAGAAAGGCCTTTGCGGCGGCCTTGCGGACGTCCAAGGCTTGGGTCCGCCGGCTGGCCAGATCGACCAGGGCCACTTGGCTGCCGCGGGTCCCCACGTTGGCCAGCACGGCGGCCACGCCCGCCCCCAGCCGCGGCACGTACAGGGCCTTGGTGATGGCCTGCTCCATGGGCCGCAGGTCGTACAGTCCGCCGGAGGAGCTGGCCAGCGTGGCCAGGCAGGCCAGGGCCCGCACCGCTTGCTGTTGCCGCTCCTGATATCCGACGAACTCCAGCGGAGCCACGGCCGACAACTGCTTCATCTGCCATTGGACCGACTCGGGCGTGTGCGGCCGGGCAAAGGCCAGGGTGCGGGGGTCTTCGCGGGCCAGCCGCTCGGCCCGATCGAACCAGCCCGACCGGGCCACCACGCCCACCCGCAACGTCGCGCTGCGATAATCCTGGCGAATCTGCTGGACGACCGCCTCGACACCGGGGTTCTGGATCCCCGCCTCGACCAGGGCCAGCTCGTAGTCGGGACAACTGATGGCCTGCCGCACGGCCTCGCGGCCGCTGGCCACGGTGTCGGCCTGGATGTGCAAAGCGGCCAGCGGGCCCAACCATTCCTGCAAGCTCTCGGCGCCGGGGTTGGCCAGCAAGGCGCGGCGACTGCCGTTGGTGGCGGCCAGAAAGGCCAGGGCCTCGGGCACGTAACTCGATCCGGCGAAGGGGGCGTCGGGTTGCAGCCGCACGATCGCCTCGAGGGCCGCCAGGCGGACCCGGCGGTCCGGGCTCCGCACGGCCTGCACCAGCGGCGCCGCATCGGCGCCCTGGCGGAGGCATTCCTGGGCGCTGCCGATGCGGCCCAGGATCTCGGCCGCCGCACGCGCACCCGCCGCGTGCCCCTGCTCCAGGCAATAGGCCAGCACCGCGTCGATCATAATGGGGCGGCGGGCCAGCGCCTCACGCACGGCCGGAGCCGCGAAGTCCAACGGCCGGTCCAACCCGCTCTGCCACACCGCCTGCTCCAGGGCAGTGGCCAGGGCCAGAACTTGCGCCGTGCGATCGTCGGGCGCCAGGGCCAAGGCATCGCGGGCCAGTCGCGCGCAGATCACCCGCAGCGCGGCCTCGACCGGCTCGCTGCCGCTCACGCAGCGCTTGGCCGCGCCGTCCCAGTGCCAAACCGTGACCCGCCCGTCCAAGTCAGTGGGGATCGTTTGCTTTCCACGGAAGTAGTCGCGGGCGGCTTGGTACAACTGTGCGGCCGCCTGGCTGCGGCTGGGTAGGCTGCCCAGCAAGCGGGCCAGCGCCGCCGTGGCGGCCGCCCGAACACGCGGGTCGCCCCGCTCATCCAGGGCCGGCGCCAGCAGGTACACGGTGGCCGTAGCGGCCTTCATGCGCGCCAGGGCGTCGATCGCCTCGACGGCCAGTTGCGGCTCGGCATGTTCCAGAATGTCGGCCAAGGGCGCGACGGCCTCGGCCCGCATCTCGACCAGCGCCGCCTTGGCCAGCGGATGCTCGGCTGCCCGCTGCGGATCGGCCAACACTCCGATCAAGGCCGCCACGGCCGCCCCATGCGCTTCTTTCAGACCGATCAGGGCCGCCAGCCGCTTCTCGGCCGACGGGTCTTGCAATTGCCCGATATACTGTTCGATGCGCTTGGGATCCTGGCGGCGGCGGTTGGCCGCGCCCAGGGCCGACTGGGCCAACTGCTCGGCCTCCGGCAGGAGTTCGGGCCGGCTGGCCAGCTCGGTGAACGCCGGCCCCTGATACTGCTCGACCAGGTCGGCCAATTGCTGGTCGTCCAACTTGGCCGCCAGGATCTTTCCCAGGAACCCGCGGGCCAACTCCGGCCGATCGAGCCGCATGAGGGCTTGGGCGGCGCGGAAGCAATCGGCCGGCGTGGTCGGCTGAGTGGCCAGCACCGCGGTGACGGCGGGGTCTTCCGCCGGGACGATCTCCGCCTTCTCGCCCGGTTTTTCCAAGGGGCCCTTCCCGGCCGGTCGCGGGGCCTTCGCCGCGGCCGGCTTCGCCGCCTTGGCCTTGGCCTTAGCCTTGGGCAGCTCCTCCTCCTGGGCCCGCGCAAGCCCCGCCACCGCCACGGCAACCATCAGCGCCAGCGCCACGGGATTCCAGAACCGCATGCTCATCGACAAGGTTCTCATGGTGCACGCTATTTTTTCGCGTCCTAACCGCTTTCCGCCAATGTATCCGGCACACTCCGTGTGCCGCTGCCAAATGCGGCACACGGAGTGTGCCGGATACATTACTCCTTCGCCAGCCCCAATCGCTCTTTCCATCGCTCCACCTGTTGCCGGACCTGCTGCGGAGCGGTCGATCCGTAACTTGTCATGGCGGCCACCGCCTGGCCGGGCCCCAGCACGGCGTACACGCCGTCGTCCAGATCCGGGAAAACCTGCTGGAAATCGGCCAGCCGCAGATCGGCCAGCCGCACGCCGCGGTCCAGCGCCTTGCGCACCAGCCGGCCGACCAGGGTGTGGGCCGTTCGCTGCGCGGCGCCCCGGCGGATCAAGTACTCCATTAGCGCAGTGGCGTCCAGATGCCCGCGGTCCAGCCGCTCGGCAATCGCCGCGCGATTCAGCTCGGCCCGGGCGATCAACGGCGCCGCCACCTCGAGCGCGGCCCGCACCGTGTCGAAGGCGTCCAGCAACGGCAGCTTGTCTTCCTGCAGATCGCGGTTATAGGCCGGGGGCAGGCCCTTGATGAGCACCAGCAGGGTCTGTAAATGCCCCACCACGCGGGCCGTCTTGCCGCGGACCAGCTCCAGCACGTCCGGGTTGATCTTCTGCGGCATGATCGACGAGCCGGTGCAAAACGCCTCGGGCAGTTTCAGGAAGCCGAATTCGAGGGTGGACCAGAGGATCCATTCCTCGGCCCACATGCCCAGGTGCTCGGCGATCATTGCCAGGTCGAAGACGAACTCCACCACAAAATCGCGGTCGCTGGAGGCGTCCAGGCTGTTGGCCGCCACCTCGTCGAAGCCCAGCCGCCGGGCCACGTCGGCGCGGTCGATGGGCAGGCTGGTTCCGGCCAGGGCCGCACTTCCCAGCGTCAGGACGTTGGCCCGCCGGCGGCAATCGGCCAGCCGCTGCCGGTCCCGCTCGAATTTCTCGCAATAGGCGAGCCAGCAGTGGGGGGCCAAGACCGGCTGCGCCCGCCGCAAATGCGTGTAGCCGGGCAGGATCACGTCGGCGTCGGCCGCACACCGCCCGACCAGCGCCCGCTGCACCTCTGCCAGCCCCAGGTCGATCTCGTCGATCGCCTCGCGAACCCACAGCCGCAAGTCGGTCGAGACCTGATCGTTGCGGCTGCGGGCCGTGTGCAGTTTCCGCCCCACCTCGCCGATCCGCTCGACCAGCGCCTGCTCGACGTGCATGTGGATGTCTTCCAGCTCGGCGCGGAAGACGAACCGCCCCTGCTCGATTTCCAGGCGAATCTCGCCCAGCGATTGTTCAATCTGGCGGGCTTCGTCGGCGCTAATCAGCCCCACCTTGGCCAACATCTGGGTATGGGCGACCGAAGCCGCGATGTCCTGCGCATAAAGCCGGCGATCGAAGCTCACGCTCTCGGTGAACTCCTCTACGCGGCGATCCGTCGCCTCGTCGAACACCCCACCCCACGGCTTCTCGGCCACTGGACTGCTTCACCCGGGAACACGAAGACCCAACAAGTCAACAACTTACAAAGTCTAAATGACATGGCGGGGGTTGTCAACGCATGGCCGGGCCACCCTTCGGGGTGGCAGTGCCTATTGCCTACGCATTTATGGGATACTCCCTGGGGACACTTTCCGCCGCAGCGCCGGTCCCCAACCCGGCGGAGGTGGCCCTTGCGTTACCGGACCGATCGCATATACTTCCTTCGGCCCCACCACCAGTCCACCAGCGGTGTAGGTGGCGAGGATTCCCGCTGTTTCGATTATTGCTCCACTCACCTCGCGGGCGGCTGGGGGCCGGGCAACTGTTCCGGGGTGTAGACGAAGAGGGCGAACCGCACGTCAACCAACGGTGATTCCGTGGTCTGTTATCACTACTGCGGGCTGGAGAGTTTCGTCAGCATTGTTCGCCACAGGACTTTGCGACTGAGCAACATCTTCTACATGAACGACTACAAGGAGGTATCTTGGTTCTTCGACATTGCGAGGGGGGTCCTCGACGAAAATGTCGAACAGGGGTCTGGTGGCGCCGGCTCGACTAGCGCAGGGTCCGAATGCGACATCGCCGTATTCAAGCTCCGTCGGATGCTTGAGAGAGAACCGTTCGACCACGTCTACGCCGCTTGCTTCTCAAGAAAGGAAGACGACCTGAGTCAGTGGCGAGGATACGCCAACGATGGGCGCGGCGTAGCAATCGGAATCGACCTTGATGCCCTTTGCGTGAAGGCTAACTGCCCTGTCCTGCGGAGGATGTGCGTGAAGTACGACGAAGAAGAGCAACGCAGAGAATCGCAACGAATTCTCATGTCGCTCTTTGGGCCTGGGTCTTCCGGTAACAGTGGCTCATCAACCAGTAGCAGTGGCTCATCAACCAGTAGCAGCAGCTCGTCATCAAGTGGCTCAGTTAACCGGGTGTTTCGGCAGTTGGCAAATCTCGCACCGTGCTACAAGAACCCTGCATTTGCGGACGAAGGGGAGGTCAGGGTTGTCGTGCGGACGAGGGTGCCTCCCGACAGGGAACTGGACCGAGCAAAATTTGACAAGGAATGGTTTGCCGACTTTCCAGGCCCGGTTCGGTTCTTCGAGAGTTGTGCAGGTTTAGTACCGTTCACGACGGTTCGAGTTCCAGAATGTGCATTGCGAATCGTGCGTTTTGGCCCGAAGTTCGGCGGGTACGCTAACAAAGCGGCGATCAGGTTGTTTTGTGGTAAGCGGTTACCGAAAGGTCGAATCGAGTTCGTTGATTCCAGGGCGTCGTACAGGTGACCTCCCGCCCCGAGATATACACGACGACCGCGGAACGTGGTTGCGACGGTCGCGGAGTGCTTGGCGATGGCGGAATTCAGCGGGCATCCGTGCGTGACGCGGCGGGCGGTCGCCGCTCGGCGCGCTTCGACCCGGCGGCCCCGCTCCCCGACGCTCACTGCTTCTTGCGCTTCTTGCCCTTCTTGTGCGACGGCTGATCTCCGTCTTGCGGGTCGGGCTGTTTGCTGGACAGATTCGGCCTGGAATCGCTCGGGTCAGAAGGTATCGCCCCTTCCAGTGAGGCCATCGCAAACTCGTACAGCTTCTTCGAGTCCCGTTTGGCGGCCGCGCCCATTTCGCGCAACTTCTCGTTCAATTGATTCTTCGCGGCACTGAGATTCTGCTTAGCTCCCTTCAGGTCTCGAGCAGCAAACGCGCCATCTGTGGCCGCCACCCGACCGGCGCGATCCCGGCCATATTCATGTGTGTGTGCTGCGGCGACGCGTGCATCGGCTTCCTGGCGTATCCTTTGCCGTTCCGCCTCACCCCGTGCGTGTATCGCTTTGTAAAGAGCTTTGTCTTTCTCCTCCTCAGCTTGCTTGCGCGATTCCGAAAACCAGCGCCGCATGTTGCTATTCAACTCGCCTTCGTCTGCGGTACGCTCCTCCTCGACGGCCGACAGTTTTTTTTGGGCCTGGGCCAGTTGTTCGGAGCCCTCGGCGGAGACGTACCCGTCCCCTTTCCGGACGACGATGGTTTCGCTCTCCAGGATGCCCATATTCCACTGTTGAAGGAGCCACGGAACGCCGTCCTTGAAGAGACACGTTACACCATGTTTCTTGTCGTCCTTATACTGCGCGTAGAGAAGCATCCGCTTCTCCTCATCCCAGACGCGGCATGGACCCTGGCGGTGGCCGTCCGGGTAGTAGGAAAGCGCCTTGACGTTGCCGTTCTCGTAGAGCATAGCGGACGGACCGTTCAGCCTGGCCACGTAGCGACTGTGCATACCCTTAAGCTGCCCTTCGGTGTATTGCTCCGCATAGAAGGGCCGATCCGGCGGAAAGCACTGTGTCCACCGTGGGTGGGCCTCGAAGGACGCGATTTTGAAACCGGCCCCGGAAGGTAACTGGATCGACTCGCCGTCCAGACGTGGGGCGGGTGATTCGTCGCCGCGTGACACCCGCCCGGCGGCCAACACGGCCGCAACAATGACCATGACAGACAAGACGCAATGTTGGAACATGACACGCCTTCCTTTCTGCAAACGCATGGGGTTACGGTTAGGGGCCAGAATGCGATCCCGAAAAAAAGGAGCCACCGTCCGTACCGCTGGGGGAGCCCTGCGACGGGCTGCACAGCAAGCAACGTCCGGCGGCTCCCATACGGGAGCCCGCCGAGAACGTCTTGCTGTGCTTGGAAGGTGTCGCAGTATTCCCCCAGCCGACGGCCTTGGTTAGGCTGTTTCGATTTTCAGAACGTGGTTCTTTGTCCTCTGGGTTGTGGCGTGTACCTGCCCCGCTACGCTACCTCGTCGCTACGGCAAAGGCAATACCCCCAGCCGGCAACTACGCCGGTGCAATTCTGCTGCCAAGCCTGTTTCCGCTCGCGGGCAGCCCATTGACACGACTAGATGGGACGGTTAGCATGAATATGATGGTCTGGCCGGCATGTACCTTGACAGCGGGGGGATCGACAGTTAGCATTTGCCGTCCATGGGAACCCGGTGGAGAATTGAGTTTGAGGCCCGACATCCGAACAACCCCGACGGGGAAACGTGGAAAGTCGGAATCGCCTCTGGCTTGCTTGAGCTCCTCCAAGAGAAAGGGCATATTGTAAAGCAAGCGAGGATCTTGCTAATTGACGAAGTCCTTCGTGAAACATGGGCAATTTTCCAGGGTTGGTCGCGTCCCGGTACTGATGATTGCCTTGTTTATGTCGGGAATCCAGGGCAGGACTACCGCGGGCCAAGAATCGAAACCCCGTCACCGCCAGGCATGGTGTTTCTTGTTTTTGTGCTGCCAGATGGGACGATAGATGACTGGAACTGGCGCAAGGTCACGGCAAGTGACCCGGACATGCCCGAAGGCGTTATAGGGAGGAAAATATGGCCTCAGACCTGAAACACTTCCTTGCGACCCAAATCGGCGATGTTGCCTTCCGTCCGTACCTCGCCATCAGTCGTGAAGGGGACGCGCTTACCGCGTACTTCAAACCCGATGCGGACTACTCGGAGCGGTTGACTGACCATGTAACACTGTATCGTTCGATTGATTCCGACGAAATTGTTGGCTGCCGCATCAAGGGAATCTCGGGCATCCTCGAGGACCTTCCAAACTTCTTGCACGTCGATCACAACGGCGCGAAGCTCTCGATGGTCTTTTGGTCGTTTCGTGGTGGTGTTGACGACGAGAAACTGCGCGATACGTTCAGGCAACTTGCGAAGGCTGCTGGCGATATGCCGCTACAGACAGCGTGAACTTGGAATGATCGGTGGCTTCTAGGGCCGGCCTGCTGGGTCGGCCTTTTTTGTGCCGAGCGTGTTTAGGACCGCAGAATCAATAAATGTACTCATCTCGCTCCGCGAGATGGGCTTTAATCTCGCGGAGCGAGATGAGTACGCTGGCGAACACGACAATAATTGATTCGCCGGTCCTTAACAGCTTGCGCCTTGCCGGGAATGTTGCCAGGCAAGGTAACGGGGGGTAGAATGGCAAACTATCGGCACAGTGAGAAGCCCTGTTCTTCTCGGGAAGTACGAGGCTTCTCACTAATCCATCCGGAAAGTGGATAAGGACTTAGCGTGACTCAGCACCGGAAACTGCGGGAATGGGTGGAAGAGATGGCCCGGCTGTGCGAGCCGGACCGCGTGGTCTGGATCGACGGATCGGAGGAGGAGAAGGACCGCCTTACCGAGGAGGCCGCGGCCGCCGGCGAGGTGGTGCTGTTGAACCAGGAGAAGTTGCCCGGCTGCTTGTATCACCGCACGGCCCTGAACGACGTGGCCCGGACCGAGGACCTGACCTACATCTGCACGACCCTGCCGGAAGACGCCGGCCCGACAAACAACTGGATGTCGCCCGAGGAGGGCTACCGCCGGGCGGGCGAGATCTTCAAAGGGGCCATGCGCGGCCGAACCATGTACGTCATCCCATTCTCCATGGGCCCCGTCGGCTCCCCCTTCAGTAAGATCGGCGTCGAGCTCACCGATAGCATCTACGTCGTGCTGAACATGCGGATCATGACGCACATCGGCAATCCCGTCGTGAAGCAGCTTGGCGCCGGCGGTGAATTCACCAGGTGCCTGCACAGCAAGGCCGACCTGGACCTCAAGCGGCGGCTGATCCTGCACTTTCCCGAGGACAATACCATCTGGAGCGTGGGCTCGGGCTACGGCGGCAACGTGCTCTTGGGCAAGAAGTGCCTGGCCCTGCGGATCGCCAGCTACCTCGGCAAGCGCGAGGGCTGGCTGGCCGAGCACATGCTGATCATGGGCGTCGAGAGTCCGCGGGGGCAGGTCGAGTACATCGCCGCCGCCTTTCCCAGCGCCTGCGGCAAGACCAACCTGGCCATGCTCCTCCCGCCCGACGGCCTGAAAGTCAAAGGCTATCGCATCTGGACGGTGGGCGACGACATCGCCTGGATGCGGATCGACACCGACGGGCGGCTGTGGGCGATCAATCCGGAAAGCGGATTCTTCGGCGTGGCCCCCGGCACCAACATGAAGAGCAACCCGGGCATGATGAAGACCATCGGCCGGAACACGATTTTTACGAACGTGGTGTTGGCCCAGGATGGGACGGTGTGGTGGGAGGGGGGCGACGGCGACCCGCCCGCCGAAGGCTGGGACTGGCAGGGCCGGCCCTGGCGGCCCGGACTGAAGGACGAAAAAGGCAACCTGGTGCCGGGGGCCCACGCCAACAGCCGCTTTACCGCCCCCTTGCACCAATGCCCCACCGCCTCCTTCCGCCTGGAGCACCATCACGGGGTGCCGATTGCGGCGATTGTTTTCGGCGGCCGGCGGGCGCAGTTGCCGCCGCTGGTGTACGAGGCCTTCGATTGGGAGCACGGCGTGTTCGTGGGCGCCACGATGGCCTCCGAGCGGACCGCCGCCCAGGTCGGCAAGATCGGCGAGGTCCGCCGCGACCCCATGGCCATGCTCCCCTTCTGCGGCTACCACATGGGCGACTACTTCGACCACTGGCTGGCCATGGGCCGGCGGATGAGCAGTCCGCCCAGAATCTTCCACGTCAATTGGTTCCGCACCGACTCCAATGGCAAGTTTCTCTGGCCGGGCTACGGCGAGAACCTGCGGGTGATCGAGTGGATCCTCGACCGCTGCCGCGGCGCGGCCGACGCCACGCGGACGCCCATCGGCTACGTGCCCACGCCGGAGAGCCTCGACCTGACCGGCCTGGACCTCCCGCGGGAACAGTTGGAAAAGCTGCTGGCCGTCAACCGGGCCGACTGGTATCAGGAGACCGACGACGCGGCGAGCTTCCTGCAGCAGTTTGGCAACCGGGTTCCGCGGGCCCTGTGGGACCAGCTTGAAGGCCTGCGGCAGCGGCTGCGGGCGCCCATCGCGCTGATGACGCCGGGGGCCCAAATCCGCCCCCTGGCCGCCGAGCTGAACGACGTCATCCAACGCGAAAACCCGCACGTCTACGCCATGCTCTCCGAGCTGGGCAAGCGGCTGTTCTTCCCCAAGGGCATCCTGGCCCAAAGCGCCGAGGCCAAGGAAAAGGCCAAACGCTACGACGCCACGATCGGCATCGCCCGCGAAAAAGGCAAGCCCATGTTCCTGCCCAGCGTGATGAAGTACTTCAGCGGCCTGACGCCGGCCGAGGCCCTGACCTACGCCCCGGCCACCGGCCAGCTCGAGCTCCGCAAACGCTGGCGCGAGGACCTCCTGCGCAAGAACCCCAGCCTGGCCGGAAAAAGCTTCTCCATGCCCATCGTCACCGGCGGCGTGACCCATGCCCTGAGCCTGATCGGCGACCTGTTCGTGGATAAAGGCGACATGGTGCTGCTGCCCGACAAGTTCTGGGAGAACTACGAGCTGCTGTTCGGCGTCCGCTTCCAGGCGCAGTTGGGGCTGTATCCGTTCTTCAACGCGCTGGGCAAGTTCGACGCCGAGGCCCTGCGGCAGGCCCTGGCCACGCGGGCCGGAAGCTGGAAGACCGTGCTCATCCTCAACTTCCCCAACAACCCCACCGGCTACTCCATCAGCCGGGCCGAAGCCGACCAGATCGTGGCCGTCCTGCGCGAGGCCGCCGACGACGGCCGCAACCTGGTCGTCGTCTCCGACGACGCCTACTTCGGCCTGTTCTACGCCGACGACCTGCTGCAAGAGTCGCTCTTCGCCCGCTTGGCCGATTGCCACGAGCGGATCCTGGCCGTCAAGGTGGACGGGCCCACCAAGGAAGAATTCGTGTGGGGATTCCGCACCGGCATGGCCACCTTCAGCACCCGCGCCTTCTTCAGCAGCGACGCGCTCTATAAGGCCCTGGAGAAGAAGGCCGCCGGGGCCATCCGCAGCGCCGTCTCCAACTGCTCGCAGCTCAGCCAGTCGGTGCTGAGCAAGGCCCTGGCCCAGGAGGCCCTCCTGCGCGAGCGGCAGGAGAAGAAAGAGATTCTGCAAGCGCGGGCCCGCCGCGTCGCGGAGATCCTCGCCAAGCCCGAGTACGCCCGCTTCTGGGAACCCTATCCCTTCAACGCCGGCTACTTCATGTGCCTGAAACTCAAGGGCCTGGATGCGGAAGCCTACCGCAGGCACCTGCTGGAGAAGTACGGCGTGGGCGTGATCGCCGACGGCGACCGCGACATCCGCGTGGCCTTCTCGGCGGTCGAGGTGGGCGACCTGGAGGATCTCTACGCCGTCATGGCCGCCGCCGCCGCCGAGTTGCTCGACGGAAACGCCACCTGAAAAGTGGGTCCTTCACAGACGCCGCCGGTCCAGGCAACATGGCCCGGGCGTCGTCATCGCCCCTCTGACTGGCGAGCGCCCTTGCGGCGGGCTTACTCCTCCCGCGTCGGGTCGCCCGCCAGGAGCTTGCCGTCGGCCCGGTCGCCGAGCTGCTGATAGACCGCCATGTCGAGCCCCTCGTGCAAGAAGCGGACGGCGCCGTCGCCGAACAGGAAGAAGGCGCCGCCGGAGTGGGCCGAGCCGAAGCCGCCCACGGCCAATTCACCCGCGGGGGCGCTGCCGTTAATCGGCGTGCCCGTGTTCCGCAGCGTGGCCCGTGTGCCCGACATCCAGCCCAGGTCGGCCGGGTCGAACCGCTTCTCGCCCAGGAACATGGTGTGCGCCAGGCCGTGGGTCACCTCCCGGCTCGAGACCCGGCTGTCCAGGAACAACACGCCGTGGTTGTCGCGGTCGATGGCCGCCGCCTGGTCGTGATGGCAGCCGGCGTAACTGCTGGCGCCGATGCCCTCCGGCCGCTGGTTGAACTCCGACGGGCAGACCAGCGTGCCGACGCGCACTGCCCGCACCGGCGCGTTCTTCGCGGCGTAGGCCCCGGCGGCCAGGTCCACGTTCTTGAATGCCACGCCTTCGTCGATGTAGGGCAGCAGGTGCACCGTCCAACTGATGTGGTTGCCCTGCGGCACGCTGCGGATGGGGCCCTTGTCGGCCGTCGTGCCGGGCGGCAGCGTGCCCTGGGCCGTCTCGTAGCCGGTCAAGCCCAGGCCCAACTGGGCCAGATGGCCCTGGCACTTCGCCCGCCGGGCGGCCTCCCGCGTGGCCGAAACCCCCGGCAGCAACATGCTGATCAGGATCCCGATAATCACGATGACGACGAGCAGCTCGACCAACGTGAACGCCGATCGCCGATGACGGTTCATGGCCTGGCTCCTTCGGTTTCCTGGCGGCAGCGGGCCCGCCGATGCGGTTGATCGGGATAATCGGCCTCGACGCTGATGGTGCGGCGGCCGGGCTGCTCGGCCGCGGACTGGACGCGAATGACGACCACCCCGGCGTCGGGTCCGCCCAGCTCGCCGGCTGAAACGTGCCACGTCTCGCCGCGATAGTCGGGCTGGGCGGCCAGCCGGGCCACGGCCCGCTCGATAGCCGATTGGGCCAGCCAGCCGGCCTGCGCCTGCTGCCACTGGCTCCGCAACGCCTGCCGCTGGAGGGCCGCGTGCCGTACGACGGTCAGGAAGAGGGCCGTTGCCACGGCCAGCGCTACCAGGAGCAGCAGTAAAACAAACCCCCGCCGCCGTTGGCCGCCGCGCCGGGTTGCGGGCCCCGGGTTCGGGTGCCACTGCTGGCTTGTCCAGCAGTGCCGGCAGCACGGGTGGGCAAGCCACCCATGGCAACCTGCGGGTTGATTCCTCATGGCTGCTCCTTAGTATGGGCCGACAAGTAACTTCCGTACTCATCACGCTCCGCGTGATGCCCTTCCTCTCGCGGAGCGAGAGGAGTACGGGAAATGCGGACCTTATCCTTCGGCGGTTCCTCAGTTTGCGTGCCCGCGTGATCCCGGCCCAGTGCGGCCTCGATCCGCAGTGTGGGCCCCGACAGGCCCGGCGACTCGATCGAAAGACTGACCAGCCGCGGCGAAGCGGCCTGCTCGATATCGATCGCCGCCGCGGCCTGATCGGGCAGGGCGAACCGGTCTTGGGGACTGTCCCGATTTTCGTCCGCCCGTCCGCCCGGACGGGCCGACAATGGGACTGTCTCCTTCGGCCCGGTCTGCTCGCGGCGGACGATCCCGCCCCGCTCCAGCCGGTAGACAACTGACCGGCCCTGGGGTAGTTGCAGTCTGAGGGCTGCCTTGTCGGCCTCACGGACCGCGGCCGCGGCGCTGGCCTGGTGAACGTCGCGGCGAAACTGCTCCGACAGCCGGCCCATGCTGCTCACCCAGCGGGTCTGCCCCCGGGCCGTGCCGTCCAGTTGCAACACGGCCCCCAGCAGGGCAATCGCCACGCCCGACACCGCCGTGGCAACGGTCATGACCACAACCATCTCGACGAGCGACTGCCCGCGACGTTTCCTTACCGGTCCCCTCTCCCTCCGGGAGAGGGCTAGGGTGAGGGAAACGACGGGCGATCCCACCGCTCGATCAGCCTTCATGGCGTCCTCGCTTTCCATGCGACCAGCTCGATCGTCTGGGCGGGCTGGCTCTCGACGGGCTGCCAGCAGACGGCCAGGCGGATGCGTTTGGCCGGGGGCGTGCCCGCCGGCGGGTCGATCCGGGCCTCGACCCGGCCGTGGGGCAGCAGTCGCGTGGCCTGGGGCGAGAGCCGCACGTCGGCCACCGCCCCCGGCGGCAGGGCCTCCCACGGTCGGGCCCATAGCCGTTCCATTACGTTGGAGGCCTCCTCGATGGCCGTCTGCCGCTCGAACATGCCGCGGCGCTGTAAACCCGCGGCACGAAAGAACTGGAGCGACACGCTCACCAGCGCCGCCAGCAGGAAGCAGGCGGCCAGCACCTCGATAAGCGTGAACCCGCAATGTATCCGCGTTGTGGCCGGTCTCCGACCGAGCCACATCGCCGACCGGAGGTCTCCCGAGCCCCGGAGACCTACGGTCGGGCCGCGGCGGGGTCGGGAGCCCCGTGCCGAACTCGGCACCTCGATGAGCGTGAACCCGCAATGTATCCGGCACACTCCGTGTGCCGTATCCGGACCATCGGCACACGGAGTGTGCCGGATACAATTCGCGCGTCTCATGCCAGGCTCCGTATCAACTGGATCAGCGGCAGGAACAGGGCCACCACGACCAGCGCCACCACCAGGCCGTAGGCCAGCACGATCGGCGGGAACGCCAGTTGCACCGCCGCGTAGGCCCGATAGGTGAAGCGGCGGCGGTTGCTATCGGCCATTTCGCCCAGGGCCCAGGGCAGGTTGCCGGCCCGGGCGGCCGACTCGAGCACGGCCATATCGGCCTGCCGCACCAGTCCGTGGCGGCGGAGGCTGCGGCACCAGTCGGCCCCGCCGCGGACCTCCGCCAGTACGGCGGCCAGCCGGCGGCGGATGGGCGGCTTAGGGTAGCACTCGGCCAGGGTGGCGATTGCCTGGTCGATGGGCCGCTGCCGGCCGGCCGCCAGGGCCAGGGCATCGAGCACGGCCGCCGTGTCCAGCCGCCGCACGATCCAGCCCATGCCGGGCAGGTCCCAGCCGATCAGGCCCGCGTATCGCAGGCCCAGGTAGATCAGGAGCCCCCCAATCGCCGCCAGCACCCAGGGCAGCGGGGTGAGATACCAATAATTGGCGATCCAACAGCCGGCGTCGATCAGCGCTTGCGTCATCGGTGCCAGCCGGGTGCCGAAATCCTTGAAGATCTTCTCGAACTGCGGGATGATCTTGATCGCGATGAAGATAAACAGCCCTGTGGCCAGGAAGGGCATAAAACATACGTAGCAGAGCTTGGGGAGCGTTACTTGCCAGATCGGCTCGCAGACAATGCGGGCAGCGGTCGCCTGGCGGAGGGCGGGGGCCAGGGCCCCGGCGTCGGATCCCACGCACAGGAGCACGGCGGCCTGGGGGGGCAGCAGCCTTGGCACGGCCTTCAGCGCCTCGCGCAGGGGCATGCCGGCGTCGAGCAACTCGGCCAATCGTCGGGCCCGCCGGCCCAGCCGCCCCCTGCGCTCGCCGCCGAAGGCCCGCGCGGCCGACGCCAGCGGAATCCCCCGCTCGACCGCGGCGGCCATCAGTTCCAGCAATGCCGCTTGCCCCACGGCCCTGTGCCTGTTGATCCCCATCGCCACGATGGCGGCGATGATCAGCAGGCCTGTCGGCAGCGGATAGAAGAGCTGGAGATCCAGCCCGAAAAAAAATGCATACCAGCAGAGCAGCGCGATCGGGGTCCAAATTGCGACGCGAATCACCATCCCCGATGGTCCGCGGGCGCTCGCCCACGGCCGGACTTCCCACCACAGCACTCCAATAATCGCACTCAAAAGGGCAATGCCAAACCCCGCGACGGCGGTTGCGACTGGGACTTCGCCGGCCACCGTGTCCCAGGGGACGTCAAGGAGCGGCCAACCGAACAGCCCCGCAGGATCGAGCAGGAGGAAGGGCCCCAGTAATAGGCAAAGCACGGCGGCCGAGGCCCAGGCGATGACGCGGGCCATAGCCCAAAGCTGTCCGCGGCGGCCCGCCCGCGACCGGAATGCCCACCACAGCACCGCAATGAGCGCAATCCATGCGACGGTCAGCAACACCACGCCGGCGGTCGTGCCTATGGCTTCCATCGCTAAAATCCCCCGCCCGACAAATTCTGAATGAGGGACACCAACGGCAACAACAAGGCCAGGATCGCCACACCGGTGAAAAAGATGACCGCCAGGAAGGTAATCGGCAGCATGATGGTTTCCAGGAAAAGGCCCTGGCGCTCGGCGCGGGCCTGGAACATCGTGGCCGAGGTGTGGAAGGCCTGGGGCAGGCTGCCCGTCTGCTGCCCCCATGCGACCAGCATGGCCATGGTGGGCGGGACGCAGCACGAGGCGTCGAAGACCGTGGCCAGCGGGAGGCCCGACTCGACGGCCGCGGCCGCCCGGCGGCACTCGGCGGCTAGCCCGGGGGCCCGCACGGCGCCGGCCGCCAGGCGCAGGGCCTCCGGCAGCGGCACTTCCTGCTCGACGAGCAGGGCCATCAACCCGGAAAGCTCGGCCAGGCGGCCGTAACACCGGATCGGCCCCAGCAGCGGCACCCGATCGACAACGGCCGACAGCACCCGACCCAGCGGCAGCAGGCAACTGACAACAGGCAGGACCAAGAGCACGAGCGTGCCGATGGCCAGGGTCCAGGCGATGGGCCCCGCGGCTGCAAGGAGGGCTGTGGTCAGCTTCGGCAGGTTCATGCCGAATTCGCGGAACATGGCCCGGAATCCGGGCATAATAACCGTATCGAATAGAACTGCTATAAAGGCCATGATCGCCAGGAGCAAGGCCGGATAGGCCAGGCTGACCGCCGCGCGGCGGCGCA
>JBEKTY010000009.1:0-81286 GCA_049515555.1 Thermoguttaceae bacterium
TGAACGCTCCGCAACTGCCGACACTGGCCGGGATGCTTGCGATAGGCACCCTCAGCTTGCGCCACTCCTTCGGCTCCGGCCCGGCCTTGTCGAGATTGTTGACCCGCCTTGCCCAAGCGATATTGCCACTTCCGAATTGCCCTATGACACCCTGGTTGTCGCTGGTGTCGGCCAAGCTGACGCCCAGGACGGTGAAGCCTTCTGACGGGCAGACGCCAATGTTGTCAATTTTCAGGTAGGCGGGCATGGGTCTTTCCTGTGTTGGGGTTCAACACAGGAAAGACATCAGTCGGGGCTTGCTCGATTGCGAATCTGCCCGCTAGCAGACTTGACGCTCTCGCATTTGCGCCAAAAAAATGAGAATACTGAAAAATTATCTACAGAAGGGTGGGCCACCCCACCGATAGTAGTATTAGGCCACCTGTTCTCAGCAGCCATTCGGCAGCGGCGGGTGGTAAGAATACGGGCGTATAGTAGCGCCCACAGATAGAAGGGAAGGAGAACTTTCCCATGAAGAAGAATCGTCGAAAGAAGAAGAATGTCATCAACCCCGTAGAATGTGCGGAACGGGCGGCAAGCGTGGTCAATGGTGCCGAAGACCTGGACGGTAAGCTTGATTACTCGCCAGCAAGCCTGGAATTACTGGACAGAGTTCTATTTCTGTCCAATGACCTAAACCCTGTGATCCAACTCATGTTCGTTACTGACATAGGGTTCTACTATGGGGAAGTGTTGGTTCGCAACCTGAGTGGCGAATGGAAACAGGTGAGCGGCCGAGAGGCCAAGTACACCGATTTTCAATGGTATGTCAGGCTAGACTGCGGTGGCGGTGACGGTGCCATGATGTTCCCATTCAACACTGTTTGGTCAAGACTGAGGGAACCGAACACAAAATCTAGTCTAGCCGCTCAATACAAGATTGCGGCAACGTCGGTGGAAACGATGAAGTCCAAGCCTGACGACCTAGCGGAGGCTTTGCGTTCGCAACCCATGCCGGACGGTTCCAAACTGAACGTCTGGAATGGCGAACCGGAACCGGTAGGAGGTGCCGCATGAACATCTATGACCCCCGTGTACTGACTGATGCCACGGTAGCTTACATTGAGGATGGTGGTGACGCCCTGGAAGGCACCATGAGGGTTGGCGTCTGTCCCGAATGGCACTGTTGAGCGTTTAACGTGTTGGCACACAAGGGGAACGGGCATAGGGCGGGTCAGAACGGTAGTTGCCGAAGCGAATGACGGTGGTCGCGAGGCCCGCACAGCGCGGTCGGCGAGGAACAATTGATGGGCCAGATAACGAGTTTTTCAGACAGCGCAGGGATTGAACGGCTCGTCGGCCCTACGGCCGGAGTAGCGAGAGATTCTCGATGGTCCATCCGTTGGCGTGCGGCTCCTGTTCTTGTGGTGGATGAATGGCTTCGCTCAGGGGCCTTTACGCCGCGCCGCCAAGAGCTTTTGCCGCGCTTCCTCACGTGGCTGCGTGAGCAGCCGTCGCGGCTTTCCACGACGTTTGTCCGGGTGAGCCGCAATGTGGGTTCGCAGGGCCGTGGCAAACGACTTGCCGAACAACACGAACCGATCCTTGCCGCCCTTGCCCTGCTCGATCCTGATCTTGCAGTTCTCCAAGTCGATATCGGCCACCTCGATCCTGCACAATTCGCCCACCCTGACTGCCGTGTAGAACACCAGCCGCAGCATGAGGGCGTGCTGCACATCATCGGCCTGATCCACGACTTGGTAGAATCGGCGAAAATCATCGGCGGTCATGATGCGGGGCAGCTTTCGACCCTTCTTGGCCGGGCGAAGGTCGCATTTTTGCCGGACTTTATTGGCGATATACCGCCAGCCTTGGTAGTCGAGCCCGTGCTTGCGGACGATCCGGGCGATCTCCGGCAGCACGCTCTCGTCAACATCCCATCCGAGGGCACGACAGCGCTGCTGGACGACGACGATCAATTCGGGGGCCGAGAGGAAATCCAACCGCAAGACCAATCGCATGCGATCTCGCAACGGCTGTAGCAAACAGAACTCGTCAGTCGTCGCCAGGAGCAAGGTGAAGTTGGCGACCGGAATGGGCTGCGGCGGGCCGTTCGTTTTGACGGAAACGCATTGGGTGTCAAGCACTCGGTAGAGCGTCGTCTGGAATTCACGCCGTATTTCGTGGCACTCGTCGATGAATACCACGTCCCGGTGCTTAGCAGACAGCAATACGGCGTTGAGGTCAGCCAGCGAGTTTAGCGACTGGCCGAGGATTTCGCAGAAGCCGGTTGCCATCTCTTGAGCGATCACGTAGGCCAGAGCGCTTTTTCCCAAGCCCGGCGGCCCTGTGAGCATCGCATGGTCGAACCGCTTGCTATCTTGCTGGGCGGCGTCGAGGGCCACCACGACCTGATCGATCACCTTCCGCTGGGCATCCATCCCGTCGATCAGCAACCGCAAGTAGGCCGCGTACCGGGACCGGGACGGAGCCATACCCGTTGTTCGTCGCCGGCTCTCTTGCAGCGAGAGAGTCGTGCGACAATAAAGCTTGCACCACTTCTGGTGCACGGAATCGGGCTCATCCCCCACCATAGAGTTAACCTATGCCAATCAGGAATCCTACGCATTGACAGCACTGCGAACGGGATTTAGACTGAAGGGACCGCCATTCCGTCCGGACACAGTGCAGACGAGCCGGCGGCACCCGCGCCGCCCCGGTTTGCTGGGCCGCCGAAATGGCACAAGAAGTTGAAGGGCTCGACGGCCTGCCACCCCAAGAATGACGGCCTCGCCAGGGCGTTCATCTTCGGGTGGGTTCGAGCTGACCGCTCGGCATTTGAGGAATGGGCAGGATGCCCGAACGATAGGGCGGGGAGGTACGGCCCTGATTGTGAACTGCACGGAAAGCAGTACTGGGAAGCGACTCAACATGGGTGGCGCGCAACCCACGGGAACGGAGTGCGCGCCGATGCAGGCGGTGTACCAAGGTAGCTCGTGAGAATGTATCTCCGGATCGCCGCCCAGCCTCGCGCCCAGTGCTCCAAGAGAGCCGAGCAGTGAGCGAGGAATTGCCGCCACATGTTGGAGGCCGCGCACCGATGCAGCGGTTCGCGATGAACAGGCAGCCCGCTGCCGGGTCAGCATTCTTGTAAAGCACGTCTTTTTGCGGCGGCTGGCGAGCCATAAACTCGGCCCACCCGCCGGTTTTTCGGTTCCCGCTGAGTCCGAGGAGAAGAACATGACCATCCGTGTTTACGTTGCCGCCGCCATCCTCCTGGGGATCAACCTTGTCGCCTACGCTTTGAAGGACCGGGGCATGCCCACCGAGCGAGCAAGTCTGGAGATGAAAATTCAGGAGCTGCCAAGGCAGTTTGGATCGTGGACCGCCGAGGATCGTACGCTGGACCCCCGAGTGTTCAAGGCCATCGGCGCAGAGATGGCAATCGATCGCCGTTACCAAGACACAAAGAAGAACATCGTCGACCTTCACACCGCCGTATTCACGGAGTACGGTGTGAGGATTCCTCATCCGCCGGAAATGTGCTACGGGGGTGCCGGTTTTCGCGTCACTGATACAAAGACCCTGGATCTGCGACAGGACGGCAGCGCCGGCCCTCCGGTACAGCTCTTGACTTTAGAAAATCCCCAGGGTCAGACCATTTACTGCCTATACTGGTACCAGATTGGCGACGCCACGTTCTTCACGGGAGACGGGCAAAGGAAGCAAGTGCGGTCCCTCCGTGGACGAACGACTTGGCCGCCGATGATCAAAGTCATGTTGCAGACGGTGGCTACCACCCCGACGGAGGCCGAAGAACGATTGAAGGCGTTGGCTGCGCCGGTTTTCGCCTGGACCAAGGAGTTTCACTAATCCTGATCCGGCAGGCGGAGTGCCCGCACAAGCGCCTTTCGGCCCCTTGGCAGCCCGTCGCACGCCCTCTCACTGGCCCAAGTTCGCCGTTCCGACATGCAGATCCTGTCCAAGACCCCAAGAAATCGTGACTCCGCCGGGGAGCGGACCCGACGCCCGCGCGTCTTGTTCGTGAACCGCTCGTATTGGCCGGACGCCGAGGCCACCGGCCAACTGCTGACCGAGCTGTGCGAGGACCTTGCGCCCGCCTTTGACGTAACCGTCATCGCCGGCCAGCCCAACGACAACCCGACCGGAGTTGAGTACCGCCGCCGTGGGACCGAGATTCACCAGGGCGTCCGCGTTCGGCGGGTGTGGCACACCAGGTTTCCCAAGCGGAAGCTGCTCGGCCGGATCGTGAACTACTTGAGTTTCCTGCTGGGCGCACTGTGGGCGGCCGTTTGGGTCAAGCGGCCGGACGTGGTGGTGGTTGAGACCGACCCGCCCCTGCTGTGCCTGATTGGTTGGTACCTGCAGCGGGTTCGTGGTACTAAGCTGGTCGTCTACCTGCAGGACATTCATCCCGACATCGGAATTGCGATCGGGAAGTTCCGCAATGGCCGGCTCATCCGAACCCTCCGGCGGCTGATGTTCCGAGTCTATCGGGGGGCGGACCGCGTAGTCGTGCTGAGCCGCGACATGCGCGAACACGTCATCGGTTCGGGAGTTGCCCCCGAACGGGTCGTGTGCATCCCCAATTGGATCGACACGGCGAAGGTACAGCCAATCAAGCACAACAACCCCTTCCGGGAGGAGCACGGCCTGAACGGCGAGTTCGTTGTGATGTACTCGGGCAACCTCGGTCTGTGCCAACGCTTGGAAGACGTGATCGCAGCCGCCGGTCACCTCCGGCACCGCAAAGACATCCTTATCCTGTTGGTGGGCGAAGGGGCCTTGAAGCGGCAGCTTGAGGACCAAGTCGTCCAACTCGGCCTGTCCAACGTCCGCTTCCTCCCCTACCAGCCGAAGTCGGAACTCGCTTCTAGCTTGAGTGCGGCTGACGTTCACTTGGTGCCGCTCGATCCCCGAGTAGCCGCGTGCCTTATGCCGAGTAAGCTCTACGGAGTCCTGGCCTCCGGCACGCCGCTGGTGGCCGTCGCCCCGGACGAATGCGAACTGGCCGAGTTGACCCGCCGGCACAACATCGGCGTGGTCGCCCCGCCGGGAGAGCCCGAGGCCCTGGCCGACATCCTCGCAAGGTTGGCCGACGAGACCTGGGACCTGGGCGAAATGGGCCTTCGCGCCCGCCGCCTGGCGGAAGCCAAGTACGACCGCAAGTGTGTCACCTCCCGCTTCGATGCCTTGCTGCACGAAGTCCTTGGCATCCGCCCCGCCGTCACCGCCCCAGTCGGGCCAACACTGGCACGCAGCCCCCAACCGCAAGACATGAACAGCCGCTCATCGCCACTCAGATCCAAGACCTGAGACCGAAACCCCCTCGCCGCTTCCTACCTTTCGTCCCGACCGCCTTGCAAGTCCTCATCAACGCGCTTTCCGTCCGTGCTCCCAGCGGGGAGCACGTTCTGCTCGGTCACCTCCGCCAGGTAGCCACTTGGACGGTCGGGCAGCACCAGTTCCTGCTGCTCCACGACCCGAGTCAAACCGGTTGGCTCCGAGGCTTGCCCTCCAACGTGCAGCTCGTCAGCGTACGCCGCAACCTGGGTGCTTGGTGGCGCCGAAACCTTTGGGAGACCTTTGTCCTGCCCGGGCTGCTCGGGCAGTGGGGTGTGGATCTGGTGTTCACGACCTCCGGCACGGTGCTCCGCCGGTGTCACGTGCCCCAGGTATCTCTGGCCCAGAACCCCTGGTGCATGGTGCCGCAGGTCCACAAGAGTCTCGTGCAAAGACGGAAAGCGGCCTTGCAGCGTTACGCCTACCGTCAAGCGATGCGGAAGGCGGCCCTAATGATCTACAATTCCGAGCACATGCGTGATCTTTACCGTAAGAACGCCGGCGGCGCCATCGAGCGCGCCAGCCAGGTCGTCTACCAGGCGATCGACGACGAGGCCCATAGCCTGGCCGCCTCCAACGGCGCCATGCCGGCCAAGCAGCCGGGCGTCATCCTGGCTGTTTCGGTCATGGCTGCGTGGAAGGGAATCGACGTGATCGTCGACGCCCTGGCCCTGCTGCACCGCCGCGGCTGTCGTGCCCGGCTCCGGCTGGTCGGCCCGTGGTCCGACCACCAGTATGAGCAACTCATCCGCCGGAAGATTGCGGAAACCGAACTCGGCGAGTTTGTGACCATCACCGGCTGGCTGAGCAAGCCGGAGCTTTACCGTCAGTACGCACAAGCTTGGGTCTTCTGCCTGATGAGCCAATGCGAGTCGTTCGGCATCCCGGCCGTCGAGGCCCAGGCTTTCGGCACGCCGGTGGTGGGGGCGACGGGCTGCGCCATGCCCGAGATCTGCGGCCCGGGCGGCGTCTTCGGCCCGCCCCGCGACCCGGAAACCACGGCGGAACTGCTCGGCCGGCTCCTCGAAGACGACGGCCACTGGAAAACGCTCTCCTGTCTGGCCCGCCAGAACGCCGCAAAGTACCGCTGGGAACTCTGCTCCCGCCCGTTGCTCGACATGTTCTCGCTGGGAGCGACGGCGTGATTGCGACGTCGGGGCGGCAAGCTGCGGAAGCCGGGGCGCAGGGCGTCGTAGCACGCCTCGCGTGGTTCCGCAATGCCTTTGGACGCGTCACTTCCAGCGGCCGCTTCATTCCTGCTGTCGATGGTCTGCGGTTCGTTGCTATCTTCTCCGTCGTCCTCTACCACCTCAATGACTACTTGCTCCACAAGAGCCCAGCGTTCACGCTCGAAGAGGCGAAATCCAACATCCTGCAGCGGGTGTTGGCCTGCGGTGGCTGCGGTGTGCAACTGTTCTTCGTGATCAGCGGTTTCATCATCGGACTCCCATTCGCGGAACACTACTTGCTCGGCCGCCCAAGACCCTCACTCCAGAGGTACTTCTCGCGGTGTTTCCTCCGTATCCAGCCCCCCTATGTCATCAATCTGCTGCTCGCCTTTTTGCTACTAGTCATAGTGAACCGCGCCGACGCCAAGTCGCTGCTGCCGAACCTCGCCGCCAGTCTCTTCTATGTGCATTCTCTGATCTTCGGCGAGATGAGCCATATCAACTGCGTCGCGTGGTTCTTGGAGATCGTGGTCCAGTTCTACATCCTCGCACCGTTTATGGCGATGGTGTTCGCCGTACGCGGCACGCGACCGCGGCGTGCAGTTCTCCTCGGAGGAATTCTGCTCCTGATCGGCCTGAGAACCGCCTGCCCCGGTTTCTGCAAAGAGTATTTCCGTGCGACGATCCTCTTGTATCTCGACTTCTTCTTCGCGGGCTTCTTGCTCGCCGATTTCTTCGTCATGACGTGGAACGAGAAGCCCTCGCGGAGTCTCGGGTGGGATGTCATTGCGCTGGCGGCATGGTGCGGCATTGTGGGGGTGCAGTTTCATGAGACCGCGAAGGCGTTCCTACCCCTGGTCATCCTCGTGGCCTACATGGGGGTCTTTCGTGGAACCATCTCCCAGCGCTGCTTCTCCCAGCCCTGGATTGTCACGATCGGGGGGATATGCTACACGATCTACCTGTACCATTTCTTCATCATATCCGCGGTAGGCAGATGCACTGTGAGATTGCCTGCCGGGAGCCACTACTTGGGCAACGTGCTCTTCCAGGCCGCGCTGATCCTGCCATGTGTTCTGATCGGCTCTGCCATACTATTCCTGTTATTTGAGAAACCGTTCATGGCCAAGGACTGGCCGGCGCGATGGAAGTCCCGGGTGTCTGAGCTCCTCCGTCCGGAGCAGATACTCGAAGATGTCTCTGCGAAAACCGCAAATTCTGAACCGGCGTGCAGGGGCTGACGCAACCGAGCGACTTTGAAATGGCCGGCGAAGCTTTGAAGACACCTGCGGATGACCTTGAGTCCATGCGATCGATCGACGGTTGTAACCAGACAGCCGCGGCAGAGGACGCCCCTTCCTCCGCGTTGGCCCTGACGGTCATCGAACCCACTCCCGGATGGCGATCGATCGATCTAACGGAACTGTGGCGGTACCGCGAACTTCTGTACTTCCTGATCTGGCGCGACGTCAAGATCCGCTACAAGCAAACCGTGCTCGGAGCCGCTTGGGCGGTGATCCAGCCGCTGATGGGCATGCTAATCTTCACTATTTTCTTCGGCAAGCTGGGCCGCCTCGACGAACAGGTTGCGGCCCCCTATCCGGTGTTCGTCTATGCGGGCTTGCTGCCCTGGCTCTTCTTCGCCAATGCGGTGACCACGGGCGGCCAGAGCCTGGTGTCCCAGGCCCATTTGATCAGCAAGATATACTTTCCGCGTCTCTTCGTTCCCCTTGCCTCAGTGGGCGCGTTCCTGGTCGATTTTGCGGTCTCGTTCGCCGTCCTGCTGTGCCTGATGGTGGGCTATGGGGTTGCATTCGGCTGGGGCCTCCTCGCGGTACCGCTCCTGACCGTGGCCACGATCATCGCCGCGGTGGGCGTAGGCACGCTGCTGGCCGCCCTGACCGTGGCCTACCGGGATTTCCGCTATGTCGTCCCCTTCATGGTCCAGATTTGGATGTTCGTAAGCCCCGTAGTGTTCCCCTTCGAGATCGTCCCCCAGAAATGGCGGCTCATCTATTCGCTGAACCCCATGGCGGGCATTATCAGCGGTTTTCGGTCCGCAATCCTGGGCGAACCGTTTCGCCTGGAAGCCATTGCGATTTCGGTGAGCGTGGGCGTGGTCCTCCTAGTCGCCGGCAGCTACTACTTCCGCCGTGTCGAGCGCCGCTTCGCCGACATCATCTAACCTAACTTCCCGCTCCCCGCTCCTAATCCCTAATCCCTGTGTCCTCCCCCGCTATTCGAGTCCGGAACTTATCCAAGCAGTACCAGATTGGCGCGCGCCAGAAGGGCTACAAGACCTTCCGCGAGGCGATCATGGATGCGGCCGCCGCCCCCTTCCGCCGCTTCCGGCAACTCTCCGGTACCGCGTCGGACGAACAGCATGTCTGGGCCTTGAAGGACGTTTCATTCGACGTCGAGCCCGGGGAAGTGATCGGCATTATCGGCCGCAACGGCGCGGGCAAGAGCACGCTGCTAAAGGTGTTGAGCAAGATCACCGAGCCCACGGCCGGACGCGTCGAAATCTCTGGCCGTGTTGCGAGTCTACTGGAAGTTGGCACGGGCTTCCATCCCGAACTCACCGGCCGCGAGAACATCTTCCTCAACGGCGCCATCCTCGGCATGAGCCGCGCTGAGATCCGCAGCAAGTTCGACGAGATCGTCGAGTTCTCCGAAATCGGCAACTTCCTGGACACGCCAGTCAAGCGGTACTCCAGCGGTATGTACGTGCGTTTGGCGTTCGCCGTGGCGGCTCACCTGGAACCCGAGATCCTCATCGTGGACGAAGTCCTGGCCGTGGGCGACGCGGGTTTTCAGCGCAAGTGCCTCAGCAAGATGAACCGCGTTGCCCGTGGCGGACGGACGGTCCTGTTCGTGAGCCATAACATGAATGCCATCCAGTCGCTGTGTTCGAGATGCGTTCACATCGACGGTGGACGTGTTCATAGAAGCGGCGACACCGAGGCAGTTGTCGGCGGCTACTTGGCGCAGATGCTGGAGAGTTCCGCTGAGGCAGATCTGTCGGCCCACAGCGGCCGCGTATCGGGTGCGCAGTCTGTGCTACGCTGGCTTGTGTTGTGCGATCGCTTGGGAGAACCTCGAAGTTCCTTCTCAATAGGGGACGACATCTACATCCGCGTGGAGGTTGAGCTTTCCGAACTGGTCGAAGACCCGGTGATCGGGATCGGTTTCAACTCTCTCACCGGCCGACACGTCGCCATCGCTGGCTCGTTCGACATCGCGACACGGTTGCCGCCCATCTCTGGGCGCTGCGCCATTACAGGCCGAATTCCCGGGGTCATGCTGACACCGGGCGACTATTCTCTTGTTGTCGATCTTCGCCAGGGGACCAGGCGACTGGTGGACCGCGTTGAAGACGCCGCCAGGGTGGTCATCGAGCCTCGGGACATTTGGGGCACAGGGTGGCTGCCGGCAACCGAGAACCGCGCGTGGGTCTGTCAATCCTCTTGGAGAGTGGAGGGCGTCGAAGCACAAATAGATCTTACCGCCGTCCTCTGAAGACAGAAGAGAATATCGCACACCACATCGCAGTTCCATGACAATGCCCGAGCCAACTACTCTTGCAGTCGTCACCACCATCCAGCCGCCGACGCAATCGATGCGCGCCTTGGCTGGCGCCCTGACGGGTCACAACGGCCGCTTGATCGTGGTCGGCGACAAGAAAGGGCCGGCAAGCTACGAGCTTGAGGGCGTCGACTTCTGGCCTCTGGAAAGACAGTTAACGTCAGGCTTTCGTCTGGCGTCTTGCTTGCCGGTGGGTCATTACGGCCGCAAGAACGTGGGATACCTCGCCGCGATCTCCGCCGGGGCGGTATTCATCTACGAGACCGACGACGACAACGCCCCCCTGCCGGGCTGGCGCATACGCGATCAATTCGTGAAAGCCGCAAAGGCGCTCCAGCGGTGCGACTCCGACGACGGTCGCTGGGTGAACGTCTACCGGTATTTCACACGGGAAAACATCTGGCCGCGAGGGCTGCCGCTAGACGAGATCGGCTCGGCGCCAGCTCTCGGCCTTGAAGATTCGGAGGCCCGCTGGGCGCCGGTCCAGCAGGGGCTGGTCAACGGCAGCCCGGACGTGGACGCCATCTGGCGCCTGACGCAGGACCGGCCGCTGGAGTTCGACGGCTGCGGCAGTGTATACCTGGGCCCGGGCAACTGGTGCCCCTTCAACACGCAGAGCACCTGGTGGTGGCCGGCCGCATACCCGCTTATGTACGTGCCCAGCCATTGTTCGTTCCGCATGTGCGACATCTGGCGGGGTTTCGTGGCCCAACGGTGCCTATGGGAACTGGGGGCCGGGCTGTGTTTTCACGGGCCCGAAGTGGTGCAGGACCGCAATCAGCACAACCTCATGCGGGACTTCGAGGACGAAATCCCCGGCTACCACTTCAACAAGGGCTTCGGCACGCTCTTGAAGAGGCTCAGCCTCCGTCCCGGGCCGGACGAGGTGACCACCAACATGCGGCGGTGTTACGAGGCCTTGGTCGGCGACGGCCGTTTTCCCCGGGAAGAATTGGCCCTGGTGGACGCCTGGCTTGGCGATCTGGCCGGCCGGTGGTCCGCAGTAGGATCGGACGGTGTTGACGTGCGGCTGCCGCGCACCGCCCCATTGTCTTATGACAGTTAAGGGCGCGCCTATGCCGCTCACGACCACTACGACTGATTCTCCTTACCCGCCAAGAGCAGCGCCGCCGGGCCCGGTGCCGCTAGGTCCATTGCCCGAGCGGCCGCTAGTCTCGATCATCGTCCCCAGCTACAACCAGGGGAAGTTCATCCGCGCGACCCTCGATTCGATCCTCCAACAGGATTACCGGCCCATCGAAATCCTGGTCATCGACGGCGCATCCAAGGATGAGACCGTCGAGGTGCTCAAGTCCTATGGCGCCATGCCCGAGTTGACCTGGGTGTCCGAACCGGACCGGGGGGTGGTGGATGCCGTGAACAAGGGCTTTGCCAAAGCACGCGGCAAGATTCTTGCGATTCAAAGCTCGGATGACTGTTATCTCCCGGGAACGTTGCGGCGGATCGTGCAGGAGCTTCAGCGCAATCCGTCGGTCGGATTGGTTTACGGCGACACGGTCAAAGTCGATGCCGAAGGGCGTGAACTCCTTCGATACACAATCGGACCGTATTCCTTGGAGAACCTGTTCCTGCTCAGGACGTGGATTCCGCAGCCCTCGGCCTTCTTCCGGCGTGAAATGCTGGAATCGCTGGGTGGTTGGGACGAGCGCATTCCTTACGCACCTGACACTGACTTGTGGGTTCGCATGGCGTTCCGAACCGAGGTCCGCAAGATCGACGATTACTTTTCCCAGCGGCGAGTCCACGACCAGCAGCGCGACACGCAGGCGCGGAGGATTGTCCAGGACTACACGCGGATGATCGAGCAGTCGGCGGATATTCGCAGCGCGCCGGCGTCAGTGCGGCGCGCCGCGTATGCGGGGAAGTGCTTGATTCGTTTGCGGTACAACGCTGCACGATCCGACTGGTACGCCGCCTGGAACCTGTTTTGGGCAGGAGTCTTCGACCGCCGTTGCTCGGACCTACGCGGCGTGATACGTCATTTGTTCTATTCCCCGGTCCGTAGGCAGTTGTCGCGCGTGAAACGACTGTTGCTCGGGAAGTCGTTTCGCCGAATCGCTTGATGCTTCATGGCCAGTCGAGCTAAGATGAAAGAGCTTGCCGGAGTGGTGCTGAAGGACTTCGCGCGCTACGCAACGCGAATCTACAGACCGGGGCGCGACCGCCGGAGCAATCCTCCGTGGGTTTGGCTGCGCAATCGTCACGAGCGACTGACGCCCAACTCGTCGGGACCGGGGGTGCAGTGTGAGTGGATGTGGGGGAGCGAGTTGCACGCCTGCCAAGTCTTGCCGCTTTTGGGGCGCGCTTTGTTGGAAAGGGCAATGCGCGACTGGCCGATTCGTTTCGCACCTTCGCCGCAGGGCAGTTCTGGCCCGATGGTGTCATTTTTGTTCGCGCACGGCGGCTACGATCGGTTGCCGCAACTTAGGCAGGTTATCCGATCGGTATTCGCACAGCGCGGCGTCCGGGTCGAGTGTGTTGTCGCCGATATGTCACCCGAGTCGGTCGCCGCCGACTTGCCGGCCGGGGCAAAGCATCTGCGGATCGCCACGGATCGTCTTCCACCGGGATGGTACAAATCGTGGGCCTTCAACCTTGCCGCCCGAGCTGCAACGGGCGACGTTCTCGTGTTCCACGACGGTGACGTGTGCGTGCCTATGGACTATGCGGCCGAAGTTGCGCGGGTAGTCCTTAAGGAAGGGTACGACGTCGCATCGATCCAGCGATTCCTATTTTACTTCGACGAGGCGTCGACGCAGATGGTTAACTGGGAGGCCTTCATTCTTCCCGGGATCACGCCCACGCGAGTGCTTCAGAATTGGAAAGGCGGCACGATTGCTCTTGCCAGCAAGACGTTCTTCGAACTTGGAGGGTTTGATGAGGGGTTCGTCGATTGGGGAGGAGAGGACGACGAGTTCTTCGATCGCTGCCGATTGCGACGGCATTGCCGGTACGGCTACGTCCCCTTCGTCCACCTGTACCATCCGCCCCAACCGGACCGCCGCGCGCCGGACAATGTCAATGTGGCCCGAGCCCTGCCTATGCGGCTTGCTATTAGCCCGATCGAACGCATTGCCGAACTGCGGGAAAGGGCCTGGGGGAACGCGGATGGCCCGGCACCAGCGTCGAGCTACAAAGACATGTTCAAGTCGGGGCGATGCGTTCGGGTAGTCTCGTTCGACGAGCCGCGCTGATACGCTCGGGAGGGTTTGACGATGTGTGGTGTGTTCGGATATGTCGGAGGAGCTTTTTCGGAGCGGGTAAAGCAATGCGCACGCACCTTGGCACATCGTGGTCCGGACGCTTTCGGAGACTACCTTGAGCCCGACCAAAACGTCTACTTGGCTCATTGCCGGCTGTCGATCATCGACCTGTCAGATCGCTCCCGGCAGCCTATGGCCAGTCCGGATACTCGGCTGCAACTGGTATTTAACGGCGAGGTTTACAACTACCTGGAACTGAAAGAGCAACTCGCGACGCTGGGATGTCAATTCCGGACAACGAGCGACACCGAGGTCGTCCTGCACGCCTATCGTATCTGGGGCCCGGCGTGTCTGGATCGCTTGGTCGGCATGTTTGCGTTCGCGATTTGGGACCGGGACAATCGGCGATTGTTTCTAGCCCGTGACCGGCTGGGGATCAAGCCCCTGTATATCGCGCGGGGCGAAGGCTTCTTTGCGTTCGCCTCGGAGGCGAAGGCACTGCTGGATCTCCCCGGATTCTCGCGGTCCATCAACCAGCATGGACTGGTCACGTTCCTTTTGTACAGCTACGTCATCGGCAGGGAATCGATCTGGCAGGGGATCGAGCGTTTGCCGCCCGGGCAATGTCTGACGCTGAACGTCGATTCAAGAGAGGAACGGCGGGCCACTTACTGGGAACTTAAGCCTTCGTCCGAGCCTTGTTCTTTGGAGGCTGGTCTGGAGAGGCTCGATGAGTTGCTGAACAAGGTCATATCGGACCACCTTATCGCCGACGTTCCCATAGGCGTGCTTCTGAGTGGCGGGCTGGACTCCGGCCTGATCGCGGCGCATGTCGGTCGGTCGCACCCGCAGACGGCGTCGTACTCGATGGGATTTGCCGACTGGGAGCAGAACGAACTTGGGCATGCCAAGTCTACGGCGACGCACGTCGGCCTCCCGAATACCGCCTTTGTCCTTGATAAAGCGGACTTCGTCGACGTGCAGCGGACGCTTGACATTTTCGACGAACCGCTGGGGGACACCGCGATCTTCCCAACCGAATACGTTTGTCGCATGGCGCGTCGTCACGTCAAGGTTGCGCTTTCCGGTGACGGAGGTGATGAGTTGTTCGGGGGGTATCAGTGGTACTTGCATCTGGAAGCAAATCCGATCCGGCGGCGATTGTCCTTCTTTGTCGAATCCGTCCGGCGTGCCATCGGGCTGGGCCGTTCTTGGCCGAGCGGCTGTTCCGGACAGATGGAGTACCACCGTTTGCTCACGTCCCCGTCGTTTTCCACTGACGAGATCCGAGACCTTTTCCCCTGGATCGACCCTGGTCTGTGTGCCGAAGTGCAGGATGAGTCGAGGCTTAGCCTCGATAGAAAGGCCGGCAAATACAAGCAATGGCAATGCTTAGATGCGGCAACCTACCTGGTCGACAACAACCTGTTACGAGTCGACCGGGCATCGATGGCGCACGGTCTGGAAGTGCGCGTGCCATTCGTCGACCACCGTCTTGCCGAGTTCGCTTTTTCGTTGCCAGATCGTCTTTGCGTGGACGGGAAGCAGACGAAGACGCTGATTCGGGCTGCAGCTCTTCGTTGCCTACCGGTGGAAACGAGTACCCGACGGAAACAGGGGTTTTCGTTTCCTATCTACCGACTGTGGTCCCTCGATCGGATGATAGACTCAGTGCGAAAAGGTGCCTTGATGCGTGAAGGAATCATCTCCTCTGCGGGCGTCTATCGGCTGCTAAGCGAACTGCGAAGCGATAACCGATCGTACCAGATTTGGCTGCTTGCCGTCCTGGAGCATTGGTGCCGGCGATGGTGGCGGTAGGCAACATGGGAGGCATCGAGGGCCAGTCAAGGGTGATCCTGCCAACAATGAAGGCCGTTTTGAAGCGAGTGATTCCTCTACGGCTGCGGCCGGCCTTCCGACGCTTCTGGAATCGGACGAGATATGCAGGCTTTGCGAGGTACTGCCCGGTATGTTCTAGCCACCTGCTCCGGTTCGTCCCGCATGGGGTGCCTGAGGAGGCGGAGGCCGTCTGTCCAGTCTGTCGCTGCAAGGCGCCACATCGTCTCGCCTGCCTGTATTTCAAGTCGAATCCCCAACTGTTCCGCCCCGGGGGACTCATGCTACACATCGCCCCCGAGCCGGAGTTAGGACGCCGGCTACGAGAGTGGGCAGAAAGCAACGGGATGGCATACCGCTGTGGATGCATCACTGCGACAGGCGACCGGTATTTCGATATTCAGAGCCTTCCGTTCGCAACTGGCTCTATCGACCTGATATACTGCTGTCATGTGCTGAACTGTATGCAAGAGGACCGCGCGGGAATGCGGGAACTACTCCGAGTTCTGCGCGCTCAGGGGACCGCTCTCCTACAGGTGCCGGCATTTCACACGGGCAAAACGACCCTGGAAACCTACTCCCTCGAGGATCGGCTACGCACGTTCTACGATGAAGGCATCTATCGCTGCTATACCGACGCGGACTACGTGCATCGGCTATCAGCGGCGGGGTTCTGCGTGCGACACTTTCGGGCAGAGGGCTTTGCGCCGGCGGAAATTCGGCGGTATTCGTTGAAACGCGAAGTCCTTCACATTTGCACGAAGCCGTGTCTCTCAGCTTGATATCGCTCAGCTTCGATGACGCGCTCGACCAGCACCTCGACCACGCCCTGCCCGTCATGGAAAAACACGGGCTGGTGGGGACGTTCTACACGCACCTTGCTGCGCCTGCCTTCGGTCGGCGCACGGATGAATGGCGCGACGCCGCACGGCGGGGCCACGAACTCGGCAACCACACGATCTTCCACCCCGCCGACGCCCGCAAACCGTGGGTCCGTGAAGGGAACGCCATCGACCGCTACTCTGTAGATCGTATGCGGATGGAACTTGAGACGGCTAATCAACTCCTTCGGGCAATCGACGGCCAGACGGAGCGCACCTTCGCCTACCCCTGCTCGAATCCGATCGTCGGCCGCCGCGGAGTCGCGAAATCGCTCCTGTTCAAATGGGGCTTCGAGTTCACGCGATTACCTGGCCTGGTGGACCGCCTCCATCTTGACTTTGGTTCCACGCAGACCAGTTACGTCCCCGTGGTCGGCGACCTGTTTGTTGCCGGCCGCGGCGGCGGCCTGACCCCGGATTCTCCGGTCCCGCCTTTGGAAACATTCAATAAGGCATGTCTCCCCAGCGTCGCGGTGGATGGATGGACGCTCGACGGCCTTGCCGGCTTTGTCAGGCGGGCCATCGCCGCCGAAACATGGGCCATCCTGCAATTTCACGGCGTTGGCGGCGGCCATCGTTTGGATTGCAATATGGCCGTGTTCCACGACTTCATTGCCTGGTTGGCCGATCACTGCGCCGACCGTGTGGTTACCGTGGTGGATGGCGCACGCAGGGTATGGAAGCTGGAGCGGCCTACGCCCGTTTCGTCACCTCGGAAGGACGAGTCCTATGCGTGAAGCGATCGCTTCTCTGGTTTCCACGATCATCCCGGCTTACAATCGGCCTGAGATGCTGCGTGAAGCGGTGGCGAGCGTCTTGGCCCAGACTTACCGCCCGATCGAGGTGATCGTGGTGGACGACGGGTCCACGGACGACACGCCGCGAGTTGTGGAGGATCTGTCGCGGCGGCATCCTGAAGTGGTTCTGCTTTGCGAGAAACACGCTGGCCCGGGGCCCACGCGCGAGGCGGGACGCCAGGCAGCCGCGGGCGAATTCATCCAGTACCTTGATAGCGACGACCTCCTCCGCCCGCGGAAGTTCGAGATCCAGGTTGCGGCACTACGCGAGCATCCGGAGTGTGGGGCGGCGTACGGGTACATTTGCGTCCACCCCTTCGATCAGCCGCCCAAGGAACGGCCCTTCAAAGGCTCTGGCGAGACGCGCGAAACATTGTTCCCCTGGATCTTGGCCGATCGCTGGTGGAATACCGACGCCCCGCTGTTCCGCCGCTCCGTCTGCGACGCCGCGGGCCCGTGGACCGACTTGCGCTGGTCGCAAGACTGGGAGTACGATGGCCGTATTGGAAGCCTCGGGACGAAGCTGGTACATTGCAAAGAGTGGGTATGTGACGAGCGCCATCACGCGGGTTTGCGCCAGACAACGCCTGCCGACTGGCTCGAACCGGAGCGGCTGCTTGCCCGCAAACGGTTCCTGGAACTTATGCTGGGCCACGCGGAACGTGCCGGGGTGGCCGCGGAGATGCCGCATCGCAAGCACTTCACCCGTTGGGTCTTTGCCACCGCGCGTCAGTGTGCTGCCGCGGGCATGGCGGCCGAGGCCCGCCAGTGCATGGAGTTGGCGGAGCGCAGCGCCGGCGGTTGCCGCGAGGCCCGACGCTATTTCGGCCTGTATCGGTTCTTATGTACAACGGTGGGGAGCCGATGCACGGGCAGCATGCTGCATTGGGCAGAAAAGATGAAGAACCCCGGTCGCCTGACGCTTGAGCAATCCTTCGCGAGGGACCTGAAGTGAGCGCCCCGATCACGTCGGTGGTCATGAGCGTGTACAACGGGGGGCGTTACCTGCGGGAGTCGGTGGAGAGCATCTTGTCGCAGGAGTTCGCGGATTTCGAGTTTCTCATCGTCAACGACGGATCGAAGGACGAATCGCCCGACATTCTGGCGGAATACGCGCGGCAGGACATGCGGATCCGCATACTCGACCAGGAAAATCGGGGCCTTACCAGGGCTCTAGTCCGAGGTTGCTCGGAGGCCCGCGGCTGCTACATAGCCCGGCAGGACGCGGACGACTGGTCGCACCCCCGGCGTCTGCGGCGCAGCGTCGAGGTGCTGGACCGATCTCCGCAGCTCGCCATGGTTGGCTCTTGGGCGAGATACATCGACGCCGTTGGGGACGAAGTGGAATCCGTTGAGCGTCCGGCCGATCCCCAAGTGGCGACGCACCAATTGCTCCACCAGCGGCTGGGCCCGCCCGCCCACGGAAGTGTGATGTTTCGCCGCTCCGCGTATGAAGCCGTTGGCGGCTACCGCGCCTGCTTTTACTATGCGCAGGATTCCGATCTTTGGCAGCGTCTGGCATCGGCCGGACAAGTTGCCTATGTCCAGGAGTATTTATATCACTATCGACTTACGCCGGAGGCGATTTCCGGCGCTCAAACGCCCGTGCAGTGGCAGTTCGGCGAATTGGGCCAGCGCTGCAACGCCGCCCGCTTGCGGGGAGAAAGCGAAGAGCCCTTTCTCAGACAGGCCGAGGCGCTGCGTACCCTGGTGCTGGAAGGCAAGGTGACTACTAGCGGGGTGCGACGGCGGCGGGCTGCCGCCAACTACCGCATCGGCACCGGACTTAGCCGCCGCGGCAATCCGCGGGCCAGACAGTACTTCTGGACGGCGATCCGCCTGAATCCGCTGCATTGGCGAAGCTGGTGCCGCCTGTGCGCGGAGTTTGTCCGGCCGCCGCGGCAGGACGTTACGCCCCCGGACTTGATTACCGAAGGTAACAAATGAACGAGCGGCGAACCTACCGCTTTGAATTCCTCGACGCCCTGCGCGGCGTGGCCATCCTGGCGGTGATACTGCTGCACTTCGGCCAACGCGGGTGCGGGTCGGAGGACCACCTGGTTCACCGCTGGCTCTGGCCCGTGCTCTCCCACGGCTATCTGGGCGTGCAACTGTTCTTCGTCATCAGCGGGTACTGCATCACGGCGGCCGTATACGGCGCCCGCGGAAAAGAGAACCCCGTGCGGCATTTTCTCGTTCGCCGCGCACGGCGGATCTTCCCGCCCTATTGGTGGAGCATGTTGCTGGTCGTGGTCCTGGCCGCCGGAACGTGGCTGGTAATGAAACAACAGTGGACGGCCATGTTCCCCATGACCCCCGTGGACTGGCTGCTGAACGTGCTGCTGCTTCAGCAGCCCTTCGGTGCTCACGACGTCAACCTGGTCTATTGGTCGCTGTCGATAGAGATCCAGTTCTACCTGCTCATGGCACTCTGTTTATGGAAACTCGAGCGAGCGGAATTCTATTTGATCGGCGTGACGGTTGTCAGTGCTCTCTTGATCTCATCGTTGCGATTTTCGCTATCCGGCAATGTTCTGGCGTACTGGCCCGAATTTGCCTGCGGCATTGCGGCATTCTACTGGATCACGGGCGAGTGCCGCTGGCCCGCAACGCCATGGATCCTGGCCGGGACCGCGGCCTTGGTCGCGGGGGTGTTCTGGTATCGCACGGATGGGGCGGCCCCAAGAAACGGCCACGTCTCGCTGACGTTCAAGTTGCTCTTTTGCCTGGTTACGGCGGTTGTGCTGGTCGTTTCCTACCGCTTCGACGCGGCGATTACCCGCCGCCGCTGGTCGCGAGTTCTCGCCGCCCTCGGCACCATGTCCTACACCTTGTACCTGGTGCACGCGCCCTTGGCGACTCGCGTGTTTAATCTCGGGGAACGTATGACCGGCCTCGACGGCTCGTGGGGGCTGCTATATGCTGCGGCCAGCTTTCTGGTCGTACTGGTCGCCGGAAAGCTGTTCTATCGGTTCTGCGAACAACCTTGGTTAAGCTCGCAACGGAGACCAAAGAGAGAGGGCCACCGGGCTCGTGCTCAAGCGGCTTGCGATCCTGCGGAGTTGACGGGTGCTGGGGCGCGGGGGTCATCACGGCGGCCGTGAGGCGGTGGGAGCCATTCGCCATGACGTGCCCGCGGAAAGATGTCTTGGATCAGTGTTCTTGTTCGGTGGTCGCAACCACAACTCGTTCCGAACGCCATGAGTCGACTAGCAAACGCCCTCGATCTGCTTCATCGCTTCGCCGCAAGGTATAAGTGGACCACCCTTCTGGCGATTAAGCTGCGCAACCAATGCCAGCGCGTCGTTGGTCACCGGGTTGCCGAATCCTGCAAGCCAAATGCGAATGGGGAGTTTTGGCTCCTGCACGCCCTCGGTGGTCGCCTGCGCGTGGTGGTCGATGTTGGCGCTAACGTGGGGGAGTGGACGGCCATGGCTCTCGCCGAGAACCCCGAGTTAGAGCGCGCGGTACTTTTGGAGCCTGACGAGCGAAATATCTCGCAGTTACGGGTCCGCTTTGCCAACCGAGCGCCGGTCGTCCTGCGTGCCGAGGTTGCCTCCTCCGCCGCAGGCTACCGCACCTTCTACGTCGCTCAGGATTGCACGATCGGGAGTTGCGTTCCACCGGCCGAGGGCCGCACGGACGTCCTGGCCGCGCGGGAAGTGAAGGCCGTGACCATTGATGACCTGCTCGGAGATCTGGGGCTCGACAACGTGGACTTCCTGAAGGTCGACACCGAGGGCCATGATTTCGACGTTGTACTGGGAGCCGCCCGGCAACTTAGCCAAAGGCGACTCGGGGTCATTCAGTTCGAGTATGGAGCCGACTATGTTCGGGCGGGCCGCACGCTCACCTGTTTTAGGAGGATGCTTGCGGGGTACGGCTACAAGGTCTTCCTGCTGGGCCCAAGGGGATTGCGCGACGTGGATCACGACCTGCTCGGTGAGCATTTCAGCTACTCGAACTACGTGGCACTGAGGGCAGACTTTGTCGACTTGCTCGGCCCAAGCATTGAGCGTAGCCGCGTTTAGGCTATAGGCGAGAAAAATATGCAGGACGGACTGCTTTACATCGCCTTTGGCGAGCGGTACCGGCAAGAGGCGCGACAATCTATCGCATCTGTGAGGCAGCGTTCCCCTCACCTCCGCGTTGCCGTGATCACCGACAGCGCGTGGCACTGCGACCCAGAGCCTGACGAATTCATCATTGAGAGGTTGGATGCCACATTCGGCGCCAAGCCGTCTCTCCTGTATCGATGCACGCCGTTCGACCGAACAATCTTTCTCGACACCGACACCGTCCTGGTGCGCGACCTCGCGCCAGTGTTGAATCTCCTCGACTACTACGAGTTTTGTGTGAGGTTCGTCGGCGGCGACCTTACGGTAGAACCATCCCTTTTATACCACCCGACGGCCTCGTCAGGGGTGATCGTCTTCCGGAAATGTGATAACGTCGCGCGGCTCTTCGAAATGTGGCTGAATGCGTATGGTGCGGCGGCAAGATCCGGCGCCGCTGGGCGACCGTCCGGGCCTCCGGACGACAAGTACCTGGCAGGCGCCATTGCACGTTCGGGCGCCCGGGCCATGCACCTTCCCGAGCACTTGATTTTCAACCTGTGTGAGCCAAGTATTTGCTTCAGCACGCCTGTCGTATGCCACGGTCGGCACAAGAACCTGACGAAGATCGCGCGCTATCTTTCTGGGCAGTGGACCAGAACAGACAAAGCGCCCTGGCAGCGCGTTTGGTTGCCGAACCTGCTGGGGTTGCTTCCGAACGGGCTTCGCAGATCTGACCCGTTTATGATGGCGTCATTTGTTATTCGCAGGATTGTCTCGGAGGTCCGCTATGCCATCGGGCGGGACGGCAGCGACGACTCCAACAAGCGGTAGCACCAAGCGCCGTTGGAGCCGCCAATTGGTGGAATCCGTGCTACGTGCCGCGTCTGTCCCTCCTCTCGGAACGAATCACAGGCGCGAGCAACTCCGGCAGGTTAGGGGCGCTCGCACGATTACCGTGTCGCGAGAGAGAACCGGAGTCGAATGCGAATTTTGATCGGAGCCGATGTACGACCCGACCCGAACGCCGGGGCGTCGGGGACGGTGTACCAGATGAATGCTGCGCTGCGACGCATGGGCCACGAGGTCGACGAGATTTGGCAACCGGATATGGGCCGGCGGATCCGCCATGGAAACTTGCACTACCTGTTGGAACTGCCGTGGAAGTACCGGCGGGCGGTAAGGCAAAAGATCAGGAGCGGCCCCTACGATGTGATCGAGCTCAATCAGCCCCATGCGTACCTGGCGGCCGCGGACCACCGCAGGTGTGGACGTCCGGGTGTGTTCGTGAATCGCAGCCATGGGCACGAAGTGCGGTCGGAGGAGGCGCTGAGCCCATGGCGCCGGAAGACGGGAGCGGCCCAGAAGCGGGGGCTCTCCAGGGCCGTCTCCGCGGTGATCCGGATGCTCTTGAACCGGCAGTGGGACCTGATCGCTAAGACGGCAGATGGCTTCCTGGTGTCCTGCCGCGAGGACGCCAACTTTCTGGCCGATCGCTACGGCGTTCCGCGGCCAAGGATCGGCGTTATCACGCAGGGGGTGCCGGATGCCCACCATGAAAACGCGCCGGGGGCCTTCACCGCAGACCGCCTGACGCGGCTGCTCTACGTGGGCCAGTTGGCGTTTTTCAAGGCCCCGATGATGCTGGCGCAGGCAGTTTCGATGGTCCTGCGCGAAAGGCCCGGGGCAACGATGACCTGGGTGTGCAGCCGCAAGCACCACGCCGAGGCCCGATGGCTACTGGACGAGGATGTCCGGTCTCGGGTCGCATTCCTCGACTGGATGACGCAGGAGGAGTTGATCGGCGTTCTCGATCGGCACGGGGTGTTTCTGTTTCCCTCATTCTTCGAGGGGTTCGGCAAAGCGCCGCTGGAGGCGATGGCCCGCGGCTTGTGCGTGGTGGCCAGCGCCACCGGCGGAATGCGGGACTTCATCGAGGACGGCGTGTCGGGGCGGCTCGTGCCGGTCGGGCAGCCGCAGGTGATGGCTGCCGCCGTAGTGGAGCTCATGGACGACCTGGATCGCTGCCGGAGAATGTCGGCGGCGGCCCGATCGACCGCCGTCACGCACACCTGGGACCGCTGCGCCCGCGACGCCACGCAGTTCTACGAAAGCTTGATCCGCGGGAAGGCCGAACAGCATGGGTGAGGTACAGGCGAGATTCACTGCCTCAGACGTGGCCGTCGTCATTCCGACTTACGGCCGGGAGCAGGTGCTGCTCGATACGGTGCGGGCTTGCCTCGATCAGAAGCCCCCGCCGGGCGAGATCATTGTGGTCGATCAGACGCCCCGGCACGAGCCGCGGACGGAAGAGTTCCTCCGTAGTTGGAGCGAATCCGGCCAGGTGCGCCTGATTCGGCGCGACAAGCCGTCCCAGCCGGCGGCTGCGAACTGCGCGCTGCTGGCAGCGGCCAGGCCGCTGGTGTTGTTCCTCGACGACGACATTGTGCCGGCCGGGGATTTGGTCGAGCGGCACGCCCTGGCCCACGGCGACACGGACGTATGGGCCGTAGTCGGGCAAATCTTGCAGCCCGGCCAGGAGCCGGTGGAGTATGTCCCGGCTGCCCCTGACGGCCGCCTGAGAACGCACCTGGATTTCCGTTTCAACTCGTCGCGACGATGCCGGATCGAAAACTGCATGTCGGGGAACGTTTCCGTCCGACGAGAGAAAGCCTTGGCGGTGGGCGGCTTCGACGAGAATTTCCGTTACACGGTCGCCTACCGCTTCGATACGGAGTTCGGCCGCAGGATCTGCCGGCACGGCGGCAAGATCCTTTTCGAGCCCACCGCGACGCTGCGACACCTGCGGGCCAGTCGCGGAGGCACACGCAGCGCGAGCAATCACTTGACGTCGGCCAAGCCGGATCATTCTATCGGCGATTACTACTTCGCGATTCTATACGGGAGACGCATGGAAGTTTTTTCCTACGCCGCGCAGCGTCTGGTTCGCTCGGTTGCCACGCGGTTCCATTTGCGCCATCCCTGGTGGATCCCGCCCAAGCTGATCGGCGAGCTGCGCGGGCTGATCGGGGCGGTGGGCCTGGCGAAACACGGGCAGCGGCTGATCACCGAGAGCCGGCTTGATGACTCGCAGATCTCGGCTACGGCCGTGCCAGGCAAGTCGGTTCCTTGAAGAACATCTTTCGCCCGGTCTTCCATTTGAGGAGAAAGATAGATCAGACTGCAAACGAAGCACAAAGACACGAAGGCAGTGAGGACAAGGTGTTACGAAGACCGGCCTCACCCCCCAATGAAAGCCGTTTCGCCGGGCCGGCGGCCTCAATGAACTTCGTGCCCTTTGCGCCTTTGTGGTTAATCATTTGCAGTTCGAGAAGATAACCGGCCCTGGGCACGGCATTAAGGAGGCGATGAAACACCGTCGTTACAAACTGGGGATCGTCACCACGCACCCCATCCAGTATCAGGTGCCGTGGTTCCAGCGGCTCGCGCAAATGCCAGAGCTGGACCTCACGGTCTTTTTCTGTCATCTTCCCGACCGCGCGCAACAAGGGGATGGATTCGGCGTGAGCTTCCAATGGGACGTCCCCCTGCTTGAGGGTTATCACTACCAGATACTCAAGAACGTCGCTCGCCGGCCCAGCGTAACGCGGTTCCGCGGTTGCGATACGCCGGAAATCGGCCGGCAGATAGGCCAAGGGGAGTTCGACGCCGTCGTCGTCAACGGCTGGGTGGTCAAAAGCTGCCTGCAAACGCTTTGGGCCTGCAAGCGATCGGGCGTGCCGTGCATCGTGCGTGGCGAAGCCAACATTTTGCGTCCCCGCGCTTGGTGGAAAAGGAGGATTCACCGCTGGCTGGTCCGGCGGTATGCAGCTTGCTTGTACATAGGCAGGAGCAACGCCCAGTTCTACCGCCAGTGCGGCGTACGCCAGGAGCGGCTGTTCCCGGCCCGCTACTTCGTCGATAACGAGCGGTTCGCCCGCCAGGCTGGCGTGCCGGGCCTCCGCGAGTCGGCCAGGGGCCGCTGGAATGTGCCCCAGGACCGCACGGTTTACCTGTATTCCGGCAAGCTCATTCCCAAGAAGCATCCGCTGGAGCTGCTCGAATCGCTGCGTCTGGCGTCTCGGAAAGCGCCGGGCGTGCACCTGCTGGTAGTCGGCGACGGAGAACTGCGGGCCGGCTGCGAGTCGTTTGCCGCCGCGCACCACTTGCCCGCCACGTTCACAGGTTTCCTCAACCAGACCGAGATTCCCGCGGCCTACGCGGCGGCCGATTGCCTGGTGCTGCCCGCGGACCACGGCGAAACGTGGGGCCTGGTGGTCAACGAGGCCATGGCCTGCGGCCTGCCCGCTGTCATCAGCGACCAGGTGGGCTGCGGGCCGGACCTGATCGAGCCGGGCCGCACCGGGGCGGTCTTTCCCTTCGGGAACTGGGAAGCCCTGGCCCAGACGCTTGTCGATCTGGCGGCCAGTCCCGACGCCCTGCGTCGCCAGGGAGAAAACGCGCGGGCCAAGGTGGCCGAATACTCTGTCGAGGCCGCCGCGCGTGGCACCCTGGACGCCGTTCGGTACGTCGTAGGACAGGTTTCAACCCGTCTCCAAGACAATGAAATGGGTTGAAACCCGTCTACGCGATAAGACAATGGACGGGTTGAAACCCGTCCTACGAGAGCGCGCATGATCGAATATGCCTTCTACGCGGTCGTGGCTGCCACCCTCCTGGTGGCCTTCCAGAATTGGCGATCGGCCTTGTACCTGTGCCTCCTGCTGGACGTGTTGCGCGATCCGGTGCGGAAGCTGGCCAGCGGTCACTCGGTGCTGATCACGCAGTCGGTCAGCCTGGTGTGGCTGGCTATCGCCGTAGCGGTCCTTTTGCAGGAGCGGCAGCGGCTGGCGGTAATGGCCCGCCGGCATCCCCAATTGCAGACGGCCGCCCGGCTGCTGGTCGCGGCCCTCGTGCCCGGGGCGGTGATGGCCACGATCAACTTCGAGTCGGGTTGGCGATTGGCCTTGTTGGGCGGGGCCTCGTACCTGGCCCTGATCCCGGGCATCCTGATCGGCTATGCCTTCCCCCGCTGCCTCGCCGAGATTACCCGCTTCCTGGCCTTCTATTGCATCGTGAACAGCGTGGCCTTGATCAGTGGTGTGGCCGAATATGCACATTGGGGCTGGCCGGGTCTGGGCGGCGTCGGCAGCTTCACCTGGTTCCGCGACCGTCCTGGCTACAGGGTAGAGTTGATCAGCGGGTTTTACCGTAGCCCGGACCTCCTGGGCATGCACGCCGCCGGGGTATGCCTGTTCGCCCTGGTTCTTGTGGTGGCCGGATCGCGACGCGACCGTTTCGCGTGGTTCCTGCCGGTGATCTGGGGGACGGTACTGCTGCTGTTGGCCGGCCGGCGGAAGATGATCGGCATCCCGATCGTGTTTGCCATGTCGTTCGTGTATTTGATGTTCCGCCGCACCGGGAAGGCATTTCGGGCGGTGTGGTATCTCGCGGCCGGGGCTACCGCGATGGTTCTCGTCTTTGTTTTCGCCACCGAGCTGGGGCTATCCAAGAGCTATACGACATACGCCTCAAGCCTATGGACACAGGAGGGGACGGGACGGAGTAGTACGGAGGTGCTGGACTCCGTGCTCACCACGCTCGATCAGAGCGGGGTGTTCGGCCGCGGGCTGGGGTCGGCGACACAGGGTAGCCATCATATCATGAGCGGGGGTGTCACTTGGCAGGAAGACGCCGGCGGCAAGCTGTTCGTCGAGCTGGGGTTGCTGGGGGTCGCGCTGTTCGCCTGCGCGGCCTGGCTCTTGATCCGCACCTGCGGATCGGCCCTGCGGGCATTTCCGCCCGAGTCTACGGCTTTTCGGCTCCAGGCGGGGCTGATGAGCGTCGTGGCGGGCAACGTGGCCAGCTTCATCGTGTCGCACCAGGCCTACAGCGGCGATCCGACCAGCGTGTGCCTGGTGCTGTTCTGCCTGGGGAGCGTTTTGGCCCTGCCCGGGGTGCTCGCGGCAGGGCAGCCCGTAGCGCGTACACCAAGTCTGGGTCAGTCGTTGGCGGTTCCTGAGTTTTGAGGGCATGCCAGCGGCTGTCTGGATCGCTGCAACGGTTGGAAGTGCTTAACCCGAACAACATTGCCAGCCCCGTCCTCTTGATCGCTTGTCACGCCTGGTTCCATGAACAGATTGGCGGGGCCTTCAAGATTGCCACTGAACTGGCGGAGTACCTAGCCCGACAGGGGCATCACGTGTGTTATGTGTGCGGCACGCGGGAGCGGGCACCCGTGAACCCGACCATCGACGGCGGGGTCGAGCTGTGGAGATATCCATACCCGGAACAACCATCGCCGCACCCGGCGAACCTTTTGGGCCATGTGCGCGGGGCGTACCGCCTTACGCGGGAAATCCTGCGCCGGTCGCCTGTGGTCTGCCTGAACGGCCACTCACCACTACAGTTCCTCGGGGCCTCGCTGGCGGCCGCCGGGCGGTGCCGGCGACAGGTCTACTCGGTCCACTCCCCATTTCCCGATGAACTCGACAGCAACCGGCAGGGCACAGCTCGGTCGCTCAAGCAGCGGGCCGGGGCGTGGGCGGCTAGGGCCATCGAGCGCATGAATTGCCGCCGGGCCACCACGGTGCAGTGTTTCTCGGAGTTCACCGCCCGTCGGCTGGCCGAACTCTACGGCCGGGCAGTACGAGGCAAGGTGCTGGTTTCGCCGGGCTGGGTCGATATCGACCGCTTCCAGCCGGTGGTGGACCGCGCGGCAGTCCGGTCCGGCTTGGGATCGGCCTGGCAGACGCCTAAGCCGCTGTTCCTGACGGTCCGCCGCTTAGAAGCCCGCATGGGCCTCGAGGCGTTGATCGAAGCGGCGCGGATCCTATGCGACCAGAGACTGGAGTTCCGGCTGTTGATCGGTGGCGCCGGGTCGCTGGAGCCGCGGCTGCGGCAAATGGTGGACGAGCACTGCTTGCACGAGACGGTCTGCGTGCTGGGCCGAATTCCCGACGACCAGTTGCCGCTGTGTTTCGCCGCCGCCGACTGCTTCGTGCTGCCCACACGCGTCCTGGAGTGTTTCGGACTGATCATCCTGGAGGCCTATGCCTGCGGGATCCCGGTCATCGGCACGCCGGTCGGGGCGATCCCGGAGCTCGTGGCTCCGCAGGGGAGAGAGTGGCTGACGGCGGGAGTCGAAAGCCGCGACCTCGCCGAGCGGATGGCGGCGTTTCTTTCCGGGGGGCTGACCGCGGACCGCAAGAGTTTGCGCTTGTACGCCGAGCAGTGGCGGTCGCAGCGCGGACTGGAGTCGCTGGCGCGAATGCTCCTGCCACTGTCTGAGACGCAGACGGCTTACGAGCAGGGGTGCTGCGATGCCGGATAGCAGCATGCCGGTTATGGAAGTCCGCGTGGGTCCCAAGGAGTGCCCGAGTCCGCACAGCTTCGGCAATAAGCTGGGGCGAGGGCTGTGGGGCATCGTGTGGTTGCTGTTGTTTCGCCCGACGCCGCGCTTGTTGCACAGTTGGCGAAGGTTCCTGCTCCGTCTGTTCGGGGCGCGGATCGGACGTGGGGTAAAGGTGTTTTCCTCGGTGCGGGTGTGGGCACCCTGGCTTCTGACTATGGAAGAGTATTCGACACTCTCGGCCGGGGTGGACTGCTATTGCGCCGCGCCGATCACCATCGGCGCCCACGCGACCGTGTCGCAGGATGCCTTTCTGTGCACGGCCACCCATGACGTCTGCGATCCCCACATGCGTCTGCTGACGGCCCCTATTACTGTGGCCGACCAGGCGTGGGTTTGTGCGAGGGCCTTTGTCGGCCCCGGCGTCACGGTCGCACAGGGCGCGGTGGTGGGCGCCATGGCGGTGGTCACCAAGGACGTTCCGGCCTGGACGATCGTCGCCGGCAACCCGGCCCGCGAGATCCGGAAACGCGAATTGCGGCCAAGCTCGGAGGCGGTGCAATGATTTCGTCCGGCTTCTCGATCGTGGTCATCGCCAAGAACGAGGCCCAGAATATTGCCCGTTGTCTCAAGTCAATTGAGGGTTTCGACGACGTGGTCGTTGTAGACGACGACTCCGAAGATGAAACGGCGACAATCGCCGCGGCGTTGGGCGCCCGCGTGTTGTCGCACCGCTTCGAGAGTTTCGCCCAGCAGCGCAACTGGGCCCTGGACAACGCCGCCCTCAAGTACCCATGGGTACTCATGCTCGATGCGGACGAGGCGTTGACTCCGGCTGCCGAGGCGGAGATTGCCTCGGCGGTGGCACAAGCAGGTCCCCATTTGGCCGGTTTTCTCCTCTGCCGAAGGACCATGTTCTTCAACCGCTGGTTACGGCACGCCGATGGGTTCCCTGTCTGGATCATGCGATTGGTCCGGAGGGGCGGAGTGCGATTTGTAGACTCGGGACATGGCGAGGTCCCCGCGCCGCCTGTCGATGGGATCTTGGGCAAGATCAAGGAACCGTTCCTGCACTATCCTTTCAGCCGCGGGCTGAGACATTGGCTCGATCGACACAACGATTATTCGACCCGCGAAGCAGGGATGGAACTGAGTAGGGCCCTAGAATGGAGTTGGCGCGAAGTCTTGCTGGGCCGTGGTCCGCAGCGACGGAAGGCCCTACGAAATCTGGGCCGAAGGCTGCCATTCAGGCCGTTCCTGCGCTTCTGCCACCACTACGTCTGGCAATGGGGGTTTCTGGACGGCCGCCCGGGGCTGGCCTTCAGTCTTCTGATGGCCGGTTACGAGGGCATGATCGTGCTCAAGCGGCGCGAGATGGAGTTCACGATTCGCTCGATGAAGGAAGACATCGGCCACAACACGAAGGGGAATGTGGTGGAGCAAGCCGGCTCCTCAGGTTGTGAGCGTAGCGCTCATTAAGGCAACGGGCACAGGTGACCTTGCCGGATGCCCGAGGCACTATGGTTCGACCAGCGGCGGGCTTGCCAGCGCTCGCTCGTCGCGTGTTCCGTTGGGCAGTGTGGACCGCGGCCGTGCTGGCGGCAATCGTGGTCGCGGTCGTAGGCTGGTTTCTTTGGACCCGTCCGCGGCCGATGCCGCCAACGGAGGTTTTCCAGGGAGTGGTCTACTCCTGCGAGAGGTTGCCCAAGGATGCCGAGGGGAGCGGGCAGGCGTATTTTGTACAGGTTGACCTGACCCGGCCGGGGATAGAAGTGTACCTCACGCCGTTGGACCCGCAGGCGGTCGCCGCGGGCTGGGAGTACCGATTGCGCTGGACACCGGCGGTCTGTAGCGAACAGCGTTTATCGGTGGTCGTCAACGGGACCCTTTTCTCATCCGCCGGCGGCCGGCTGCGGATGCCCGGGACCTACGCCCAAGCGTGCGAAACCGTAGTCGCAGACCATCAATTGAACCACGTGGACCCGAACAGTTACTTATTGTGGTTCGAAGACGACCTGACGCCCCATTTGGAGAAGGGGAAGCCGCCGCCGGCCGCGGCCCTGCGTCGGGCACGCTGGGGTATCGGCGGGCAGATGGTCGTACTGGACAACGGCAAGCCAAACACATGGGCGGGCCAAGAGCCAGAGGCCCAGGTGCTGGCCGCGATCGATCCGAAACGTAAACTCCTCACGCTGGCCGTCTTCGAGCACGCATCACTGGCGCGTGCTGCTCGCATGGCGGCAGACCACGAGATGGTCGACGCGATCGCCCTGGATGGGGGCGGCTCGGCCACGATGGTTCTGGGCCGGGGGGCGCGGGATTTGGGTGGCCGGACGCTCCTCTGGCCTAAGCGGGCGGTGGCAACACACTTCGGCATCCGCGCTCGAAGCCTGGACAACTGAGACAACCTTGAAGCCAGCCTTGTGCGGGAAATAGCAGTACGTTACTCCCAGGTTCAATCCTTTTGAGTCGGACTCAAGTTGGTTGCCAAGGCTGAAGGCAGGGTCTGGAAGAGTCGTTTCGTACTCCTGATTCTGTCGTTCTTGCTGGTCTCGCCTTTGTCAGCGCAAGACTGGCCGGGCTGGAGGGGCCTCGATCGGGAGGGCCGAAGCGAGTCAGCGGTCGGCCCAACGACCTGGTCCGCGGCCTCAAACGTTTCTTGGCGTACTTCTCTGAAAGGGACGGGACATTCGTCACCTGCCTTGATCGAGGGGCGCATTTACGTAACGACCGGGTATTTCACGACACGGCGCACTTGGGTCATGCGACTAAGTGCTCTCACCCAACTGCTGTCAGCGGGACTCGTGTTTTTTTTGGCCGTAAGGGCAATGGCCTTGCGTTGTCGTTGGCCTAGTTCTCGCGCAAACGAGCTTTGGGATGCGGCCACTTGTCACCGCTTTCTGTCTTTCCCTATCTTGCACCTTCATCCTCTCGAACGACCGCTGGTGAGAGAGGGTCAAGTGAGACTTCCGCTTCGAGAAGAGCCTCGCAAGGCTGGACAGGACTGGGACAAGTCGCCGCGCTCCCGAGACGGCCGCGCCTATCTCAGAACAGGCACCGTAGGGGCACTGGAGATAGGCAGTCTGGTGTGCTTTGGCGTGGTCTTGTCGCTGGCGTTACTGTTGTTTCTGTTTAGCCCGCACGTTTTGGACTATGATCGTTCCCCGATTCGCAGCTGGCTGGTTTCGAGCATTCTGGTTTCGCTTTGTTTAGTGCTCAGCGAGTTCTGGGCCCGGCCAGGAGTCATAGGTCGTGTGGCGAAATCAGTTCTGGCCCTCCTCTTTGCTGCGGCGGTCGTGTTGTTCGTTCCCGCCAAGAGCCATGCGTTGCGCGGTGAGCAACAGGCTTGCATGGTTTGGGCGGCCGCTGCGTTGCCTGCTTTCATCGGAGCCTGCGGGATCGCCAATTTCCTGATCCCACGCTGGATTAGGCAGTCTCGAATGAAGGCTCGTGGTACGGAGGCGTTTAGGGCGAGTGTTTTTTTCGTCTCCGTGGCGCTCGTGCTGCTGCTGGCCTACGCGGCCGCCGGCGCAAAGCTTGTGGGTCCCTGGTCTCCTGAGTCGACTTGGGTCCCCAAGGGGCACACTTCTACCGGCATTGCCCTGTGGGTGTTCGCTGGCTTGCTGCATGGGCTGATTCTGATCGCATGGGCTTTGAGTGGCTACTTCGCGCCTGTCCACAAGCCGGCAGGCCTCTCAGAGATCCCGACCACCGGCCGGTTACTGGATGGGACCTTGGAAGGCGGAAACATAAACAGGAGGGCGTTCCACAGCGGGCAGGTGGTGCGGTTCGGGATCGTGCTCAGCCTGGTAATTGTGGTCCTCGTGTCGAACGCGGTTGTGGCTAACGAGCTGATAACGCGATCCGAATTTCTCTCGTATCACTTCCCCACGTTGACATGGCGGCCCGAGTTCGGCTGGTGGAGCGTAGGATGTCTCGGCGCTGTCTCGTTTGTGTCGCTGGTGTGGGCCTTGCTTTCCCGACGCTCTTCTGCGGACGCGGAGCTCGCCAGATCAGTCCTATTTCAGGTCTCTCTCCTGGCATTGGCGGCGGTCGGTTTCGCGAGCGGCAATTTCCTGCCGACATCGCCCTTGTTTACCAGAGCCGTGATTTGCCTCGACGCCAAAGACGGCAGCGTCCTGTGGATGCATGAGTGTCTGCTCGGTCCGGAGGGGCCGCTGCACCGCACGAACTCCCCGGCAAGTCCGACGCCCGTGGTACATCAGGGACGCGTATATGCCTACTTCGGGTCGGCGGGTGTGGTGTGTTTGGATAGAGACGGTAGACCTGTGTGGGCGAACACCAAGGTCAGATTCCAGAGTATGTACGGCGTCGGTGTATCTCCGGTGGCCAGCGGCGAGGTCCTGGTGATTGTCAACGGCGTCCCCGATGAACCACACGTCGTGGCACTGTCGTGCGATACCGGGCAACTGCGCTGGCGGCGGCCGATGGCTTCGAGCCGACGGCAGGTTTCGGGCAACAGCCGGACTCCCCTGGTCAAGTCCATCAACGGACAGCAAGCTGTCCTGGTCTGGGGATTTGACGACCTGGTCGCGTACGATCTCGTCACGGGTAAGCCACTGTGGTCGCTGCCCATCGCAAGCGAAGGCGACATGGTGGCCAGCATCGTCTCGGATGATGCGTGTGTCTACTTGGCCGGACCTCGGGAGACCGTGGCGGTGCGGCTGCCGGACGCGGACAACGTCGATCCCGTAGCCCTGTGGAAGACTCGCGTCCGTGGCTCCAATTGCTCCTCACCCGTGTTGTCTGGCGGCCTGCTCCTGATGGTCTCGGATGATGGTATTGCGTCCTGTCTTAACACCAAGTCTGGCCAAACGCTGTGGCGTCACCGATTGCCAGGGAAATACTATTCCTCACCGATTGCCATCGGCAACCTGGTCTACTTCTGTAATTCCGAGGGTGTGACGACGGTCGTGGCCGCCGGGGACCAGTACCAGGAAGTGGCACGGAACGAACTGGGCGAGGACGTCTACGCCTCCTTTGCACCGCTGGCGGATCGGATCATCGCACGGACTACCAAACACCTTGTCTGCCTGGGTGGTGCCTCGGACTCAACGCAATCTCGACCGGGGCCCTAGGCATGACGCGGAACTTGATTTCAACGGACATCAAGAAGCGGTCCATGCTGGCGTGGAGCATTCAACGGCACGCCCGATTCATGTTCCGTCGCCTGACGCCTCGTCGTGCGTGGAACGCCGCCGTTTGCTGGTGGGAGATGCTTCACAATCGCGCCGTGCTGAGGTCTCAGCCAGTGTTTCTGCGAGTCTGTACCTCTGATCTATGCAACCTGCGGTGCCCCGGCTGCTTACTGAGCCAGGAACGTGTGTCGGGTGAGGACACTTCCAAGCGATTGATGACCTTCGAGCTGTTCAAGCGGGCGGTTCATGATTTCGTACCTTACGTCCTGGGGGTGAACCTGTACGATGAGGGCGAACCGCTGCTGAACCGCGAGCTTTGCGACATGATCCGCCACCTTCGTTTGTACCATGTGGCGACGAATGTGAGTTCGAATTTTTCTTTGAGACTCTCCGACCAAACGCTGGAAGAATTCGTAGATTGCGGGCTGGACCGCCTGATCGTGGCCGTCGACGGGGCGACGCAGGAGACCTACTCGCGTTATCGCCAGGGAGCCAGTCTGGATCTCGTCTTGTACAACCTTCGGCGTCTGTCAGAGATGCAACGTCGCCGCCGCCGTTGCCCGCTACGTCTGGAAATCCAGTTCATCGAGTTCGAACATAACCGCCACGAACGAACGCAGATCGCAGAACTGGCGCGGGACCTCAATGCGTGGCGATTCTCGGTTGTCGAGGGGTCGAGCCCCGAAGGCTGGCGGGGTACGGATTTCCAAGGCAGCGAAGCGGCGCGGTTGGCACGCGGGTGCTATCAGCTCTGGGTCAGTGCCCACATCAACTCGGACGGCTCCGTGGGTGTCTGCGACTATGGAGAGGATCATGGCATGCCGCAGATCGGTTGGGCCTGGGAGTATCGGTCCGCAAAGCTACGGAACCATCCGACGTTGACGGGCCTTCGGCGGTCCTTCGCCGGATGCGGCAAGAACCTCGACAGCATCTGCCGCAGGTGCAGTCTGTACCGCAGGACCTGAACGGCCCGGCAAACCGTAGGACGGAATTTATTCCGCTGCGACTCCGCCAGTAAACGGAATGAATTCCGTCCTACGACTTGAAAGGTTGGTTGCTCTGCGGCGCCTGTCGATGCTTGGATCCGCTAACAGGACCTCGAACAGCCCTCACTCCCTGCCCCTCTCCCAGAGGGAGAAGAGAGTCTTGCTGGGGCCTCTCGGACATTGGCGGCTGTTCACCGTGCTGCTGGCCGTCGCAGCCGTTTGGCTGCTGCGGGCGTGGATCCTCCACGCGGTCGCGTGGGGTTTGATCGTCGACGAAAATCGCACCGGCGCGGACTACTTGTGGATTGCCGGCGGCGATCATTGTTACGATCAGGCGGCCCAGCTCTATCACGATCAACCGTCCAGGCGTATCGTCCTGGTCGAGCAGTATCCCCGGCGTATTGTGCGAGCGGGCGTGCAACTATCTCCGGAAGCGATCGGCCGACGGGAGTTGGCGCGGCGCGGCGTGCCGCCGGAGGCCGTGATCGTTATCCCGGGGAGGGCCAAGAACGCCTGGGAAGCAACCCGAATCCTGGGAGAATGGCGGCCATCGCGAGCCGGCGCCGAGGTGTTGCTCTTATGTGATCGTTTTGACAGTAGACGCCGGCGCAGGATTCAAGACTCGGCGCTGGACGCGGACAGCGCGAAACACATCCACGTTCTCGCCCTGCCGGACCGGCGCTTCGACGAGAGCGATTGGTGGCGGACCCGGGACGGCGTCAAGCACTGCGGGCTGTCTTGGCTTTGGCTGACGTATGCCTGGTGCCGTGGCGCTCCCGATGAGCCTGTTGAGAACTGGAATCCGGACGACTACGAACAAACGCTGCGGCAGATGCTCAAGGAGGCTGCTCGATGAGCCGAGGCAGGCGCCGCCTCTACGGACTGCTCGTGGTATGCAGTGTGCTGGCAGGGCTTTACGTGGCCCGCGACCGAGTGCTGCCTGTGGCGGCGCGCTGGCTGGACGTGGGCGAGGTGCCTCGCCGCTCGGACTACGCCGTGGTGCTCGGCGGCGGGGCGAATAGCCGACCGTTTGTCGCAGCCGCGTTGGTCAGGCTCGGCCTGACTCGCAAGGTATTGGTCACGCGGGTTGCGCGGTCGCCGAGCACGGAAGATGGAATCCTACTGCCGGACCATGAACTCAGCCGCCGGGTGCTGTTGCATCGCGGCGTACCCGCCGAGAATATCGAGTTCTTGGGCACGGACAACAGCACGACTTTCGATGAGGCGCAGGCTTTGTCCACTCTTCTCGAAGCTGCGCCGGATACCAGCTTTGCGGTAGTCACCCACGGATACCACACGCGCCGGGCACGCTGGATACTCTCTCGAGTCCTGGGAGCACGTATCTCGCAAGTCTCGTTCGTTTCCGTCCCCACGGATGGCTTCCGAGCGGACAACTGGTGGTGTACCGAAGACGGATTCGCCACGATTGTCGGCGAGAACTTGAAGCTGTGCTTTTACATGCTGCGCTATGATCGAATCGCACAGGCGATCGTGACCGTGCTCGGCATCGGGGGGGTAACCGTCTTACTTTTCTATTTTTTGCGTCGTGCGGCTGCCAAAAGGGCAATGAAGAACAGTTTGCCAGCCGTCACCGACCAAGAACCGAGGAAAACTGATGAAGGCCTCTCCAGTCCGAGAGCTTAAGGGGGAACCGCGAGACATGCTTGGCCGCCAGTGGCATTATCTGATTCTAACCGCCTCCAACGAGGCCCAGGCGGCGGCGTACCGGGCGCAGCTTGAAGTGCGGCGGCGTCTGGGACTGCTCGCTCAGGCGCGAGAGGCGATTGTCGTGGCCGATCCCGGCGGCCGGCGCGTGGGAAGCGGCGGCAGCACGGTGTGCTGTTTGTTGGAGGTGCTCCAAAGAGAATGGAAGTGCCGCAATGAGGGACGCCTTGAGGATTATGGAGAGCCGAAGGCGTGGCGCGAAGTCTTTGCGCAATCGAGGATCCTCATCATGCATGCCGGCGGCGATTCCCGCCGCTTGCCGGCCTACGGGCCGTGTGGCAAGGTCTTTGTGCCAATGCCCGGCAGATCGGACAGCGCCCTGGGGATGACGCTCTTCGATCGACAGTTGCCGATTTACCTGGCCCTGCCGCCAACGCAGGAGGGAGAAGGGCAGGTCGTCATCACCGCCGGGGACGTGCTGCTCCGCTTCGACCCCGGGGAGGTGGGTTGGGCATCCGAGGGCGTGACGGGCTTGGGCTGCCTCGCTTCGCCGGAGCAGGCGAGCCGCCACGGAGTATACTGTCTCGGCGGAAACGGCCACGTGCGGCGGTTCTTGCAGAAACCCTCGCCGGCTGCCCAAGCCAATGAGCAGGCGATCAATGCGTATGGTCAATCCGTCCTGGATGTTGGTGTGTTTAGCCTGGACGCCGCTGCGGCCGTCCGCTTGCTGGAACTTTGCGACGCTCGCGCGGACGGCTCGGGCGGACTTGTCTGGAGTGGCCCGATGGGCGGCGCCATCGAGCGGTACGGCCTGGATTTCTACCGCGAGATTGGGTGTGCCTTCGGTACGGAGACGGGGCCCGATGCCTATTTGGCCGCCGCACACTCCGGCGGCTCGCGGTGGGACGACGCCCTGTTGCGGCGAATCTTCGATTCCATGCACTCCATCTCTTTGCAGGCGCAGGTGCTCCGGCGCTGCGAGTTCCTGCACTTCGGCACCAGTCGGCAGATCATCGAGAGCGGTCAACAATTGCACCGCTCGGACGCAGGGTTTGCGTCGGCGTCGACCGCCGCTGTGTGCATCAACAATCGGCTCGATGAACAGGGCGCCGTCTCAGGCGGTGCATGCTGGATCGAAGGATGCGCGATCCGCCAGGCAGTGACCTTGGCGGGAGAGAACTTGCTGGTCGGGGTCGACGTGGACGGCCCCTTGGAGCTTCCGCCGAGGGCGTGCCTCGATCTGCTTCCGGGCCGAAACCGCGCGGGGCAGCCGATCACCTTCATTCGCTGCTACGGAATTGACGATCCGCTGCCGAATCCATCCGGTGAGACGGGTACGCTCTGCGGCCAGCCGCTGAGTTGGTGGGCGGACCCGGCTAGCGGGGCGGGCGATGCCTTATGGGACGCTGCCGTCCGGCCGCACGACCGCAGCCTGTGGAACGCCCGGCTGTTTCCCGCGGAGGTCGGTCCAGACGTTTACCGCCGCTGGCTCTGGATGTTCGATCCCGTCAACGCCACGGCGGAGCAGTTGGACTCGTGGCGCAGGGCGGACCGCTACAGTCTCGAGGAAATGGCCGCGCTGGCCGATCAAGAGGCTTTCCATGACCGGCGGTTGCGGCTCCACGCCGATGCAATGCAAGGGTCGCTCTGCCGCTGGTTCCGTCACGAGAGCCGTTTTTCCGCGGCCGATCTGGCCCAGGTGCTCAGCATGCTGGAAAAAGGGGACAATCCCCATTTGTGCGAAGCACCCTCCGGGCCGCTGCGGCAAATGGGGACTGTCCCCTTTTTCCGGAAACCCGAGGCATGGTTGGCGGCGGTCTTGCAGGAGGCCCGGCGGCGCGAGGAGCCCCAGCCGGCGGAATCGGCCGAGGAGATGTTCAGTTTTGCCCGGACTATTCACACGCTCGGATCAGCGCTAGAGCAACTGCCGGGTGGGGCGGCAGCGGCTGGACCCTGGCTGGACCGGCTACGGGATGGTTTGGACCCCGAAATGCACGCTTGGCTGGCGGGGCACGGGCTGGAACTGAACGAAAAGCCGGATGCCGAGCACTGGGCCGGCCGGGCCCGGTCGACGGCCTTCGCGTACCTGCGGCGGAAGATCGTCAGCAGCGGCCGCCGGGAAGACCGCGTGCCGCGCAACGCCCTGCGGAGCGACGAAATCGCTTGGGGCCGGGCCCCGGCGCGGCTCGACCTGACGGGCGGCTGGACCGACACCCCACCCTATGCCCTGGAGCACGGTGGGACGGTCCTCAACGCCGCGGTGCTGCTGAACGGGCAGCCGCCGGTGCAAGTGCATGCACGCGTCACGGCCGAGCCCATCATCCGCGTGCGTTCTATCGATCTGGGCACGCACCTGGACATCCACGGCTGGGACGAGCTGTTCGATTACAGTTCCGCCGTGGGCGAGTTCTCGCTGGTCAAAGCGGCCCTGGTGATCTCAGGCTTTACGCCCCTCAGCGGCGGCTCGGAGCGGAACCGCCCCCTTCGCGATGTCCTTGCGAGCTTCGGCGGCGGCATCGAACTGACCACCCTGGCGGCGATCCCCAAAGGCAGCGGCCTGGGCACCTCGAGTATCATGGGCGCGGTGCTGATGGCCGTCATCCATCGCATGATGGGCCGCACGCTCACGCCGACCGAACTGTTCCACGCCGTGCTGCGTCTGGAGCAGGAGTTGACGACCGGCGGCGGTTGGCAGGACCAGATCGGTGGGGCGGTCGGCGGCCTTAAGCTCACCACGACCAAGCCGGGCCTGGTCCCCGAACCGACGATTCGCTACGTCCCGGCCGACGTGCTCGATCCGCGGCTCAACGCGGGCCGGACTTTGCTCTACTACACCGGCATGACGCGGCTGGCGAAGAACATCTTGCAGAACGTGGTGGGACGCTACCTCGACCGGGACCGGGAGGCGATGTCCGCACTCGCACAACTAGGCGCGCTGGCCGCACGGATGGCCGAGGCCATGGGCCGCAAAGACCAGGCCGAGTTCGGCCAACTGATCGATACGGCCTGGCAACTCAACAAGCAGCTTGACCCGCACTCGACGACCGGCGAGATCGAAGCCCTGCTGACCCGGATACGTTCCCATATTCATGGCGCGAAACTCCTCGGGGCGGGCGGCGGGGGATTCTTGCTGATCGTCGCGAAGTCGCCGTCCGATGCGGCTTGCATTGCCCGTCTGTTCGAGGAATCGCCGCCCAATCCGCGGGCGCGGTTCTTCGAGTTTCAGGTCAGCGATACTGGGTTGGCGGTGAGTGTCTGCTGACCATTTTCGGTGCTACAACGGGAGAAGACTTGACGGTCCGCCGCACTTTTCCAGGCGTCAGCCGTCCCAAGACCGTTCCAGGCGTTGCAACTCGCGTTGGTATAAAAGCCAATATGACCGATTGTGCCAACAGTCCCAGACCGCTTTAGGTGCTGCAACCAAGAGGCCATGAAATCCGTTGCGCCGGAACCCAGTTACCGTACGGGATGCAGGAGGTTAGCCCATCCCGCCGGCTGATCCCCCGACAGCGAATGCCAACTGGGCGCAAGCCGATGCGCGAATGATCTTCAAACACCGTCACGGATCTTCTGATACCTACTCGTCGCCCCCCACGGGGGTTGAACCATTCCCCGAGTTATCACACAGGCCAAAGCGAACTGGAACTGCTCCGAGGGTTAGCCAACCAGTGCATAATTGGCTGCGGCACTTCCCACGGCAAAGCGAAGCCCTGTAGACTTCATAAGTAGTGTACCCCGAGCCGTCGCCGCGGTCAATCCGTTCGCGGGTTCAGGCCAAGCGCCTGGACGATCTTCCGGCGTAGTCGCTCCCAGAAGACCTTGCCGTCGTACCAGCGGTCAGCCCGCAGTACTAGCCCGGACGGGTCTCGGAAGAAGACCTGCTTCTGCTGGTCACGCTCAAAATCATCCGTTTCCGTCACCTCCGTCAGTTCGAAGGCGAGTTCATCGAGCCCTGCTTCTTCGTCGACTGGTTGTCCCCCGCCCATCACCTTCTTCCAACTGGCCTTCGTGACGGCTTCCAGCACATACCCGTCACCGTCCTCCGCAAGTGTCAGCCGCCCGTAGCCCTCGCCGCCGACAAGGCTCGCCAGTGCGCCACGTAGTCGAACGCCCTCGCCATCCGGATACCAATAGTCACGATTCTCTTGCCTGACAGGTATCGCGCTCAGGCGGTAGGCGTCGCCGTGCCGGGTCCAGAAGCGGCGTTGTAGATTCTGGGCCGCGTTCAGGTCGACTTGGATCACGACGGCGCTGCCATCCTTCGCCACCGTCGTCAGGTCTTCCCCGCTCTCCCAGGGAATCCTCGCGCCCGGACGGAGCTGCTGGGCGTCGACTTCACACTCCTCAGCCAGCGCCTGCAACTGCCGCTGAAAACCCTCGGACTTGACTTCCTCGGCACAGAGAACGTGCGTGCGGCACCCGGCGGCCGCAGTTCGGGCGTGGAAGCGGCTGCTGAATGCAGCGCCGGTTGTGGTCACGAGGATGCCGTAGATTTCGGCGTGCATCTTCGTTTCAGCAAGGATGCGGCGATGGCACCACCGCATCAATTGGGAGTTCTCCCGCCGTGGCCGATCCGCGCGGACGCGATATTGCGATAAGTCCTCGAAGAGGATCAATCGGCACGCTTCGTGGCGATGCTGCCAGCCTCTCCTTTCATCGGGGACGTGCCCGCGCGCCGCCTGTACGATCAGGTCGCAGCCCGCCTTCACCCGGTCCTCCTTGAGTTTCCGGACATGCTCCAGCAGCCTCGCCGCGAACGTGCCGCGTTTTTGCCGATCCTGACGATTGATCGCTCCATACGCCCTTCCTCGCAACGTCCATCCGATGAGCAGGCGTCGCACGGCCTCAAGATAGTCGATCGCCCAGTCGGACTTGCCGCCTTGGTAGCCGCGGCGCTGTTGCCGATGTGCCGCGCCGTCAGTTCGTCTGCGGGTCTCTTTGCGCCAGCGGGCCAGATACTCTCCCAGGATCCGCTCCGCCTCCCGATGTTGCTTCGTGACCTCGGTTTGCCACTCGGCTGGTGGGCAGGCGATCAGTTCCTTGAGGCGGTCGATGGCGAGGAGATCGAGCCCAGCCCCACAACTGTGCACCCGTTCCTTCTTAAGGGCGGCATCCAAATCTTCCAGCGCCGCCCGACGGTCCTCCGGCGTTTCCTTTACCGATAGGCGAAGAATGCCTCTGAGACAGTCCATCCCGCGGCGTAATGCCCGCAACTCAGCATGCACCGCTCTCCGCGCGGCCAGCACCCGGCGATGCGGCATCTCTCCCGGCAGCGGCAAGAGGAATGACCGCTCATGTCGCGCCCATAGGTCACGGTCCTTGTCCGCAGAGAACACCATGCCGGTTGTCGGTCGCCCCTGGACCAGTTCAAACACGGAGCATGAGGCAAAAGTCCGCACCCCAAGATGGACCGACAGAACCCGCAAGCCCGGCGCGAGCGCATCTGCGTGCATGCTCTTCGTTGCCAGTCCGCTTTGGAAGTGGCGGACGACGGCAGGAAAGGTGAGGCGGCCTCGACTGTCCAGCCAATCGGGCGGTGCTTGGGAGTCCACTCCCAAGACGAGCTTGAACCAGACCCGCCCCACCTTGCCCTCTTGAAGCTCGTCGAGGCTGCGGTTCTCCAGGTGCCGTCGATCGAAGAGAATTGCCGCGCCACGCAGCTCCGCAGCGTAGTCTTGGTGCGATGAACGGAACAGCAGTCGCCCCGTATCGCATTTCTGGTCTTCCAACCGCGGGGATTCCAACTGGCCGGACGGCGCAAGCCGGATCGTGAATTTGTTTTCGGCCAGGGACTCGCCATCTTCGACGAGAAGCGGCAGTCCGAGCGCAAGCGTGCCATCTTCGATGCCAATGGCATAGGTGCGGAGATTGTGACCGCCCAGCGCTTCATAGCCGAGCCATTGCGGATGGAGGATGGGATCGGGAGGGGTGTAAATCGCACCATTCTTCTTCTTGTCGAGCAACCGCTCCAGGGCGTTGCAGCCGACCAAGGCTGGAAGCGGATTGTCGTTCTTCCACAGATGTTCGCGCCCCTCGGCGCCTAACCAACGGAACAGGTCTGAGTCGCCGAATCGCCCAAAAAGCCGGGCCCGCAATTCGGCCAGTGACTTCGTACGGGAGGCCTCCGACATGCCAGCAGTTCCGCGCCAAAGCTGGCGCACCTGGTCCCAGGCGCGAACGGCGCGGACACCGATTCGGAATGGACGCGCGTCGTCGGCCAGGCCGGTCCGTTTCAGCTCCTCATGGCGCTCCGCTTCGTACCGGCGAAGCTCACGGACGGACGGCGCGAGTGGCACCAGCGATGCTCGCTGTCGTTCCAAGTGCTCAGCGACCCGACGATACTCGGCGGCTGCACGGTGGTTCCAACTCTCCCACGAGAGGAGATGTCCCGCTGCTAGAGCAAAAGCCAAACGGTCCCACGGGGTCAGCCCCGACTCCTTGCCAGCTAACACGGACGCAATCGGCGGTTGCACCAGGGGCAGGAGTCCCAGGTCCCGCTTCAATCGCCGGATGAGCGATGGCACCGCCCGGGTCTCCCGGCGCTTCTTATCTTGGTCCCTCAAGAACGCATCCTGCCACGGATCGGAAGCCCGCAGTCTCCTGACCCAGGCAGGAACGCCGCCCGAAGCATACTGAAGTCGCTGGGCTTCCTCGGAACTCAACCATTGGACCGATTCGCCCACCCATCCCTCCGAGTTCGCCTGCATCTTCCCTACCCACGCGGGCAGCGGATCCAAGACTTTCTCAAACACGCTCAAGAATCCTCGACTGCGCGGATCCATCAGCGGGCCGACGAACGCGCCAGCGGCCTGGGCGGTTGCCGATAGTGGTTTACCTTCGGAGTCGAGAACCACGGACGGCACGATCGCCTCGTACAGTTGCCGCAGCGCGGCAAGGATTTCCTCGTCCGTTGCCACGCCCGGCCTGCCGTTGGCAGTTTGCACTTTGCGGGCAAGTGTAATCGCGGCCTCAGCAACTTTTCCCGCAGGGACGATGCCTTCCGTGGTGGAGTACTCGCGCCCGCGACACAGCAGCAGCACCTCCTCAATTTTGGCCAAGGCTTGGTTGACGGCAGAGTGCGTCAGCCACAGGCTTTCCCGTAGCCTTCTGCCGTCCTCGCCGCGCGGGAGGATCATTTTAAGCTTGATCGAACGAACTGCCATTCCGATCCTCCTGGAAACCTATACTCGCCCGCCTCTTGTCAACCGCAGTTGTCCATCGTGGCGTCGGTCGGGGCGGATTGCTGGCCGAGCCGGACTGTCGCCAGCGGCGTACTACCGTCCAGCACCGTGTAGGGGCGTTGGAGGCGTAAGTGCTGTCGGGTACTCAAGTGGCGTACACCCCATAAAGCTTGTTGGGCACCAGCCCGTCGAAGGTCCAGGTGGCCGTGTTTTGGCCCGTGCCCGCCGGGGCGTAGTGGCAGTCGCCTTGATAATAGCCCGCACCGGACCAGCCCCGCCACGCGCCGCTCGTTTCCGCATAGGCCGCGTCGCCGTCATCGATCACGGCCGGCGGCACGGCCGACGGAATCACCTCGACCATCCTCGCCCGCCACGGTCTGGGACACGTCGATCATGGGTACGACGGTCTCGAACCACCGTGGTGGCGCGGCGCCCGGTGTAGTAATCACCGCGTCAAACCCCGCCTCGCGCAGTGCCTCGACGTGACAAAAAGCCAGCTTGATGCCGCCGGCAATCTCCGTTGCGGGCCATGACAGGTAGATAATCCTCGCAGTCATAGCCTGTTTTTCACCTCCGAAAGTCCGTGATCAAACTTCCTCACTGGCGTGCAGTTCCACAGCGAACGCTTCTTTATGACATGCCGCCCAGCAACCTGCAAGCCCACTGCCCACTGTGGTGCCACGAACATGCGGGTTATCCCCTGCCGACTGATGTCCAAAGAGCGATCAAGAACCGAGGGCGGCAAGAAGCGGATTCCTGACCACCCGCAGAAACAAGAAGAAGGAACCTTACGATGGCCGACAACTACCTCCAATTCTCAGAATGTCTGGACAACCTGACAGCCAAGGAATCCCAGTGGCTTGCGGAGCAGCTTGCCGAGGTCCCAGACACGGGCTGTCCGGCGTTCCTGCTGGACTATGAGGACCGTGAGCCCGACGATATGGATTGCGGGTTCCAGCACGAGTTTGAGGGGACTGGGAAGCATCGGTCCCTTTGGCTCTCGGCCGAGGAACGTGGCGACGTGGAGCGTGTTGCTCATCTGGTTCGGAAATTTCTCAAGCGGTTCCGCCCGAACGAGTTCTGGTCGCTGACTTATGCCACCACTTGCTCGAAGTTGCGGATCGGCGAATTCGGCGGCGGGGCGGTGTTCGTCACGGCGGACGAGATCCAAAGGCAAAGCGCCCATGGCTTCGTGGAGGACCGCACGCGGTCGTTCCAACGTCACGGGGATTTTGCCCGGCTGGTCGAAAAGGCCAAGACGCTGGGGATCGTGTCCGAAGACCTCGACGACGCCGTACATGATGCGGCCAGCGTCCCGGCCTCGGAAATCAACAACGGCAGTCTGGATGAGCAGATTGCCTTCCTCGTGGAGCAGTTGGGCCCGGAGGAGACCGCACAGATCATTGATGGCGTTGGGGGGAAGACGGCATCGTAGACGTCCTCGCTCCTCCAGATCAGCCCTCATCCTGGTGTAGTAGACAGCACCTTCGTCCTCACTTCGTTCGGACTCGCCGCGTTGGTTCAGCGATACGCACAATCGGCGATAAAGGATTCCACGTCTAACTCCACAATTCAGCGAAGCAGGCTAGCAAAGTGCGTAGGTCTGGCAAGGGTGACCAGCAATCGTCCCTTGGAGGATTGGGGCAGGTTGATCGGTGGCATCCCCTCGGCGATGGCAATCTAACCCTTCATGATCCTTCTCTTCGCAATCGCCAAATACTCCTTCTCCCGGTCAATGCCGATCACCCGGCTCGCCTTGTGATCCAGCCCGGCCGCCAACATCGTCCCCGAACCGCAGAATGGATCGAGCAGCACGCCACCAGGCGGAAGGCGTGTGGATTACGTGCGAGCGTATCTCAGAATCGTTTTATTTTTACAACAATAACCAGACGACCCAATGCACTTGTTTTCATTTTGCGCAAATCCTACTGCATCCTGGTGCGTTTAACGGGATGTATTGGGCAACGGCAGGCCGGCGCCTGACCGAGAAAGAAACAAAGGCTGCCGACGCAAGCGGTTGCCAGGGGACTCCAAATGGCATTGTTCCTACTTGGGAAATACCGATTATTTATCGGCGTTGGGAAAATGTTACAAGATCGGGGCGAACTGCGGTTGCCGCAGGTTGGTTCGGCAGCCTCAGCGCCCGCTTCATCTCACCGTCACCGGTGAGATGAAGCTTCGAGCGCCGACGAAACACCTATTCCTCATCATCGTCCACAGGAAATCCGTCATCATCGTCAGCGAACCGCCAATCAAAGAAATCAAGGAAATCGTCGACAGGCGCTGAGACTTCGGTCTCGACGGGCTTGGCAGCGCCCCGCAGGATCTCCTCCTTTGCCAAACCCTGTAGGTACGCTACGATGTCCTTTACGCTGTCCCGATTGATTTCTGGGGGGAGCGAGACGGCAAAACGGTCGCCGCTATGCACCACGCAGTAAGGAACGTCTATCAACACATCACCATTGTCTGTGAATCTCATTTCATACCTCATTCACCCTGTTCTTAATAGCACGCCGCCCTGTCCTGGTCATCCAGGGCAGGGCGGCTTCCATGCCAGTCATTTTCCATCCTTGTCGCCGAACCGCTCGGCGAATGTCCATCATGTACGTCGTTCATGCTCTCGAAAGTCATACTGTCGTTGATCCAAGTATTCTTGTTGTTTGTCAGGCATTGTATTTCTCCTATTCATGATGATGGTGTGCCTCCGTCCCTTCATCGCATGGCGATGAAGGGACGTCGGCTGAACCAATCCCACTATTCCGCTGTTTAACCCCAGACAGTCTCGTAACACTTGCCACCGAAGTCGTCCTCCAGCAACTCGTCGTCTGGATAGATGCTTTCTCCTGTGGCTACCGTGTCGTAGTCTCTCACGGACACTGCAATCCCCGGTGGGATGTCTTCGACACATACCACGACACCTCCCCATAGCCTTACTGTGATTACCTGACATTTGCATTCTGTGTGTGACATTTGTCACTCCTTTTCTATTACTTGGTTGTATCAAGCACGCCGCCCTGTCCTGGTCAACCAGGACAGGGCGGCTTCCATGCCTGCTATTCATCATCCTCATCGCCGAACCGCTCGGCGAGCTTGTGTGACGTACATCGGCCCTGAAGCGATTTCTCCCGAGTCTTTCTTCTGGGAATTACCACCCCCTGGCGGGCAAGCAGGGCGTCCGTGGCCCCGGTGCGTTCGGAGTCACTCCTCCTCATCAAATTCGAGCAGTCGTCGAATCACATCCTCATCGCTTTCACCTGGCCGCCGAACGGTGTCCAGGTACTCCACGGCGTCGTCGTCGCGTTCACTCTCGGTAGAGCCCCCGCACATCTGCGTCGTGTGAGATGACTCCGCTAAGAGGTCTGCCTCGCGGATTCCCTTCGGTGTCAGGCGGGCCATCCATTGCCCGTTGTCGGCTTGGTATTGCTCAAGCAATCCCTCTGCCTCCATCTGTCGCATTGCGCTACACACGCCATCAGCAACATGCACATTATTTGCTCGTTGCCGCACTTGATGGCGCATTCTGAAAAAGTTCCTGTCATTCATATCTACCTACCTTTCGGTTTAAGTTGGGCCGCCGAACCGCTCGGCAACCTTGTGTGACGTACATCGGCCCTGAGTCGATTTCTCCCGAGTCTTTCTTTCAGGAATCCGCAAAACGGCCACCTGCTCTGGCTCCTGGCCGGGCGGGTCGACAACGTCTGTCACGTACATCGATTTCGGGGCGAGCTTTCCCAAGTCTTTCCTTTCAGAATTTCAGACGGCCTTGCGATTGGGTTTCGCTCGGTTGCGGGCCTGCTCCTGGGCATTTTGCCAAGAGACATTTCCGGGCCGATAATCGCCGTCGTTGTCGAGGCGGCCGAGGGAGAAATGCGATTCCGGCGCTGGCCCCACGTCTGCCAGAAAAGCCGGAAAACTGTTCCGCCACCTCTTGCATACGCGAATGCCACGGCCGGAATAGCGAGGTGCGGCCCAATAGGTCGAAGACTCACAGCGATAAATCATGGACTTCCACGCCGTGTACTCCTTGCGATAGGTTGATCCGTGAGTCCGGTTACCCACCCCCTTGTGGCGCAGCGGCTTTTCGAGCGCCTTCTCGACGGGCCAGCCTCGCCGGATTCTGGCTGCCAAAGTGTGGTAGCGCAGCCCAAGAAAGGCAGCCCACTGACGGATGCTGGCCGTGAGACCGTGATAGGTGACGAGTTTGTGCATAGATAGCTGTGATCCTCAGACTATCTATGCTTCGTGCGGTGAGGTTTACCAGCCAGACAAGTACCGTTTCAGCGGTAATCGCACGTCGCCGGGGGCTTCCTCGTCTCGGAACATGTGTGGCCGATACCGTCGCAGCCAGGCTTTGGCGTTGGCCTCGTCTACATGGCACACAAACGGGATGTCTCGGTCGCTTTTCGCCATTGCTGACAACACCGCCGCCAGACGGTCGTCGTGCATGGCGGCGGCAACGACGGCAGCAGCACTGTCGCTGCGATTCCAGGTCCAACCCTCCGATGCAAGGGATTTCAGGTCGTATTCCGTGGCTTGCGCAAACCAGGGGACAGCATCGAAAGCCACGCTGAATCTAACGAAGCCATCCGCAATCATTCTCGCTCGAACCATTTTTAATCTCCTTCTTCAAGTGTCACAACGTACATCGGCCCTGGAAGCGAATGTCCCGAGTCAATATGCCCGGAATCTTGTTTGAAGCTGTTGGCAAAGGAGAGTGGCCGAGCGCGCGACGACTACTAATCTTACATCTGTTGGAGGTGATTTTATGGGGCAGGAAGCAAAAGCGGCGAGTTAGCTTACTATAGTTATTAGTAAGGTAACCCGCCGCTTTTGTGGTCGACTTGCGCTTGTACTACGCATAGACTTGCTAAGAAGCTCCTTCTCTTTCACTTTTCTCAAGTCCTAGTAGTCGTCGCTTGCTTGCTACACACCCTCTTTCCATGCACTTCAATCGTATCCTTGTAGTTCTCCTTGAAGCGCACCATCAACTCGCTTCCCCTACGCCTGTGTATATTCACTTCTTTACAAACCAATGAGTTGGTAGTCCAACCACGTTCTTCCAACTGTCTCAAGCACTCCTGAGCGTAGCTTTGGTACCGTTCTGCATAATCACTACGCATTTGTCGACGAAGATCAAATAATTCAGAAGACATGAACGGTTCTACGCGCCAATCTGTGATTCTGGCATTGGTAATGACATAGATAACACACTCCCGCTGCAAGGGCCTCACTCGTCCAATGGCTTGGACGAGTTCGGCTGTGACAAGGAAGTCCTGGATCGGTTGAATCTGCATGTCGGCATAGCCCATGTTCTCAGCCATAAACTGCTCGTCCATCCGGCGTTGACGGCTGTACTTCGTGGTCGGGAGTCCGTCGAAGCCGTAAAGGGCGAGCGCCAACTCCCAGATCGTCGCTTCATCTTTGTACGGGGTGCCCAAGACGATCAAGAAGTCATTATCGAAGGTATGGCCGCGGCAGGGGAAGTTGTAGAGACCCACGAGTTTGTCACCGTTGGCTAGCTTTTTCAGCAGTCCGTACTCGGGCGTTGGGTCTTTCGTGGCCCTTTTGAACGAAATCAGCGGCATCGGGCCGTGCTTATCCAGTATGCGCTCGATGATCTGGACCAGCCAGGATGGATTGTGCTCGCGGTGCCGGGCGACCTGCCTGGCGATGAAATTGCGCGAAACGTCGTAGTCCATGATCTGCACAACGCGGCCTTTTTGCTCGACCTTTGGCGGCTCGAAGATTTTTACATCCCAGCCGGGAGCTAGGGCACGGATCAGGTCTTCGTTGGCCGTGGCGTCCAGGATGAACACTTCCTTGTCGTTGGGCAGGGGGTGATTGGCGCGGAAGCGGACATTGATAGCGTCTTTGTCGTCGGCGGGAATACGTTCAAGGAGCACGGAGCCATCCATCTGCGTGAGCAGATGGATGGCGGGCGTATAGAGATTAGGGGTGCGGTGGTTTTCTGCTTGGAAAGCCTGAGCATTCAGCCACCTCACCAGGGCCGGTGATTTCCTTGCGCTGGGCGAATGCACCTCAGATGGGACTCGATAGGGCCGAAACTTAATCGGACGGTTGTGCTGGTCCTTGGTGGTGGAGAATTCCAGCGCCGCCGATTCCAACCAACTGACCAGACGCAGGACAGATTGCAGATGGCTCTTCAACTCCCCCCTGGCCGACCGGTATCTTTCCGCGACCAGGGACGCCCAGGCCAGCCAGGCATCCAGCGAGTAGGAGGACGGAGCGAGCAACAGGTCGATGCAATTCTCGTCGAAGATCACGACGGGGCGTGTATCATTGCCGTAGCTGTAGTAGAATCCATCGTGGGTATGATAGATTGCGGCGCAGCAAAGCTGGTCGGCTGCCGCCAGGTTGGAGAAGCCTAGCAAGTAGGGGCAGTTCCTCGGCCCGATCTCGCATTGCTGACATGGTAATCCTTGGCTCGGTTGATAGCCACGGCCCGAGGTCGCTTCGTATTCATCAGGATGACGACAGCCGGACTCGCGAAGGACGGGCATCCGGCGAGCGCAGCCGCCAAACTGTTCCAATGCGGTAAGATGTGTGTCGGCCAGGTCGTTCTCAAGCGTCAGGATGACGGCACGCTTGCCCTTCTCGGCCAAGGTTTTGCACATGAGGTAGGTTTTGCCCAGCCCCGGCAGACCCTTAACGATATGAAGCGTTTTCGGGCTCGCTGGACGGCTCAATTCCTGATGGAAGTATTTTTCCAGCGATTGCCTTCCCTCTTCGATGGGGACTCTATCCTCGGCCAACGTCGTCGGCGTCGGGACAGCAATTCTTCGGCTGTGGGGGCGGCCGGATTGAGCGCCTGCTTCTTTCTCGTATCGTTTGAAGATGTCGATCCAGGGTTCGCTGGTGAGTGCCTGCAATATCTGGAAGAAAAGATGGTTCTTGCCCGCGGCGAAGTCGCGTAGGACGCCATTGCGGACATTGAAGATGCCGGAGGGGTGATGATCGGGCTTCCCGCCGCGCAGTTCGGCAGGGACGTAGCAGGGAATGTTGCCGTTTCCATCTGGCTCACGGACGGCGAACAGCATTCCAGCCTTTTCCGCCTCGGCGAGCAGGTCGAAGTGGCGCAGCACGTAATCAAGATCGTTTCGGAAAGGAAATGCTGGCTGTCTTGGTCCTCGGGCCTTGCGACCGGCGGTGTTTTCACGCTTCTTCACCCGCTCCCGATAATAATCGACGATTTGCTCGGGCAACGGCGGGGGCGGAACATCAAACGGGTTAATAATCCATTGATAATTGACTTCGCCCGAGGGGTGCGGCGATGGCGGCAAGACGGATTGATGCCGGTCAGCCCGGAACTCGATCTTGAACGGCTCAATTCTGAGGTAACCGATTGCATCGTGATCCCGAAACAGCCGGTGCTTGCTTTTCTGGGATCGCCAACACGGGAATTCCAGCCCCTCGCACAGATCGTCGAGCATCATTTCGCCTTCTGGGGTGTCGCCCTCCAGATCAAGCAAACCAGAACCACCGAGGTTCAGGCCGATGCCAAGATGAGGGTTATTAACGAGCAGCCGACGCAGTACCTCCGGGCTTGGATTATAATCAGGCCAGCCGTCCCAAAGTGGCCGCTTACCGCGCACGGGTAATAACCACCAACCGAGGTCATCCGCGTAGCGATGGGCGGCGTCGATCAAAACGCGTTGTTGGACGGTCATTTGCATTTGCTGCGGGGCGCTCGTCATCGCGAAAACGGTCCTGGACGTGGTCTTTGAATACTACGCACTGGCTATTCCTTTTCATTACCGTGGGCAATTATCAGCTCGACGCGGGATGAGGTGAGGAACCGCTCTGTTGCCCGATTATTAACACCAAGCAGCAGGGCGGCCCTGAGCCATTGTCACGCACCTGGATCGAGCGGCTCCACCCCCGCATCGAGCATCATCTCTTCGCGCCAAAGGCCGATCAGCGCTTCCTCGCAGTGTGTCTCCTCTGCTGCCGCAGCAGCGATCTCCAACTCGTTTGCCTGACGTTCTTTGAGTTCCTTGACGCGGCGGCCCGCCGCCTTCCATCGCTCGACGGCTGCGTCGACACGTTGCTGCATTGGATCGAGGTCATCTGTCACTTTGGTCATGTTTCACCTTCTTTCGTTGTCTTTCATTCTGTAAATCGCGCCGTTCCTCCGGGCACGGCCCGGAGGAACGGCTTCCTGCCTTCCGTGTTTCTAATCCCTGTCGCCGAAACGTTCGGCGACCTTTGTGTCACGTACATCGAACCTGCGTTGAGGTTTCCCAAATCCTTTTTGGCGGGAACTCTCACAGGTGGGCGTCGACGTGCGACCTGTCAGTGTTGAGTCACCCTGCTCCGGCGTAAGACCGGAGCAGGGTGGCAAACATTTTCCACCGTGGAAAGTCCTAAGCGGCTTTCCGGTGCGATGTTTTCCTCCTGCTCACAGCAGGCTCCGCCACAGGCTCCTCTCGTAACGTGGCCACCAGCCGTGGCAGCAACTCAATCAGAGCGTCGATGTCGGCGCCAATCTGTTGACGCTGCCGCTTGCCTGTGGGCCAGGCCGCCCGCAGCGTCTGAACATCGACATCAAGCAAGGTGACAACCTTCTCTTTGAGTTGATTTACCTGCCACGGCACAGCCCTGCGCAGTTCCTCCTCCAAACACTCGTTGCGGGACCGCATCTCTACGATGCCCGTCCCGTTCTGCCCGGACGCCGGGGCATCCGGGGAGTTCACAGCCCACGACGGCTTCCCGCCGTTGGTGACGCCAGGCTTCTTCCGGCCTGCCGCAGATCGCTTCGCTGCTGGTTGCCGTGGCTTGCGTTCCCTGGGCGCTTCCAGCCCAGCCTCGGTGAGCGCCTGTAGAATGCCGACGGTCCTCAACCGCTCGAACGCCTCGTCGCTTTCGTACTTCCGATACAGCCCCATGTAGCGGCTTGCCGTAGCGTTTGAGAACTTGTGTTCTCTCTTCCAGTCCGTGAAACTCTTGCTTTCTTTTTTGCAGCGCTCCTTCGCTAGCGTCATCGCTTTGCCAACCAGCCAGACATCAACTGCCATTCGCTGGTGGCGCTGGATACAGAACTGTCCGAGCCTCATGAGGCTCCACTTCTCACTAGGGGTGTCGTTAATCGACTTCATTCTGAGACTCCTTTTCAAGGAGGGTTACAGGGAAACACACACATCATCCTGCCAAACGCCGTCCATCCTTGTCGTAATTCATCCATACGGTCTCGATCCGTAGCGGTTTCGTCTTTGCGGGCGAGATCGAGCAATAGGTCTGTATGTCCACGGTGCGCCAGTCCGCCAGGATCGTGTCGTAGATCGCATTTCGATAGCCCGAAAGCATCGCCAGTCCCTTGATGTTCCTTAACCTCGTCGCCAGTTCCACATGCTCGCCATTCTCCATGTCATGCAGGTAGATGTTTGGCGACACCCTTGTCGACAGCACATAGGGCGGATCGAGGTAGAACAGCACGTCGGCATCGTCATACCGATTGAGCACTTCCTGCCAAGGCAGGTTCTCCAACGTCACCGCAAAAAAGCGCCGTCCAACTGCCTCGATATGCTCGATTGCCGCCTCCCAACTTCGGCTGATGCGGACATTTCGCACACAGAACGAGCCAGGCGTGCTAGTGGGATCAGCTGGGGCATAATGCGCCACTTGCTACCGACCCAACGGAATGTAGTTCTCCTGAGAACTGACGACGTAATGTTTGTGTTACTCATCTTTATCTCCTTGTATTGTTTGAGTGACACGCTTTGTAATCACAACGCCATCCAATTTAGCGTTTTCAAAAAGATAAACAATGTCGTTTTCAAAAGCAGTGATTTTCTGAAGCCACGGTGTCCCTTTTTTATACCTAAAACTGAGAAGCCGTGTTCTGTGACACAAAACGATATTGATTAGAGGAGACTGTTTCGCTAGGGATGGGGAAATGCAGCCACCGCCCATTGTCTGGCGCAGGGTCCTGGCAATAGGATGACTTATGAGGCACAACAAAGAGGGATGAGGAAAGCGCGCATCAGTGAAGGAAATAGCCGAGGGCGGCGACCTACTCGACCTGTGGCAGCACCGATCTGGTCGCAGGAAAGACAAAGAGGAGAAAGAACGGTTGATACGATGCGGACCATGCATCGGCTGCGGATACAACGAGGCAATTGCCGGAACGACCGTTGGAGCGAAGACGCGCGCGTGCGGTAGGATGGAAGCCAAGCCCCGCCCCACCGATGGGATCGGTGGGGCGGGGCGTTCTTCAAGTCAGGACGCCACCCTGACGATATGAGTAAGCATCCCTGTCGCTTTCGCCTCCCTCAGGCGGTTGTAGAACACCTGCCTGCTCCAGCCAGTTCGCTGTTTCCAGAGACCGAGACGAGCCTCGGTGTTATTGGCGTCCGTGAAGCAGCGGCATGCGATCTCCCGCTCCCTTTCGACACGGTCGTGCCGTTTCTCAATGACGGGTTCACCAACAATCTTACTTTTCACAATGTCCGTCCAATGGACAGTCGGAGCTTTCGCATGTTTCCAGTACCAATAGGATGGCAGCGCATGATCGAAGTACGCCCGCAAGTCCACTCTGCCAGATTGCATTGCGTCGATGACATACTCTGCAACTTCGTGGCACTCCGCTGGCGGTATCAGGTGTCCTCGGTGCGTGTATCCTTTCGCAGCACTGTCCCGAATAATCGCCACGATCTCGTCGGGACGCAGTTGCCAAAGGAGCGGTCGCATCCTGGAAGCCACCGCACCGATAACGCCGTTACCTGACAGGTCTTCGTTCGAGATCACGATCACGCCGCCTTCAAACACGAAGTCAAAGGAGCCTCTTGCTGTCGTGTAGGTTATTCGCCGAGGAGCCCCCCGAACAGACGCGCAAGCAGATCGCAAAATGCCAGCCGAGGTCTTGTCCTTGTACAGGTCTTCCATATCCTCGAACAGATGGACTTGGTGGCGGAAAAAGAATAGTTGCTCGACGAGCGCCCTGGGGGTCATCCTGCTATTCCAGTGCAGCCACTTCCCAGGTCCAGGCTTACGGTCCAACTGCATGCTCACGACATGGCTTTTGCCGTGACCGCCTGGACCAAAAAAGAAGAACGATGGAACGTCGCCGCTGACGACTTCATCGACTCGGGCGGCGACGATCTTGGCTAGTCTCTGGACTCGATCCAGAGGACTGGTGTTGGACTTGGCAGATGAAAGGCGCATGGCTAATCCTCCATTGTTGAAAGGGAAACAATACAAAGTAGGATTAGCGCACCAAGGTAGGATACCACCAATTTAGCACACGCCGAAGTGCGGCACAAGGGCAGTTGGAGTTTCGGGCGTAAAGCAAGCGCAGAGGCGGCACGCCACGCAAATCGTCGCTTGCTTTTCGATGGTCCAGAGGCGGCTCCCGTTTAGTTAAAAAAGTTGGGGGCGGCGATGTGGCTGGGAAAAAATCACCGAACACAATTAAAACCATTGCAGCCACGAGCAATACAATTACGCAACAAGCAATAATAAATGGGCACGCACATTTGTAAGAAGCGGCGACTATAATATTAGGGATGCCATTGTTGAAATGGGTGGACATCACAACAGCACGCTTTGATGACTTCGAGCAATACTTGCCGTGATTGTAAGATGGATGTGTTGCCACGGTGAAACGCTTTGTTAAGACCCAGGCTGTCGGCGGAGATGGCTCCTCGAAATGTCGTGGACAGGGGCTCGCCGTGGAGCGATGGGGGGGCAGCGAAGGTCGAGCCGTGAAGCGTGAGGCGCTGCCTGATCGGGGAGGCTTTTTCCACCGTGGAAAGTCTTGGACTACGGCGTCAGCGTGGGGATCATCCGCCGCTCCTGGCTTGGATACAAGGGCTGCGTGCCGTGTTGTCGTTCCGGTGGAAAGGTGGAAAAGTGGAGAACTCCGGCTCGCTGATTTATTGTCCGAGTCGGGTTGTGTCCGTGATCCGGGGTGTCCGAGGGCGAGCGGTCGGCGAGCCGCACGCCCTCGGACTGCGGGCGGGATGTGAGGCGATGAGGAGTCACACTTTCCACGGTGGAAAGTCCCGAACGGCGGCGTCAGATAGCGTGGCGGTGATCCTGGCGGTCTCGGCTCGGGCAGGATGGCTTCGTGCCGTGGTCTCGTTCCTGTGGAAACGTGGAAAAGTGGAATTCTCGGTGAGGAGACGTGACACCGGCTACGGCAGGGGCAACGGGCTCGGGAGTCGAAATGCCCTCGCGCAGGTACAGGAGGGGCAGACGCGTACCGCCGGTCGCTTCATGATCGCCCTTCAGCCAGGGCGGCAAGACCTCGGAAACCACCCAAAGAGAACTGGTAGCGGTGGGATTGAGCTACGCCCCTGCTGGCGGTGGCGAGCCGACGGCAGCGGGCACATGGAACCGAGGGCCGGGACACGGCGGACACCGCTCAATCTCGCCAAACATGAGGCCATTAAGAGTTGCCCCACTCTTCTGTGATCGGCCTTGATCCAGCCGGACAACATCTCGGCGATGGCCCGCAGAGAAGTCGGTGCCAGTGGATTTGAGGCCGTCCTGGTGGCGGTGGCGATGATGGCATTGCGTACCGAGTCCGTGACCGGGCACGCCTTCAGGCAGTCGATGCCGGTGAAGTGTCACGGATTTGGGATGGGTGGGAAGAGGGGAAGGAATCGGTGTTCTTCGATCCCAGGACACGATGTTCGGCGGCGAACCGCCCTCCCGTTTGCCTCCCAAAAGGTTTGCAAAAAGGTTTGCAAACGTCGGTTTGCAGAAACGACACAAAAAAAGCCTTTCGCAACTCATTGCTGCGAAAGGCTTTAGGAAGTGGGCGATAGAGGGCTCGAACCTCCGACCCCCAGCTTGTCGAGCTGGTGCTCTAACCAACTGAGCTAATCGCCCCCACAGCGGTCCGCAAGGAAAGTCTTTCCCCGGGGCTGAACCATGCAATTCTGACACCCCACGGCCCGGCTGTCAACCGAGAGGAGTTGTCGGCAGTGCAGTTGTCAGTTGTCGGTCTGCGGACCAGTCCCTGCCACGCGTCTAACATCTTATTCTACCAGGTTCGGCGGAGGCGGCCTTCTTTGTCGGCCTGCCAGAGCTGGCCCGTGTACACCTCCATGGCGGTCAGGCAGCCCTCGCCGTAGCACCAGGTGTCGATGCATTTCAGGTGGCCGAGGTCCAACACGGCGCCGCTTTTCTGGGCACTGTGGCCGAGGATGGCCGTTTTGCCGGAGTAGTGCGGGCCGGGGTGGCGATTCTTGAGCGATTCCCACAGGAGCACGGCGCGGGGCTGCCCGGCCAGGGGCTCTGCCGGCTGGTAGTTGCCGTGGACGAAGAAGTGCTGCTCGGTCTCGAAGTACAGCGGGCAGGCTTGGAGCAGCTCGACGTGCTCAGGCCAGATGCCCTGCGGGATGGGCGTCTGATACGAGGCCAGCGTGGCCTGGCCCCCGTAGGCCAGCCAGTCGGCCAGCAGGTCCAGGCGGCCGGCCCACACCTTGAGCATCATTTCATCGTGGTTCCCCAGCAGCATGACCAGGCGGGTCTGGCGGCCCAGGGTGCGAAGCAACTCGACGGTGCCGCAGGAGTCCGGTCCGCGGTCCGTGTGATCGCCCAGCGTGACGATCGTGTCGTCGGGCCGGGGGGCCAGCGCAGCGAGCACGGCCTCGAGCGCCGCCAGGCAGCCGTGGATGTCGCCGATGGCAATCAGTCGCCCGGCCATGGGAGGGATTTGGGGATTTGGGGATTTGGGGATTTAGGGAGGCAGTCAGCAGTGAGCAGTCACCCGCCCGAATCTTAAAGCTCATAGCCCACAGCTCACAGCTCATACCTCATAGCTCACGGGATTCCAGGCGGATGCCGTCCTGGTCGATCTGGAAGGGGATGATCTCGTCGCAAGCGGCGCTGCCGCGATGCTTGCCGACGAACATGGCGCGGCGGAATCTCGTCCCCTGGCGGATCTTGCCCAGGTAGAGCACCGTGTTGGCGTTGGCCAGCAGGTCGCCCTCGTCCAGCGGCCGCTCGATCAGGGCATCGAGCGTGGTTTCGTGGGCGGTGTACAACAGCAGGCAGCCGATTGTTCCGGGATCGTAGGCATGGGCGGCGATGATCTCGGCGTTGCAGCGGTAGTGCTCGCGGAACAGGTCGCGGGCGACCCACTCGGCGTCCTTGCGCAGGATCTGGTGGTAGATGTACTCGAACAACTCGAATTGGATGGAATCGCCGGGTCGATCGACCGGCTCGACGCCGTCGACGACCGCCCGGCGGACGCCGCGGACAAAGTTGCCGTAGAAGAAAGCGATGGTGGCCTGGAGTCGTCGGGCGAGGTGGGCCTGCCAGTCGTGCCAGGCGTCGAAGTCCAGATCGCGGCGGGTGACGCGACGGCCGCGAAGGTCGAACACGTGCAGGCAGTCGGCCGGGCGGCGTTGGCGATCGAAGAATGCCGACAGGTCGGGGCCGGCCTCGGCATCGGCGGTGGCCAGTTCCCAGCCGAACATTCGCCGGGCGTAGTCGGCGTGGTTTTGCGAATCACCGCGGGCGGTCATGTCGAAGACGATGCCCGGGCGGCCTTCCTGATCCCGGCCGGCGTGGGCGAATTGCAGCCCGAACTGCGTCTTGCCGATGCCGCTGGCGCCGACCAGCACGGTGAGTGTGCCGGGGAGCAGCCCGCCGCCCAACAGGTCGTCCAGGCCGTCGATGCCGGTGGAGAGGCGTGGGGCGTCGGTCATGTTGGGGATTCTGTAGACCTGCGTCAGCGTCTAAAGCCTACGTCAGCGCCTCGCAGACCAGGTCGCCGATCTGGCGGGTGCCGTAGCCCATGCGGCCGGCGGCCTGGCTTTTCATTTTCGTGGCGGTAACGTGCTGGACAGCCCGCATTACGCGCTGGCCGGCTTGCGGGTGGCCGGTGTGCTCCAGCAGCATGCCGGCGGCGCAGACGGCGGCGATGGGATTGATGACGTTCTGGCCCGTGTACTTGGGGGCGCTGCCGCCCATGGGCTCGAACATGCTCAGCCCGCCGGGCTCGGGATTGATGTTGCCGCCGGCGGCGACCCCCATGCCGCCCTGCAAGATGGCGGCCAGGTCGGTGATGATGTCGCCGAACATGTTGGTGGTCACGATCACGTCGTAGTACTCGGGGTTCTTGATCATCCACATGCAACAGGCATCGACGTGGTTGTAGTCGGTTTGGATGTCGGGGAATTCGCGGGCCACGTCCTGGAAGGTCCGCCACCACAGGTCGTGGCCGAAGGTCAGCACGTTGGTCTTGGCCACCAGGGTGAGCCGTTTTTTCTGGTTCCGCCGGCGGGTGTAGTGGAAGGCCCAGCGGATCACGCGCTCGCAGCCCTTGCGGGTGTAGATGGCGGTCTGCGTGGCGACCTCGTCGGGCGTGCCCTTCTTCAGGAACCCGCCGATCCCGGCGTACATGTCCTCGGTGTTCTCGCGGACCACGACGAAGTCGATGTCCGCCGGACCCTTGTCCTTCAGCGGGGTCTCGACGCCGGGAAAGAGCTTCACCGGGCGGAGGTTGATGTACTGATCGAAACGGAAGCGCAGGGCCAGCAGCAGGCCCTTTTCCAGGATGCCCGGGGCGACCTCCGGATGGCCGACGGCGCCCAGCAGGATGGCGTTGAAGGTGGCCAGCTCGGCGACGACGGCGGGGGGCAGGACCTCGCCGGTGCGGAGATAGCGCTCGCCGCCCAGGTCGAAGTCTACCAATTCGTAGCGGATGCCCTCCAGGGCGGCCACGGCCCGCAAAACCTTAACGGCCTCGGCCGTGACCTCCGGGCCGGTGCCGTCGCCGCCGACCACGGCGACGCGAAGCGTCTGGCTGCTGCTCACGGTTGGATTCTTTCGGAAGGTAGAAGGAAGTCGCGGCCCCCCAGTCGCCGGCGGCGAACAAGCCGCCGAACATCCCCGGGCCGCGCGCGATCAGTTCTTGCTGAAGCCGACCGCCTTGGCCATCTCCCGCCCCAGAGGATTGCGGATGAACTTCCTGCGGCACTCCGGGCAGAGATCGAAATGCAACTGCTGATAGACGTCGTCGCCGACGGCATCGCCCTCGGCGTCCTCCAGACGCTCGAGGATCTCCTGAATTTCCTGGAGGTGATCGCGGTCCTCCTGCTCTTCGTCGGTTACCGCCGGATCGAAGGCGGCGGAAATCTCCATCTTCACCACGTAGCGGAGATCTTGCTCGGGATCGAGCTCCCGCTTGCACAGATCGCACGAGTATCGAATCATTGCCACACTCCTCCACGGACGTATCCCGGCGCCGAGCCGCCGAGAGATGGCAAACACCACCGATAGTCCCATCCTAATGTCGAGTCCGGCTGGCTGACAAGACATCCTCGGGAATTTTTCTCCCGGGGGGGTCCGCTTTCTTTTTTGTCTCGCGGGATCGAGCTTGTCTCGCGGGATCGACTCTTCGCGCCTGCTCGCACTCATGATCTAGCGGTGCGCGGTTATCGGATATACAATGCAAAGGTCCGGCGATTGGGGGAAAAGGGCAAAGCCCCTGGACGGCGTTGCGGGGGGATCGGCGGTGCGCAGGGTTCACGCGGCCAAAGAGCGGTTGGCGAGGCTTGCCGGTTTGCGAAAGCCCGGCGGCGGCACCGAGAGCGCGGCCCTGCCGGCCCCCTCGCTCGCGCTGGGGGCCAGCGTGCTGGTGCTCAACCGCCTGTACCTGGCGGTGCACGTGGTCGGGGTGCGGCGGGCCTTCGCCCTGCTGTGCCGGGAATTGGCCGAGGTGATCCACTTCGAGCAGGGGCTCTTCGGCAACTACACGTTCGACTCGTGGCGCGAGACGAGCCAATTGCGCGCCCGCCAGAAGCAACCGCACGAAGACTGGATCCGCGCCGTCAATTTCGAGATCCAGGTCCCCCGCGTGATCCGCCTGCTGGAATACGATCGCCTGCCGCGGCATCGTTTGCACCTGAACCGGCGGAACATCCTGGCCCGCGACGGCCATCAGTGCCAGTATTGCGGCCGGCATTTTGCGGTCCACCAGTTGAGCCTGGATCACGTGTTGCCGCGCAGCCGCGGTGGCGCCACGAGCTGGGAAAACGTGGTGTGTGCCTGCTTGGGCTGCAACGTCAAGAAGGGCGGCCGGACCCCGCACGAGGCCAAAATGAAACTCGTCCGCCGGCCCGGCAGACCCCAGCGCAACCCGGTGCTCGTGCTGAAGCTGAACAATCCAAAATACGAAAGCTGGCGGACTTGGCTGGATGGGGTGTATTGGGAGGTTGGGGCGAAGGACTGAGCGGGGGAGGGAGGAAGGCGGACGGCGGAAGGCGGAGGAGAGCCGCAAAGCGGTCCTATGACTCGCACAGGTCCCATAGGTCGTATCGGGCGGAAGAGAACGCCAAACCCTGAACCGTGGTGCCTGAAGCCTTGTGGTCCTTCCGCCTTCCCCCCTCCGCCCTCCGCCTCCCCCCTTCCGCCCTCCGCCTTCCCCCTTCCGCCCTCCGCCTTCCCCCTTCCGCCCTCCGCCTTCGTCCTTCCCCCCTCCGCCTTCCCCCTTCCGCCCTCCGCCTTCCCCCTTCCGCCCACCGCCTTCGTCCTTCCCCCGTCGAAAGAGGGTTAACAGCCAAGCAGACCCTTGTTTCTTTATCTTTCTTTGTTTACAATCAGTTAGATGAGATCACCGGCGGCTCGCCACGGGCAAGCGAGGGGTCTCATGCCATCGGGCCAGTGCGGGCAAGCGCGCAGTCCATTCTACGAGGACCACAGCGTGGCACTTTCCGAGATCGACCGCAACCTGCTGGACCGGTGTCTGCAGAACAAGTCCCGGGCGTGGGAAGACTTCGTCGACCGCTTCATGGGCCTGGTGTACCACGTGATCCGGCACACTGCCCAGGCGCGAAGCGTCCGCCTGACGGCCGAGGACCGCGACGATCTGTGCGGCGAGGTGTTTTTGGCCGTCATCCGCAACGATTTCGCGGTGTTGCGGCATTTTCGCGGGCAGAGCAGCCTGGCGACGTACCTGACGGTGGTGGCCCGGCGGATCGTGGTCCACGAGCTGCTCCAGCGGCGGCCGATCGCGCGGCTGGCCGAGGCCACGGCCGAGCACCCCGCCGCCGCGGTGCCCGATCCGCACGCGGCCGTCGAGCAGCGACTTATCGACCAGGAGCAGGTCGGGCGGCTGCTGGGCGGCCTGCAAGGGACCGAGGCCCAAGTGGTGCGGATGTTCCACCTGGAAGGCAAGAGCTATCAAGAGATCAGCTCGGCAGTGGGCATGCCGGAGAACAGCATTGGCCCGATCCTCAGCCGTGCCCGCGACAAGTTGCGGCGGGCCGGCATGAACATGGCGACGAGCTAGCCGGGTGCGATGGGCGGTTCGGCTGAAGTTCCGGCGGGTCGGGTGGCGGGTGCGGATTATGGCACGGTGCGGATCGGCATCGCCATTTCCGATCCGCAGCGATCGATCGCCAGCCCGCTGGAAAGCTACACGCGGCGGGGCTCGCGGCCGGATGCCGAGCGCTTTCGCCGGCTGACGGCCGAGCGGGAAATCAGGCTGTGGGTCGTCGGGCTGCCGGTGCACCTGGACGGCCGCGAGAGCCGCAAGTCTATCGAGGCCCGGCAGTTCGCGGCCTGGCTGGGCCGAACGACGGGCGTGCCGGTCGAGCTGTTCGACGAGCGGTTCACCACCCGCGCGGCGGAGCAATTGCTAATCGAGGCCGACCTCAGCCGCAAGCGGCGGAAGCGGCGCGTGGACATGCTGGCCGCGCAGATCATGCTGGCGGCCTATCTCGAATCCGCCGGCAAGGACCGGCCGCCGCCAGGAGCCCTGGACGACCGATGAGCAAGCTGATCGTCGGTTGCGGATACCTGGGTCGGCGGGTCGCCCGGCGATGGCTGTCGGCGGGCGAGGAGGTGTGGGGCCTGGTCCGCACCGAGGCGGAGGCCCGTGAGCTTTCGCTGCCGCTAGTGCCCCGACCGCCCTCAGTTGACACGTTGGGTGCCACTGCTGGCTCGTCCAGCAGTGCCGAAAACACGGTTGGGCAAGCCAACCGTGGCACCCGTCATTTCATGGCGGTCGGGGCACTGGGCAAGGGCATCCGCGCAATCGCGGCCGACGTCACGCGGCCCGCCACCCTCCGGCCGTTGCCCGCGGCCGACACGGTGCTCTTCTCGGTGGGCTACGATCCGGCCGGCGGCGCCCCGCGGCGGCAGGTTTACGTCGAAGGGCTGCGGGCCGTGCTGGAGGCGATCGGGCCCGACACCGGCCGCGTGATCTTCATCAGTTCCACCGGCGTCTATGGGGGCTCGGGCGGCCAATGGGTCGATGAGGACACGCCCTGCCGGCCGACCCGCGAGGCGGGCCGGACCCTGCTGGACGCCGAACGGCTCTTGGCCGACCACCCCCTGGGCCATCGGGCGGTCGTGCTGCGGCTGGCGGGGCTTTATGGACCGGGCCGGCTGCCGCAAATCGGGCCAAACACCGGTCAAACGCCGGGACCGCCCGGCCGGCTGGTGAACATAATCCACGTCGAGGACGCGGCGGCGGTAGTGCTGGCGGCCGAAGCCCGATCAGTAACTCCCCGCACCTACCTGGTTTCCGACGGCCACCCCACCGAGCGGCGGCGGTATCTGGAGCGACTGGCAGAACTGCTCGGCCTGCCTCCCCCCGCGCCGGCCTCGACCGAGGCGGTCGGCTCGATCCCACGTTCAATGGGCGACAAACGGGTCTCGAACCGCCGAATGCTCGAAGAACTGCGCGTCGAGCTGGCGTACCCGGACTATTGGGCGGGCCTGGCCGCAGCCATCGCCGGCGACCCGGCGGCCCAACAACCGTAGGCGCCCGGCGGGCTGGGGAGAGCTTGTGAATTTTTCCGCGCTGTGGCCGGTCTCCGACCGAGCCACACGGCCGACCGAAGGTCTCCCGAGCCCCGGAGACCTTCGGTCTCACCGACGGCGGGGTCGGGAGCCCCGCGCCGAACTCGAGGCCTTGCGCCCCTACAGAGGGTGGCACGTCCCTGAGCGCAGCGAAGGGCGTGGTTTTTCGCACCTCGCCACGCCCTTCGGCCCTCAGGGCGTGCCAACCTATTTGTCAACTTATGTCTTCGCGACGCCTGATCCGAGCAGCCTTGCGCCCCTGCGGTTTGTGCCGATTGTGCCGAATATTCTTTCAATGCGGGCCATTCCGGCTGCCGATGCTGTTGGTAGCCGACCCGATGCGATCCATAACCAGAGGGGGGAATCCCATGATCCGCCGGATAACGCTCACCGTGGTCTGTGCAGGCGCTTTGCTGGCCGTCCGACCGACGACCGAGGCCAAGGCCGATCAGGCTTATGGCCGCCAATGGGGCCAAACGTATAGTGCGCAGGACTGGAACCGCCTGTACCACTATCCTTACGTGTACTATCCACAGAACTTCTGGGGGCCCGACTACTATCGCAGCTCCACGAATATGTATTATCGCTATCCACCTGAAATGAGGATCCCCGTGTACAATCGCCTGTGGCACAACGAATATGCGGAGCCCCGGCGATACTATGAGGGGCATCATTTCGAGTTGGATACGTTCTGAACGCGAACCTCCCCTCTCCCTTTGGGAGAGGGGCCGGGGGGGGCATAGTTCGCCAATCACAGATGTTTCGCTGCCTCCCCTCACCCTGCCCTCTCCAGTAGGGAGAGGGCAGCGGCGCGGCAACCGGCAGTTGACCCGGCAGCAGCAGCCTCTAGAATGTTGTGGCTTTGGGGCTGGAGTATTCTAGATGGCCACGGGTCGAGCGCTGCCGGTGTTCCTGCTTGTGGCCGCGGTCGTGGCGTTGGCGATGGTTCTGCTGGCGTTGGCCGGGATGCTGAATCCCGCGCGGCCGGGGGTCGTCAAGCGGATGCCATACGAAAGCGGGATGGACCCCGTCCATGATACGCGGCGGCGGTTCGACGTGCGGTTCCACCTGCTGGCCATCGCGTTTCTGGTCTTCGACGTGGAGTTGCTGTTCCTCTATCCCTGGGCCGTGGCGATGCACAGGACAGAGAAACCGGCGGCGGCCGAACCAATTGCCTCGGCGGCCGAAGCGGGGTCTGCGGCGGCCGAAACGCTTGCCGCGGGCGATCCGCCGGCGGCCGTCGCGGCGGGGCTGGCCGGCAGCCGCGACCTGGTCTTCGCCGGGGCCATGCTCTTCATTGCCCTCCTGGGGCTGGGTTTCGTCTACGATTGGCGCAAGGGAGTTTTCCTATGGCGCTAGTCCCCGACAAGCAATCCGACCCGGCCGCCACTGCGCTAGTGCCCCGACCGTCCTCGGTTGACACGTTGGGTGCCACTGCTGGCTTGTCCAGCAGTGCCGAGAACACGGTTGGGCAAGCCAACCGTGGCACCCGTCATTTCACGTCGGTCGAGGCGCTAGGCCCGGGCGAGCTGTTGGATCAGGCCGCCACCACCCGGCTGGACGCGCTGGTAAGCTGGTGCCGCAAGCACAGTCTGTGGCCGATGCCCTTCGCCACGGCCTGTTGCGGGATCGAGCTGATGGCCACCGGGGCCAGCCGGCACGATATTGCCCGATTCGGCGCCGAAGTGTTCCGCTTCAGCCCGCGGCAGTGCGACTTGATGATCGTGGCCGGGCGGGTGGTGATGAAGATGCTGCCGGTGCTCGAGCGGATCTGGCAGCAGATGCCCGAGCCGAAATGGTGCATTTCGATGGGCGCGTGCGCCTCGACGGGCGGCGTGTTCGACACCTACGCCGTGGTGCAGGGGGTGGATCGGTTCATACCGGTGGACCTGTACGTGCCCGGCTGCCCGCCGCGGCCGGAGCAGCTCATCCAGGCGGTGGTCGATTTGCAGGCGAAGATCCAGCGCGAGGGGACATTGTGGGGCAAGGAGTTCGACGCCCCCGAGCGGCAGCAGCTCCCGCGGGCACTGCGGGAGTGAGGGATTAGCCGGGATTATTCACCGAGGCTTGTAGTGACCCGATTTATCGGGTCTGGAGAGTGTGAACAGGTCAAGGACCGCATGAATGCGGTCACTACGAACGACTTGGTGAACTATCCGCCATGACCAACGAGCAGACTTTGACCGCGCTAGGCGCCGCCTTCGGCACACTGGCCGTAAGCGAGTTCCGCGGGTCAACGCGGGTCGTCGTACCGGCCGAGGCGCTCTACGAAGTGCTCCAGTTCCTGAAGGAGCGGGGGGGCTTCGACATGTTGGTCGACGTGACCTGCGTGGATTATCTCTGTTACCCGGGGGCGAAGGACCGCTTCGGACTGGTTTACCTGCTGGCTTCGACCGGGACGAACGAGCGGATCACGGTGCGGGCAATGGTCAACGATCCGGATCCGGCGGTCCGCTCGGTGGTCGGGCTGTGGGAGGGGGCCAACTGGCTGGAGCGCGAGGTGTGGGACATGTTCGGGATCCGCTTCGAGGGCCATCCGGATTTGCGGCGGATCCTGATGCCCGAGGAATTTACATCCTTTCCGTTGCGGAAGGATTACCCGCTGCAGGGCCGGGGCGAGCGGCACAATTTCCCGGTCCTGCCCCGGGCGGCAAGCTGAGGGAGTCGCCATGCCCTTGACCCGATCCGTGCTGGCCGAGGACCAGGCCCCGCCCTCCGGGCAGCCTTACCTGTGGACGGTGAATTTCGGCCCGCAGCATCCGGCCACCCACACCACGTTGCGGCTGGTGCTGAAGCTGGACGGGGAGCGGGTCGTCGACGCCCAGCCCGACATCGGTTATCTGCATTCCGGCTTCGAGAAACTGGGCGAGTCGCTGGACTACAATCAGTACGTCACCATAACCGACCGCATGAACTACATCTCGCCGATGGCCAACAACGTGGGCTGGCACATGGCGGTCGAGCAGCTCATGGGGATCGAGATTACGCCGCGCTGCAAGTACATCCGCGTGATCGTGGCCGAGCTGATGCGGCTGAGCGACCACCTGCTGTGCCTGGGGGCGATGGGGCTGGACGTGGGGGCCCTGACGCATTTCATCTACGCCTTCAATGCCCGCGAGACCATCTACGACATCTGCGAGGCGCTGTGCGGGGCGCGGTTCACCAACAGCTATACCCGCGTGGGCGGGCTGATGCGGGACATATCGCCCCAGACGATCGGCATGATCCGCGATTTTCTGGCGGGCATGCCGCGGGTGTTGGACGACATGGACCGCTTGATGGGCCGCAACCGGATCTTCGTGGACCGGATGCAGGGGGTGGGCGTGCTGAGCCGGGCCGAGGCGATAAATCGCAGTTGCAGCGGGCCGGTGGCCCGGGCCAGCGGCTTGGCCCGCGACCTCCGCCGCGACGAGCCCTACCTGGCCTATGCGGATTTCGATTTCCAGGTGTGCTGTGCCCGGGAGGGCGATTGCCTGGCCCGATACCACGTCCGCATGGCCGAGATGTGGGAGAGCCTGAAGATCCTGCGGCAGGCCTTGGACAATCTGCCGCCGGGGGCGGTGAACGTGGGCCCCGACGCCCGGGCCGTCCTGCCGCCGTCCGGCCAGGTGTGGAACACGATCGAAGGCCTGATCGCGCATTTCGAGATCGTAATGCCCAATCGGGGCTTCGCCGTGCCCTGCGCGGAGACCTACGCGGCCACCGAGGCCCCCAACGGCGAGCTGGGGTTCTACCTGGTGGGCGACGGCTCGCCGCGGGCGTATCGGGCCCGCTGCCGGCCGCCTTCGCTGGTGCACTTCGCCCTGTTTCCGCACCTGATCCGCGGCCATACGCTCAGCGACGTGGTGGCCGTGCTGGGAAGCCTGAACGTCATCGCGGCGGAGCTGGATCGGTAGGGGTGAGGGATTGGGAATGAGGGGTTAAGGGGCTAAGGGGATGAGGGGATGAGGGGTTGAGGGGATGAGGGGTGAGGGTTTGTGAATCTGTTGGCGAAGACTCGCACCTGCCGCAGAACATGGTATGCCGCTTGCGGTTTCGCAACTACATAATCTATGTCAACCACCGGGCGGATATTGACTGACGACTTGCGGGCGGCCGTCGAGGCCCATTTTCCGCGCTATCCGACGCGGCGGGCCGTCGTGCTGCCGGCCCTGCACCTGGTCAACGAGCGCCTGGGTTACGTGCCGCCCGAGGCCGTCGTCGAGATCGCTGAGCTGCTGGGGCTGGCCCCCGCCGAGGTCCAGGGCACGCTCGGCTTCTACGGTTTCTTCCCCCAGGATCGGCCGGCCGGCCGCTACCGGGTTTGGATCTGCCGCTCGATAAGCTGTTCCGCGCGGGAAGGCGAAGAGCTGATCGAGTATCTTGCCGGCCGGCTGGGGCTTCGGCCGGGTGAAACCTCGGCCGACGGCCGAGTCACGCTGTATCCGGCCGAATGCCTCGGGGCGTGCGACTTCGCCCCCGCCATGCTGGTCAACGACACGCTCTACAAGAACCTGACGAAGGAGAAGATCGATGCCTTCGTCGACATGGTGCAGCGATCACCCGGACGCGGTCCGGTCCCCTCTCCCTCCGGGAGAGGGCTAGGGTGAGGGGAAATCGGTGAAAGACACGTCCGCCTACGAACCGGTACTGCTGGCGAACATTCAGCGGGCGAACAGCCACGAGCTGTCCGTGTACGAGGCCGGCGGCGGCTACCAGGCCCTGCGGCGGGCCCTGAAGCAGATGAGCCCCGACGACGTGACCACCATGGTCCGCGCCAGCGGACTGCGGGGCCGGGGCGGAGCCGGCTTCCCCACCGCCCTGAAATGGTCCTTCCTGCCCGAGGATCATCCCGGGCCGGTTTATCTGTGTGTCAACGCCGATGAAAGCGAGCCGGGCACGTTCGTCAACCGCGTCCAAATGGAGGGCGATCCGCACCAGGTCCTGGAAGGCGTTATCCTGAGCGCCTATGCCACGCGGGCCAGCGTGGCCTACGTCTACCTCCGCCACGAGTATCCCCTGTGTTACCGGCGGATGGCGGCGGCCATCGAGGAGGCCTATGCGGCCGGATACCTGGGCCGGCACATCCTGGGCTCGGAGTTCTCGCTGGAGGTTTTCGTTCATCGGGGCGCGGGGGCCTACGTGTGCGGCGAGGAGACGGGGCTGATCGAGAGCCTCGAGGGCCGCCGGGCCTGGCCGCGGATCAAGCCCCCCTTTCCCGCCGTCGAGGGCCTGTTCCGCAAGCCTACCGTGGTCAACAACGTCGAGACGCTGGCCTGCGTGCGGCACATTGTCGAGCGGGGCGTGGCCTGGTTCCGCTCGCTGGGCGTCCCGCCCGACCCGCACGTCCCCCGCGACATGGGCAGCTTCGGCCCAAAGCTATACGGGCTGAGCGGGCACGTCAATCGGCCGGGCTGTTACGAGGGCCCGCTGGGAATCACCTGCCGCCAGGCGATCGAGGAATTCGGCGGCGGCGTGTGGAAGGGCCGGCGGCCCAAGGCCGTCGTGCCCGGCGGACTGAGCACCGGAGTTATGACCGCCGGCGAGCTGGATCTGCCGCTGGATTTCGCCGGGCCGCTGCGGGCCGGCTGCCTGGGACTAGGCACCGCCTGCCTCGTCGTGCTGGACGAGACCTACCCGATGTTCGACTTCCTGTACAACAGTTGCCGCTTCTTCGCCCACGAGAGCTGCGGCCAGTGCACGCCCTGCCGCGAGGGCACCCACTGGTCGATGATGATCCTCGAGCGGATCAAGGCCGGCCGCGGCCGGCTCGTGGACCTCGAAGTGCTGCTGGAGCTGGGCGATACGATGGGCATTTCTACCGGCACAACCATCTGCGGTCTGGCCGACGGCGCCGCCTGGCCCATTAAGACGACGATCCGCAAGTTCCGCGACGAGTTGGAAGATTACATTAAACGCAGCAACCCGCGCGGATACATGGCCGCGGAAGCCGTGCCGGCGGTTGCCGCGTACCGCGGACCCCGGCACGCTGAAGAAATGATTGCGACCTGCAATCCCCAATCCCTAATCCCTAATCCCTAATCTCCAATTCCTCCTGGGCCGCCATGGCTACGGTAGTTATCGACGGACGCCAGATCGAGATTCCCGCCGGCCAGCGGCTCAACGTAATCGAGGCGGCCCGGCGGGCGGGGATCGAAATACCGTATTACTGCTACCACCCCGGGCTGCCGGTGGTGGGCAGTTGCCGCATGTGCCTGGTCGAGATCGGCAGCCGCGACGCGAAGACGGGCCAGGTCTCGATGCAGCCCAAGCTCGTGCCCGGCTGCACCGTTCCGGCCACCGACGGCCTGGTGGTGGTCACGGGGGGCCAGAAGGCGCGGCAGGCCCGGGCGATGGTCGAGGAAGGATTGCTGCTGCGGCATCCGATCGACTGCCCCATCTGCGACAAGGCCGGCGAATGCCTGTTGCAGGACTATTATTTCAAGTACGGCCAGAGCAGCCGGCGGGCCGACCTGATGCCGTTCACCAGCCGCCGGCGGGACCTGGGCGACGTGACGCTGTTCGTCGATCGCTGCATTATGTGCATCCGCTGCGTGCGGTTTTGCGACGTGGTCAGCGGCACACATGAGCTGCTGGTCACCAATCGCGGGGCCCGCGAGGAGATCGACGTTGTATCCGGCCATCCGCTGCACAACAATCTTTCCGGCAACGTGGTCGATCTGTGCCCGGTGGGGGCCCTGGCCGACAAGGACTTCCTGTACCGGCAGCGGGTGTGGTTCCTGCGGCGGCACGCCGGCGTGTGCACCGGCTGCGCCCAGGGCTGCTCGATCTGGATCGAGGAGAACCAGGACCGCATCTACCGGCTGAAACCGCGGGAGAACATGCTCGTCAACAAGTGGTGGATGTGCAACGCGGGCCGCTACGGCTACCATCACGTGCATGACGAGCGGCGGCTTACTGGGCCGCGCCGCCGGCGGGAGGGCGCCGTCGTCGAGCTGGATTGGACCGGCCTGGCCGCCGAGCTCAAGGAGCGGCTCCAGGCGGCCGGCCGGCTAGCGGGGGTGCTGTCGCCGATGCTCAGCGTCGAGGAGGCCTGGCTGCTGGGCACGCTGCTGCGCTCGATCGATCCGGCGGCCGTGCTGGCCCTGGGGCCCCTGCCGCGCGGTGCGGCCGACGAGCGTTTCCCCGGCGGGTTCGTGGTCTCGGCCGAGAAGGCCCCCAATCGCCGCGGCGTGGAAGAGATTATTGCCCATCTCACCCACCGCGTCACCACCTTCGAGGAGTTCCTCGTGGAAGTGGATCGCGGGCAGCTCGGCGGCGCGTGGGTCGCCGGCGGCTACCCGGGCGAGTGGATCGACCAGGCGGCGGCACGGCGCTTCGAGCGGTTGCCGTTGTTGGTCGTCGAGGACCTGTTCCCCTCGCCGCTCTCGGAGCGGGCGGGCTACGAGCTGCCGGCGGCCGCGGCGTTCGAGCGCGACGGCTCGTACGTCAACCGGGGCGACCGCTTGCAGACCGCGGCAATGGCCGTCCGGCCGCCGTGGGGCGTGCGGCCCGCGGCCACCTTGTACTGGGAACTGCTCGGCCGCCGCGGACTGTTCGACCACCGCGCCGTGCTCGATGAGCTAAGCCGCACGGTAATGTACTTCTCGGCGGCCACCGGCCCCATCCCCGATAGCGGGTTGGACCTGAAGGTCAACCGCCTGGCCGGCGGCCCGGTCCCCTCTCCCTCCGGGAGAGGGCTAGGGTGAGGGGAACTGAGCGAGGATCCAACTCATGCTTCCGATAGCGATTGAAGCCCTGATCAAGATCGGCCTGCTGCTGGGCGGGCTGCTGACGACCGCGGCCTACCTGGTGCTGGCCGAGCGGCGGATCGCGGCCTGGATCCAGGACCGCGTGGGTCCCAACCGGGTCGGCCTTCCGCTCACCGCGCTGCGGCTGGCGGGCCTGGGCCAGCCGCTGGCCGACGGAGTGAAGTTCCTCTGCAAGGCGGAATTCACCCCGGCCCAGGTGGACAAGGCCCTGTACTTCGTCGCCCCGGTGACGATCTTCGTTACGGCCGTGGCCGTGTTCGCCGTGGTGCCCTTCGGCAGCGTGCTGCCGGCCGGGGTGTTTCCGGCCAGTTGGGGCCTCCGCGAGCCGATCCCGCTGGTCGTGGCCCCCGACATCGACGTGGGCGTGCTGTACGTGTTCGCCCTGGGCAGTATCGCCGTCTACGGCGTGGTGCTGGGCGGTTGGGCCAGTAATAACAAGTACAGCTTCCTGGGCGGCCTGCGCTCCAGCGCCCAACTGATTTCCTACGAGCTGCCCATGGGCCTGGGCATCCTGGGCATCGTGCTGGCCGCGGGTTCGCTGCGGCTGGACACGATCATCCTGCGGCAGGCCGAAACGGGGGCCTGGAATGTCTTCCTCCAGCCGCTGGGCCTGCTGGTGTTCGGCGTGGCCGCCTTCGCCGAGGCCACCCGCTTGCCCTTCGACCTGCCCGAGGCCGAGCAGGAGCTGGTCGGCGGCTACCACACCGAATACTTCGGCGTGAAACTGCTAATGTACCTGGTCGGCGAGTACCTGCACATGGTCACGGCGGCACTGCTGATCGTGATCCTGTTCTTCGGCGGCTGGCATTTCTGGGGCCTCACCGGCTCGGGCGACGCGGTTTCCGCGTCCCGGGCGGTCTTGCGGGTGGCCGTGCTCCTGGCCAAGGTCGCGGCGGTGATCTTCTTCTTCATGCTGGCCCGCTGGAGCTGGTCCCGCTTCCGCTACGACCAGTTGATGGCCCTGGCCTGGCTGGTGATGCTGCCCTTGGGACTGGTGAACGTGGTCAGCGTGGCCGCCTGGGAGGAGTACGGGCCGCGGCTCGCTCAGCGGCTGGGCGTGCCGGCCTTGTGGGCCATGGCCGCCGGCGGCTGGGCGGTGTTGCTGGCCGTCTGGCTGGTGGCCACGCTGTTGGTGCCCGCCCGCAGCGACAACCGGCCGCGGCTGAGCGTGGTCCCAAGTTACGAATCGGAGGAGGTCCCTGCGCCATGAAACCCGACGATCCCCAGATCCGCTGGGTCGAGCCGCCCAAGCTGGGCATGCTGGGCAAGAGCTATCTGATGCTGTTCATCAGCGGGCTGACCACGGCCCTGCGGCACTTGCTGTTCCACAAGAAGGAAACGCTGCAATCGCCCGAGGCGCGGCACGTGCTGGTCGATCCGCTGGGCTACCGCGGCGTGCACCGGCTGAACCTGGATGCCGAGGGCCGGGTGAAGTGCGTGGCCTGCTTCCTGTGTGCCACGGCCTGCCCGGCGCATTGCATCGACATCGTGGCCGCCCCCAGCCCCTGGCCCGACCGCGAAAAGTACCCCGCCGTCTTCAATATCGACGAGCTGCGTTGCATCTATTGTGGCATGTGCGAGCAGGCCTGTCCCGTCGAGGCCATCGAGCTGACAGGCTACTACGATCTCACCGGGGCCAGCCGCGAGGAGATGATCTTCGACAAGGAGAAACTGATCAGCGTGTACCGCCAGACGAAAGACCGGGAGCCGATGCCGTCGCGGCGGGCGGCGAAGCCGCAAGCGGAACCGGAACCGCAAGCGGCGGCGAAACCGCAAGCGGAGGCCGGGCCATGAGCGACCCGCGGCAGATCATCGCCCTGGCCGCCGCCGCGGCCGCCGCCGGGCTGTGGCTCCTGTTGCCGCGGGGCGCCGCCCGCGGCCGCTCGGCTGGCGCGCTGCTGGCCCTGGCCGCTCTGGCCGCCTGGGCCTGGCATCTGCCGGGCCTGGCCGACCGCCTGGCCGGCAGCCTGTTCTGGGTCGTGGCCGGGGTAACGATCGTCGCCGCTGCGGCAACGGTCACCTTCCGCAGCCCGGTGTACTGCGCCATCTGGTTCGGCATGACGCTGGTCGGCACGGCCGGACTGTTCCTGCTGGCCGGGGCCCAGTTCCTCGCCGTGGCCACCCTGGTCGTCTACGCCGGGGCGATCCTGGTCACCTTCCTGTTCGTGCTCATGCTCTGCCAGCCGGAAGGCCACACCTCCTACGACCGCCGGAGCTGGGAGGCCCTGCTGTCGGCGGCCACCGGCGCGGTGATGATCGGCATCCTGTCGATGACCTTGGCCGGGGTGCTCCGGGAGGGGCCGGCAGTCAGCGATCAGCGGTCAGCGATCAGCGGTCGGCAGTCAGCAGTCAGCCCCTCGCCATTAGCCACTAGCCACTATCCACCAGCCACTACCCCCTCGCCCGTTGCCCGGCTCGGCGCGGAATTGTTCACGCGATACCTGATCGCCATCGAAGTTACCGGCACACTGCTGTTTGCGGCCCTGGTGGGCGCGGCCGTGATCGTCACCCAGGGCAAGACCCGGCCGCCGGAGCCGGGGTCAGGGGAGTAAGCACAATGCCGCACGAGATTGCCCCCTTGCACTGTTACCTGGCCGTCGGCGCCATGCTGTTCGGCCTTGGTCTGGTGGGCTTCCTGAGCCGGCGGAACATGATCGTCATGTTCCTCTCGGCCGAGATGATGCTCCAGGGCGTGTCGCTGAGCCTGGTGGCCTGGAGCCGATACCACGACGACCTGGGCGGCCAGGTGCTGGTACTGTTCATTATTGCCGTGGCCGCATGCGAGGCGGCCATTGCCCTGGCCATGGTACTGATGCTGTTCGAGCGGAGCGGCACGCTGGACGTGGCCGCCTGGCACGCCCTGCGCGGGGCCAATCAGCCGGCCTTCGAGGAGGAGCCCTTGCCGCCCGATCTGCCGCCGGCCCCCTGGCCGCGCCTGCCGCCGGCCGGCGTGCGGCCCCCAATCCCACAGGAAGAGGAGGGCCACCGCCGCCGCGTATGAAGCGGTCAGCGGTCAGCAATCAGCGATCAGCGTACGCCACTCACCACTCACCACTCACCACTCACCACTCGCCACTCACCACTCACCACTCGCCACTCACCACTCGCCACTCATGCCGCTCGACATCCCCACCCTGCTGGTTTCGATCCCGGCCCTGCCGCTGCTGGCCGCGGTGCTCACGGCGGTTGCGGGCAAGCGGCTCTTGCGATCGGCCAGCCACATTCCGGCGGTTGTGGCCGTGGCCGCCGCCTGCGCGGCCAGCCTGTTGCTGGTCTGCGCCATCGGGCACGAGCCCCGGCGCGAGCGGATCGTGACCCTCTGGACCTGGTCCGCCGTGGACGCCGCGGATGGCTTGCCCACCCATGCTTCTCACACTGCTGGACAAGCCAGCAGTGGCACCCTTAGCACTGCTGGACGAGCCAGCAGTGGCGCCCCTAGCGCAGCAACTCCTGGCCGGGGGCTAACAGCCGCCGGAGAAACCCGGCGGGATTTCCGCGTGGACGTTACCCTGCGGGCCGATCCGCTCACGGCCGTCATGCTGACCACAGTGACCTTTATCAGCCTGCTGGTGATCGTCTACTCGGTGGGCTATATGCGCGGCGATCCGGGCTACTGGCGATTCTTCGCCTACGTGTCGCTCTTCGTCTTCTCGATGACGATGCTGGTGGCGGCCAGCAATTTTGTGCTGCTTTACATGTTCTGGGAGGCCGTGGGCCTGTGCAGTTACCTGCTGATCGGGTTCTGGTTCCAAAGGCGCGAGGCGTCGGCCGCTGCGCTGAAGGCCTTCCTGGTGAACCGCGTGGGCGATTTCGGCTTCCTCCTGGCCATACTGCTGCTGTGGACGACCTACGGGACGCTGGATTTCCACGATCCGCCGACGGACCCTTCCGTTGGCAGCCCTTCGGCCTTCCGCCTTCGGCCTTCCGCCTTCCGCCTTCCACCTTCGGCCCCCGGCTCGGTGCCGGGCATCCTGGGTCAGACCCGGCTTGCGCATCCGGAGCTTTACGTGCCCGGCGGCGTGGCGGCGGCCATCTGCCTGCTGCTGTTGCTGGGGGCGTGCGGCAAGAGTGCCCAACTGCCACTGCACGTGTGGCTGCCGGATGCCATGGAGGGTCCCACGCCGGTCAGCGCCCTGATCCACGCGGCCACCATGGTCACCGCGGGCGTGTACCTCGTGGCCCGCTGCTCGCCGCTGTTCGCGGTCTCGGCCGAAGCCCGGTATGTCGTGGCGGCCATCGGCGGGAGCACGGCCCTGATGGCCGCCCTGGTGGCCCTGACCCAGACCGACCTGAAACGCGTCCTCGCCTACTCGACCATCAGCCAACTCGGCTACATGTTCCTGGCCTTGGGGGTGGGGACTTTGGCCGGCGTGGCGGCGGGCATGTTCCACCTGGTGACGCATGCCTTCTTCAAGGCCCTGCTGTTCCTCGGCGCCGGCAGCGTGATGCACGCCATGGGCGGGGTAGTCGACGTGCGGCAGTTGGGCGGCCTGCGACGCCGGCTGCCCCTGACCCATTGGACCTTCCTCATCGGCTGCCTGGCCCTGGCGGGCGTGGCGCCGCTTGCCGGGTTCTGGAGCAAGGATGCCATCCTGGCGGCGGTAGCGGAAAAGGCCGGCCAGCCGGCCCCGCCCGGCCTCTATGCGGCCCTGTATTGGGTGGGCCTGCTAACCGCCTTCGTGACCGCCGCCTACGCCTTCCGGGCCTTCTTCCTCACGTTCTATGGCCCGGAGCGGATACCGGCCGCCGCCGGCGATCATGCACACGAGTCGCCGCTGGCGATGACCGGCCCGATGCTGCTGCTGGCCCTGGGGGCGCTCAGCGTGGGGGCATACTTCCAGGCGACGGGCGATTTCCTGGACCGCGCGGGGTTCCTGGCCCAGACCCCGTCGCTTGTCTGCCTCGAACCGGCCGCCGCGGACGCTGAACCGCACGCGACCTTGCACCGCTCGGTCGCCGTGCTCAGCACGCTGGCGGCCGTGGCGGGCATCGCGCTGGCCTGGCTGCTGTACGTAGACCCCAGGGCCTGGGCCCGGCGCCTGGTGCATGCCGTGGGCCGGACCGGGCTGGCGGCCTTATGCCGCGGCAAGTTCTTCTTCGACCCGATCTACCTGGCCTTGGTCGTGCGGCCGATGGAGCGGTTGGCCCGGGCCGCGGCGTGGATCGATCGCTGGCTGATCGACGGCGCGGTCAATGCCGTGGGGGCCCTGCCCGGACTCGTCGGCTCGGCCCTGCGGCCGCTCGAAAGTGGCATGCTCCAGTTCTACGCCTTGGTAATGGTCCTGGGCCTGCTGGCCCTGTTGGGAATCCTGCTATCGTGAGTTGGGATTTGGGGACTTAGGGATTTAGGGATTTGGGGATTTGGAGAGTTGGAGAGTTGGCGATCTGTTGTGAGTTTCGTGAGTTGGGAATACTATCGCTTTGAGCTTGGCGGCCCCGATATGGCCACGCTGCTGTGGGTGACGATCTTCCTGCCGCTGGCGGCGGCGGTCTGGCCGGGCGGCGGCCGGGTGGCGATGCGCCGCCGGGCACTGGCCGCGGCCATGCTCGCGCTGGCCGGGGCCATAGTGCTGGCCGTGAGCTACCCCATCCGCGACGACGCCTTCGCCCAGACCGATGCCGCCTGGCTGGCCGCGGCCGGCGTGCCGTTGGATATTCGTTTCAGCCTGGCCCTGGACGGCCTGAGCCTGTGGCTCTTCACGCTGACCGCCTTGCTACTGCTGGTGGCCGTGCTCGTCAGTTGGGAGGCCATCCAGGAGCAGGCGCCGCTCTATTACCGGCTGCTGCTGATGCTCGGCAGCGGGATGCTGGGCGTGTTCGCGGCCCGCGACATCATACTGTTCTACGTGTTCTTCGAGTTCACGCTGGTCCCGCTGTTCTTCTTGATCGGCATCTGGGGCAGCACCGAGCGCCGCTACGCCGCCGCCAAGTTCTTCTTGTTCACGCTGACCGGCAGCTTGCTGACCCTGGTGGGCCTGCTGGTGCTCGTGCTTTGGGATGCCTATGGTGGTCCGGCGGGCGACGGTCCGCCCTTCCTGGCCCGCACGATGACCTTTTCGATCCCCGAGCTGACCCGCCGGCTGGCGGAACATCCCATGCCGGCGGCCTTGCAACTTTGGGTCTTCCTGGCCCTGGCGGCCGGGTTCGCGGTGAAGGTGCCGCTGGTGCCGCTGCACACCTGGCTGCCGTTGGCCCACGTCGAGGCCCCCGCGGCGGGCAGTGTGCTGCTGGCCGGCGTGCTGCTGAAGATCGGCAGTTACGGCTTCGTCCGCTTCAGCCTGCCCATGCTCCCGCTGGCCACGGCCCGTTGCATGCCCTGGCTCGTGGGCCTGTCGGTGGTGGGGATTATCTACGGGGCACTGGTGGCCCTGGCCCAAAGCGACCTGAAACGCCTGGTGGCCTACTCCAGCGTCAGCCACATGGGCCTGTGCATGTTGGGCGTGTTCGCCGTCAACCGGCTGGCCATCCAGGGCAGCGTGTTGCAGATGGTCAGCCATGGGCTGGCCACCGGCGGGCTCTTTGCCCTGGTGGGCATGCTCTACGAGCGTTATCACACGCGGCAGATCGCCGACTTCGGGGGCATCGCCCGGGAAACACCGCGGCTGGCATTCTTCATGGTGCTGCTGGCCCTGGCCAGCGCCGGCCTGCCGGGCCTGAGCGGGTTTGCCGGCGAGCTGCTGGTGCTCTTGGGCATGTTCCAGCGGGCCTGGGCTGGCCCGGCGGGGCCCTGGACCGCCGCCTACCGCTTCCTGGCTGTGCTGGCCGCCAGCGGCATGATCCTGGGGGCGTGGTACATGCTCGGACTGGTGCAGCGGGTGTTGTTCGGGCCGCTACGGCAGGCCGACCGCCGGCCGGCGGTTCGCGACCTGGGCCTCCGCGAGATCGCGGCCCTGGCCCCGCTGGCCGTGCTGATCGTGTGGATCGGCGTCCAGCCGCGGCTGTTCCTGGACCGCATGGCCCCCACGCTGGACCGGCTCACGGCCGGGGTGCAGCAGGCGGTCGATCATCCGGAGGAGATCCCGCGTGTCCACTGAGACAGTCTGGTTCCTGAGTGCCGAGATCGTGCTGGTGGCCACGGCGCTGGCGATCTATTTGGGCGGGGCCTTTTCCCGCTCCGTGCGGCCTTGGGCCCTGGTGGCTGGGGCGGGGATCGTGCTGGCCGCCGCGGCCCTGTGGGCCTGGGGTGGCACCCCGCCCCGAGTGCCCGACCCGGTCGTGGCCAACCATCCGCCGCCGACGGCGGCCGCGTCCGGATTGGCCGGGATTCATAATGCGACAGAGAATTGTCCCGTCATCCCCGATCCGCTGGCAGCCTTCGGCCGCTGGCTGGCCCTGGCCGCCGGCGCCGTCATGGTCCTGATGACCGCCCGGCCGCTTACCACCGGCGGCACGCCCGAGTATCTGGGCTCGCTCCTGCTGGCCGTGGCCGGGCTGATGCTGGTGGCCGCGGCGGGCAACCTCATTTTGCTGTTCGTCGGCCTCGAGCTGATCTCGATCCCCACCTACATCCTGCTGTCGCTGGGCCGGCGTGACGCGGCGGGCCAGGAATCGGCCGCCAAGTACTTCTTCCTCAGCGTGCTGGCCTCGGCCATCTTCCTCTACGGGCTGAGCTTCCTGTACGGCGCCAGCGGTACGACCCAATTGTGGGCCATCCGGCTGCGACTGAGCATGCCGGCGGGCTCGCCGCTGGGCCTGCCCGCCGGCTTCCAGCCGCTGGTGAAACTGGGCCTGGTGCTCGTGATGGCCGGCCTGGCCTTTCGCATAACGGCCGTGCCGTTCCACTTCTACGCCCCCGACGTGTATCAGGGCACGATCCAGGCCAACGCCGCACTGCTCTCGGTGCTGCCCAAGGCGGCCGGCCTCGTGGCCTTGGTCCGGCTGGTCGTGTTCGCCATGCCCGACGTGGCTTTCGACGCCTGGAAGATCGCCGTGGTCCTGTCGGCCTTGACCATGACGCTGGGCAATGTCGTGGCCTTATGGCAGGGGCACCTGCGGCGACTGCTGGCCTATTCGGCAATTGCCCATGCCGGCTACCTACTGATGGGGCTGGCGGTCGGGCTGGCCGGGCCGGGCGTGTCGGGCTGGTGGGACGGCCTGGCCGCAATGTGGTTCTATCTGTGCGTTTATGCGGCGGCCACGCTGGGCGCGTTCGCCGCCCTGGTATATCTCGGCCACGGCCGGCAGCAGATCGAGGCGATCGAGGAGTTGGCCGGGCTGGGCCGCTCGCAGCCGGCGGTCGCCGCGGCCCTGGCCGTCTGCCTGCTGAGCCTGACCGGCCTGCCGCCCACCGCCGGGTTCCTGGGAAAGCTGTTCCTGGTGGGCAGTGCCTTGGGGGTCGAGGCCGGCACGGGCGGGCCGCACCGGCCGTGGCTCGTGGGCCTGGCCGTGCTGGCCGTGCTCAACGCCGCCATTGCCGCCTGCTATTATCTGCGGATCGTGGCCGTGATGTACTTCCGCACGCCCCCGGCCATGCCTCGACCCGCAGGCGGCGCCGGGGCCTGGACCGCGACTATGGCCTGCTGCCTGGCCGTGCTTGTGCTGGGCGTGTGTCCCGGGCCGCTCGTCCGGGCCTGCTCCAGCGCCGGCCAGCGCCCGGTGTCCAGCCTATGGCGCGAGGATATGAAAATGGTAGAATCACAATGGGGTTTTGCGAATTGCGGTGAGGATCGCACAACGTGTCTCCCTCTCCCTCCGAGAGAGGGCCGGGGTGAGGGGAAGCCGCGTTAACCGGGATTATTCACCGAGGCTCGTAGTGACCCGATTTATCGGGTCTGGAGAGTGTGAACAGGTCAGGGACCGCATGAATGCGGTCACTACGAACGGTTGACGGGCCGAACCCCAAATCCCCAAATCCCCAAAATCCCCAAATCCCTAAATCCCCAAATCCCTAAATCCCCAATCCCTCTCATGCCCCCGCGCCGTTTCCATGCCGCCGAGTTGGCCCGCTTGTTCGAGTCGGCCGCCGCGCCGATCTACGTCCTGGACGACGAGTTGACGATCATCTACTTGAACGAAGCTTGCCGGCAGTGGCTGGGCCCGGTGGCCGACGAGCTGCAGGGCCGGCAGTGCGTGTATCACACGGCAGTGGGGCGGGGCGGGGTCGAGGCTGCGGCAGGGCAATTGTGCCCGCCGCCGGCCGTGCTCCAGGGGCAGGACCTTACGGCCGACGTCGCCCGGACCACGCCCAAGGGCACGGTGTATCGCCGGGCACGCTTTGTGCCCTTGGCCGCCGCGGGCGAGGACCCGTTCGGCGTGGTCGCCCTGCTGGGGCCGGGTGATTTGGCCCAGCCGGGCAGCGTCGGGCCGGCCCCTTCACTGGCCGCTAAAGAAGAGCAAGCGCTCGATCTGCACGAGCAGGTGCGGCGGTTCCGGCTCCAGGCGGCCCTGCGCTACGGTCTGGAGCGGCTCGTAGGCGGCAGTCCGGCCATGCGGCGTGCCCGGGCACAGGCCGAGCTGGCCGCCGGCGCGGCCGCCAGCGTGCTGGTGGTCGGTCCGCCGGGCAGCGGGCGGCGGCACCTGGCCGAGACGATCCACTACGCCGCCGACCCGGCCGCGGCCGGCGCCCTGGTGCCGCTGGAATGCTCGCTGTTGCCGGCCGAGGTGATCCACTCGACGTTCCGCGGGCTGCTGGAGGGCACTGCTGAGCGGGCAGCGATCAGCGATCAACGGTCAGCTCCCTCGCCCCTCGTCCCTCGCCCCTCGCCCCTCGCCCCTCCTCCCGGCCGCAGCACGCTCCTGTTGATCGACGCCGATCAACTGCCCGCCGAGAGCCAGGCGGTGCTGGCCGAGACGATCGCGGCCGCCGGCGTGCCCATCCGCCTGATCGCCACGGCGGCGCAGCCGCTGGCCGAAGCGGTGCGGCGCGGGCGATATCGGCAGGACCTGGCCGCGGAACTGAGCACGATCCAGATCGAGCTCGTGCCGCTGGCCCAGCGGCGGGAGGACCTGCCGCTGGTGGCCCAGGCGCTGCTGGAAGAGGTCAATGCCCGGGGTCGCAAGCAGCTCGGCGGCTTCACGCCCGAGGCCCTCGACCGGCTGGACGCCTACGCCTGGCCGGGCAACGTGGCCGAGCTGGTGCAGGTGGTGGCCGAGGGCCACGCCCGGGCCGCCGGGCCGGAGATTACGGCCGACGATCTGCCGGAGCGGCTGCGGCTGGCGGCCGAGGCCGCCGCCCGGCCTCGCCGCAAAGAAGAAACCATCGCCCTGGAGGAATTCCTCGCCCGCATCGAGCGCGAGCTGATCCGCCGGGCGCTGGCCCGGGCCAAGGGTAACAAGGCCAAGGCCGCCCGACTGCTGGGCCTGAATCGGCCGCGGCTCTACCGGCGGATGTTCCGCCTGGGGATCCTCGAAGACGGACCCGGCGATACTTAATCACAGGAGTTTTGCAAATTGCGCATGCCCAGTCCCCTCTCCCTCCGGGAGAGGGTTAGGGTCAATACCGTTGAATTAGTCGTAAGTTAAATACCGATAATGTCTTACGGAGTTTGGAATCTCTTGCCCTTGCGGTTTCTTGCGTGCAAG
>JBEKTY010000010.1:0-81097 GCA_049515555.1 Thermoguttaceae bacterium
CCAGGGCACGCTCACACTGACGATCAGTGCCGGTCATTGGATCAAGAACCGTGTGCTGAGCCTTCTGGCGCGGCTTCAGAATGCCTCTTGAGACCACGCAATTTATGCAACGTTAGGGTATATTCTTCCCGCCCCAATCATGCAATGTTGTCTTTTCCAGACTTTGCAGCGCCAGTTGCAGCGCGTCCGGAGAAATGGGAGAATCCTGCTTGACGTGTCGAGGATGTTCGGTTCTTGCCGCGGGTACTTTGGTGCGGTCGAAGGGGACAGACCCCTGTCAGCACGGGCGGATCGGCGAGCACTGCTGGGCAAGCCGGCAGTGGCACCCGCGCTGGACAAGCCAGCAGTGGCACCCGCGCTGGACAAGCCGGCAGGGGCCCCGCGCGAGCCGGCAGTGGCGCCAGGCCTGGAAGGAGCAGCGGCATGGAGGGCGAGGCGGTGGTGTGGGTGGTGGCGGGGGATTCGAAGGCCCGGCGGGCGCTGGCGGCGCGGCTGAAGCTGTTGGGCCTCGGCTGGACGGTCTGCCGGTCGGCCGACGAGTTCTTCGAGGTCTCGGCCCCCGGCCGGCCGGGATGCGTGCTGCTGGATGTCTCGCGGCCGGAGGCCGACCTGGAGCTGCTCGAGCGGCGGGGCGCGCGTGGCCAGCATCGGCCGGTGGTCGGCATTTCCGGCTCCGCCGACGTTCCGACGGCCGTGCGGGCGATGAAACTGGGGGCCTTCGACTTTCTCGATCAGTCGTGCACCAATCGGCAGTTGGCCGAGACGATCGCGGAGGCGATTGCGCACGATGCGGAAAACCGGCGCGAGATCGGGCAGGCCGAAACCAGTCGCCGCCGCCTGAGCCGCCTGGACGACGGCCTCCGCCAGGTGCTCGATCTGCTGCTGGCCGGCTGCACGAACCGCGAAATGGCCGTCGAGTTGGACCTGAGCATCCGGGCGATCGAAGAGCGGCGGGCCAAGGTCATGCGGACCATGCGGGCCAAGTCGCTGCCCGACCTGGTGCGGCAGACACTCGTCGCCGAGGGGACGCGGCTTCGGGCGGAATGACGCGGAGACGCGGCTTCGGCCGGAATGACGCGGAGACGCGGCATGGGTCGGAATGACGCGGAGACGCGGGGACGCGGGGGACGCGGAGATTGCCGGCGTCTCCGTGTTGTACTAGCCAGGGCGCGATGCGTCTGTTCACCAGACTATCGATTATGTGCGCCTGCCCCCTTTATCTTTCTTTATCTTTCCTTCCTTCTTGATCTTTTCCAAGGCTTCGGCTGCCGCCTTAAGAACCCACTCATTCTTGTCCTTGAGTAATTCGGTGAGGGCAGGGATAACAGCCTTCGCAGCGGGGCCTATCTCGCCCAGGGCTTCAGCAGCGGCCTGCCGAACGTCCTTGTTCTCGTGCTTGAGCAGTTCCGTCAGGGTAACCATTGCCTTCCACTGGGTTAGATGCCCCGCTAGCTCCTCCTCCGAAAAACCGTAGTTGTCTGGAATAGTCACTTCGGTTTCCCACCCTCCATAGCCGCTGCGTTCGTTCTGTGGTGGGCGGTAGGTGGAGGCAAGCAGAAGGACGACATTCTTGCTGTCGCCACTCGCCTCCACATAGAAGCGCGAAATGTCGGTCCATGCGTAGCGATGTGCTCGCCAGTAGTCGCACATTTCGATGCCTTTGGACGAGACTCGCAGATAGGAGCACTTGGGCAGTAGATGCAGAAAGAGCACGACAGCGAATACGGCGAAGAACGGCAGGAACACCCATCCCCGCACATCTTGGTCACCAATCAACAGTAAAGAGAAAGCGGAAAGCGCAAGCAACCGCACGAGTGTCAAGAACAACTCAAACTTCTGGGGGCGGTACACGGCGGGCTTAGAGACATCAATCCGCCGTTTTGACTTACCGCGCAATGAGCGTTGAAGAAAGTCAATCGCGTTCAGGCACAAGGGACACCCTAGCATCAGCAACAACAAAAAGAGAAGATACCACAGCATCCGATTTGGCCTTCTAGAAGAGCAGTGCCAGCAAGACGAAGCTGAAAACCACACGACAACGCATCATGGTTTTCGTTTCTCCCGCCCTTTGCGCACACCGACCAGTAGCATATCACGAAGCAAGGGGGACTGCAAAAGTCGGCCCACTTGCCTGCTCTTCCGAACCTCTTCTTGCTTTTCAACTTGGGACGAGTTCGCTGAAAATCTCCAGATTCACAGCGGCACGCATGGCGGGGTGGTTCGTGTTTCCCTGGAAAGCGCCCGAGTTACGCACGGCCTGCGGACGGCGGGGGGGCGGGGGGAGCGAAGGGGAGAAGGGGTGACAGAGGAACTAAAGGGGAGAGGAACTAAAGGGGACAAGCGACAAGGCAAGGCGCGATGCGTCTGTTCACCAGGCTACCCATTATATGCGCCTGTCCCCTTTATCTTTCCCACCTTTATGTCTCCTGACGCGAGTGGCTCTTGCGGCGATGGCGGGCGTGGCGCGCTTCGTGGGACTGGTTTCGCCAGCTCTTGGCGCGCTACCCTGTGCCTTACCTGCGGGCCATCCACTCGGTGTACCGTGGCGTAGCGAGTGGATAACTTGAGGGACCGAATGCGTTAATTGCGCACGTTCGGGTCTGTGGGAGCCCCGGGCGGGGAACCGCCCGGGGCCACCCGGTCGTTTTCATGCCCCCGTTTTCACGCCCATGTTCCCCTTCCATGCCCAGGAGTTGGAAGTCGTCAAGCCTTTACTTGCGCCGTCGCCACGCCATGACGAGCCCCATCGCAGCCAGGCCCGACAAGCCGATGAAGATTGAGGGTTCGGGGACTGTTTCTGCGCCACCGCCGCTGCCACCATCGCCAGGGCCACCGCTGCCGCCATCGCCAGGGCCACCGCTGCCGCCATCGCCAGGGCCACCGCCACCACCAGCGCTTGGAGTAAGGAGGAAGGCGTCGATTTGCCCGCTGGGATTGCTCCCAATCCCAACAATCTGCCCATTGTCGTTGATCGCAGTTGCCATGGAAAGGAACCAGTTGGAAGACGGGTCAATTAATTCGTTCAAGTCATGCATAACTCCGTTGCTCCAAAAAAACGCTCCCCCTGCATGACCATTGACGGTATGATCATAATAGGACCATCCAACGACATTCCCAATGCTGTTGATGCCAAAGGCACAACTGCCCGCCCCGAGGGAGCCGAGATCCTGCATAGCCCCGTTAGTGTACAGAAACGAGTGCTGGCCAGTCTGCGGATCGGTGGGGGATGCGATGATCTGCCCGCTAGAATTGATGCCCTTGGCCGTCCACCAATTGTCACCATCGGGGAGTATGCCGAGGTCTTGCATCCTACCATTACTATAGAGAAATCCATGTTCGCCGATGCCGATCCCGTATGAGTCTCCAGTGATCTGCCCGCTACTGTTTACGCCGCGGGCGATGCTATATCCTGCACCCGGTGCGGTGCCAATGTCCTGCATGCGTCCGCCACTGTATAGGAAGGCGTGCACGGTATTATCGTTTGTGTTTGTGGCCGCGTATCCCACGACCTGCCCGGTGTCGTTGATAGCATAAGCTTGACTCTCTTTTCCTCCGAGCGTCCCGAGGTCCTGCATAGCTCCGCCGCTGTACAGAAAGGCGTGCGCGGTATTATCGTTTGTGGTCGCGTATCCCACGACCTGCCCACTGTTGTTGATGCCGTAAGCGTTAGATTGGTACGGTTGACTGCCTCCGAACGCGCCAAGGTCCTGCATAGCCCCACTGCTGTACAGGAACGCGTGGTAGTCGCCCTGGCCAGTAAGCGAATACCCCGCTACCTGCCCATTCTCATTGATACCTGCGGGGACACAGTAGCCACCGCCGAATCCTCCGCCGAGGTCCGTGATTGTAAAGTAATCGGCCCGGACGCTGGGTGCGGAAGCCAACGCAGGGATGAGCGGAACCACCCACGCCATGATCATAAGAAACCGCCGCAGAAATGCTGGCACTGGCGCCAGGGGAACAGCCGAGGACAACAGACGCGCGACGGACAGGGCGAGACGCACGCGGGTAAGAAACTTAGCCATAAGGTGCTCCTTGTTATACGTAGTGGCAATGAATCGGTCTACGGCAGATACGCCTTACCCCTAGCACCAACGCAAAAGCCCGTCGCCGCATTCGTACACCATCTTCCCGCACCCCCCTTTGCGATGTGGAAACGACTTCCTTCACTCGCTATTATAGCGAGCATCCGCATCCAGTCAATCAATTCTCCCTCGGATTTCGCATACTCGTCGCGCGGTTGCGCAAACGCGCAACTTCCGGGGTGGAGGCATAAAGAGGCCCCGTTTTCGTGAATTTCCAACAACCGGAACGGAGAGGGGCTAGCCGGGGTCCAGGGGCGGCAATGAGCGCCCCGGTCGGCGGATGGATCCGCCGAAATGCCCGCGGCATGCGTGCCTGGCCTCCGTATCCTGTCTGTAACGCGCACAATGTAAGAGATAGGAAAATTGATTTCGTCCACCAAGAGTGAGTGTACGAGAGAGAACTGGTAAATCAAGTGGGAATCGTGGGGTGCAGGAGGGGCAGGGCGGCCGCGGCCGCCCTGCCCCTCCTGCACCCGTCGGCGTTCTGGTGGGCTGCCGAGCGAAGATGCCGGTCACGATGCGGCACGACTGGCGATGCTGCTGTCTACCCGACTGCGGGCGGAGCGCGCGGTACGCGCGAACCGCCCCCGGGCGAGCTAGCGGTCTGTCCATCTCGGCCTCACGAGTTGGGTGCCACTGCTGGCTTGCCCAGCAGTGCCGGAAACACGGTTGGACAAGCCAACCGTGGCACCCGTAAACTCGACTTGGGCAGACCACTAACCGTCGGTGAGGATCAGAAGGTCGCCTCGAACGTGTCGATGTCCACGCAGGCCAGTTCCCGGAGCTCGGTCGAAGAATAACGTCAGCAATATTTATTGTAGCCGGCACACGCCGTGTGGCGGATTTCCGCACACGGCGTGTGCGGACTACATTGCTAGGCGGTAGACGGCGATCAGCGGTAGAACAGGCGGAAGAGGACGGCCAGGACGATGGCCAGGCCGAGGATGCTCGGCCAGAGCCAGAGCCACCAGGCCAGGCCCAGCCCGACGCCGAACACGTAGGGCCAGCGGGCGAAGCAATAGCGGAGCGTGCCGCGGCGCACCAGCGGCACGGCGGCGGCGGCCAGCGCGGCCCAGACCGCGCCCGTCAGCAGGCGGCCGGGCCAAGGATCGGGCTCGGGGCGGTCGTAATGCAGGCTGATCGAGGTCCGGTCGCGCGGAAGTGCATAGCGGGTTACGGCCTGCGAGCGATCGACGGTTGCCTGCCAGACGGCGGCAATGCCGCCGGGCGGGTCGGGCGGGATGGCGCGGGGCTCGATGGGGCCTGCCTCGTCGGCCACGCCGGGCCCGCAGGAGGGCGGGCCGGCGATGGTCCAGATCGTCCGCTCGGCGGGCAGGCCGCGGAGGCTGGGGGCCGAGAACTGGCGGTCTGCGCCGGGCGAAGCCTGTCCCGCGGCCTGCTCGCCGGTGAACAGGACCTCCACGCGTTGCGACGGCAAGTCCGGCGAAAGCGGCACGCCGAACTGGCCGGCCTCGGCCGGAACCGGATCGACGGGCACGCCGGCCACGGCCAGCGACAGGAGCGCGGCGCCGGCGGGCAGTGCCAGCGCGCACTCGGCGACGTTGCCCACATCGACGTCGAAGGTTGCCGCCCCGCGGTATCCGCCGCCGGCTTGGCAGGCATAGCGGATATCGGCCAGGCGGACGTGGGCCGCGGGCCGCTGCGATTCGGTCGACGACAGAACCGCCTGCCAAGTCTCGCCGATCACCTCGTAGGCCGTGGCCTGGCCGGCGGGGGGCAAGTCTTTCTGCCAGGGCTCGCTCACGGGCTGCCCCCGGGTTGAATGGCGCGCGGCGCCGCTGCCGATGGCCCGCAAACCTTGGACCTCCCAGGAAATCGGCCGATTCTGGAGCTGTGCCGGCAGGACGACGATTCGCCGGGCGGGGCTTGGCTGCCGGAGGCGGATATCCGGCACCGCCACCCGGTCGGCGGTCGCCGGCACCAGCGGTACGGCGACCGTGAAGGAGAAATCGCCGGCCACGGCCGTGCGCGGCTGGAGGAGCAGCGGGCCCTGGGGACCGGGCGCCGGCTGGCCCCTGAACGCCGCCGCGGGACTGAGCTTGTAGGGACCGCTCCAGCCCTCCGACACGTCGATGACGATCTCGTCGATCGCGCCGCGGGTGACGTGCAACCGGCAGTGCAGCACGGCCTTCCATCCGCCGTCTTCCCAGACCATGCGGGTGAGCTGTTCGGCGTAGCATTCGGGCTGGTTGGGCGTAACGGTGAGCACGGCCCGGGGGTTGACCGCCGGGTCGGCCCGGAAGGCTTGCACCAGGCGGGGCGTGTCGGCGCGGCCGGAGTCGGCGGGCGGTTCCTTGATCTCGGCCAGTCCGTCGGCGTCGCGGAGTGCGACCAGTACCCAGGGCTGGCGAAACAGTTGAACGATCGAGGATTGCGTGCGGGCGCCGTCGACGTGCAGGATGGGCAGCGGCAGATCGGGGCGGGCAACCGGCAGCGAGCCGCGGAGCTGCAACTCCTGCCGGCCGGAGAGCGGGCCGGTAAGGAAGACGGTGATCAGGCCCTTGGGGTCTTGGGTCCAGCGGGCCAGCCGCCCCACGCCCTCGGCCGTGACGGAAATCCGCTCGACGTGCAGCGCCGGCGGGGCCAGGATGCGGTGCTGGAACACGTAGCCGGCGGCCGTGGCGAGCTGGGCGTCGAAGCGGACTTCGGCCGCCGTCTCGTCGAAGACCAGGGCCAGCGTCTGATCCACGGTGGTCTCGGGCCGGCGGGGGTGCGTGGCCAGGTCGCACTCGGCGGGCCCCAGGGGCAAGCGGCAGGCGAACTGGGGCACATTGCCCGCGGGGCCCCAAGCGCCGGTGAACTCGGGCACGGCCAGGGCCCGCCCCGGCCCCAAGGGCGGCGCGCGATACTCCAGCGCCGGATCGACGGAAACGGCCAGCCAGCGCCGCGTCGGCCGGGCGTCGAGCACTTCCAGTTGCGGCAGTCGCAGATTGCCCACGCCGGACACGCCGGTCCACAGGAAGCGGGCCTCGACGGTCGCCGCGTCGGCGATTCCGCGCGGCCACTGCAACTCCAAAAGCTGCATCTGCGCGGTCGTGCGGACCGCGCGGACCAGCGGGGCGTCGGGGCCGGCCAGCGGAAGCATCTGCAAGCCGGGATCGACCGCCCACTGCAGCCGCTGGAGCTGCCCGGCGACCACCTTCAGTTTCAGCTTGGCGTCGATAAAGACCGAGCCGGGCAGGAGCCGGAGCCAGAGCAACTGCTCGGCATCGACCGCCGGCGCCGCCGCCTCGGCCGCCGCGTCCGACCAGCGGAGCGACAATTGATCGGCGGGCCCCAGCTCGGCGGTCCACTGCGCGGCGGCGGAATCCCAACGCACCGCGCCGGCCGCAGAGGGGATCTCGAGGGCCGGCAGGTTGCCCGCCGCGGCCAGCTCCAGCCGCGCGCCGACGACCCGCGGAATCGCCAAATCGAATCCGGCCGGGCCGCTGCCGCCGCGCATCGTGGGCCGCAAGGCCAGCTCCAGGCGATACTCGCCCGGCTGGGCCACCTCGATCACCAGCGCCGAGCCGTCGGCTTCCCACTCGGGTTGCACGGGGCGGTCGTCCAGCCGGGCTTCGCCGGGCAGGAGCTTGGCCTCCGCATGCCGAAAGGGGATCCGCACGCGGGCCGCCGCGTCGTAGACCAGCAGGTCGAAGCCGGCCGTCAGCCGATCGACGAGCAGCCGTTGCGAGGCGGCGTCCTTGGCCAGCGTGCCCCGGTAGGCGGCGCCCGCAATCAGCCAGCCTTGCGGCTTCTCGCTGCGCATCGCCGCGCGGCGATACAAGCGGTCGTAGAAGTCCTCGCTCAGGAAGTACTTCCCGCCGGTCGGCTGTTGCTGCGCATCGACGGGGATGAAGACCGAATAGGTGACCGGCCGGGGCGGCTTGGCGGTATCGGCGGCCCGCAGCGCACCGCCGCCCAGCAGCATGGCCGCCAGTACCGGGACACCGAAGGGAATCATGCGGCTCACGGTGCTGGGGGGCTGGGCGGTTTCGTCGCGCTGGTCGGGCCGCGGCCGTTCGGCCCGTGCGCGGCGAAACAGCCCCAGCGCCAGGCAGCAGAGCGTGCCCAGCAGGGCCCCGGCCAGTACGCTCAGGAAGGCCGGCGGCGCGAGCATGCCGGCCACGCCCAAGGCGCCGGCCAGCAGCACGAGCAGGACCGGCCGGCCGACGAGCGTCCACGCCCCGACGGCGATCACCAGCAGGCAGACCACCCAGCCGGCCATGCACACGGTCGGGCGATGCACGTAAGCCAGGCGGAAGGGCGTGGCGGGCAACTCCAGGCGGTAAGCATTCCAGCCGGCGGCGTCGGCGTGCGTTTCGCCACACAAGGGCGAGGCGTCGGCCTCGGTACTGCCAAGGGGGACAGTCCCCTCGATCCGAGAGCCGGCCGGCAGGCGGGGCGCTACGATGGCATCGGCCGTCGGCAGCGGCTCGTCGACCGCGGGGGCATCAGCCGCGGCCCCTTTGCCGGCCGCGACGGGGAGATCGCCAATGGTCGCGGAGGCCGCGCCGGGGCGCGGGCCAAGGCCCACGGCGGCCAGCCATGCCGCCGCACTCAGCGGGTCGAATACCGGCTCGCCGGGTGCGCGGCCCAGCGTGCCCAGCAGCCGCTGGCTGCAACTCACCGGCCGCAGCGGCGCCGCGCCGCGATCGGGCAGGAAGCGGCAGGCTTCGTAGCCCGGCGGCAGCCAGACGGTCCAATGCCGGGCCAGCACGGGGCAATCGACTTCGGGCAGCAGCGGCGCGAGCCATCCGGCCACCCGCAAGCCGCCGGAGAGCGTCGTGAATTGGAGGCACAGCTTCGGAAATCGCTCGCCGGCGGGAAGATCGATCAGGAAAGTGCCGGGCTCGGCGTCGGCCGGGGGGCCGACACTGGCCCGATGGTCGTCGACCCAGATGCCTTGAACGTCTTGCGGCGTGGCGGCGGGGGGCAGGGTCAAGCGGATGCGTGCGGCCCCCGTGCTTTGCAAACGGTAGGCGACGCAATGCTGGCCGCTGCCATCGGCGGCAAGTTGCGATTGGAGCTCGCAGTTCCAGGCCCAGACGGTGGGCAGCGCGGCCTCGGCCGCGGCGGACAGGACCAAGGCCGGCTCGGCATCGGCCGCCGCTTCGCCGGGCGGGTCGTACTGATAGGTGGCCCTGGTCGTCTGGTACTGGCTGGGCAAGACCGGCTCGCTGGGGAGCGGCTTGAGCCGATTGTTCTTGATCCGCAGCGGCTGCGGGCCCAGGCTCCGCACGACCAGCGTGGCCTGCTGGCTGGCGGCCTCGGGGAGCGTGGCGAGGCTCACCGCCTGGGGCTCGGCCAGCGGGGTCTCGCGCACGGCCCGAATCTCGAACGGTCCGCTGTGCGGGCGGCGGAGGGCCAGGTCCCAGGTTTCGCCTTCCGCCGCCTGCGGGCCGATCTTGGGCTGCTCGGGCGCAGCGGGCCGGGCCGTCAGGCCGCCTTCCTCTTCGCCGGCCAACGACCATCGCGGCGGGACCGCGCGGCGCCGCGAAAAGCGGGCCACCACCCGATCCACCGGCGAAGATTTCGCCGGCGTGCAAACCAGCCGGTAACTCTCCTGCAAGCCCCCGCCGCCGGCAGTGGCCTCCACGTGCAGCGTGGCCGCGTAGGTCGGTCGGCGATCCTCCAGCGAGACGCGCAGTTGGCGGGCCCCCGCGTCGTCCAGAAACAGCAGATCGGTCGGCGGCTGGTCGAACAAGTCCAGCTCGGCGGCCGTGAGCCGTTGCGGGTTGACCTGCCGGAGCCGCTCGGCGCCGGCGAGTTTCAGGGCATGAGCGCCCAAAGGCCGGAGCGACATGAACCGCCGGTCGTCGGCCGAGCCCGGGAACCGCAGCGGAACGAGATCGTTGATCGCCAGGCTCCGGCCCGCCGAGGCGTACAGTCGCCGCGCGGCGATCACCAGGCGCAGGCTGCGCGCCGCTACGAGCGGTTTGGCCAGCCGCAGCGCCAGCCGTCGCCCGCCGCCGCGGGATTCCACGGTCCAATCGTCCAGGGCGTCGGCCGGCAACGACTCGACGGAATCGATCGTCCAGCTCGGCGTGACCTCGGCTTCCAGGGTGAAGATCGCCGCGTCGGCGGTGCGAAAGTCGGCCGTCACGCGGCTGTTGATCTTGCCCTCGCCCAGCAGCATGGCGGTGCCGCTGGTGATCTGCACGGCCGGCTGACGCTGGGCGAGCGAGAGCTCGAGCGTGGCGTCGGGCCCGAAGAACTCCAGTTGCAGCGACTCGCCGGAGCGCGGGGCGGCCAGCGGCTCGAAGCCCGATTGGCGGCAGCCGGCGGACTGGAACTGCTCGATCCACAGCGGCGCCGACACCACGAGCGTGGCGCTGCCGTCTTGCCAGAAGCAGTCCTCGGGCAGGAGCCTGGGCAGTTTCCAGCTTTGCGCGGCGAGCAGCGGGGCCACGGCCCGCAGCCGCACCACGCCCGTGCCCTCGCGGAGCGGCCGCGGCAGCGCGAGCACTACCCGGCCCGGCCGATCGCCGGGCGCCGAGCGAACCGACCAGGCGAGCGGGGCGTCGGCGTACATCGCGCTGACGAGCTGCAAGGGCGGCTCGAGCCACAGCGGGATCTCGCTGAGCGGCGCCTGATGGGCCTCCAGGCGCAGTTGGCTGGAAAGTTCCAGGCCGTGCAGCGAGATTTCATAGGTCGTCGATTGCCGCGCCAAGACCAGCCGCGAGCGCTGCCCGGCCGCGCCGGGGGCCAGCAGCGAGAGGCGGAAACGCACATGGCCGCCCAACTCGATCTGCCAGCGGTGCAGCCCGTCGTGCATTCCGCCGTCGAGCACCAGGCCCCGGTCGGCCGTGAGAACCAGCTTGGGCGGCAGATCGAGAGTCAGCCGGCTGACCGGACAGGGCGGCAGCTCGAACTGGTAATGCACGGCGTCGGCGGCGTCGTGCCGTGGGGCCAACGACCACTGCCACCGCAACTGACCGGAGCGTTCGACCAGCAGTTGCGAGCGGCCGTCGCTGGCCAGGCCCCAGACGGCGGGCGTGGCCAGGGGATCGCCCCAGCGGGCCTTGCTGACCGCCAGGTTGCAAGGCTCCAGCGGCAGGAGGACCGGCGTCTGCGCCGTAGAGGCGATCTCCAGCAGGCCCTCGCCCGCGATCCGACCCTCGGGGTCCAGCCGGGCCTCGTAGCGGGCGACCAGGGTGCGAACGGCCGCCGCCGAGGCCGTCGCCGACGATGAACCCTGGGCCGCACTGAGCAGGCGGTCGAACTCGGCAGACTCGATCGGCAGGTACTTGGCGCCGCCGGGCCACTGGTTCAAACCGTCGGCCGGGGCATACACGCGGCGGAATCGGAACTCGCCGCCGGCATCGGCCGCCGGCCGCAACCCGGCCCGGGCCGTCGCCGATCCGCACGCCACCAGGAACAGGGCTAGCCACACGCGGCGGGCGGTCATGGCTCGGCGTCCGGGGAAATGGCGGGCGTCGACCCCGGCGGGGGCGGCGCCGGCGGGGCCGGCGGCAGCGCGGGTGGCGGCAGCGGCACGCTGCTGGCCGTGGGGGTGGCCGCCGGGCCTGCCACCGGTACCGATACGCCCGAGCCCAGGGCGCTTGGGCGCTCGGCCAGCAGCGAGTCACGCCGCCGCCGGCCGACACCGTAGAACAGCAGCCCGGCCAGCAGGGCCAAGAGCACTCCCAACCCGGCCGCCTGCGCGGCCAGCAGGGCCGGCTCGGGATACATGATTCCCAAGGCCGCCAGCAGCAGCGTCGCCGCCAGCAGGGTTGCCGGGTGTCGGGCGACGGGGAGATAGATCAACAGCAGGCCCGCCAGCAGGGCGGCGCCGGAGGCCCACAGGACGATCGCCGACCGGCCTGCCGTCCGCAGCTCGCAATGCTCGACGCTGCCCAGCGTGCTGAACAGGTAGCAATTGGCCGTCGCCGGCAGGGGCACCGGACAAGGCCGGGCGCCGACCCAGGTTTCCAATTGTGCCTGGTCCAGCAGGGGTTGGCGGCCCCAGCAATAGCCGTTCCAGCCCCAAGCGAACTCGCCCGTGAAGCGGCCCGGCGCGATGATCACGTGCTCGTCGTGGGGGAGGATCAATTGCCAATACACCCGCCGCACCCAGACCTCGCCGCCGAGGCGTGGGAAATCGAAGGAGAGCTTTCCGCGGCCCGGCCGCGGGCCGGGAAAATAATAACGCAGCTCGAGCAGATGCCGGCTGCCGGTCTCGTCGGTGGCCATGGGAATCAGCCAAGTGCCCTCGGCCGTAGCGGTGGCGGCAGCCCGCTTGCCGTCCAGGAAAATGTCGACCTGCTCCAGGGCGGCGTCGGCGGGAATCGAGACTTCCACTTCCCGCCGCGGCGTGCTGAATTGCAGCAGTGCCCGGTCCTGGCGGGCGGCCTGCTCCGAGGAGAGCCAGGTCTGAATCCAGGCCCGCTGGACGCAAGCCGCCGGGCCGCCCGGCTCGGCCTGCACGTCCAACTCGACCCGATCGGTGCGCTGCGTAGCCGCCAGTTGCAAGGCGTGCCGAGCGGGTCGCGGCCCGGCCTCGACGGCCGCCCAGGGACTGCCGCGCGACTCGACGCGGAACTCGCTCGCCGCGGCCACCTCCAGCTTGTTGCTTGCGAGCTCGCCCTCGGCCGGCATGACCAGCGGAATGTCGACCTCGCCCAGGCGGCCCGCCGCAATCCGCAGCGGAGGAAGCGGATACCGCACCGATACCTCATACGCCCCCAGATATGCCTTCGGCAGCGTTACCCGCATGGTCACCGACCTGGCAAGCCCGTCGCCGGGGCGCGAAACGTTTTCGACGGGTCTAATATTACCTGGGCCGGGCTTTGAAAGGTTTTCGACGGGTTTTGTACCATCTCCGCCGGGTTTTGAAGGGTTTTCGGCGGGTTTTGCACTGTCGCCGGGTTTTGCCGGGTTCTCGGCGGGTGTTTGGGGGCTTTCGCTGTCGTCGGTGGCGACGGCGGGCAAGACTTGCTCGGCGTGCTTCAGCTCGATCCGGCCCGACTCGGCCACGCTGCGCGGGACGTCCAGCAGCAGGTGGTCGGTCGGCTCGTAGGCAATTGTATAGAGCAGCTTCTGGTCGACGCGGCCGCCCAGGCTGTCGAGGCTTACCTGGCTGGCCACGTCGACCGAGATTCGCTGTGCGTGGCGCCGCAGCTCGGCGGCAAACACCGCCCGCGGCGCCTCGCTCCGATAGAATAGTGCCTCTTGCTGCCGGGCCGGCAGCTCGATCGGCACCGCCGAGAGCTGCCGGAGCAGCCCCACGATCGCCTTCCCGTCGGGGATCAGCTCGATGTTGTCGGCGCTGACCACGACGACCACGGCCGACACCGGCGCACTGGCCTGCGGCTGCGGCAGGTTAACGGACAACAAGCGGGCGTCGGCCGCCAGCGGGCGATGGGCCCGCAGGCGGACCTCGAACTGGCCCGCCGAGGGCTGCGCCAGCGGGATCGAGCAGGAGGGGCCGGAGGCGCCCATCGGCACGGCGTCGACCGCCACCACGCTCTCCGGCCCGACCTCGTCGAGCTGCCAGTCGGGCATGTCCACGTCGAGCGAGAAGACCTTCGCCCCGCGGACCGTGTAGCGCAGCTTTCCCTCCAATCGCACCTGGTCGCGCTCGACCGAGAGCACGTACTCCGGCTCGACGCTGATCCGCGTTCGGCGGGGCACCAGGCGTGCCGTCAGCGAGCAGGGCTGGGTGAGGTAATCGAAGCCGGCGGCCAGGTCTTTCCGCCGCAGGGATTCGGGCAACTGGTCGATCTGCCGAACGCCGCGGTTGGGCCCCCACAGGACCTGCCAATCGCCGACGGCACTGACGGCGATGGTGCCCCATTGGCGGGCGGCGCCCAGCACCTCGAAGCCGCTCAGCTCGATCCAGGTCCCCGGCGCGGCGGAGTCCAAGGCCCGGCTCGCCGCCAGGCAGACTTCCACCGGGCCGGTGCTGCGCTTCGCCAGCCGCACCTCGACCAGCCGCTGGCGCGTGCCGCCGGCGGGCTTTTCATCGATGTTTGCCGCGCCGGCCGCCGGACCGCTGACCGCTTTCTCATCGACGGTGGCCACGCTGTAGGCCGCCGCGGTGCCGGGCACCAACTCGCACTCCGGCGGCAAGCGGACCCGTAGCCGGTCGAAGGCCGCCCCGAAGCTCCGCACCGAAAGCACGGCCTCGGCGTCCATCCCCCGGCCGTCGAGCCGGGCCGCGATGGTACCGGAGGCCTCGAGCACCGTCGGCACTTCGGCCAGCCGGGCGCCGGGCCGGTACCAGCTTAACTCGAAATCGCCGCCCAGGCCGATCGCCGTCAGCTCGCTCTCGTGCTGGTTGTGGCTGAGGGCTTGGAGCGTGGCCCCTTCCGAGACCTTGGCCACGGCGTCGGCCAGGGGCACTTTGAGCTTCAACTCGGAGGCGGTGGCCCGGGGCGCGGAAAGCCGCAGCCGCGTCTCGTCGCCCACGGCGGCCAGCGGGACGAGCATTTTAAGCGTGAGCTGGTGCTGCTGGCCTGCCGCGCCCCGCAGCCAGGCCACGTAACCCTCGCCTTCGCCCTCGAAATGCAGAAAGTGCTCGCCCTTGCCCTCGTATTGCGCGCCCTCGCGGAGCATGGCCTGGTCCAGCCGCAGGGGCACGCGGGTCCACTCGGCTTCCCGCGCCAGGATGCGGAACTGGATGCTCAGCTCGGCAAAACCGCCGGGGGCCACAGTGCCCGCCGCCGACATCTGCTGGAGGCTGTACCGCGGCCGCTGGTCGCCCTGCACCAGTTGGTGCTTGAGCTTGTAGAGCTGCTCGAAATCGTCGAGGGTGAAATTGGGGACGGGCTGCAACACCCCCTGCTTGTCGCGCAGATAATACAGCGGCGGCTGGGCTTCCTCGATCCGCTTGGGGGCCCCTTCAGCCGGCTCGGCGGCCGCGGCCTTGCCGGGCTCCGCCGGGCGCGGCGGCGCGCTCTCCTGGGCAGCCGACCAGGAACAGCACAGCAGTATGCAACCGGCGGCGCCCACCGCCCGTTGAAACATGGTACGCGGCAACACTTCTCTCCCGTTTCCTGCCCGTAGGATTTCGGCAGGACCCCTATCTTACCAGCGCCATGGCTCGGAAGGGAGCAATGCGACAAGCCCGAAAAGACCGGCCCCCAGAGACCGGCTATAACTCTAGTCTAATTGGCGGAGGGACAGAAAGGAAGCGAAAGGCCGGACGGAAAGTGGGGTGAAGGGGGCACCATAGGGTGGGTGCATGACCCTGCGTGTCGCTGCCGGGGCCGCCCGAGTGGCCCGACAGCTCGACTGTCGGGGTGCCGAACGCACTGGCCGAAAAACGCTTCGATCAATCCGCTCGTCGGCATCGACTTCGCCGAACTCCCGTAAGGCATTTGCCCCCGGAACATGTATATCTGACTACCGCGCAGCGGCCATCGGCCGTAGGTTGCAGTCCCGCGGACGGTGGGGTACGATAACGATCATCGCCCATGCTATAAATCGACGGTGCACCTCGGTTGGGCGTTCGTCGAGCACGGCGTGCTCGCAGGAAAGCAGGGGGCGCCGTACTCCGACCGCTCCGTCCCGCAGAGCACTGAGAATCCCGTGGGAGGGACGTTAGCTGTTTTCACGCGGGAACTTCGGGTACGCCCAGCCACAAAACGACCGAGTTCTATTCAACAGTGTAATCCGGAGGCCGCGATGACGCGCAAAAAGGGGCCCAAAATCGACTCATCGCAGATCGAAGAGATGAATAAAGAGGTTGGCGAACTGCTGGCCCGTTGCTTCGACGAAGTGGGTGAGGCGCCGCTGAGAGAATTAAACGCATTCCTCGATCGCGCCCCACCCGACAAGTACCTCCGCCACCGCGCTTTCGTCGCAAACGAGTGCGGCGAGCCCAGTAAGGCCTTAGACTACCTTCGCAGATGGCCCCAACACGCACGTCAAGAGTCGCCTACACCTTTCGACTGTGAAGAGTTCCATAACGCAATTGAACTGTTTCTTGATAATCCGCCGAGAGGCATTTGGTCGGCGTTGGCGGAGGCGTTCGCAATCGCGTGGCCAGACTCCGCGGCCACACACTGTTTACAGGGGCTTGCGGAACAGGATAAGGGGGACAGCAAGGCCGCTATACGGTCGTTCTCCGAGTGTCTGAAAAAGGATGAGCACTTTTGGTACGCAGCCAAGGAGCTCGGTGGCCTCTTCGGTGACCAGGGGGATCTTGAGCAAGCTCGCTGGTACTGCCAGCAAGCCCTGCGCGACATCCCACCCGAGCTTACTGGATATGTTGCGGGGCTGCACGCCTCTCTCGGCGAGACCTCGGCGGACTCTCAAGAGGCCGCCACCCACTATCTCAAGGCCCTGAATGCGGACCCAGGGGCGTGGGAGGCGGCTGCTGATCTCGGAAACATCTATTTTGAGCAAAAGAATTGGGACGTGGCCCGCGACTACTACGTGCAGGCCCTGCGCGACATCCAGCCCGAGCTGACTGATACTCCCGGACTGGCTGTTCTTGCTGCGGAACTGAATGGCAATCTTGGTAACGTCTATTGTGAGCAGAAGAACTGGCGCCAAGCGGTCACTTACTATCGGTATGCCTTGGAACACGCTCCTGAGGACAAACGCGCGGTATATCATGTTCTTGTAGGGATATGCCTGCTTGTAGTGAAGGAGTTCGAGGGCGCACGGTCTGCGTTTTCCCAATCCCTGAGCCTCGATCCACAACTGTCGGGGACGAGAACATTTCTTGGCAAGAGCCTGTTGGGCACGCGCCGCTATGAAGAGGCGGTCACCGTTCTGCGTGAAGCCTTCGGACGCAAGGACGAACACAGTTTCGCGTTGTCTCCACTTGTGGCGGCATTGCGGAAGCTTAGGCGGTATGACGAAGCGATCGAGGTTTGCAGGCAAGATACCGTCCATAGGGGTGGGCTGTCGAAGTGGGCACAGGCCCAGATTGGCCAGCTTGAAACCCTGATCGAGAAGCAGCGAAGAGGCGAAGAGGGTCCGCAAGAAGAGACGCCGGACGCGCTGTCCGACGAGCTGTCCGACAATTTACTCTCTGGAGTATTGTCCACCGTCTCAGGTCGCGGGAAACGCCGTCCGGTGAGAAACCGGCGTCCAACGATTCCCCGCGAAAGCATCCTCGAAGAATGGCTCCACGGGGACATCGAACGCGGCGAAAAGATACTTGGCCTGCGGTTGCGCGTATACGAGTCGCCCGACGGTCGGCCGGGTGGTTACGGACGGCAGTTTGCGTTACCGGGCGGTGGGCGTGTTGACCTCCTTGGCGAAGACCTCGATACGGGGGATTTGGTCGTGCTGGAACTCAAGCGTGACGCCGGCGGCCGAGAAGTCGTAGGCCAGATTCTCGGGTACATGGCGTCCGTGCGTGAGCACGTTGCTGCGCCAGGCCAGCGGGTACGCGGTATCATTGTCGTTTCGGAGGCTTCCCCTGAAATCTCTCGTGCCGCATCCGTAGTGCCCGACCTCGAAGTTCGGGTCTTTACAATTAGCACATCGACAGAACCCGACGGGAAGGTGTAACCAGACACGCGACATCGTCGAACAGAATGAATGTTGCGGCCTTGCGCGGGGAGACAGTCAGATGAACTACGGCGAGTCACTGGCCTATTGGTACTTCCGTTTGAACGGTTTTCTGCCTTTGCAGAACTTTGTCCTGCATGAGCCGAACGAGGAAACTGGTCAGGACGCAGATATTGATCTGCTCGCCGTTCGTTTTCCCCATGTTTTTGAGAATATTGGTGGGCATCCCAATGACTGGGACAATGAGCGGTTCGTGGATTGGCAGCTTGATCACACAAGGAATGTCGTCTGCGTAATCGTAGAGGTCAAGACCGGCTGGTATAAGAAGGGCGCCGTCAATCGCCATTTTGATCGAAGAAGGCTTGAATACGCTATTCTGCGGTTCGGAATCTTTGAGAAGGCGGCTGTGCCCGCCATAGCACGCACACTTGAAGCCGGACCGGTTGTCAAGGAGCCGGGCTTCACCGTTGCGAAGATATTGATCGATGTGGCGAGTAAACGTCCAGGTCCGGGGGCTGAAGATGGGTTACGGTTAAGCCCCTGCCTCAGAATAACGATCGACGACGTGAGTGCTTTCATCCGGAGGCGGATGCGCGTTTATAAAGAACACAAGGGTGCCGCGCGGATGTTTTTTCCAGGCGATTTCATCCAGTACATGGCGTGGCAGGCGGGGGTCCCCCTGGCGATTGACGACGACGACGCTGCAAACGAGTAGGTTGTACCGCCCTTGAACGCTTGAACCGATGCCTCCCGCCCCGCTTGTCCGCCGAACGGGGTCGCCGGGCACCAAATACAGCTTGGTCGGCGTGGCCGTCGTGCCCGCCAACAGTTTGGTGCCGTCCCCGTCGCTATGGGACGCACCCTACGATGCGTGCGAATTGTAGCCGGCACACGCCGTGCGGCGCCGGTTGGTTACGGCACACGGCGTGTGCCGACTACATTGAAATCGGCACCGTCACGGCCGAACCGCGAAGCCCTGCTGCTTGAGCCACGGCACGAGCTTCTGCATCCAGTTGCCCCAGGCGGAAGGATGGTGGAATGCACTGTGGCCGCCGCCCGGCACTCGCCAGAACAAGACGGGCGTATCGAGTTCCTTCAGCCGCTCGGCCAAGGGGTCGGAGAAGTCGATCGACAGTTTGTCGTCGGCGGCGCAGGCCAGGAACACCGGGGGCAAGGGGGCCGCGAGCGGATATCGGGCCAGCTTCCAGGTATTCCAGGGGCACATCAGCACCGCGAAGTTCGGGCGGCAGCTCAAGCGGTCCAGGGGATCGGCGGCCTTGGGATCGCCGTCGTCGGCGTGCGAGATCAGGTTTACGATCAGGTGCCCGCCCGCCGAGTAGCCTTGTATGCCGATCTTCTGCGGGTCCAGCTTCCACTCGTGTGCATGGCTGCGGACGAGCCGGACCGCGCGCCGCCCATCGGTCAAGGCCAAGTCGGCGGTGGTGGGGACCTTGTACAGCAGGGCCACGACGGCGATGCCTTGCTGCTGGTAGTCGGCCAGGAACTCCGCGACGTGCGCCTTGTAGTCCAGTATCCCATAGCCGCCGCCGGGACAGATGATTACCGCCGTGCCGGTGGCCCGATCGGCGGGCGGCAGAAACAGCCGCAGCTCTGGCTTGTCCATGCGGCGGATTAGGCCCTGGGCATCGGGCGGCTGGTTCTGCGGGTCTTTAACCATCGCGCCCGGCGGGAAACCGTCGCCGGGCCACAAGGGGAGCACCGCATCGGGCTCGACGGCCTTGGCCCAGCCAGCCAGCATGGTGATTGTCACGGTCAAACAGGCAAGTTTGCTCCATCGCGATAGCATGGGTTTTCTCCGGTTGAGGTGTTTCGGAAGGTCGCTACTTGCGGGTGCCACTGCTGGCTTGCCCAGCAGTGTTGAGGTGGCCGACGCCCGCTGCACTGCTGGACAAGCCAGCAGTGGCACCCTGCGACGGCATGAGGATGAAGCTGGCGGGGGCCATGGGGCGGAGGGTTGCGCGGAATATGCCTTGGGCGGTTACCGGGATGGGCTCTGCGGTGGATTGGCCCCGCAGGTCGCAGGGCTGGGCGGTGGCTGTGTTCATGCCGGCGGGCAGGCGAAGGGAGTAGGCCCCGCCGTCGCCGGCCTGATCCCACAGCCGCAAGAGCGTTCCCGGGCCGTAGGGATTGGGGCCGAAGGCGGTGACGATTGGCCCGCGGCTTGACGGGCTCGAGTTAGCAGGAGCCGATCGCGGCCGTAGCTTCTGGACGGCCAGGCCGGTGGCCTGCGGCGGCAGCTTGCCCGGTGCGGCATCCGAAACGGCCGCCAGGCACGCGACGCGGGCCTCCCACGAGCTGCCGATGAGCGACGACGGGGTGGATTCCTGAGGGTCGACGAGCCACAAGCGGACCCGCGACGACCACGAGCCATCGATCCACTGCGCGAAGTTCGTCGAGTAGACGTTGTTGAAGAGCATGACGAACACGTCGGGCTTGTGGGCCACGAAATCACGGGAATAGCGCCACAGCCCCGGCCGCTCCAGGCTGACCAGTTGCGCGTCGATGGGGCAGATGCCCGTGCGGCCGCCGTCGGCGCCCTGGACCGTCAGACCGCCGTTGAGGCAGAAGACGTCGTGGTTCGAGCTGCGCAACAGGTCCTTGGCCGGGTCCACGATGCTGCCCAGGCGGGCCAGGCGGAACGTGGGGTCTAAAGCGCGGAGCGGGAAGCACAGCCAGCCGCCCTCGGGCCACGGATCGGGTGTCTTCTCGGTAATCGACCACTCCAGGTCCAGCCAAGGCTCGCCGGCGTAAAGCGTGACGCGGAGCTGCGTGGCGTCGGGAATAATGCCGCGCGGGGCCGCCTTGAGCAGGGCCGAGGCCGACGCCGCGTCGCTGCGAAGCACCAAAGTCGCGTCGGCCGCCGTCGCCGAGCAATAGGGATGCTCGCGGGCCGAGGGCAGGCGGGGCTTGCTCTGGGCGGCGATCTCACCCGGTTCCTGGTTGGGGCGATGCGTAACGTAATCGTGGGCATGCCGCAGGCCCTGGTCGGCGTCGAAGCGCTCGTACAGGTATTGGCCCAGGGCGTAAGGCGATTGGGCGTTGACCAGCTCGCGGCCGGTTCGCCGCTCGATAACCGACTTGACGCCGCAGCGGGCCGGGTCGAGTGTAACGCGGAGCAGATCGTTCTCGATGCACTGGGCGGTGGCGTCGGCCGAGACGTTTCCGCGGGTCGCCCCTTGGGCGGGAACGAACGTTCGGTAGCCCAAGGGCGGCAGGTTGCGGGCCACGAACCGCAGGGTGCCCTGCTGCGACTGGGCGGCGACGCTCTGGCGGTCGGCGACGTCGGTCAAGGCCGTGATTGTGCCGGTCCAAGGCACTTCGACCGCGGCGTCGCGGGGCCAGGGCAGCGGATTGAAGACCACGATCCGCCGGCCGGGCACGTCGACCGCCGCGGCCAGGGCGGCCATCCGCTGGCGGATGGCCGGCTCGACCATCTCGGCGGCCCGATGGGCGTAGGCCCGCTTCTGGTTGAAGCCCTCCAAGAGGAACCGATATTGGCCGGCGGCCAGCTTCTTCTTCCACTCGTCGCCGTAGCTATAGCCGGCGTAGCGGGCCACGTCGGGGCCCCAGGTGTGCTCGCCGAAGAGCAGGGTGTTCTCGTAGGCGTCGCGGACGATGGGGCCGAGCGGCTGGGCGGGCACGCCCCACGCCCCCAGCAGCGTATCCAGCGATTCCAGGGCCGCGATCCGCGGCCGGGTGGCGTGCGCCAACTGGGTTTCGATGGGCATCGACCCGATGCCGTGAATCCACGTGTCGGGCGCGTCGTCGCGGACAACCGGCAGATCGGGCTTCTCGCGCTCGACGGCGTCGGCGAAATCCGAGAGGCGGCCGAAGCGGACCCGCACGCCCGGCAAGTCACGCTTGGCCCGCTCGAACAGGGCCTCGACCGCCTGGGTGTTGGGCGGGCCGTCGTTATCGTAGGTCATCCACATGCAGAGCCACGTCTTGTACGGCCAGCCGGCGGGCGGGCAAAGGTCGGAGCCGTAGGTCCGGGAGAACATTGTCAGGACCCGCGAGCCGTCCGGCCCCTGCCACCAGTACAGCTCCGGAACGTCGGCCGGCGTGCAGTTGTCGTTGCAGCCGTGGTGAAAGAACTTCACACCCGCGTGGGCCAAAACGGTGGCCAGGCCGCGGGTGTGGTCGGGCACGTCGGTCATCTTGCAGCCGGTGGGCAGCGGCTGCCCGGCGAGCCGGGCCATCTCGACCGAGAAGCGGAAGCCGCGGGTCAGGTCCTCCAGGTCCAGCGATTCGGTGTGCGTGGTGAAGGCCAGGGCATGGGGCACCAGCCGCCCGGCGCGCATCGCCGCCACGAACCGATCGCGACGCTCGGCGGTCTGGCCCGGCCACAGGACCTGCGACATGGGCCAGCCGGCCAGGGTCCACGCGAACTGCCGGTCGGGCGGCAGGTTGCGGCTGGAGTCGACCAGCTTCAAGGCCTGGTCGGCCATCGAAGTGCGGTAGCGGTCCACCACGCGGCTGGCCAGGTCCGTGAAGCCGATGTCGAAGTGCGTCTTGGAGACGACGATCACTTCTTCCAGCTTCGGCCAGCGCGAGGCATTCTGGGCCCGGGCCGCTGCGCCCGCGTGGAAGAGGCAAGCCAACAGCAGAACCCGGCCGGCGACACGAAACAGGATCGCCGGTCGACAGATGCGCGCGTTCATGGATCCTCCCTATTTGTAAGACGCGGGTGCCACTGCTGGCTTGTCCAGCAGTGTTGCGCACGGGGCTGGATCGGCACTGCTGGACAAGCCAGCAGTGGCACCCAGATTGGCAAGTCTAGCCGGATTAGAGTCGTTCAATTCTGAATCAGTACTGGACTTTTGCAAAGTGCGGATTGGTCGGTCCCCTCTCCCTTCGGGAGAGGGTTAGGGTGAGGGGAACTGAGTGAGGATCCTGTTTCTCCATGTTTCGTGCCCAACGCAGGCTCCCCTCACCCCGGCCCTCTCCCGGAGGGAGAGGGGGACCGATTACACAGAGAGCTACCTAAGGCTTGGGCCCGTGGCCTTATAGCGCACGAGCAGGCTGGCCGCCGGCTGCGGGATGGTCAGGGAAAGGTCCGTGGCCAGGGCCCGGCCGCTCATCGTCTTGGCGGTCTTCTGCCGTTGCTCGTCGATGAACTCGACCTGGTATTCGGCTTCCGGCTCGATTCCGCCCAGGGCAACTTTGATCCCCGGCACTTTGCACTTCGCCCGGCGAAAGGCCAGCACGAGCCCTGCGCGGAGATCGGCCCGATGGACTTGATAGGCCAGGAACTGCTCGGGGGCGGCCGAACATGCGGTGAGGGGATAGAAGTCGCCGTAGAAGTATTTCTGATTCTCCTTCACCTCGGCGACGGCCTGCCGGGCAGCGGCGGCCGAGAACCCTCCGTCGAGGAAGGCGAACTGCACGATAGCCCCCGCGCCCGAGGTGCTCCGCATCTCGTAGGCATCCGGCGTCCAGGCGCAAATTTCGTTGAGCGGCAGGTAGTAGTTCATTCCGAAGGCCTGGGCCTGGTGCCAATCGCCGCGGCCCGAACCGCAAGCCGTGTCGCTCCGCCACAGGGCGATCGAGCGCCCGATGGTCTCCAGGTCGATGCGGCGTCCGCCGCTGGCGCAGTTGTCGATGAACAGGCCGGGGCATCGGGCACGCACCTCGTCCCACATGGCGTAATGCCCTTCGACGTAGCGAATCTCGGTCATGCCCTGACGGTCGGCCGGGTCGTTGCGGCGCCAGAACGGCAAGGGGTCGATGTTGAAGTCGTTGCGATACCAGTCCATGCCGAACTCGCCGATCCGCCGGATCAGGAGGTCGGTCAGCCAGCGGCGGGCCGCGGGGTCGTCCAGCTTGAACAGGCCGCCCTGGGCCCCGCCGAAGACGAACTGCGGGTGCTCGCGGGCGATCTGCGTGCCGGCGGCGACCCGCTCCGGCTCGAACCAGACGATGAACTTCAGCCCCAGGCGGTGGCACTCATCGCTCACCGGCTTCAGCCCGTGCGGAAACTCCTTGGTCTTGCAGGACCAGTTGCCCACGCCGTTGGGGAAGTTGCCGGGGAACCAGGCGGCGTCGAGCCACAGGAAGTCGCAGCCGGCCTGGGCGGCGTACTGGGCGGCCTGGCACTGTCCGGCCTCCGTGGGCCACGTGGGATGGCCGTTATAGCGATCGTAGCATTGCCAGAATATAGGCACGGCCAGCGGACGCGAGTGCTCCTTGGGGACGTAGTGAAACAGCATCAAGCGGCGAAAGCGGTTGTGCGCCGCCAGCCGCTCGCCCTGCCAGGCCATGAGCAAGATTCTCGGGCTGCGAATGGCCTCGCCGGGGTGCAACCGCAGATGCACACGCTCCATGCCGGCGCGGAGGCGGGTCGGCCCGGCCGCGTCTCGCTGGTACGACGCGGCCCACTGGCCGGTCCAGCCGATGGCCGTGAACAGCCCGCGTTTCTGATACGCGAAATTGAAGAACGGAAACGCGCCGTTGGACGATCGGCCGCCGTTGGGCGCCAGGCGGATCTGGCCGCCGGCGGGAAGCGGGCTGGCCAGGGGCATGAACGATCGCTCGCTACAATCGTCGCCCGCCAGGTGGTGCAGCGTGGCTGGCTGCTCGGGCTGGGTGGTCCCGAGGGTAACGTCCAGGGCCTGAATCTCCTCGATGATCGGCGTATCCTGCCGGCCCGTGTTCTCGAAACGCAACACCCAATCGGCCGCCGGGTACCGCTTGAATACGGTCACTTCCGCAGCCACACGGAGGCCCGAGCTGGGATCGGTCCAGGCGACTCGATGTCGCAAACGATCGGGCAGGTCGTCGGCCTCGGCCGTGCGCTGCCAGTCCTTCAGCAACTCGCGGGAGGACTTGCCGCCAAATACGAAAGAGAAGGGCGGACCGCCCGGCATTAAGAGCGGCGGGGCAGCCCGCCCGGCCGGCTGCCGTACACCCTCGGCCGGAGTTTGCCGTGACCCGCTGCCGGCCAGCGCGACCGCCGCCCAATCGGCCATGTCGGCCATTTCGGCGGGAGCGGCCATGATGGCGTCATCAGGTGGCCCGGCAGGCACATCGGACGGATCCAATGCCAAGGCCGGATTGCCCGACGACCACAATGGAACGATCAACAACACTGCCCTCGTCAGATTTCTCATCACAAAGCTCCTGCTGGCTCAGTTCTGGACTTGTGCAAGTTGCGGATTGGTCGGTCCCCTCTCCCTCCGGGAGAGGGTGAGGGTGAGGGAAAATGGTTGATGATCCTGCTTCTCCATTCTTCGTGCCCAACGCAGGTTCCCCTCACCCCGGCCCTCTCCCGGAGGGAGAGGGGGACCATTTGTGCCGCCCTCACCCCCCAGCCCCTCTCTCAATGGGAGAGGGGAGCAGAATCTCAGTTCGCTGCCCATGTTCGTGCCGTCGCCGGGAACATCGAGATACGGAACTTGGTACAACCATAGGGAACGAGTCGGATGGATTGCGGTCCTTTCCCGGTCACGGGGCCATCGGGCAGGGCTTGGGCATCGGTGGGTTGCCAGTCGATGGCCTGGGCCGGAACGCGCAACTGCACGGGTGCGTCCAGCGGCCAGTTCCATGCGGGCGGCATCGCCCTGCGCTCGACGGTGATGTCGGACCCGTTTCCTGGCGCCGCCGTATCGAGCGCAAATTGCCACTGGGCCCCCGGCAGCGGCGTGTTGGGGTCCTCGTCGGCAATGGGCAGGGCGAACAGCAGCGGGCCGAGGCTTACGCTGGCGTATGGCAACCGCCGTTTCGTGAACACCGGGGCCGGCTCGAAGGCGAAATACGACTTGACCGCCGCGGGGAACTCCGTCTCATAATCCCGCACCACCCGGATCGGCATGGGGAACCGCAGCTCGATCTGGTCGCCCGCCGACCACTCCCGGGAGATCCGCAAGAAGCCGCTCTGGTTGGCTGCGGCATCCACGGGCCTGCCATTGACCGCCACGCCCGCTTGAGCGCACCAGGCGGGAATGCGGAAGTACAAGGGGAACGACGCCTTGCGCTGAGGCTCGACGCTCACGCGGATCGTCTCCTCGAAGGGATAGGCCGTGGTGCACGATAGCTTGAGCGGCACGCCCGGGCCAACGATAGCCGACACGCTGCACGGCCCGTAGAGTGCCGCCGCCAGCCCTTGGTCGGCGGTGGCCATCCACATGTGCATGATGTAATTGGGGACGATGCGGTTGACCGCGCCCACGCAGCACAACACGTGGGGGCAGCCCAGGCGATGGAACCGAATGGCGCCCCGGCCGGGGCAGTTGGGTTGTTCGCAGGGCAAGCTATCGGAGCGGAGGCGGTTGGGCGACTGGTAGTAGCACATGGTCTGGAAGTCGCGGGCGATGGGCGCGGCGCCGGCGTTGAACAGCGCCCGCTCGATCGAATCCCCATACCCGCGCTGCCCCAGGATGCGATACATCCACAGCATGGACCACATTCCGGCCGCCACGTTGCAGGTCTCCGTCTTGCGCAGTGCGCCGATGCCCGACATATACTCCTCGCCGGAGGCCAGGCCGTAAGGCAGCATGTGCTCGCGGTCGATCCAGGCGAAAGCGCCCAGCGATGCCTGGAGATAACGGGGGTCGGCGGTCCAGGGGTACAGCAGGGCGGGCAGTCGGATGTTCTCATAGGTAATGACGGCATGGCCGGGGAGGAACCGCCCGTCCAACCACTGGAGCATGGTGTTGCGGGGCGTGGGCCCGCGCATCGCGGCCAGCACGCGCTCCAGTATGCGGCGGTCGCCGCTGTAGGAGTAGGTTTCCAAGGCCGCGTCGGCGTTGCACAGGCCGCTGACGTCATTGAAATCCAGATGCCCCATGGGCACGGGATAATCGGCATAGGCCCTGACCAGGGCCGCGAGGATGCGTTTGTCGCCGGTGGCCTGATACCAGGCCACCAGGGCCCGCCCCATCTGGGAATGGGCCCAACTGTTGAACCCCGCGGGCTTGTCGGCTTTCCAATAGATGAGCGAGGCGCCGCCCCGATTCACGCCCTCGACGACCACACGGAGCCGGGCCGTAGCCTTCCCGATGAGAACGTCGTCATGCAGCACGTAGCCCAGCCGGACCAGGCCGTCGAGCCAGTAGCTGCACTGTTCGATGGGCCATCCGGCCCCGTCGGGCTCAGCCCCGGGCGCCTTGATCGGGACGCCCTTCCAGCCCTCGCCGAAGGTCGGGTGCCACTCGTCCAGATGCCCCGTGATCCCGTCTCGCGCCGCCAGGGCCCAGTCTCGCAGCCAGCCGCCGGGCTCGACCGCGCCCGGCGCCAACGGAACGAGCGCAGGCTTGACCAAGGGCTCGGCAACGCGGGCGACACTGCTTGTGGCGGGCTGCGTCCCGGCATCGCTTGCCCGCAACGCGCCGCTTGTTGCCGTAAAGATCGCCAGGCCCGCCAAGATGGTAGCATGTTTCATGGTAAGAGTTCCTGTCCTGGCGGGGGTGTCAAGTGCCGTAATCGCCCCCGCTTTGCCAGTGTCAGCCCCGTAGCCCCCATTCTCATTGCGCAACGGCCGGTTTACAATAGGGGTGCGATACGTCGTACCGCCCGCGGATGGGCGGTCAAACCCGATAGCTTCACACAAAGGACCCCACTCATGGTCGAACCCGCCAGCAATCCCAGCCCGGCCCCGCAGGTTCCCGCGCAGGCCCAGCCTCAGCAGCCACAGATCCAAATCGACGACTCGAAGGCCGTCCCCATGTACACGAATTTTTGCCGCGTGACCGGCACGCCGGAAGAATTGATCATCGACTTCGGACTCAACCCCCAGCCGTTCGGTGTGCCCACTGCGCCGATTGCCATCACCCAGCGGATCATCGTCAACTTTTTCACGGCGAAACGGATGTTGCAGGCCTTGATGATGACCGTCCAGCGGCACGAGGCCACCTTCGGCGCCATCGAAACCGACGTCCAACGCCGGGTCCATCCGTCGGCAATGCAACAGTCGCCGCAATAGGCGACCAGTCCGCCCGGGGCGAAATACAGTAGATGTGGCGTCTCGCCGCCGCACGGGCGCGGCCTGACGCCGCTAGCCTGGATTATTCACCACTCGTTCGTAGTGACCGCATTCATGCGGTCCTTGACCTGTTCACGCTCTCCAGACCCGATAAATCGGGTCACTACGAGCCTTGGTGAATAATCCCGGCTAGGGATTAGGGATGAAGGCGGCCGCCTTCTACAGATACTTCGCCCCGTAGCGCTCGGCCAGCAGGGCATAAACTCTCTTGATGTCCTCGGCACGGTCGGCGCGGCACACCAGCGTGGCGTCGGGCGTATGGATGATCAAAAGGTCCTCGCAGCCCACGGCGGCGATCAGGTGCTCCGGATCGGCGGAGACCAATAGCGCGCGGGTGCTGTCCAGCAGCAGGTGCCGCCCGTGGGCTAGCGCGTTGCCTTGCTCGTCGCGGGGGCAGGTCTCGGCGAACATGGGCCAGGAGCCGACGTCCAGCCACTCCAGCGGCATCGGAACGGCGACCACTTGTACGGCCCGGTCCGTCGAGGCCGGCTCCATGACGCCGAAGTCGACGCTGAGCTTTTTCAGCGTGGGGTAGACTTCGGCCAGCACGGCGGCCTGCTCGGCCTGGCCCCACGCCTGGCCGACGCGTGCCAGAGCGGCGAAGCACTCCGGCTGATAGCGGCGGATGCAGTCCAGGAGCGTGGCCGCACGCCACACGAACATGCCGCTGTTCCAGAGGTATCGTTGCGGGCCGGCGGCGAGGTAGGCCCGGGCCGTGGCCTCGTCCGGCTTCTCCTGGAAGCGGGCCACCGTGCGGGCGTCGCCACCCACGGCCTGGCCCAACTCGAGATAGCCGTAGGCCGTGGCCGCGCGGGTGGGCGTAATGCCGAAGGTGACCAGCCTGGCCGGGCCGCGCTCGGCCAGCTCGAACCCCCGCCCGACTATGGCCCGAAACTGCTCGACGGGCCGGATCAGGTGGTCGGCCGTGAAGACGCCGATTACCGCCTGGGGATCGCGGCCGGCGATCACCGTGGCGGCCAGGCCCGCGGCCGCAAGGGTATCGCGGGGCAGCGGCTCGCCCAGCCATTGGCCGGCGGCCAGCTCGGGCAGGGCCTCGAACATCGCCTCCGCCTGGCCCGCGCCCGCGCAGACGTATCGCTGCTGCGGGGCGACCAGGCCCTCGAGCCGCTCCCAGGCGATCTGCAACAGGCACCGGCCGCCGAAGAGCGGAATCAGTTGCTTGGGCCGGCGCGTGCGGCTCATGGGCCACAACCGCGTGCCCCGACCGCCGGCAAGAATTAGCGCATACCGCATGGTTCGATCTCCGCGGGGGATGTGTCTGTCACCGCTTGCCGCCAGCCACTGGCGATTATTCGTCCAGGACGGTGAATTGCCGTTGGCCCGTGTTGTAGACCACGATCGACCGCAGCGGCTCGTTGCCCAGGGCTTTGGCCACGTGCGGCACGCCGGCCGGGATGCGCAGCACGTCGCCGGCCTTGAGCGTAACCGTTTCCTTTCCTACCGTTTGCCGGCACGAGCCGGAGAGCACGTAGATGACCTCCTCGCAGTTGGCGTGGACGTGGCGGGGGTTCGACTGGCCGGGGTTGATCTCGACGACGCCCAGGGTCAGGCCCGCCCCCGGGTCGAGCTTGGCATTCATCAGCCAGCGGAGCGAGCCCCACGGCGAGCGGTCGACGGCCACGCGGTCGTAGCTCTGAACGCGAGCGGCCAGGGGCTTGGCCTGCGGCGTGTCGCCGGCCACGGCCAGCGTTGACGCGGCCGCCACCCCCAGCAGCAGCCAACCCGCCGGCCAGCGCACGCCGCCCAGCCGCGCGCGGGTTTGGCGCTTGCACGATCTCCCCCGCACAACAACCCCCACCGGCGAACCAGAATCTTGGCACGACATTCGGCAACCTCCTTTTAAGATCTCACGGGCTCCCCTCTCCCTTTGGGAGCGGGGCAGGGGGTGAGGGCATCGCGGGCCCCAATCGCAACTAATCACCGCTTTCCCGATGCCGGCCCTCACCCTAACCCTCTCCCGGAGGGAGAGGGGACCAGGCATCTGCCGCAATTTATCTTTAGGAACCATCCCCGTACCGCAGCTTTCCCATTTCGTCCGCGGCCGGGCCGCTCATTAGCGGCTGTACTGATCCGACGAACTCCGAGAGGTCTTTCTTGCCCTCGACGGCCTCCTTCACCGTGGCCGTCAGCTTGGTGTCGCCCAGCAGAACGGCGCCCACGAGGCGATTGTCGTGGATCACGAATCGGCAGTAGCTGCCCTCAGCCTCAATGTCGCAAGCCCGGAAGCTGGCATCCTCCGGGTTGACCTGGCCGATACTGAACATATCCAGGCCGAGGACCTTGAGGGTGTTGGAGCGGGGCACGCCGCCGAACTGGACGCTGCCGCCGGCCATGTTCAGTCCGGCGATGCTGCCTTGGTACTGCGACGGCCCCCAGATTCCGTAGACTTGCCCCTGGTGTTCGGCCACGTCGCCGGCCGCCCAGACATCGGGGTGCGAGGTGGCCAGCCGATTATCGACCAGCACGCCCTGGTTCACTGCCAGCCCGGCCCGCCGCGCCAAGTGGCTGTTCGGGCGAATACCGGTGGCGATGACGACCAGATCGGCGGGAATGCGGCGGCCGTCTTCCAACAGCACCGCCTGGACCCGCTCGCCGCCGACGATCTCGCGCGTGAGGGCCGCGGTCCGCAGCTTGACGCCGATGCCCGCGACATAGGCGTCGAGGATCTCGCCGGCCCGTTGGTTCAACTGCCGTGGCAGCAGCCAGGCGTGGCCTTCCAGGAGCGTCACGTCGGCGCCTTGGCGCACCAGGGCGCCGGCCGTCTCGAGGCCCAGCAGTCCGCCGCCGATGCACACGCACTTGGCGCCCGCCCGGCAGGCCGCCAGGATGCCGCGGGCGTCGTCCACGGTCCGCAGGCTGGTCACGCCTTTGCGGTCCGTTCCGGGAAAGGGCGGAATGAACGGATGGGCTCCGGCCGCCAGGAGCAGCTTGTCGAACGGCAGCTTCTCGCCGCCGTGCAGCTCGACGACGTGATCTGGCAGGTTGATCGCCGATGCCCCCGCCCCTAACCGTAATCGAACCTTCTCTTGCTCATACCAGGCGGCTGTGTGGAGCGGCAAGTCTTGCTCGCCGATCTCGCCGGCCAGATAGCGGGTCAGATTGAGCCGGTAATAAGGCGGCTCGCGCTCCTTCGAGAGCACGGTGATCTCCGCCGCCGGCGCGGCGGCCCGCAGCGATTCCACGGCCGCGATCCCGGCAATCCCTGCGCCGAGAATCAACACCCTTGGCGCCTTCGCGGCATCGGCCGCAGTGGCGGGCGTTTCGCCGAGCGGCTCGAAGCGCTCGGCGGCAGCCCCGCAGGACGGGCACTGCGTCGGCGGCTGAACGCCAACATGCACGTACCCGCAAACCTGGCAGCGCCATTGGCTCGCGCCGGCCGCTGCGGATGGCGCAGGGGCGGAGTGCGGCTGGAACAACTCGCGCGGCGCCCCGCAAACCGGACACGCCGCGGGCGGCTGGGGCCCGCTATGGACGTATCCGCAAACGCTGCAACGCCAAGCCTGGCTCGTGCCCGGCATCTGCGGCCCCTTTCACCAGTTCTCGGCCAGGAGCTCGAAGTAGGCCCGGGGATGGGCACAGGCCGGACAGGCCGCCAGCGCCTCCGGACCCTCGTGAACGTAGCCGCAGTTCAGGCATCGCCATTTCACAGGCCCGCTCCGCTTGAACACCCGGTCGTGCTGGATGTTCTCCCAAAGGCCGCGGTAACGCCGGTCGTGCTGTTTCTCGGCCACTGAAATCTGCTCGAAGACGATGGCGATGGCCTGGAAGCCCTCCTGCCGCGCCACGGCGGCGAAGCCCGGATACAACGCCGACCACTCTTCGTGCTCGCCACCGGCCGCCGCCAGGAGATTCTCGGCGGTCGTGCCCACCATCCCCGCCGGGAAGGCGCACTCGATCTGCACCGCGCCGCCCTGGAGGAACTTGAAGAAGCGTTTGGCGTGCTCCTTCTCCTGATTGGCCGTCTCCTCGAAGATCGTCGCGATCTGGATGTAGCCGTCGTTCCTGGCCTGGCTGGCAAAAAAGGTGTAGCGGTTGCGGGCCTGCGACTCGCCCGCAAAGGCCATCAGCAGGTTTCGTTCGGTTCGGGAACCCTTTAGTTCCACGGCAGTACCTCCTAACTTTGAAAAAGGATCAGGTTCCTGTGGCCTTCATCTCTGCGAGCCGTATTGTACTGGCCGGCTACTCGAACTCAAGGTGCGCCGTCATGTATAAGGCAGCATTTCAACCGTCTGAAGTTGGTATTGGGTGACTTGGGGGTCGTGTGGCATGACTTTTGGGCATGGCAACGTGCACGGCGGCTGTACCAACTACCGGCAAACCGCGTACATTGCAGGCAATCGTGGACAAGGCAGCAAGCGAAGCCGGGAAAATCGGGGAAGCCCGGGCCGTCGCCGTAAGTGCCTGCCCCGTCAAAGCGAAAAGCCCGCTGACAACTGCTGTCAACGGGCTTTACGAAGAGCGGGAGACGGGACTCGGACCCGCGACATCCAGCTTGGGAAGCAACAAGCTCAGCGTCGTAAGTGAAAGCAGCAAAAGACTTGCGCCGACCCCCTCTCTGGTTTGCACCAGGGTTTGCACCAGCGAAGCCAAGAAGGCTAACGCCGCCACGCCTGACGGTTGCCAGGGTGACGAAGGCGAAGGGATCGTCCGCCGCACGGTGTTGACGATAGTCCCGGGCGTTGACGTGGAGGCCGTGTGCGCCCGCGTTTGCGAGGAGGGTACGCGGACCGGCCTGGCCGCGGGCGCTGGCGACGCCAGCGCGAAGGACCACGGTGATGCTGCCCAGCGCGGACCCGAAGTAGCCGTGTACGCCGCGGGCACGCGAGGCAAACCACAGTTGCCCCATGGAGTTCTCCTCGATCCCTTGCCGCTCGACGCGCTGCCAGGCGCTGCAAGCGGCGTTCAGGCGGAAGAACTGCCCCGCGCCCGACGCGGTCAGCATAAAGTCGGGCCCTGCCGCCAGCGCTGAATAGCGGTGGGGATGGTTGCCTTGGGGATGTTCACCTTTGGCGGGCACAGCAAGGCTCCAAGAAGCTGTTCGGGGGCGGCTTTGTGAAACGCACATTGAACCGTTGTTCTTCTCGGGTGACAGGGCCAACCTGAAGCGGCCAAAACTCGGTTGACCACAGCGGAAGCCCGCGGTTCTTCGCTGTTGACGACTGGTCGAACAGCGGCGGCTCTCATCGGGAATTCGGATCGACGGGGTGACCGTCCCCTAATTTCCCCGACAACGGTTCACGAAATCCAGACAGACGTGTGGTTCGCAGGACGGCCAGTGCCACGTAGAGAAACTGAAGCACTAGCGCGGCGGCGACAGGCGTGTGACTGCCGTTGCCACCGAACCCATAGCTGTGCAGGCCCGAACCCATGACGAAGTTCACGCCATACCACGCCACAACGACCAGCGAGAAGCAGAGTACGGAGAGGGCGGCCAGACCTCGATCGCCGACCCATCCCAAGTAACGCGCATGCAAGACGGCCAGGTAACCGAGCAGGGTGATCAAGGCCCAGACCTCTTTTGGGTCCCATCCCCAGAAGCGGCCCCAGGCGTAATCGGCCCAGATGCCGCCTGTCACCGTGCCTACGGCAAGCAATACAACGCCGGCCAGGATAGTGCGATAGGCAGCCTTGCTTAGGGCCTCGATCGGCGCTGGATTGCCCGATCCAAACAAGTTGTAGCCGAGTGAGATGTCGCCGATTCCCAGCGCCAGGGCAAATGCGGCGTAGCTGAGCGTGATACTCATCACGTGGACCACTAGCCAGAAGTTGTTGCGCAGAATCGGGTTAAGCGGCTGAAGGTCGGGATCGAGAATGGCCGGGCAGTTGTCGGCCAGGACCAGCGCGATCGTGGAAACGACCGCAGCCGCGGCCAAAATGAATCGCTGGCGGGAGATCAACTCGAAGATCAGACCGAGAATCGCCACGCCCAAACCCACGTAAACCACCGACTCATACATGTTGGTGACCGGGGCACGACCGGAAATCACCACCCGCATGCCGAACCCCACGAGCATGGCCGCCAGGCCCGCGGCAAAACTCACCAGCGACGCGGTGTAGAATGCCTTCCAGCCGGAAGCCAGGCTCGCGAGCACGCACAGGCAGGCGATCAGGGTCAAGACCCAGGCGAAACGAAAGGGCACCCAGTGGTTGTAGGCCACCTCCAGGTCGATGATCGATTGCCGCGGATACGTACCGAGCTCGGAAGCAGATCGCCGCACGGTGGTGATAAAGCTGGCGGATGCCTCCGCGAACGCCGTTGGATCGCCGGCGCGGTAGGCGGCGTGCACCTGCTCGAATTGCTCCCGGACACGGCGCAGGCGACCGTCGGGATCGGCGTGGGCATCCGGCGTGCTGCGTGTCAAGTCGGCGATCGACGCCCACTGGCCCTCCCCGCCGGGGGCGAGGGGCACAACTTGCAGTCTCCGCCCCATGCGGTGGTCCTCGTAAGCCCACAAGCGGTTGGCCACTTCGACCACCTTCTTCTCGAAGGCCGTGACGCCCACCCCCTGCCGGCACGACAGGCGCTGCGCGTAGACGCTAAAACGGGTCTTGGCGTGGGACTGCTGATCCTCGATTTCGACCCGGCTGAGGTCGTATGCCGACATGTACTTCTGACCGCGGGCGATGCCCAGCGCGTCGGCCAGTTCCAACGAGTCGACGAGGATCAAAGGCATGCGGTCCCACCTGTCGGGCTGACGATTGCGAAAGTAGGTGGCGCGGGAATTCAGGATCATGCCGCCGTGCGGGCTCATCCTGCTGTGCGGGCTCATCTCGCCGTGCGGACTCGTGCCGCCGTGGGGATTCGCGGCTCCCACCCCATCGGTCGCCGGCGGCCCGGCCTGCCAGTCCAGCAGCATGCTTAGGTACAGGGCTGTGGCGTCCAAGTGGTGGCCGGTTTCGGGCTCGGTGAAACTGGCCCGATTGCTGATCATCCGCAAGGTTTCCCAAGCCAGGCTGTCCAGCGGCTTGTAGCGGCCGCCGTCCAGAACGGGCAACGACTGCCACGCTTTCCAGGCCAGATCCTGCTGCGGTCCAGGCTCGGCGAGGGCCGGCAGCTCGAGGAGCAACAGTGCGAACAAGGCGGCCTCAACTTTGGGCATGATTGGTTCCTGCGTTACCTCTCACCCGCGAATAAACGCATCTTCCGCCAGAACAGCACCACGGTCCCGCCACAAACCATCAGGCATCCCAGGTACTTCAGGAACCGGCCGGGGTCGTAGGCCACAGTGAGGGTGGAGGTGGTTGTCGAGCCGGGCGATTCGTCGAAGCTGGACTGGTAGAAGCTGAGTTTGCCGTGGGCCAGCGGCTGGTTCATGGCGATTTGCCGCTCTTGGTCGAGGCCCTGGTTCTTGTCGATCAGCCGCACGATACTGGTGAACGACGCCTCGCCCATGCCACCGGGGTTCAATCCGCGCTGGAACTTCAGAAGCTCCAAGGAGAAGCCCAAGGGGCGGTATTCATAGGTGCAAGTGATGGCCAGTGGCCCTTCGGGCGTGACCAGGCGTTGCACACCGTGCTCCGGGTCATCGCGCCGGAGCCAAACCTCCTGGGTCTGTCCGCCGACGGTTACCTCCAGGCACAGGGCCGCATCCGGCAGGCCGCCCTCTTCGCCGGCAAGCTCGGCCGGCTGATAGCGCACTTCCCGCCGTGCGCTGGGCAGGTGCTCCAGCAGCAGCACACGGAATTTGCCCGGCAACTCGATCTCGTCGCCGGCCCGGACCGCCCCCCGCATCTGATACTTGCCGCCCAGGCCCACCCGGCAATAGAGCTTGCCGTCTGGTGTTTGAAGGAACTGCGCGCCCGGACCGGCCGCAACAGCCGGGTGATGGTACCAGAACTTTACCGGACAGTTCCATCCGTGGATGCCCTCAAAACTCTGCATCGGGCGGGTTGCGAAGGCCACCTGGCGAAGAGGCTCCTTTTGGCCCGGCAGGTACACGCGCAACTCCAAGAGCGGATTCTTCGGCTCGTCGTCCTTGGAAACGAAACGAAAATTATCACCGGGCTGCGCGTTGGGAAGATACTCGGCCAACTCGACCGACACTTTACCGTCATTCAGGAGGGTCTTCTTGCCCAGGTTCGCGCCGACTGGAATCCGCTGCATGCGGCCTTGGTAATGGATGGAGAGCACTCCGCGGCTGTCCATCTCCTTGGGCGGCTGGAGGAAATCCTCGAGCATCGAGGCGGCCGGCACCCGCTGGAACTCGAGCTCGATGGGACCCATCGCGGCGCCGCCACCCATTGGGCTGGCCACCAGCCATTGTCCCTCGCCGGGCGTGCCGTTTGGACCGGCAAGTGCGAACCTGAGCGCCGGCTGGCCGCCGCCCGACTCGTCGGCGACCCAAGTCTCGTCGACCACCGCATGGCAAATCAGGCGGGTCACCTTCAGACGCACGCCGCTCTGATCGCCCAGGTCCAGCGTCTCGCCTTCCGGCCAATCGACCGGGCCGGGCCGGAAGACGAATCCCACCGGCAGCCGATCCGGCCGGCCGCTCATGTCAATCCAGTGGGCAACGACCTGGCAGCGGTCGGTAAGCACCATCCGATCCAAGGCCTCGCCCTGCGGCAGCACGAGTTGACCCTCGATCCCACCCCAGAAGGTCTGGATGGCGCCGCCCAGCAACAGCAGCAGGCCGGCATGGGTGGTCAGGAACGCCAGCCGTTTCTTCCAAGGGTATCGCGACAGAGTGCAGGCCAGGATATTGGCTGCCAGCAGGCCCAAGAGCCAGACGAACCACTGGCTGCCGTAAACATACCAACGCACGTATTCCCGGCCTTTGGCGGCCTCGACGAAGGTCGTTACGGCCAGCACCGCCGCCAAGACGACAATCAATCCCACGGCCAGTCGCAAAGAAGCCAGCCAGCGGAACGCGGTGACTATCGGGGCCGGCACGCGCGGGCCGGCGGCCGAGCTTTGAGGGGAAGAAGCCATTTCGCTGCGTTCGACACGAGAAGGTTCGGGAAGGGAGCAGGGAATATATCGTGACAGGCCGGGCTGTGTAAACCCCGACCGCAAGCACGTCCCAAACTGCCAAGCCCATATTTATAGCAGCGATAGCAGGCAAAAACAACTCAAGCACGCGAACCAAGAAGGCCGATTTTGCGCAAATTACCGAATTTTTTGGCCCACGTGTGGCGACAAAAAGGGTGGAAGCGCCACGCCGCAACGAGAACGAGTTTCCTGCGGATGACGCCGGAATTGCGCAGCATACCTTTTATACCAGCCCCACGCCCCACATTACACCGCCCGCAAGCCTCACTCCCTCCTTCATCCCCGGCCACACGCCATTGCCTGGGGATGGTTCGCTTTAGACGCATGCGACACCGATTGCAATTCCTGATAGGGCCTGGACTCAATGGAGGTAGGACCGTGCGCACTCTCACGCACAGCAAGGGTCAATTTGGAGTCTCACGTGTCGGGCTTGTGCTGGTAAGCGGACTTTGTCTTGCCTTTGCCTCTTGCAAGTCGTCGCACGATCCGACTTGTTGCACCGAGCCGGAGCTCCCCAGTCGGACGGCGGTCCCGTTTGAGCCCGGCTGGCCCAAGGGCGATCGGCCCTTCGTGCAAGTTTCGTACCAGACGGTGGGCGCCGCCCTGCCCAAAGTGCAGGGTGCGGAGTACGTCAATGACGACGAGCTGTGCCTGAATTGCCACGGGTCCTACGCCAAGTCGTTCGCCGAGGGCAACGTGCATCGCACCGAGGGGTGTGAAGCATGCCACGGCCCGGCCAGCAAGCACCTGGAAGCCCGCGGCAAGGAGCCGGGACTGATCTTCAGCTTCAAGAGCGGGAACCCGGCCGTGCTGGCCGAGGCCTGCTTGCGGTGCCACGAGCAGAACGCCTGTGCCCAGGGCACGCGGTGGCGAACCTCGAAACATGCCCAATGCGGCGTGACCTGTGTCTCGTGCCACCGCGGCCACTACAACGTGCCGCCCGGTACGCCGGCCACCACCGAGCCCCAGACGGCCATGCTGCCGGCACCGGGGGCTAGTGCGAAGTTGGTAAATTTCAGCGCGGCGCTGGACGACACGCTCAAGCGGCCGGCCAAGGCCGCCAGCCTGCCCTCGCTGCGGGGGACGTCGTGCCACATGGGCGCCGTCGCGCCCTATCTCTGCTATCGCTGCCATTGCGACAAGCAGCAGTACCAGCAGATTGCCGGGCCGCACCAGATCTGCGGTCCCAACGGGTTCAACTGCACCACGTGCCACGATCCGCACGGCCACATCCTGGAGGCCTCCCGCAGGGAGCTTTGCTTGCGATGTCACGCGCAGCATTCACCGCTCCTGGCCTGGCACTCCTCGATTCATGAGAACAACGGCGTGGCCTGCACCGACTGCCACAACCCGCACCCCGACAGCCGCGTGCAGCGTTTCGTGAACATCGAGCACACGACCGTCCAGCGCCCCAAACGGCTGACGATGTCGGTCGAGGAGCCCTACGTGTGCTACAAGTGCCACGGGAAGATCTACGGCCTGAATGCCATGCCTTCGCACCATCCGATCAAGGAGGGCAAGATGGTGTGTTCCGATTGCCATGATCCGCATGGGCAGTACGAGCGCAATCTGAAGGCGGAACGGGTGAACCTGCTGTGCTACAAGTGCCATGCCGAGAAGCAAGGGCCGTTCGCCTTCCCGCATCCGCCGGTGGACGAGAACTGCACGATCTGCCACGAGCCGCACGGCACGGTGGCCAACAACCTGCTGCGGCAGCCGCCGACGTTCCTGTGCCTGCGGTGCCACGTCGGGCATCGCCGAACGGACACCGTCAAGAGTCCTCATTTCGGCATCGCGAATGCGGCGAACATCGACAAGCTGACGAACATCCGGGCGCCGCTGTACACCAACTGCACGGAGTGCCACACGCAAATTCACGGCTCCGACGTTCCATCGCCCAACAGCCCGAACGCGGGGGCCTTGTTCCGCTAATTACATGAAACTCCAGGCTTAAAGAACAACCACACCACGGGATTCCAGGGGGGCCTAGTCGTGAGGGTCAGCGTTTTCCGTGTTCTCGCGCCGGCCGTATTTCTACTGCCTGCCGCGGTGCTGCGCGCGGATGACCCCGCCATAACGCCTGCCGCGCCGGCAGAGACCGCCGCCTCGACCGCAGGGTCAGATCCCGCCGCGGAGGACGTGGATCCCGTGCGCGACTTCGTCGCCCGGGCCGGCGCCTGGGGCGTAAAGGCCACCGGATCGCCGTCCAAGGTGGGCGAATACCAGGGCTTGGGGTCGTCGCCCTTCGTGGACATCGACGGCCTGTTCAGCAACGGGACGAGGACCGTCGATCTCTCGGCCACCGCCAACGACAACGACACGGACAATGCCCGCGTGCACGTCTACGGCGGCCCGCAGATCACGGCGGACGTCAATTACGATCGCTTTCCGCACCAGCTCGATACGAACTCGTATGCCGGCTTCACGACCATCCCCAATGCCGTCAACAGCGCGCCCCACACCAGCGACAATTACTATTCCCGCGACGACTTGAGCGCCGGCACGGACTATGCCATTCGCGTGCAGGAATTCAAGGCGAACTTCAAGGGCTCGCTGACTGACGACCTGCGGTGGCGGGTGAACGTGTTCGGGATCGAGAAGGAAGGCGTTCGCGAGGCCGACGCCCTGGCGCACTGCTACGACGCCTCCACGTCGAATGCCACGTGTCCTGTCCCGCCTACCAACGAGACAAGTCCCCAGGTCGGCCCCAACTTCGCAACCAACACGACGGGTGCTACCACGCAGTGCCACGTGGTGACCCAGGCCCAGCACATCGACTGGCGAACCACGGAAGTGACGCCTTCGCTGGAGTGGCACGTGGGCGCACTGACGGTCGAGTACTCGCACACGATCCGGCTTTTCGAGCAGGCCGACCAACAGGTGTACAACGCGTACCGGGGAGGGGCGGGGCTGGGCTTCCCGACGACGAATAATACTGCTACTAACGACTATTCCACGGCAGGCTACAACATCGTGCCCGACAGCCAGAGCCAGATCGACCGGCTCAAGGCGCACCTGCTCCTCGAGGAGGACACTGACGTCTACGCCGCCGGTTACATCGGGGACATGAAAGACGAGCTAACCGAGAGCAACCGGCATTTCGGCGGCGCCGACGCCCGAATTACGAACAATTCCGTCGGCGGCCTGACCTTGACCGGGTATGGCAAGTATTACACCGAAAACACCCAGATGCAGACGACGCCGCTCAACACCCTGTATTCCACACCCGCGCAGATGGCCTACTACCAAGAGAACATGAGCAACTTGGCCTATGCTCCCATTCCGATCGACCGCGACCAGGACGCGGTGGGCGTGACGAGCCGCTGGCGTCCCTTTTACGATGAGAAAGGGACGGTGCCCGGCGGCCTGGCCTTCACGGCCGGCTACGAGTATTCCCAGCTCCGCCGGACCAACGCCGGGGACACGATCCAAGCCATCGCCCCGGCTTTCTGGATCCAGCCCAACACGAACAAGAGCACGGCCACGGTGGGCGTGGAAGAGAAGTGGTCGCGGGCCTTCACCACCTACGTCCGCTTCAAATACATCGATACGGAGTATCCCCTGTACGGCATCTCGCCGGACGTGTACAGCTCGCTCGACGACGCCCTCAATACCATGTTGCCGACCCATGAGAACCGCGTGGAGATCGGCGGCACGTGGACCCCCAGCGAGCATTTCATGCTCAACGCCACGTTCTACGTGGAAAACGCCTTGAACAACGGGCCGTTCGTGAATTTCGATTCCACCAGCTATCCCTACGTGCTCAGCCTGTGGTACGCTCCCAGCACGAAATGGTCCTTTACGACCGGATACGCCAACTTCACCAATTGGATCAGCCAGGACGTCACGCTGACGGCCGTCACCACCGCGCCGACCACGGGGATTCCGCCGAGCCCCAGCACCGCGCCGTGGAATTACATGGGCAAGTCACAGGTCTTCAACGTGGGGGCCAACTATGCCTGGACCCAGCGGCTGAAACTGTGCGGGGCCTTCGAGTACGTCCACGGCATCGACGCCATAACCGCCGTCGGTCAGCTCTCCACCGGCGTGTCGTTTCAGACCCCGGTGTCGCTGGGAAGCTATTCCCTGGTCTCGGAAAACACCTACCACGTCTCGGCCGGCGTGGATTACGTGCTGGGGCCCCGCGTCACCACGTTCTTCCGCTACAACTATTACGATTTCGGAGACCTGGCGACGGCGCTGCAGAGCGGGACGGTAAACATGTTCCTCGTGGGCATGTCGGCCGTGTTCTAACTGGACTCTTGCAAATTGCGGATTGGTCGGTCCCCTCTCCCTCCGGGAGAGGGCTAGGGTGAGGGGAAATTGGGAGCTTCCAGTATACCGAGCCAGCGGGCCGAACCCGGCGCCGTGGCCGCGCGCCAGTTGGGCGCCCGGGCCCCGGGTTAGCGATAAGCCTTGCCCAAATGCGCGTGGCGCGCTGGCGTTCCCTCAGGTCCTGATCTTTCGGCCCATCTTTCGAGCCACCTTGTTGACAAACTTTCCAAAGTATGTTTTAATGAAGGCGACCTCGTTGCACCACCGTGTTTGAACTCGTCTGGATGAGAGGGGGGCGGCTCCGCCCTCCTCGGCGAGGGAGAGCTTGGCAGAGTGGACGTCGCCGCTTCCTGACTGCCGCACCCGGTTTGGCCTCCTGCGGATCGCCGTCTTCGCTGGAGCCTCGCCTGTTCTGTGTGATCGTGGCCGGGTGTGTCTTTTTCGCGGGTCGTCAGGTATCAGGCTGAAAGGATGCCTGTCATGTTAACAGCAATGGAGCAGTTGCCATGACAGCCTTCCACCCCCTCGTATTTCGCAGCGCCTTCGGGACCGCCCCACGCGCGCGGCGCCCACGGGCGTTGTTTTCCCTTTTCCTCTGCGTCGTCGCGATGGCGACAGCCGCGCACGGGGCCGTCCAGTACACCGTCACCGACCTGGGCGTATCCGACGGCGACGCTGGACTATGGTCTCCCCAACCGGCCCCGGCCATCAATAACCTCGGGCAGGTGGTGGGATGGTACACCGGCACCGACGGAAACCCGCACGCGGTGTTGATATCGGGGGGCGTCAGGACCGAACTGGGGAGCCTCGGTTCCAGCGGGAGCTACGCCAATCGTATCAACGACTCTGGGCAGGTGGTTGGGGGGAGTGGGCCGGATGCTGTGGTGTGGACCGCGCCCGGGGTGATGCAGGATATCGGCTCCCTGAAGGGGCCGGGCGGGGGGAGCAGCGCGCGGGATATCAACAATAACGGCGAGGTGGTTGGCGGGAGTAAAATCGCAGGGTCGACCGCGTATCACGCTTTCTCGTGGCAGGCGGGGGTTATGACGGACCTGGGCGCGATCGGCGGCTGGAGCGGCGTGGCGACCGTTGCGACCGCGATCAACGATTACGGCCAGATTGTCGGGGAGGCGAAAAACGGAAACGGCGCCTCTGATCCGTTTCTATACAGTGGCGGCGCGATGTACGACCTCGGGACGCTCGGCGGCACGCTCGGCCAAGCCTGCGACATCAACAACAGCGGCCAGGTCGTTGGCTACTCCCAAAACAGCCAGGGGTACTACCGGGCGTTCCTTTCCGTTGGCGGCGGGCCGCTCCAAGACCTCGGCACGCTGGGCGGGAACCAAGCCCTGGCGAAGGCCATCAACTCCTCGGGCATCATCGTGGGCCTGGCCGAGACCGGCATCGTCATCCCGCCCCCCGTCGGGCCGGAGTACGTCCCTCAGGCCTTCATCAGCGACGGCGTCGGGCCCATGCAGAACCTCAACAGCCTGATCGACACTGCCTCCGGCTGGACCATTACCGACGCCACCGACATTAACGACTTGGGCCAGATCGTGGGCTACGGCACAAATCTCAGCGGCCAAAGCGATTTCGTCCTCCTGACCCCCATCTCCAGTCCCGAGCCCTCGACGCTCGCCCTGCTCGCCGCCGCTTTGCTGGGGCTGGCCGCTTGGAGCCTCCGGCGGTCTCGCTGACGAGCAAAGGCATGAAAAGGGGCGTCCCGAAGACCCGAGACCTAACCGGGATTATTCACCGAGGCTCGTAGTGACCCGATTTATCGGGTCCGGAGAATGTGAACAGGTCAAGGACCGCATGAATGCGGTCACTACGAACGGAACAGGTCAAGGACCGCATGAATGCGGTCACTACGAACGGTCGAGGACCGCATGAATGCGGTCACTACGAACGATTGGTGAATAATCCGGGCTAAATCCTGGGATCCAAGGCCCCAAGGATGTGATCGACCGCGGCCGGCAGATCGGGCACTACGGACCAGTCGGCCGCGCCCGGCTGGGCGAAGCAGTTCAACATCGCCGCGTTGAACGTCAATATGGACGCCTCACCCAACTGGCAGGGTGCCCGGCAGCTAATCGCGTCTTATGTTGACGCCGTGGTCGCCGCCGGCGGCGGCGCCAGCGTTCTTAGGTGACAGGCGATGTTATAATAGAAGCGTTCAACAGTATTGGAGAAATTGCCATGGCAGCCCTCCACCATCTGGTATTTCGCAGCGCTTTCGCGGCCGGCCCACGCGCGCGGCGCCCCGCGGCGTTGCTTTCCCTTTTCCTCTGCACCGCCGCAATGGCGACAACCGCCCGTGGGGCCGTCCAGTACACCGTTACCGACCTGGGCGCGGCTGGCCCTGACGGGGTCTGGGGCGGGGGGGGCCCAGGCATCAATGACCTCGGACAGGTGGCCGGGTGGTACACGGGCAGCGACGGCAACCCGCACGCGGTACTGATTTCGGGAGGCGTCAGGACCGACCTTGGGGCCCTCGGTTCAAACGGCAGTGCTGGGGGGCGCATCAACGACTCCGGGCAGATCGTCGGGGAGAGCGGGGCGGAGGCCGTGCTGTGGACGGCGCCGGGCGTTATGCAGGACCTCGGTTCGTTCAACGCCTACGACATCAACAACGCGGGCCAGGTCGCCGGCGCGTACAGAACCGGCTCTCGGCACGCCATACTGTGGACCCCCAGCACGATCACCGACCTGGGTACGCTCGCCAGCGGCGCGGGGTTCAGCGTCGCCACAGCGGTCAACGACTCGGGGCAAGCGGTCGGGGAGTCCCAGACGCTGCCCAGCGGCGCCCTCCACCCGTTCTTGTATAGCGGTGGCAAAATGACCGACCTCGGCGTTTTCGCCAGCAACGCACCCGGCGAGGCCCTCGACATAAACCACAGCGGCGATGTGGTCGGCTGGTGCCAGAACACCGACGGGTACTACCGGGCGTTCCTCTCCGTCGGCGGCGGACCCCTGCAAGACCTCGGCACGCTGGGCGGGAACCAGGCCCTGGCCAAGGCCATCAACTCCTCGGGCATCATCGTGGGCCTGGCCGAGACCGGCATCGTCATCCCGCCCCCCGCGGGACCGGAGTACGTCCCCGAGGGCTTCATCAGCGACAACGGCGGGCCCATGCAGAACCTCAACAGCCTGATCGACACTGCCTCCGGCTGGACCATTACCGACGCCACCGACATCAACGACTTGGGCCAGATAGTGGGCTACGGCACCAATCTCAGCGGCCAAAGCGATTACGTCCTCCTGACCCCCATCTCCACCCCCGAGCCCTCGGCGCTCGCCCTGCTCGCCGCCGCTTTGCTGGGGCTGGCCGCTTGGAGCCTCCGGCGGCCACGCTGAGGCGCGCGACACGCACGACGCAGAGGCACGCACGGCGCCGGCACTCTCCGCGCCACCACGTCTGCCCGTTGGGGCGCGTCATTCCGATGAGGGCCGCTTCCCCTCACCCCGGCCCTCTCCCGGAACGAGAGGGGGACAACTTGTGGCGCCCTCACCCCAACTTGCAGAACCCCAGTTCTTAGCGGCCCTTCATGGGCGGCGGCAGGGTCACCTGCGGCTCGGCAATCTTCAACTCCCGGCAGAGCGCGGAAAGCCGCTCCACCAGCGCCTGGTCGAGTTGCGTGGCGTAGTGCATGTTGTGCACGTCGTTGGCCGTCCGCACGAAATCAAGGTCCTGCTGCACATCGGCAAGCTCGGCCGCGATCTTCGCCACCCGGGCTTCAAAGAGCTTCTGCGACTTTAGTGCCTCCCGAATCCGCAGCACCACCGATTCCAGCTCCGGCAGCGCCCTTTGCAGCTTGACGTGGTACGTCGTGAACTGCTTCACGGCCGCCGTGTCGTGACACATCAGGCACATCTCGGTCGTGCCGCGCCAGGTCACGGTCCCCGTCGGCGAAACCTGCTTGATGCGGTGGCACGTTCGGCATTCCAGGCGGACGGCCAGCATGCCGTTGGCCGGCGCGGTGACCAGCTTTCCGCCGGTTCCCTGGAGCATGCTCACCTGCTCGCGATGATGATCGGGGTGGCAGGACTGGCAATCGGCGGCGGCGTGTTCGATCTTGTGGCGGTCCAGCGCGTGCACGATTTGCAGATGGCATAGCAGGCAGTCGATCTTGTGCTCCGTGACGTGTTTGGCGTGCATAAAGACATGATCGGCGGCGCGCTCTAGGTCGCCCTCGCGATTGTGGCAGGAGAGGCAGCGTTCCCGCGGCACTTCACCGGTGCCGCGGATCACGTCGCCGTGGCAGTTGGCGCAGTCCACGCCCTTCGCGTACGCCAGGTCGTGGGTGAAGGTCACTCCGCCGCCGAGGTCGAATTCCTCGTCCGGGATCTGGTGGCAGTGGGTGCAGGCCCCCAAGTCCTCGTTGAAGGGCTGTCCCTTGAAATGGCACAGGAAGCAGGTCGAGGTGGTCACCGTCATGTGCTGGCCCTGCACGATCTGGCTGTGGCAGCTCGTGCAGCGGAGTTGCTTTCCCCGCCGCATCTGGCCCATGTGCGGCGTGTGATCGAAGGGCACGCCGTGGAAATCGACCCGGCCGGTAAGCAGGCGGGTTTCGTGACAGCCGCCGCGCAGACAGCTTGCATCGGCGATCTCGGCGGCGGGCCGGGGACCCGCGCTGGCGGTCACGTACTTGGCCAGTTGCACCAGCCCCAGCAGCTTGCCCCGCACTTTTCCGCCGAATCCGGGCGGGAAGTGGCACTCGATGCAGGAGACGTCTTTGTGGCTCGATTCCTGCCAGGACTTGTAATAGGGCTCCATGATGTGGCAACTGCGGCAGAATTGCGGGCGGGAAGTGTACCAGCCGGCCAGGCCCGCCAGCAGTAGCATCAGCACAAACAGCGAGCCGAGGAGGATGCCGCCGTGGATCAGGAGCCAGCGGATGGCGGGCCAGATCGGATGCCCAGCCAGGGCCCGCGTCGCCGCCAGCCATTGCCGCCAGCCCTTGCTCATGCCCGTGCTCCGTGTCTGCCCGTGTGGCTGGGCAGGTCTAATCGCTCAACCCGGCGGCAACCATGCCTGCCAATAGCGCCAACCCGGCCACCATGGCGAGCATTCCCAGCGCCCTGATCAACCACAAGGCTTTGTAACCGGGACTCGTGGCGCGGATCGCCTCCAGCCCGCCCTGCCGCCGTAAACGATCGAAGAAAGCGGGGCGCTCGTCACGGAACTCGTCCTCGCTGATCCGGCCCGTCATCACCGACATGTCGGCAGGGAACTTGTCGGGGCGCAAGTGCGTGTTGAAGAAGTGAATCGCAAACACGAACCCGGTGGCCAGCAAGGCTTGGGTGGAATGGACCACCTGGGCGATGTTCAGGACCCTGCCCGGCAGGAAGCGGCAGAAGAAATTGGGGAACCACAGCACCAAGCCCGTAAACCCGATGATAACGATGTCCGCCGCCGCGCCCCAGAAATCGAGTTTCTCCCAATATGCCCAACGTTCGAAGCCGGGCTTGGGCCCCAAGCCCAGGAACCAGCGCAGCATGGCGAAGCAGTCCCGCAGGTCGCGGAAATTGGGCACCGGAGAATCGGGACCGAAAACCACGTCGAGCAGCGACTCGCCCCGGCGGCGGCCGGCCAGGAACTGCCGCACCAACCGGACCATGTAGCTCGCGAAACAGCCGAAGACGACCAAGGCGAAAACGCGATGCCAGAAGCCGGTCGAAGCAAAACCGCCCCACGCCTGTGCCACTACCTTGGCCCACGGGGCATGACTGTACTTCAGCGGCAGCCCCGTCAGCGCCAGCCCTAGAAACGCCACGAGCAGGAACGAATGCCCGACGCGGTGGACCATCGAGAACCGCACGTAGGCCGGCCGTGCCGGGTCGAGTCCCCGCGGCCGGCCCGTCTTCAGGACCTCCACCAGGCCGCGCACGAACCACAAAACGGCATGCAGTCCGAATAGTCCAAACGTCGAGAGAAGGATCGTCAGCAGCACCACGTACACGCCATGCACCAGCGGGTCGCGCTGGGCATCTCGGTAGTCGGCGTGCGGATCAAAGCTTACGAAGCGCGCCGTAGCATGGGCGTGGCACTGCTGACAGGTCTGGAGGCGATTGTCGGCCGCCAGTCGCGAATGCGGATCGGAAACCAGCCGGATGTCGTGGGCGCCATGGCAATCGGAGCACTTGGCGGCAGGACTGTACCCCAACTCGGTCAACTCGCCGTGGATGCTCAGGGCGTAACGGCTGGAGAGCTTCGCATGGCAGTTCCCGCAGCGATTGGGAAGCTGTCGGCGAAAGGCGGCCGTTTCCGGAGCCGGTAGGTCGTGCCCCTGGTGGCACGCGGTGCAACTGGGTTTCTGCTTGCCGCTGCCGCCCGGCGCAACTTTCTCGGCGGCTCCGCCCGGCACCTGCCCGTGCACGCTCGCCGCCAACCTCTCCTCAATAAAACGATGGCACTTGCCGCACGTGGCGGCCACGCGGGAAGGATGCAGCGAGGAACGCTTGTCCGGAGCCCGGTACACGCCATGTGCCCCGTGACAGTCGGCACAAGCTGGAACCACCAACAGACCCATCCTCGAAAGACCCTGGCCGTGTACGCTGTCGCGGTACGTTTCCAAACGGTCCTCATGGCAGGCCCCGCACGTGTTCACCTGGTGATCCAGGAACACAGGCGAACGGCTGTCGCGCGCCGGAAGAATGCGGTGCGACGGGGTGCCGTGACAGCCTCCGCACGCCAAGGGTGTGCCATGCCCGAGCTCGTTCTTGGGCCCCGCCTTGTCGTGCACGCCCTTGACCAACTCCAGGGCCTCTGCCTGGTGGCACGTGCCGCAGAACTTCCGCATCTCCTCCGCCGACTTCGGCACGCGGAAATCGCCGCTGGCCTGGTGGGCCTTGATCTCGAACACCGTGGCATCACCGCCGTGACAGTCCTGACAGCGAAGACCCTTTTGCCAGTGGGCATCACCGGCAAAATCCTTCGCTGTGACCAAGAACCGCACCTGGTCCTTCTCGGTCAGGTTGGCGTGGCACTGTATGCAGGAGTTCTCGTCGTCCGCCATGCGCTTGGTTGCCGGGGGCTTTCCGGTCGAGGTGAGCGGGGCAGGCTTTTCAGACCTGCTCGGCAGCGTAACGGGCGGGGGCGGCGGTGCCGGCGGGAGTTTCTTGGACGCTTCCCCGGATACCGCAGGCGGTGGGGGCGGCGCCGGCGGCAGCTTTTTAGATGCCTCGCCGGGTACCGCGGGCGGTGGGGGCGGTGCCGGCGGCAGCTTCTTAAATGCCTCTCCGCTGGTCGCCGGCGGGGGAGGCGCCGGCGGCAGTTTCTTGAACGCCTCGCCAGGTGCCGCAGGCGGTGGAGGCGGTGCCGGCGGGAGCGACACTTTTTCCGGTTCCGCCGCGCTGGCCCAACGGGCCGGATTCTCCCCCGCCACCGCCATCAATAAGGCCGGCAGGACCAGCACCGCAAATCGTACCGCCGTTTGCAGGAAGCTCATTTCCAGCCGGCACAAGACTTGTGTGGACTGCCTACCGGTAATTCACGCCGCCTGGCGCGTGCGCGGACCATTGCTCAGGACTTGTCGTACTTCGGATGGTCCTTGTGGCTTTGCGGCGTATGGCATTGGATGCACACGTTCTGAGGAAGAACCTTGTAAACCGAGCCGCGGACCTCCTTCTCCTCATCCGGCTCCAGTTTCTTCTTGGTCGTGTACTTCTTGGCGATCTCCTCGTGTTTGCTGCCGGGGCCGTGGCAGGCCTCGCAGGTCGTGCCGAGAAGATTCTGCAGGACTTCGGGTGTCGTGCCCGCGGCGTAGCCCCCCGCCACGCCGTAGCCCGTGACGTGGCACTTCAGGCACTCCGGATCGCTCTGGTACTTGGCGGTTACGCTTTCCCAAGCCTCTTTGGCGTGCTTGGTCTTCTTCCACGCCATGAACTGCTTGAAATGGCAGGAGGAACAGCGCTTTGCCCCGGTGTACGTCTGCCCTGTGGGCACCGCGGGCGCGGCGTACGGTTCGGCCGGCGGCTGCGACCGCACCAGAGTCGGACCTGCCAGCCACACCAGAGTTACGATCCCGGCCGCAACGCCAACAAAACCCACCCCTCTGAACCTAGCCATCATCGATCCTCCCAATTGTCTTGGTACGAGCTAACTAGCGGCACGACCCGGTTCCCCCGTACGGCAGTGCGACAATAGTATACAATGAACGGGGTTTGGCTACGCCGACCGGGAAAAATCTGAGGGTCAGTTTACCCCATGTCGCCACGGTCGTCAACGAATGGTCAGTGGTTTTGTGAAGCGTTTCGCCGCAGCCTTGATGAATTCGTAACCTTTTCGTGTGTAAAACGTTCCAGCCGGCAGATGTCGCACGAAAGCATGTCGAAAACGGGAAACACGACCTGAATGGTGATGAATATTTCGTGGTCCCCCCTGCGGCGCGCTTTACGTTTGACTACCCAAGGTCGATCTGGTATAGGGAAATCACTCCGCTGCTCTTCTTGGCAAATTGGAGATCCCCCAATGACGGAGCCTCTTCCGCGGCGCAACGTGCTCGTGTACTGGTTGGAAACAGCCGTCGCCGCTACGGTGGCGGCCCTGTTCTATCCGGTCGTTCGCTTCCTGTGGCCCAGGCCGGCTACCAGTTCCGGCGCCCTGGAAGCAATCGCTCCGTTTCGGGCCAACGAGTTGAAGCCGAATCCGGACGGCACCTGGCCATCCCGATTCACCTTCAATTTCGGCGGCAAGCCCTGTCTGGTCGTTCGCACCCGCGACGGCCAGATCAAGGCCTTCAATGCGGTGTGTACGCACGTCGAATGCACGGTCGAGTTCCGCGAGCCCACGGGCGACATCTTCTGCAATTGCCACAATGGTCTTTACGACCTGAACGGGCATAACGTGTCGGGCCCGCCGCCTCGACCGCTGGAAGTCTATAAACTAGACCTTCGGGGCAAGCCCGGGGAGGAGGAGATCGTTGTCTCTCGCAACGCGTGACGAAGCGACCGGCACCACGGCGATGGCCCGAGTGAAAGATTTCCTTTTCGAGCGCCTGGGTTTGGATAGCGCCTTGGCCTTGGCGGCCAAGAAACACGTGCCCGTGCACGGCAGCAGTCTCTTTTACTTCCTGGGCGGAATGGCGCTATTCCTGTTCGGCGTGCAGGTCGTGACGGGTATCCTGTTGGCCCTTTATTACAAGCCCTCGCCCGACCAGGCCTTCGAGAGTGTCCGGGCGATAATGACCGAAATCGACTACGGTTGGCTCTTCCGCTCCGTACATTCCTGGAGCGCCAACCTGCTGATCGGCGTGTTGTTCTTGCACTTGCTGACGACTTACGTCATGCGGGCCTATCGTCGTCCGCGAGAGGTCACGTGGCTCACCGGGTTCATATTGTTGGTGGTCTTCCTGGCCTTTGGTTTCAGCGGGTACTTGCTGCCCTGGAACAAGTTGGCGTTTTTCGCCACGCGGGTGGGAACGGCGATCGTGGGTTCGGTGCCGGTCGTGGGCCGATACCTGTTGCTCGTTGCCCGCAGCGGCGAGAACGTAACCGGCGACACCTTGGCCCGCTTCTACGCCCTGCACGTGGTCGTTCTTCCCTTGACGACGATCGTGCTGTTGGGGCTGCACCTGTTTCTCGTGCAGAAACATGGGATGAGCGTTCCGCGTGGCGTGGCCGAGCGTTGCGGCGGGGAAGACAAGGTCCCCAGCATCCCCTTTGTTCCACATTTCCTGTTGCGCGACATGGTGGGCTGGTACCTGGCATTGGGGATCCTGGCGGCGCTTGCGGCGCTGTTTCCGTGGGAATTGGGGCAGAAGGCCGACCCCTTCGGGGCCGCCCCCGCGAACATCAAGCCCGAATGGTACTTCCTGTTCATGTTCCAGGCCCTGAAGCACCTGCCGGCCCATATCTTCAACATCGAGGGCGAGGTCTTGGGCGTATTGTTCTTCGGGTTCGCCGGTGTCGTGGTCCTGCTGGTTCCTTTCTTGGATTTGGGGGCCGCTTGCGGCCGCCGGCGCGTGGTGCTCAACCTCCTGGCGGCGCTGGCCGTACTGTTCTTTGTGGTGATGACTGCCTGGGGACTCTGGGAATGAGAAACCTGCTGCCGCTTCTGCTGCTTCCTCTCTCGATCGCAATCGCGCTTGCCGCGCCTGCCGTTGAGGATAAGCCCGCGCCTGCCGTTCAGGACAAGACTTTAGGGACGCTCCCACCACCACCGTTACCACCGCCCCCACCCCCGCAAAAACCCGTCGAAACAAAGGCCCCGGAAGTCAAAACGCCGGCACCCAAGCCGGCAGAGGTCAAACCCACGGAAACGAAACCCCGGGCGCCCACGCCTGCGGAAGCAAAGCCGGCGCCCGCCAAACCCGTTGCCGACGAGGAGAATTCCTGCATCCAATGCCACGCCAACCTGACTGAAAAGGACCAGACCAGGCTCCTGGTCACGGTCAAGAATCTGGCCGCCGACGTTCACTGGCAGCGGGGGATGCGCTGCCAGGATTGCCACGGCGGCGATCCCACCGTGTTCGAGGTCAAGGCCCACCAGGCCACCGGCGAGTTCCGCACCGTCAAGTCGCCGGCCGACGTGCCCGACTTCTGCGGAAAATGCCACGCCGACATCGCCTACATGCGGCACTACAAACCGTCGCCGCGGACCGACCAGCTTGCGGAATACTGGACCAGCGGCCACGGGCAGCGCCTGAAGGGCGGCGACCTGAAGGTGGCCGTCTGCATCTCCTGCCACGACAAGCCGCACGGCTCGGCCCAAGACCAGGGCCCGCACGGCGTTCGCCTGGTCGACGACTTGGAATCGCCCGTCTATCACACCCGCCTGGCCAAGACCTGCGCCACCTGCCATTCGGACGAGAAGCTAATGGCCGGCCGCCGGTACCACGGGCAACCGCTAAGTCACGACCAATTTGCAAAGTGGCGCGACAGCGTACACGGCAAGGCCCTGTTGGATAAAGGCGACTTAAGCGCCCCCACCTGCAACAATTGCCACGGCAACCACGGGGCCCTGCCCCCGCAAATCGACTCGGTGGCCAATGCCTGCGGGGCGTGCCACGGCAAGATCGCCAAGCTGTTCGAGAAGACCCTTATGCGTCACAAGTTCGAGCAGGTCGGTCTGCCCGGCTGCGCCACCTGCCACCATGCGCACGACATCCAACAGCCATCCGACGAGATGCTGGGCATGGGGCCCGGCGCGGCCTGTTTCCAGTGCCATGCCGAGAAAAAACTGGCCGTGACGGGGGCCACCCTCGCCGGGGCGACGACCGCGGCGGCCCTGCGGGCGAGCCTCGATCGACTGCGGCAAGGCATGGACCATGCCGACGACACCCTGGCGCAAGCCGAACGCCTGGGCATGGAGGTCAGCCAGCCCCGCTTCGACCTCCGAAAAGCCTCCGATGCGCTGACCAACGCCCGTGCGCTGATCCACACCTTTACCGTCCCCACCGTCGAAAAGGCCGTCGACGAGGGTCAGCAAGTCGTGGCCGAGGTCCAGGCAAAGGCCGAGCACGCCCTGCAAGAACATGCGCATCGGCGGATCTGGCTGGCGGTCTCCCTCCTGCCCATCCTGCTGGTAATCGCCCTGCTCCTGGCCTACATTCGCAGCCTGCCGCCGCCGGAGCAGCCCCGGCATCAATAGGCCTCTTGAATCAGGGCGGGATGACATTCATAGTCTGGTATCTGCCCCGCCGTAAGCTGCACTCCCCTCACGGCCGGATTCGCTTTGACACAAGTGCCTGAAATGGGTATAGTCCGCCCGCCCGGAGTCTGTCCGGGCCCCGGATTTTGTCCCGGCCGGCAGGAGGAATTGTGTCATGACGACCGGCAGGAGGCTGGCCATCGGTGGGCTCTTGATCGCGGGGGCCACCGGCTACATGGCCTACGTGGGCGCCGCCAGCAGTTGGCAATACTACGTGACCGTCGATGAATGTCTGGCGGGGGCGGGCAGAATGGCCGGAGACCGGGTCCGCGTCAGCGGCAAGATCAGCCCGAGCTCGCTGCGGATTGCCGATGATCGCCAGGAGGCGCACTTCGCGCTGGCGGGCAAGGCGGGGAAGCTGGCGGTAAGCTGCCGCGGGCCGTTGCCCGATAATCTGGCCGAAGGTGTCGAGGTGGTCGTGGAAGGCCGGCTGGACGATGGGGGAGTTCTGCGCGGCGAGAAGGTCCTGACGCGCTGTGCCGGCAAGTACCGATCGCTAGCCGGCGCCGGCACTGCGCAAGGCGGCCGGCCGGCCGGGCCGGAGGAAGGCCGATGATCGTTCTCGGGCAACTCTGCCTCTTGATCGCCTTCGTGGGCTCCGGCCATGCGGCGTTTGCTTGCTTCGCAGGCTGGCGAAGTGGCCATCACGGCGTACGCACCAGCGGCCTGTGGGCCGCAGCGGTCGCCCTCGGGGCCTTGACGGCTACCACCGCCGTGCTTGCCACCGCCCTGGTGACGCGCGACTTTCGATTCCAGTACGTCATGGAGTATTCCGACCAGCACCTGCCCTGGCACTACGCGCTATCGGCCTTGTGGGTCGGTCAGGCGGGCTCGCTGCTGGTGTGGGCCTGGTTGCTGGCGGTGCTGGCCACGATTTTTCGTTTCTGGCCGGGTCGGCAACCCGACGCGCTTCGCGAGCCGGCCTTCGCCCTCTTGATGGCTTATTTGTGTTTCCTGCTGGCGGTCATGGTGTTCGGGGCCGATCCCCTTCAGGCCAGCCTGTCGCCCTTAGGAAGCGGCAGTGGCTTGTCGCCGGCACTCCAGCACCCGGCAATGCTCGTCCATCCGCCGATCGTGTTCCTGGGCTATGCCGCCTGGGGCGTGCCCTGTGCCTTGGCCCTGGCGGCGCTCATGGGCGGCCCCGGCATCGCGGGCGGTCGAAAGGGGACAGGCACATTTTTCGGCCCGGGGACTGTCCCGATTTTCGTCCGACGAAAATGGGACTGTCCCCCTCAGCCCGAGGGCCGAAAAATGAGCCAGTCCCCGACGGCCTGGGCCGGCCAGGCCTTCTGCCTCGATGCGGCCTGGGTCAGGGCGGCCAGGCCCTGGGCACTGTTCGCCTGGGCTACTCTCGGCAGCGGGATTCTGATCGGCGCGGTGTGGGCTTACGAGGAGTTGGGCTGGGGTGGCTACTGGAGCTGGGATCCCGTCGAAAACGGCTCCTTCCTTCCGTGGCTCACCGGGACCGCGTTTATCCACTGCCTGATGGCTTGGCAGTATCTGGGCATTCTGAAGAAGACGGCCGCGGCCTTGGCCGTCGCCACGTTCGGGCTGTGCAATTTTGCCACCTTCCTTACCCGTAGCGGCATCTTCAGCAGCCTGCACGAGTTCAGCCGCTCGCCCATCGGCTGGTTGTTCCTCGCCTTGATGGCGGTCCTGGTCGTGGGGGGCACTGTCGTTATTCTGGCTCGCCGTGCGGCGCTGGCGCCGCAGCGGCCGATTTCCAGCTTTTGGAGTCGCGAAGCGATGGTCCTGATCGGCACGCTGGCCCTGGTACTGTTGGCAATGGCCACGCTGGCGGGGACCCTGGCCGCACCGCTTTCGCAGGTGTTGACCGGCCGGGCCATGGTCGTTGGCCCGGCGTTCTACAACAGCGTGCTCATTCCTACCGGAGGGGGCCTGCTGGCGAGCATGGCGGTCGGGCAGCTAGTGCGTTGGGGACACGGGCCGACGGCAGGTCAGAAGAAGATGCTGCTCCTGCGGGCCATGATCGGCCGGCGGCGCCCATCGGCCGGCTTCCTCGCGCACCTCGGCGTGGCTTGCCTGGCGATCGGCGTCTGCGGATCGGCACTGGGCTCGCGCCGGCACGACCTGGTAATGAACAAAGGCGAGTCTGTGGCCTGGGCCGGGCGGTCGATCCGATACGCCGATTTGATCGAGCGCGGGCAGCCGGAGCGATCCATCGTCGAGGCCCGGCTGGAGGTCTCTGAGGGGAACTGCCCGCCCTACACCCTGTTGCCGGCACAGCACCTAATCCGCTCGCAGAACGCCTGGGTGGCCCAGGTGGCCATCCATTCCACCTGGAGCGGCGATTTTTACACCATCCTGCACGGCGGCAAGAACCATGATGCAGTCAGTCTGACATTCATCGATAATCCGGCGATGCGCTGGCTGTGGCTGTCGGGGTGGCTGGCCGTTGCGGGCGCGGTGGTTGGGCTGTGGCCCGCCCGCCGCGGCACGGCGAGCTGGGGTGCCGATCCGGTCGGCGGCCGGGCGCAGAATCGCGGGCCCCATCGCTTCGCTGCGGCCCGGCATCCGCATTCGCCCGGAAGGTGGTGAGCCCATGGAAAGCGCGATTGAAGTCCGACGCTTGTCCAAGCTCTTCGGCCGGCGGCCGGTGCTCAAGGATCTCGATTTTGCGATTGCCGCGGGCAGCAGCGTCGCCCTCTGTGGCGTCAATGGCAGCGGCAAGACGACGCTGCTGGGGTGCCTGGCGGCGCTCATTCGGCCCACCGCCGGCGAGGTGCGCTGGTTCGGCCAATGCCCGGCCAACGACCGCCACGCACGGCGGCTTATCGGCATGGTGGCGCACGAGAGCCGCCTGTATCCGCACCTTTCGCTGCACGAGAATCTGTTGTTCGCCGCGCGGATGTACGGACTGCCCCAGCCGGGTCGCCGCGCGGACGATTGGCTGGAACAATGCGGCCTGCAGGCATGCCGGCACCGCACTCCCCCAGAGACTTCCAAGGGCGTACGTCAACGGTTGGCCCTGGCGCGGGCAATGATCCACGACCCGCCGATCCTGCTGCTGGACGAACCCTTCGCCGGCCTGGACGCCGAAGGCAGCCAATGGCTGTACGGTCTGTTGGGCGAGCACCGCCGGCGAGGGCGGACCGTCTGCTTCGCAGAACATGATTTCGGTCGCGTGCGGCAGTTGGCCGACCGGGCCCTGGAACTGACCCTCGCTCAGGTGCGAGAGCGTGAGCCGGCCCTGGCCGGCGAAGCGAGCCCTTCGCCATGCCGGCAACGCGCAGCCTGAGCAGGAGCACGACGTGGTAGCCAAGCTGTGGTGGATATTCGCCAAAGATCTGGTTTCGGAGTGGCGGGCGCGCCGCGTGTGGCCGGCTATGCTCCTGCTGGGCGTGGTCGCTGCCGTGGTGTTCACGATGCAGATCGACCTGGCCGGCCCACAGAAGCTGCGAGCCGTGGGCGGCCTGCTTTGGCTGGCCGTCTTTTTCGCGGGCATGTCGGCCTTGGAGCGATCGTTTGCCTGCGAGCGGGAAGGCGGCTGCTGGGAGGGACTGCTCCTGTACCCCGTTTCGCCGGCCGCGATCTACCTGGCCAAGCTGGCCGTCAACGTGCTGGCGCTGGCGGCGGTGCAGGTGGTCCTCTTTCCGCTGTTCTCGGTGCTCTCCGACGTGCCGCTGCTGGTCCATCCCTGGCCTATGCTCCTGGTGGCGCTTCTGGGGAACTTGGGGCTAGCGTCGGTGGGTACGCTCGTCAGCGCATTGGCCGCCGGAATCCGGCACAGCGCCGGCCTGGCCGTGCTCGTGGTGCTGCCGTTGGTCGTGCCGGTCGTACTGGGGGCGGCGGAGGCGACCCGGCTTGTCGTGCAAGGGCAGCTTGGGCCCGAAGGCTGGCGGTGGCTCCAGTTCCTGATTACTTTTGACGTCATCTTCATTACCGCCGGAACGGTCCTGTTCGACTTCGTCGTCGAGGAGTGAAATCATGCGGGCTAGGATTATCGGGAACTTAGGATACATGCTGGTGGCCGTTCTCCTGGCCGCCGCGATCGTGGCGGTTGCACTGGTGGCCCCTACGGAAGAGAGCATGGGGCACGCGCAACGCATCCTTTATGTGCACGTGGCGGTCGCCTGGCTGGGGATGGCCGCCTTCCTGGTGATGGCGGCGGCGGGCGGCATGTACCTATGGCGGCACGACCTGGCCTGGGACGATTGGGCCCAGGCCGCCACCGAACTAGGCTGGCTGTGCTCGGCTCTGACCCTGGTCACCGGCTCGCTGTGGGCCCATGCCGCCTGGAATACTTGGTGGACCTGGGACCCGCGGCTGATAACCTCGTTCATTCTGTGGGCCGGTTATTCGACCTGCCTGCTAGCCCGCGCCAATTTGGACGACCCGCGCCGCCGGGCCCGCCTGGGAGCGGTCCTGGCGATTGTCGCGGCACTGGATGTTCCTTGGGTGTTCCTGGCCACCCGCTGGTTTCGCGGCATGCATCCGGCGTCGCCCGCCATGGAGCCTACGATGCGCGCCGTGCTGCTCGTGTGGGTCCTGGGTTTCACGGCGATGGTGGTCCTCCTCCTCGTTCACCGCCGGGCACAATTACGATTGGAAAACATCGTAGCCGACCTGGAAGCAAGGAACTATACCGCGAGCGGCCAGAAATGATCCGATGTCTTCCCTATCGTTACGGTTTGCGCCGTTTCAACGCGTACGGAGTATAGAATTATGTCTGCTTTTGTCACTACGTACTTGGTGGTCTGGTTTGCGGTCTTAGGGTATCTGCTTCGGCTGGCTTCCCGGCAACGGCGACTCGAAGAGGCAGTCGAGTCGCTCGATCGTCGGCTCCGGCAGCCGCAACAACCGCCGGAACAGGCCGCCTCAAGGGCAGCTTAATTGCCCGGTCCCCTCTCCCGGAGGGAGAGGGGGACCGCTTTTGCGGTCCTCACCCCCAATTCGCAAAGCTCGATTCCAATAGAAAAGGACCTTGCCATGCTTGGGGCGACACTCTTGCTCGCACTGTGCCCGGCCATCGGCGGGTTGTTTCCGCCGCCGGAGGGCATGATCTCGGGCACTGTCGTCAACCGCTCCCAAGGCCGAAATTGCCCCTGCCGGACCACGATCATGCTCCGCCTCCGGGCGGAAGGCCAATTCGTTCCCTACCGCGAGACCACCAGCGACGCTCAGGGAAAGTTCGAGTTCCAGCGGCTACCCCTGGGCACGGCCTTTCGCTACCTGGTGGGCGCGAACCAGGATGAGGTACACTATCCGGGCCCGCGCGTCACGCTGACCACGGCGCAACCTCACGCGGCCGTCGAGCTGACGGTCTACGACTCCATCACGCAACCTAATCCGCTGGCCATCCGGCAATATGACATTACGCTCTGTACCGAGCCAGGCCTGTTGCGGATCACCGAGTGCCTGGTGATCGAGAACCGCTCGACGACCTGCTATGTCGGCAAACCGCCGGCGGCAGGCGCGGCCCCCATTACCCTCGCCCTGGGCATTCCTCCCGACTTCGAGCGCGCCACCTTCGACGAGGAATTCTACGGGCGGCGGTTCTCAATGGCGGCGGGCAAGGTGGTCACGGGCATCCCCTGGCCGCCCGGCCCACGGGAGTTGAAATTCACTTACGTCTTGCGCAACACCCAAGGCCGGCGGCTTTGGCAACGGGCTCTCGAATTGCCGTGCTCACGGGTTAACCTGCGGGTCTGCGGTATCAAGCCGGACGAAGTCGCTTGTGACCTACCGTCCGCTCCTTCCATGGCAACCGCAGAAGTGGTCTTTCAGTCTACCGGACAGCTCCTGCCTGCCGGGCACGTCATCCGGGTGACGATGGGCCGGCTCCCTTTGCCTTGGACGGTCTATGCCCGGTGGACAGCGCTGGGCTCTCTCGTTGGCCTGCTGGCAGTAACGAGCGTGATGACGATCAGGCGACGGCGCGGCGGACGCTGACGCGACTGGCGGCTTGGCGACGCGGGAAGGAACTGATGGACGCCTTGACGCGGGAGGCCCTTTCAGAGATGGACCAAGACACCTGACCCTGGCCATTGACGAAGTCCGCCGATTGGGATAACATGTGTAAAGGTGTGATGTACCGTGCGAGACCTGAATGACGTCTTCAGGGCCGTCAGAGGTCACGGTTCTGAATGTCTTCCAGGCGAGTTTACAAACAGCCTCTTGGGGGAATGTGCAATGGGCGGGCCAACCGACAGAAGCGCTTTCGACTTCGAGATACTAAAGAGGTACGGTGCCAAATGGGCGGTCCTCGCGGCGATGACAACACACATGGTCCGCAAAGGCATCCCGGTACCAAGCAATTCTCTTGAGTTGCTCAGGAATGCGCGGACCAAGATTGTGTCCGGCTGTTTCTCACCCTGTGAGGTCAGTTGCGAGCTTGCCCAGGTCGAGGGTCAGGTCTTTTCTCAATGTCATCTCCTTGAAGAACAAGATTTCAAGGATTGGAGTGACCTTCTTGGTGAAGCGATGCAGGGGAAATTGGACTACCAGCGGATTCTAGGTATTCCGGCCCTCGATCCCATCAAGAACGATTGCGTGTTTCTGGCCTGCTCGTGTTCGTCGTCAACCTAACGTCTTAAGGGGGCGTTCAGGTCACCGGCGGCCGGGATTTGCTGCAATGCTATGTGGTGGTCCGTCGAGTTCTCGTCCCTACGACGGAGGGCTTCTGGGCGCCAGAATCACGTTCATGACAACGAGGCAGGGACCGGATTACTAGGCCGCGGCGATACCGCGGAGCAAGCGGGGGAGGGTATCGGGATGTCGGTCGGTCGGGATTTCAACAGTGTCGAGGCATTTATCGGGGCCTCGCCCTTCGCCGCAGGCATACGGCGCCAGATCGTGAAGATCGCCCCACATTCGTCCAATGTGCTGATCACTGGCCCCAGTGGCACGGGCAAGGAACTGATCGCCCGCGCCATCCATGCGCATAGCCCCCGCGCTGACAAACCGTTCATCGCGGTCGATTGTGCAGGCGCGACCGGGCCGCTATTTACCGGGCATTTGTTCGGGCATGTCAAAGGAGCGTTCACCGGGGCCGATCATTCGGCCTTGGGATGCTTTCGGGCGGCCGACGGAGGCACTATCCTGCTCGACGAGATCGGCGAGCTGAGTCGCGACTTGCAGGCCAAGCTGCTCCGCGTGCTTCAGGAACGGGTGGTCACACCGCTGGGCAGCCATGCCATGGTGCCCGTTGATGTCCGCGTCATTGCTGCTACCAATTGTGACCTTGAGCAAATGGTCGCCAGCGGCCATTTCCGGGAAGACCTCTTCTATCGGCTTAACGTGGTTGCCATCAAGACCATCCCGTTAAGAGACCGCCCCGAGGACATTGTGCCGCTGTCGCAATATTTCCTGCAAAAAATGGCCAGCCGCCTGGGGGTGCCCGCGAAGGAGCTATCGTGTCACTGCTCAGATTGCATGCTGCGGCACGACTGGCCAGGCAACGTTCGTGAGTTGGAAAACTTCCTGGAACAGGCGGTCTTATTCTCTTCGGAGAACACGATTCGGCCGGATACCGCTGCCGACATCGCCAATCGCATTTGTATTTGTCCCGTTGGGGCATCGCTCGCGCGTCAACAACGCCGGGAATGCGTGCCGCTGTCGGACGACCTTGCCACCTCGGCGGCGCCGAGCGCTGCCGGGGAGGCCACGGCATCGGCGGACCCTTGGCCCACGCTGGACCAACTTCAGCGCGATCATATCCAGCGGACCCTCCAGCGGACGGGCTACAACCAGCGGGCGGCGGCCGATCTGCTGGGCCTCCACCGCCAACAGTTGCTGCGCAAGATCAAGAAGTATGGCCTCGACACATCTTCCAGCCGACCGGGACGGCCGAACAAACCTCCCAGCCGTAGGCCAGGAACCCCGCCAGCCTTGCGTTCGTAAACGCTGCCCCTGTGGCCAGACAGTATCTTGGGCCCACCAGTGGCACCTATCCGGCGGCCATAAACTGTCACAAACTACGACTGTTGATCAGCAAACTGTCGTGTCTTGTGTCTGAAAACTGTCTGAAAATGGATGATTGTCCGGGCAGCGCTCAGACGTGCAGGACGTGCTACGGCGGCTTCGCCAGCAGGACCGTGAGCGGGGGCACCGGACCTCGCCGGAAACGGCGGCCCAGCAGCGTTTCGTCACGTCGTGGCCGGAAGGTGGGGCCCCAGGGGCATCAGTCAGTTCGGACCGTGCCCCCTGAAAGGCTTGCACATCGGGCTCGTCCCAGCCTATTCTCAGAATAGGCTGGGCTACCCCGTCGGCTCACGTCGTCACCCTCTTGGCGGCCAACCAGCCAACAACGGCAATGGCATTGCGAGCGAGTTCGCACGGGGGAGCACCGGGCCCACCGCCACCCTCCCCGGGCTGAACTATCCCCGGGCCATGGTGTTCGACGGCAGCGGCAGCACCAAGACCGTATTCGCGCTCAGGTGCTCTGACGTGGACGCCCTTCGGCCTTGCCTGAAAAAGCCTCGCTTTCATCATCATCGACAGAATCCTCGGGAAAACAGGCCCCTTCACACACTCAAGCCCGAAACAAATTCGCGGAACCAGATTATTGCGAGCGGCGATAGGGGGAAATAGAATGAGCGGAACTGTGGCACTTCAGGAAAGCAGGAAGATTGTGCCTGAACCGGCAGCAGGGTCTGCTCCGCCGGTGCGGGAGCTTTTTTGTCGGCCGATCGTAAGGAGCCCCATCATGGCGCGTGTGCAGACTTGGCGTAAGAGGCATTCCCGTCTTCGAGACGGCAGGCAAGCTCCGAGGCGGCGCATGGTTTTCGAGACGCTGGAATCGCGCTGCCTCTTGAGCGTGACGATGACCCCGCTGGGCGTGCTGCCCGGCTACACCTTTAGCCAGCCCCTGGCCATCAACAACAGCGGACAGGTGGTGGGCTACTGTGAAAACACTGCGACGGGCGTCGACCGAGCCTTCCTTTACAGCAACGGAAAAATGACCGACCTGGGCCCCGGACAAGCTGTCGGCATCAACTCGGCTGGCCAGGTGGTGATGAACTACGACGACTATGTTTTCGTTTACAGCAATGGCAAGACGACCGAGATTCCGTCGGGTACTGACGCTCAAGGTCACTATGTGGAGTTACAGCTCGCTTTCGACATCAACGATAACGGGCAGATCCTTGCTGAGGGGTACAGGGCCACGACTCCCTCAGACTTTAATTGCATTTACAGCAACGGTGTGTTCACCGACTTGGGCAATAACTGGGACTTGATCGAGCCCGTGGCTTTCAACAACAGCGGTGAGGTGGTGGCCAATGGGACGCAAGACCCCGATTGGGGTTACTCGTACATTTATTCCGGCGGTTCATGGACAGCGCTGACCGGCAACCCTGGCGACCGGGGCTGGAAGGCGGCGGGCATCAACAACAGCGGGCAGGTGGCGGGGGATTACCAGCCCTCGGGCGCGAATATTGCCCACGGCTTTCTCTATAGCAACGGCGTGATAACGGACCTGGGATCATACAACGGCATAGACCCACAAGGGGTTGGCGGCATTAACGACAACGGCCAGGTGGCGATCGGGACCGGCAATCCCGACGGGACGGGGAATGTTCTTCTCTGGACCAACGGCACGATGGCCAACGTGAGCACCGAAGGGACCAACATTACTGTCGCCGGCATCAACGACAGCGACCAGATCATAGGCGAGTGTGACAGCATCGCGGGCGGGGGGTTCATCCTGGACGTCCCTCCCCCGCCTGTCACAACGACGACGGTGGTCACGGCCGCTGCGCCGCCGACCCCCGGGACACACTGGAAGGCCGGCGACCAGGTGCAATTGACGGCCACGGTAACAGCCCGTAGTGGGACCGAGGCGCCCACGGGCGCCGTGACCTTCATGGACGGCGACACGATCCTGGGCACGGGCAGCCTGCAATACTCGGCCAACGGCGTGGCGACCGCCACGTTCACCACCGGCTCGATCCACCAACTGACGTACGGCGACAACAGCATCACAGCCGACTATGCCGGCGGCGACGGCTTCGGGGCGAGCGGCAGCGATTCTATCACCATCCCCGTTGACAAGGTGGTCAATGTTGGGGGCGGCACCCTCGGAAACCTTGTGACAGCGCTCAGGAACATAGGCACCGACATCGAGAAGGCGTCGGAGATTGTCGGGCAATTCATGCAGTGCACGCCCGGCATCCAGCTCTATCCGCCACAGATCACGAAGTTCGAAGTCAAAGCCGCACCAACGGGCGAGATCGACTTCGCGCCGGGCTGGCACATTGACGGCGGGCAGGTCAACCTCCAGCTTTCCCTCGCGCTGGATATTACCGCCGAGGCGTATTGGGGCTTGCCGCTGAAGGTGGCCGGCTTCAGCTTTAGCGTCACTACCGGGCTGGGGATCGATGCCGGCGTGCAGATCAAGTGGAACCACAGCGGCGACGCAACCTACGTCGGCACGTTCAACGGCCAAGGCTCCGTAACCATCGCCGGCAACTTATATGTCCCGTTCGCCAAAGGCGTGATTGCCGGCTCGGCCATCATCGCCGTTCCGATCACGCTGGACATCAACGGCGCGGCGTCCGTAGGCCTCGACTTGAGCGGGAAGATCGAGGGCTCGATCCAGTACAAGGGCTTGCTGAGCACGGACTACGTGCCCGTCTATAAACTGGAGAAAGTTTTTGGTCCGGTGCACATGGCCCAATTGAGCACGTTGGATTTTCCCGGCGTAATCGACCGGCTCGTCCAATGGGCGGAAGGCAGCGGGGGCTCGGAGAGCATATTGGCCGGACAAGACATGCCGACGGCCGGGGCTGCCGCCGCGCCCTTCGCCGGCGACCCGTTGGTGGTGACCGCCCAGCCGCCGGCCAACGTTACCGCCGGCGCGCCCTTCGGCCTGACGGTGACGGCCGAGAACGCCGACGGCAGCACCAACACGGCCTTCAACGGCAGCGTTACGATCAGCGATCCCGTGCAGACCTTGGGCGGCACAACGACCGTTACGGCAGTCAACGGCGTGGCCATCTTCTCCTACCTGACGCTGGACCAGGCAGACCCCAACGGCGAGGACCTGGATATCAGCGCCAATGGCCAGCCCGACGCCTACAGCAACATGATCACCGTGAGTGCCGCCCCGGCGACGCTGTTGGCAATGAGCATGCCTTCGCCAGTTGCCGTGGCCGCCGGCTCGCCTTTTGCCGTCATGGTCGACGCGGAGGACCAGTTTGGAAACATCGATCCCACCTTCAATGGCAACGTGACGTTGGCCATAGGCTACAACCCCGGCTTCGGCACTTTGGGCGGCAAACTTACCGAGGCGGCCGTCGACGGCGTGGCCGGCTTCTACGATTTGACTCTGGGCACCAAAGGCAACGGCTACATGCTCACCGCCACCAGCGGCAGCCTAGCGGCCATCTCCGACCCCTTCAACGCGACAGATCTTCTCGCGGTAACGGTCCAGCCGCCGGCCAGCGTCACCGCCGGCGCGCCCTTTGGGCTGACCGTCACCGCCGAGAACCCGAACGGCAGCACCGACACGAACTTCAACGGCAGTGTGACGGTCAGCGACGCCTCGCAACAGCTTGGCGGGACCACCACCGTGACGGCATCCAGTGGCGTAGCCGCCTTCGCCGGCCTGACATTGGACACGGCGGACAGCGCCGGCGAAGACCTGGTTGTCAGCGCGAACGGGCTCGCCGGCAACTCGACCAGCTATTTCACGGTGAGCCCGGCCGCGGCGACGCAACTGGTGGTGCCGGCCCTCAAAGGGACCGTCCTGGCCGGCGGGCCGCTGGCAATCCAGGTCGCCGCCGAGGATCCCTATGGAAACGTCGACACGAGCTTCAAAGGCAGCGTCACCTTGGGGCTGGGCGCCAATCCCGGCGGCGCGAACTTGAGCGGCACTCTCTCGGTGACCGCCTCCGGTGGCATCGCCGCCTTCAACAACTTCTCGATCAGCAAGCCCGGCAGCGGCTATACGCTCAAGGCCGCGAGCTCGGGTCTCACCGCCGGCGTCGGGCCGGCCTTCAACGTGGGCAGCGATCAGTTGATGGTGAGCACCCAGCCGCCGGCCAGCGTCACCGCCGGCTCGCCCTTCGGCCTGACCGTCGAGGCGGTAAACGGCCAGGGAAGTGTGGACGCCTCGTTCAATGGTTCCGTCACCGTCGCCGACACGTCACAGACCTTGGGCGGGAGCACCACCGTGACGGCAATCAATGGCGTGGCCAAATTCTCGGGCCTGACGTTGGACCAGGCGGACGCCGCAGGGGAGGTTTTGGCCGCCAGTTCCGGCGGGCTGCCCGGCGCCGCGACCAACTCGCTCACCGTGACCGCCGCCAAGGCGACGCAACTCGTGGTGCCGGCCGTGGACACGGCGATGTTGTCGCTCACGTCCTCCGGGGATGAGATCCCGACCATCTTCACCGGCGAGCCGTTCGGGCTGCAAGCCTTTGCCGAAGATCAATATGGGAACGTCGATACGAGCTTCAGCGGCAGCGTGACACTGGCGCTGGCCTCGAACACAGGCGGGGCGAGCTTGGGCGGGAACACAACCGTCACGGCGTCTAGCGGCGTGGCCACCTTCAGCGGACTGTCGATCAGCGGGCCGGGCAGCGGTGATACGCTGCGGGCCAGCAGTTCGACGCTCGCGGGCATTGGCCCGGCCTTCAACGTGACCGGCGATCAATTGCTGCTGACCACCCCGCCGCCGGTCAGCGTTGTGGCCGGCACGCCGCTTACCGTGGTCGTGACCGCCGAGAACGGAGCGGGACAGCCCGACACCACGTTCACTGGCAGCGTGACGCTCACCGATCCGATCTTCGGCCAGTCGCTCGGTGGCACCACGACGGTGACGGCCACCGGCGGCGTGGCCACTTTCTCCGGTCTGACGCTGGCGCAAGCCGGCCCGGGCAACTGGCTGATCGCGGCCAGCGGCGCCCTGCCGGGGGCGAACTCGGACTTCTTCGACGTCGTGCCGGGCACGGCCCGTCAACTGGCAGTGATCGCGCCTCCGCCGGGCAACGTCTCGGTCGGCGCCCCGTTCCAGGTCGATGTGGCCGCCGAGGATGCGGAGGGCAACGTGCAGACCGGTTTCAACGGCGACGTGACAATGGCGCTATCCGCGAAGCCAGGCGGGGCCACGTTGGGAGGGACGCACGCCGTGGCGGTCGTCGACGGCCTGGCCGCCTTCCCGGGGCTGAGCATCAACCAGCCGGGCAACGGCTATACGCTCACGGCCAGCGCGACGGGGCTGACGCCGACGACTACGACGGCCGTGGATGTCGCGTCCGCCGGCGCGGCTACGCAGCTCGTGGTCACCACGCAGCCCCCTAGCAGCCTCTCCGCCGGCAGCAGCTTTGGCCTGACCGTCACCGCCGAGGACAGCTTCGGAAACGTCGTGACGAGCTTCGCGGGCAGCGTGACGGTCAGCAGTCCGTCGGGCGCGAGCTTGGGGGGGACCCTTACCATGACGGCGATAAACGGCGTGGCCACCTTCTCCGGCCTGACGGACGACCAGGCCGGCTCGAACGTCACCTTGTCGGCGACCAGCACGGGGCTTGATGCGGCGACGACGGCCCCTTTCACCGTCAGCCCGCTGGCGGCCACGCAACTTACGGTCTGGGGTCCGGACGGCGCCTCGCCAGGCTCGGCCTTTGGCACGATTGTGGACGCCGAGGACCAGTTCGGCAATCTAGTGCCAAGTTTCAGCGGCAACCTGACACTCGCCTTGCAAAGCAACTCCAGCGGCGCCACCTTGGGTGGGACGCTGTCGGCCACGGCCACGGGCGGGATGGCGGAGTTCTCCGGATTGACGATCGACCGGGCCGGCAGCGGATACACGCTACAGGCCCAGAGCTCAGGCGTGAGCGGAACGTCGGCGGCCTTCGACGTTACCGCCGACCACCTTGTGGTGACGTCGCAGCCGCCTAGCACGGCGTCCGCCAGGGGCGGTTTCGGCCTTACCGTGTCCGCCGAGAATGCCGCTGGACAAGTGGACGGCTCGTTCGCGGGCAGCGTCACCGTCTCGTTGCTCGACCTGCAAGGCACAGGCGCGACGTTGGGCGGCGTCCTCAGCGTGCCGGCGGCGGGCGGCACGGCCACTTTCTCTGGATTGACCCTGAACGAGACCGGCGATTACATGCTATCGCTGGGCGGTAGCGGCGTGGGTGGGGTGGTCACTGACGGTATTGTGGTTACGCCGCCTGCCCCGCCGATCGACACCACGCCGCTGACCACCTACAACGCCGTCGAGGGTAACTCGACGGGCAGCCAGGTCCTGGCCACGTTTACCGACGCCATGCCGGGGGCCGCACCGGCCGACTTCTCCGGCACGATCAATTGGGGCGACGGAACCGCCGCCGCCCCCTTCACCTCGGCGAACGTGACGCTGGCCTCGGCAACCTTCAGCGTCTCCGGCAGCCACGTCTACGCCGGACCGGGGAGCTACCACGTCACCGTCACGATCGACGATCCGTACAACCACAGCGCCACGGCCACCAACACGGCGGTGGTCGTTGCCGACGCGGCCCTGACCGACACCACGCCCGCGGCAACCTACAACGTCACCGCGGGCAAGAGCGCGCAGATGCTGTTGGCCACCTTCACCGATGGCAATCCCCTTGCCTCGGCCAGCGACTTCACGCCGTCGGTGAATTGGGGCGGAGCGGTGCTCCTCACGCCAAGCGTTTCCGTGCAATGGGTATCGGGCACGGCCTCGACCTGGGAGGTCATCGGCAACGCCATCTATGCCGCCCAGGGCAGCTACCCGGTCAGCGTTACCGTTCACGACGCCGGCGGCAGTGTTCTCACCAGCAGCGGCAAGATCCATTGTGCGGCGGCCGTGGCCCTTATGGCCGATTCGACGCCGAAAAAGACCTACAACGCCCTGGAGGGCAACAGTACGAAGACGCAGGTCCTGGCGACCTTCACCGACGCCAACGCCAAGGCTCAGCCCGGCGATTTCACGCCTACGGTGACGTGGGTCGGCGCGCTGATCGGCACGCCCACGGTCTCGGTGCAATTGGTGTCTCGGACGAAGACGCTATCGAAGTGGAAGGTGCTGGGCAGCGCCACCTACGCGGGCGTGGGCACTTACACCACGACGGTGCTCGTCGAGGACACGGCCGGCAACGTGGTCCAGAGCGTCGGCAAGACCCAGTTCAAGGTGGCAGACGCGCCGCTGCACGATGCGACGGCGGCCAAGACCTATAACGCCGTCGAGGGCGGCAGCACGGGGACCCAGGTGCTGGCGAGCTTCACGGACGGCGACCCGGAGGCCCCGGTGAGCGACTTCTCGGGCACGATCAACTGGGGCGACGGGCAGACGACGCCCTTCACCTCGGCCGACGTGAGCCTGGCCGCGGGGGTCTTCAGCGTCAGCCTCCCGGCCGGTCACACCTATGCGGAGGCGGGCAAGTACAGCGTCTCCGTCTCCGCCAAGGACGCCGGCGGCAGCAGCCTGACCAGCAAGAAGGTCAAGTTCAACGTAGCCGACGCGCCGCTGACCGATGTTACGGTGGCGACGACTTACGATGCCACGGCGGGGCAGAGCACGGGCTCGCAGGTATTGGCAACGTTTACCGACGGCAACCCGGGTGCCCTGGCGACCAACTACAAGGCCACGGTGAGCTGGGTGGGGGCGTTGACGGGCAAGGCCACGGTCTCGGTGCAGTTGGTCTCGCGTACTGCCACGCTCTCCACCTGGAACGTGCTGGGCAGCGCTACATACAGCAAGGCCGGCGCCTATACGGTCAAGGTCACGGTGGCCGACGCGGGGGGCAAGAGCCTCAGCACGAGCAAGACCACATTCAAGGTCAGCGGCCCGCAACGGGCGCCGCAATCGGCGCGGCAATCGGCGGGCCGCGTGGCGGCAACCGCCGCCGTACTCAGCATGGCGGCCTCGCCCGCCCGGCCCAGCGGGCAGCCCGCCCATGCCGTCAACGACGCGGCACTGGCAGCCGTTGTGGCAGAGTGGACCACGTCGTCTCGAAGCTCGCCGGCGGCGGATGCCTCGAAGGACGCCGGCAAAGGACTGGCCGAGCTGCTCGCTAATTACTCGTAGCCGTAGCGTTGTATGGTGACCGGATTCGGTCGAACATGCCCTGCTGCGAGGAGGGTGATGCCATGTGGGTTCCCAAGTGCGCGACTGGATTTCATGAAACACTGGCTTGCAAACGCTCGGCAAAATCGGCTAACGGTTGGACGGATGTCAGTGACACCCGCAACTTCCGTTTTTCGGCGGTTTCCCCCGTGTTTTTGCATGCCGCAGTGAGAACGTCGGAAATGCAAGCAAGCACCGGAGAATACGGCATTTTGCGAGGTTTGGGGGTGATGTGTCACACTTCCCCGGGGAAACTCCTTGGTGGCCCGCCAAGAAACCCAAGAAGTCAACGTGAAAACGTGCGGTATTGCCTCTCTGGTGGCTGGTGTTATCAGAGGTGTTGACACCTGCTGAGACACTAAAATCGGAAGGTAACCCCCCGATGAGCGACACCGGAAACGTAAACGACACCTTTGCACAGGAGCCTACAGCCATGATGTATTCAACCACGGCCAAGGGCAGCAAACCTGCCAAAGCCTCGTCCCGACTTCCCCTTGTTCGCCCATGCCACAGGCAGATGGGCAAAGAAGATTCGCGGGAAGCTCCACTACTTTGGCAAGTGGGCGGACCCCGACGCCGCGCTCCAGCGGTACGTCGAAGAGCGCGATGACCTGTACGCTGGACGAAATCCGAGCGATGGTGGCAGCGGCGTCGGTGCCGTTGAAAGTCATGATCCTGTTGGGAATCAACTGTGGCTTCGGCAATACTGACGTGGCAAATCTCACCGTCAAGAACCTGGATCTGAAAGACGGCTGGTGTAATTACCCGCGACCCAAGACGGGGATTTCGCGACGCTGCCCGCTCTGGCCGGAGACCGTCAAAGCGATTAAAGCGGCCCCGGCGGTGCGGCCAGCATCTCGGGACAAAGCCGATACCGATCTGGTGTTTCTCACGCCCGACGGACAGCGATGGGTGTGGACCCGAGGAACCCCAGCAGACATTGACGCCACAGACATGGAAGAACTCGCGCGCATATCTCGTGCGGACCGGGTGACGGCTGCCATGGGGCAGCTACTCAGCAGGCTCGGGCTGGCCCGCCCAGGCCATACATTCTACACACTGCGGCACACCTTTGAGACTATCGGCGGCGAGTCGCGCGACCAGGTGGCGGTGGACGCCATCATGGGACACTCCCGCGAGGATATGGCCAGTGTGTACCGCGAGCGAATCGGCGATGACCGTGTGCGGGCGGTTGTTGAGCACGTGCGGCAATGGCTACTGGAAAAGCCGCTGGAGCGGAAGGGCCGTCGCATGAGGAAGGATTAACTAACCCGTCGTCTAGCGAGCCGACGCCGGTCGTCAATTCGCCGCGGGCAACGCATCATGCGGTTCGCCGGCCAGAGTCTGACTGGGAGAGAGCCTGGATTCACCGAGTCCCCCGATCCAATCCGCGGCCACTCTCATTAGCTCATCGCGGTTGATGGGCTTGATAACATAGTAATCGCAACCCGCGTCGAGGCACTTCTTGCGATCTTCGCTGGCGGCATGCGCGGTCAGGGCTACGATGGGGCGGGTGTATCCTGCGCTCCGCAAGCGGCGCGTCGCTTCATATCCATCCATCACCGGCATCTGCACGTCCATTAGAATCAAGTCGAAAGGCGTACCCGCCCTGACCGCTGCCATGGCCCGGTCGCAGGCGACTTGCCCGTTCTCGACAACAGTCACGTGGAAGCCGGTCTGGGTCAGGATGTGGGAGAGGAGCCGCTGATTGTCGATAGAGTCTTCGGCGAGAAGAATCCGCTCCCCCGCCGCGAACCTCACGATCGTCGTTTGGGAATGAGCATCGGGGGTGCCTTTCGCGCGACCGTCCTGCGGCGCAGCCTCCAAGGGCGCGGTTTCAACGGTCACGGTGAAGCAACTCCCCTTTCCCGGCTCGCTGCGGACGGCGATGTCCCCGCCCAGCATTTCGGCCAGCCGCTTGGAGATCGCCAGCCCGAGCCCCGTGCCGCCGTATTTCCGCGTCGTGGAGTTGTCGGCCTGGCTGAAGCGTTGGAACAATCGGCCGAGTTGATCTTCGCTCATGCCAATGCCCGTGTCGATCACTCGGATCGATAGCAGCGGCCGGGCGGGGTCGTCCTGTACAAGACTGGCCACCACGTCAATTCTTCCGGAAGCAGTGAACTTGACGGCATTGCCGATCAGGTTAACGAGGATCTGTTGCAGCCGGATGGGGTCGGTGTAAATGGTTTCGGGAATCGGCTCGACTCGCTCCATGCTTATGGTCAGGCCCTTGTTGGCCGCCAGCGCGCGCGTCATCGCCGCGGTGGAGGTCACGACTTCCCAAGGCGAACATTTGACTCGTTGGGTTTCGAATTTGCCGCTTTCGATCTTGGCGAGATCGAGGATATCGTTGATGATTTGCAGCAGGTGTTTGGCATTGCGGACGATCGCGTCGGCGAACTCAACACCTCGGCCCGGTTCCTTGGAGCGGGCGATGTCCGTTTGCAGGAGCTCGGCAAAGCCGATGATCGAGGTCATGGGCGTGCGGATTTCGTGGCTCATGTTGGCGAGGAACTCGGACTTGGCCCGGTTGGCCGCCTCGGCCGCGAGTCGCGCGGCGGCGAGCCGTTCGTTCGTGGCCCGCAACTCCTCCGCGGCCTCTTCCAAGGCCCGGGTGCGTTTGGCGACCATCTTTTCGAGCTGCTCTTGCGTCATGGCCGCCTGGCGGGCCAGATGCCAGCGCTTGGTCAACGCCAGGATGATTTGGCGGACCTCGATGTTGTCGAACGGTTTCTTCAGGATCAACAGGTGGTCGGTCCGGCCAAGCCGCTGGACGATCTCTTCCCAGGTGTGGTCCGAATAGGCGGTGCAAAGCACGACCAGGATTTCGGGGTCCGCCTGCCGGATGCGATAAACGGTCTCCACGCCGTCCCACCCGGGCGGCATGCGGACGTCGACGAACGCCAGGGGGTAGGGACGGTTCTCGCCGAGCGCCTGCGCGACCATCGCCAACCCCTCCTCGCCCTGATGGGCCGAGTCGATCTGGAACGATTCTGCGGGCTCGCTGGGGAGGAGAGGCTCGCCGAACAAGGCCGCCGCCGCCTCGCTGATCGCCCGATCGTCGGGTTGCGAGGCAACGACTTTGCGAAAGTCCTCGTGGATCGATTCCTGGTCGTCGATTACGAGAATCCGGATGGCATCAGGCTCGCTCATGTGGCACCTCGACAGGGTTGAACGGCAGCTCCAGGGTAAGAACCGCACCGCACTCCGGGCCGTCGCTGTACGCGGTCAGCGAGCCCCCCAGCTCTTTTGCCGCATTTGCCGAACTGTGCAGGCCGAATCCGTGGCCTTCCTTTTTGGTCGTGAAGCCGTGGGAGAAGATTCGCGTCAGGTTCTCCTTGGCGATTCCCACGCCGTTGTCGATGACGTCGATGAAGATCTTTCTTTCCCGGGCGTCGCCGCCGATTCTGACCCGCACGACCAGCCGCCGGTCGGTCCGGCCGCTTTCGACCAGAGCGTCCCGCGCGTTCCTCACCAGGTTCACCAGGATTTGCAGGATCTTCTGCCTGTCCACGCGAACGTGAGGCGTGTCCGCGTACTCGCGAACCAGCGCGATGTCGTGTTTCCCGAACGAGGACGCGTTCAGTTTCAGGGCGTCGTCGACCAGACCGGTCAGGTCCACCGTTTCCACGAGTCCGCCCGCTCGGGCGTACGATTGCTGCATGGCGATGATTGTCTTCACGTGATCGACGTTCTTGGTCAGGGATTGCATTTCGCTGAGCAACTGACTTTGGTCGTAGGCCATGCGTGAGGCCAAAAGGCGCAGGAATCTGGGGAGTTGTTTTCCCTTTTCATTTTCTGTCAGGAAACGCGCCAAGTCCGCGGCATCGTGGTTCATCAAATCCAGGGCGCGACTGAACTCCGCGACCTTGGATCTCCGCAAGCAATCGGTGACCAGGATGGCCGAGACGTTGACACTGTTGAGCACGTTGCCCACATTGTGCAGCACGCCCGTGGCAACCTCCGCCATGCCGGCCGTGCGGGCCGCGTCGACGAACTGCTGGTGTACGCTCTCCAATTCCTGTTCGGCCCGTTTTCGTTCGGCGACTTCCCTAGTCAATTCTAGGTTGGCCTGCGAGAGCTGTTGCGTGCGTTGTTCCACGCGGGCCTCCAGTTCGGCGTGGGCTTGTTGCAACTCCTTCGCGCCGCGCTGGATCTGATCCAGCATGGCGTTGAAGTCGTCATAAAGCATTCCCAGCTCGTCGTTTGCGCATTTCCGCACGCGGATGGAGTAGTCGCGATCGGCGGAGATCTTTCGGGCCGATTGTGCCAGTTGAATGATCGGAGCGGAGACGATGCGCTGCAAGCGCGACGACAGGAGAAATGCTATGCCCAGCGAAACAAGCATGACGATTGCCACGATCGTAACGGAACGGTAGAGTTGCGCCAAGAGATCATCCATCGAGGCGTGCAGGTAGACCGTTCCGATTCTCCCGCCGTCGCGGATCATCTCGTGGGTGACGTCCAAGTAATTCCCGGCGACGAACCTATACCCGTCGGACCCGGGCGGCGGAGGCGAGAAATCCTCTCCTCCCGCTCCGCGATACGTCGCGAACACCCGTCCCTTGGCGTCGTACAGGCAGGCGAAGCGCACCGTCGGCTGGAGGCTCAGGGAAGACAACATCTCGCGTGCCGCCGCCGGATCGTCAAAGGTCAGTGTCGCCGTGCTGTTGGCCCCCAGCACCTCGGCCAACGCGGAGAGTTGCTGGACCTTGGAAGCGCGAATCAAATCGGCGTCGTTGACGATCAGAGCGACGGAAGTCAACAGGAGTGCGGCCCCGCTAACGACCAACACCAAAACGTTCAGTTTCGACTTGATCGAGAGGTTTTTGAGAAACGGAAACATCATTTACCGTTGTTGTCCTCCCACGATCTTCGCTAGACCGAGCAGCTTCGAGCTGATCTTCAGTTGTTGTCGTCTGGCGACATCGACGTTGATTTCGAAGCGGACCTTGTTCTCCTCGATGAAGAAAGTGACGGCTCCACCGTCCTCGGCGAAAGCGGGGTTCTCCCCGACCAGCAAGACCGGGGAGCCGCGTGTCTTGCGAATCGCCGCCGCCGTCTCGTCCGCGCTGGTGGACGATGGGACGAACAAGACGTGACAGGGCGCGTAGGCGGCCATGGAAGCGAATCGCCTGGCAACGATCGGGCGTCCACCGACCTTTTTTGTGCGGGCGATCTCGTTCAGGATCTCGCCGAAGGGGTCTGTCCCCAGCACGCCGATCACCAGCGGCGTGTCGTTTGTCGGAAACGCTTCGACCGGCCACTGCACATAGCTGCTGAAATTGTAGAGGTAGGCGGCTTTGATCGTGTATTCGCGGTTGACGACCGCCCCTTCGTCCTGGGCCTCCGAGAAGGAGACTGCCGCCAGGAGCGCCACGGCGAACGGGACGACGCGCGCCGCCAGGGGGCGAAAGACGGCGCCCGCCGGCGCTGGCCACCGGTCGCAACGCGCCCCGCAGCACACGCTTCGCTTCTCAAACGGGTCTTTCAGAGTGCGCACGGCGTCTTTCTACCATGATTACGTCAACCGAGGTGGTTGGCAGACTGATCGCCTCGATTATTGCAGGCCACCATTGCATCAGGTCATCGCTGCGTAGACTCTCCTACCAGCCATAAGTCACCATGTCCACGTCACCTTGCCGTATACGCTGCGCGGCACGGCCGTGGGCTGGTCAGCCACGAACTGGGTGCCGGTAAACTCATAGTGCTCATCCTGCAGTAAGTTCTGACCGACCACAGCCAACTCGAGATGTTTCCTGGGTCGCCAGGCAAACCGGATGTCCATTTCGATATAGCCCGGCACCTGCAGCGCCGGAAGGCTTTCCACGTAGCGGGCGATCAGGTCGAAATCGACGTTCCGGCCCAAGTCCCACGAAGACGACAGGTAAACCTGGTTTTGCGGGCTCTCGCCCTGGGCCAAGTCGGAGCCGGGCACGGCCGTCGGGCCGGGTTGCAGGCGGATCATGAGGAAGGCGTAATAGCCCCGCAGCCGCCAGCGCTTGGTGATCTCCCATTGCCCGAACAACTCCACGCCGTAGGTGTCGCCGGCCATGTCGTTGTTGGCGCTAAAGGGAATGAAAAACGGCCCCACGCTCGGATCGAGAACCGGCGTGAGCGTCCGCAAGTCGTTGTAATGGTTGAAGAACAGCGCCACATCCCACGACAACTGCTCCGTTGCCTGGCGGCGGTAGCCGAGTTCGTAAGCCATGACCGCTTCCGATTGCAATTCCGGATTGCCCAAGAGCAGGGGGAAGACGGGCAGGCCCTGGAAGAACGGCAATCCCACGATCCGCGCGGTCTCCTCGGCGATCGACGGGGTTCGCACGGCCCGCGAGATGGCCCCCCAAGCCGAGCTCTGCTTGTCGAACATCCACAGCAGCCGCAGGCTGGGCTGGCATTCCACGCCCGACAGGTCGTTGTACTCCAGCTTGCAGCCCGGCGTGAACATCAGGTGGTCCTCGACCAGCGTGATCTCGTCTTGGACGAAGGCGCTCACCAGGTTCACTTGCTGGTGCGGGGGAAGCAGGGCGAGCCAGGAACTATTGTTCACGTTCTCGGTCACCGACCGGTACCCGCCGCCCCAGACAATGTGCTGCCGGTCGCTCAAGGGAAACCGGTCGTGGAAGTCAAGATCGAAAGTGTCTTGCCTGATGATCATTGCCGGGTCGTCGCGTTCGAGGCGATCGTAGTAGAATTGCAGCGAGTAATCCGAGTCCTTGTCGACCGTGTGGGTCCACCGCGTAAGGAGGTTGCCGCCCTGGAGTGGAACCGTTTTCTTGACCAGGGCTTCGAAATTGCCGGAGGGATCGGGAAACACCGGCTGCTCCGTGGCCAAACCTGCGCTGCCGTTGTAATAATCGCCTTGAAACGTGACCAGGTCGGTTTTCAAGCGGTCCACCTCCCAGTCAAGGCGAAAACCGCCCTGTCCGAGTTGCCAGGAATCGTTGGCGCCGTAGGGGGCAACGCCCGGACCGCAGTCGAAGTACTTGCCGTACGCCCGATAGTACACGCCCTCGCCGGCTTGCCCGCCGTAACGAAACGAGCCGAGCGCGCGTTCCGAGGTGCCGCCACCGGCCACGGCCAGGCCGCCTTGGGTGTCCCGGGCACTCTTGGTGATGATGTTGATCACGCCATTAACGGCGTTGGCGCCCCAGACGGTCGCCCCGGGTCCGCGGATGACCTCGATCCGCTCAATATCCTCGAGGATCAAATTCTGGACTTCCCAATAAACCCCAGAGAACAGGGGCGTATACACGGCCCGGCCATCGATGAGCACCAGGAGCTTGTTGGCAAACCGGTCATTGAAGCCTCGCGAGGTGATCGCCCAGTCGGTCGAGTTGATTCGGGCCACGTCCAGTCCGGGCACCATCCGCAGGGCTTCCGGAACGCTCGTGGCGCCGCTGCGGCGGATCATTTCAGGGGTAATGACGAATATGGCCGCGGCCGAGTGCCCGACCGTGCTCGGCTGCCGGGTGACCGAAGTCACGGGCATGTCCATGGAGGGAACGACGACCTGCGTATTGGCCAGTTGCTCGATGTCCATGTTAAGGATGTCCTTGACGCCGCTGCCGCCGGCTTGCTGTTCCGCGGCGGCTGGTTCGGGCGGCATGCGTTCAGAAGGAGCGGCCTCCGATTGCGCGAACATCGGCCTGGGCAAGAGCAGCAAGACGACGAGCAGAATACCGCGATCCACTCGGCGCATCGGCGGATAATGCGCACCCGCCATAATCTCCCCCCTGAAATGCCTGCACTCCGGCGCCGCGTGCTGCGGATTGAGCCGCGGCCGACGTATGCACCGGCATTGTTGCTATCGGTTTGCCCAAAAAGCAGCGTTAGCCTGGCCATCACTTCCGTGCAAAGTCGGAGATCCTGTGCTTACGACATTTCAGAAGCGCGCCCGCTGGTCGCGCGCGTCGCGTTGTCAGCGCATACAGTGGGCGCGCGTTATGCCTCAAGCTGATCTGGAGGCCCGTGAATCTGCCATTACGGAATCGCTCCAGTACGAGACAACCTAGGTTTGAGTGTGAGAGGGCAGACGATGGTGAAGGTTCTGGTTGTCGACGACGCAGTAGATTCCGTTACGCTACTGACCTACGCGCTTAAAGATCAGGGCTACGATGTGTCCGTGGCCTACGGCGGCCACGAAGCTTTGGACGTCGCGTCTGCGGAGCGTCCCGACGTTATCCTCTTGGATGTCATGATGCCTGGAATGAACGGCGTCGAGGTATGCCGGCGCTTGAAGGCAGACGCCGTCTTGCGCATGATTCCCGTCCTGTTGGTCACCGCCAAGGAACTGGACGAGGACGTTATCGCCGGGCTCGATGCGGGGGCCGAAGACTACGTTACGAAGCCCTTCAATAACATGGTCCTCGCGGCCCGCCTCCGTGCCGCCGTTCGCGTCAAGCAGTTTCATGACGAGATTGCTCAAATGAACGAGCAGCTTCGAGCAGAAATCGTCGATCGAAAGCTGGCTGAGGAAAGCCTTCGGAAGAAGGACGTCCAACTCCGCGCGGCCCAGAGGCTGGAAACCGCCGCGATTCGTCGCGGCGAGGAGGAGACCATCCACCGGTTGCTTCGGGTCTCGTTGTGCCGTGACGAGGAGACGGGCACGCACATCCGCAGAGTCGGCCTGCTCAGTGAAGCGCTCGCAAGAGTCGCGGGGTGGTCGGTCACCGAGGCGGAGGACATCCGCTTGGCGGCGCCCATGCACGATATCGGCAAGATTGGCATTCCGGACGCCATTCTTCACAAGCCAGGCCCTATGAGTCCCGAAGAATTCCTGATCATACAGACGCACACGGTGATCGGCGCAAAGATTCTAGCCGGCTCCGATGCGCCCATGCTGATCATGGCGGAGCAAATCGCCCTGAATCATCATGAACATTGGGACGGAGGAGGATACCCTGCCGGCCTTGCAGGGTACGCCATTCCAGAAAGCGCGCGCATCGTGGCCATCGCGGATGAGTACGACGCCCTGATCCACGACCGCGTGTACCGCCCCGCGATGACCGAGGAGAAGGCCCTGGCAATCATGCAGCAAGATGCGGGGACACATTTCGACCCGCTTCTCTTGGCGGCATTCTTCTCGCATCTTTCCGACATTAGCCGTGTCGCCCTGGAAAACCCGGACGAGGCGGCAGCAGAGTTCGTTGGCGAGTGCCCAACTGAGGCACGCTCCCCTGGACGGCTGGATCTGGTGGGGCCTGTGAACAATCCGTGTATCACGTCATAGTGGCGGAGTGCTCGTCCGGCTCTTTGCGTCATTAGTAGCGTGTCTTCAGGCTATGTGTTGGCCGCTGCACCACTGGAGCGCAGCCTGCTCTCGCTGGCCGTGGTAGCCCGGGTGTCAATGACACCCGCAACCGCCGGTTTTCAGCGGTTTTCCCCGTGTTCTTGATTCCGTCGCAAGAATTGGCGAAAATGCAACAAGGCCCCGGAAAAGATGGCACTTTCGACCTTCTTAGGCTGATGTGCAAAACTTCCCGGGGAACGTTTCCGTTCGTGTGCCCTGGTCATTCGCTGTGCTCCCTGTCTCCCCAACGGTTAACATCCGTTGCGGCGAGCTATGTTAACCGTTGTGAGATGCCGCATACGTCAGCCGGGTGGCCGGTCGCCTCCACGCTGAATCAGCAAGTGTTCCCCACTCCAGAACGTGCCGTGTGGCCGCTCGGGCTGCCCTGACAACCCGTCAGACGTGCTGGACGTGTTACAGCGGCTTCGCCAGCAGGACCGTGAGCGGGGGCACAAGATTCCTCCCGAAACGGCGGCTCAGTAGCGTTTCGTCGCGTCGTGGCCGGAAGGTGGTGGGGCCCAAGTGGCATCGGTCATTTCACACCGTGCCCCCTGAAAGGCTTGTACATCAGGCTCGCGCCACGCTATTCTCGGAATAGGGTGGGCTAACACACTAGGATGAGCAATAGAAAACCACAACCGACGATGACCGACGTGCTGAAGACTGCGATCGAGGAGAGCGACCGTACCCGTTACCGTATTGCCAAGGGTAGCGGGATTGATGAAGCCGCCCTTATACGATTCATGCGCGGCGAAACGTCCCTTCGGCTCGACAAGGCCGACCGGCTCGCCGCCTATCTGGGACTTCGACTGGTGCCGGACCCCAACGCCGTGCTACCGGCGCCGACGCCGGAACACTTGGCACGGCCGACACTGGCGAAGCGACAGGCGAACCGACCCGCTCGACGCCGACAAGAATGAAAGGCAAAATCATGGGAACCGTTTTCAGGAAGACTGCAACCAAGCCGCTGCCGGCCGGGGCGAAGATCATCGTCCGCAAGGGACAACGGCTTGCCGAGTGGATCGACGCCAAGCAGAAGCGCCGGAGGGCACCCGTTACCGTCGAAAAGGATGGCACCGACCGGATTGTGATTACCGCCCGGACCTACACCGCGAAGTACCGGGACGGCGCGGGGGTGGTGCAAGAAGTGGCGACCGGCTGCCGCGACGATTCGGCCGCCCGCTCGGTGCTGACTGACCTGGAGAAGCGGGCCGAGAAAGTGAAGGGCGGGATTCTGACGGTTGACGAAGCCGGGACAATCGACCACCAGCAAACCCCGCTGGCCGACCACTTTGCCGCCTACCTGTTGAAACTGGAAGCCGAAGGGACTTCGCCCGTTCACCGGGCCAATGTCCGGCGGGCGATGGAACGGCTCGCCGCTGATTGCAAATTCCGGCGGCTTCCCGACCTGGGGCGCGAAGCCCTGGAAAAATGGCTTGTAACGCAAGAGAAGGCTGGCATGGGAGCCCGAACCCGGAACACGTACCGGGCTGCCGCCGTGGCCTTTTGCAACTGGTGCATCGAGACAGGCCGCCTTGTGTCCAATCCCGACGAAAAGAACCGCGAAGGCTCGACGATTCCCCTTCGGGCCGACCTTGCCGCCGACCTTCGCCAATGGCTTGCCGACAAGGCGAAGGCCGCGCAGGACGTGCCGGCCGTGGCCTTCGATCCAAAACCACCGGAAGCCGGGGAAGCGGGACCAGGGCGAAGCCGGGGGCCTTGGTTCTATCCGGCCCGACATCTCGTCGCTGGAAAGCACTTGTGCAGGTGTTTGGATGCCATACCGAGCGGCGGCGTTAATAATCCCCTCGGGTGCCTTGACGGGCGTGTAACCCTTGCCCTCAAGCTGTTTGACCGTGCCTTCGCCGGTCAGCACAGCCCTGTCCCCTGCGACCTGCACAAAAGCCGCCTGCCAGTTGCGCCGCTTTCGCTCCCCTTCCTCGGAACTGTCCCGGTAGTTCGGCTGAAGGGCATAGGAGTCGAAGGTGAACTCCCAGGCGGGCTGGTCCGAGTTCAGCAGGTGGGCGAACAGGATCGCAAGCACCTCCCTGTCGGCGCTGGCGAGGGCCTGGCCACAGTGGTGCCGTACATCCCAATCCGATGCCTTGCGGGCTTCGTCGATGGTCAGGTTATTCAAGTTGTAGTCAAACAGAGATTCCGTCTCCAAGGACTCGAACTCCCGCACCCGCACACCACGACGGTAGATGACCGCCGCCCGCCGGTCCCCCAGGTTGCGGTTGGCTTTGGGCAAGATGGCCTTGTCGAGGGACTCGGGATCGGAGAAATGGAGAAACCACTTGCCAAGGGCGTTGTAGAAAGCCAGCACCTCGGGTGTCAGGGGAAGGAATACCCTGGTGTGGTCTCGTTTCGCCCGCACACGGGTCTCGTCCACGATCTCGATCTTCACGCTGCGCCAGTCGCCATGTTCCCGGATGCTCCGGTCAATGGCGTTGCTGACGAACTCCCGCAGCGCCAAGGCCACCTCGTTCCAATCCTGCTTCCCGTAGTCCAGTACAAGTCCGAGGTCTTCGGTGGCGGACCTGCTGGCCCCCGTGCCGGGATCGGTGCCGCCGTACTTGACGCACACACGGGCGAACTCCTTGCTGGCCTTGGAGTCGGCGACCGTCTGCGGCTTGGTGAAGAAGTCCAGCCGGAGTGTCCCGCAGAACACGACCGGGGCCAGGTTGTTCCGCAGGCAGGCAGACAGCGGCTGCATGCTTATTGCCACTTCCGAACTGCCCGATGACGCCCTGGTTGTCGCTCGTGTCGGCCAGGCTGACGCCCAGGACGGCGAAGCCTTCCGGGGGGCAGGCGCCGATGTTGTCAATTTTCAGGTAGGCGGGCATGGGTCTTTCCTCCGTTCAAGGATTGAACGGGGGAAAGACATCAGTCGGTGGAACTCGCCGTGGCAGAAAACGAAATCGGTTGATTCACTTTGAACTCGGCCAGTAACTGGACTTTTGCAAATTGCGGATTGCCCGGTCCCCTCTCCCTCCGGGAGAGGGTTAGGGTGAGGGGAAATGGGTGAGGATACTGCTTTTCCATTTTTCGTGACCAACGCAGGCTCCCCTCACCCCGACCCTCTCCCGGAGGGAGAGGGGGACCACTTGTGTCGTCCTCACCCCAATTTGCAAAAGTCCAGTCCTAACTGGACTTTTGCAAACTAGGCTAGCCGTATTTTGGCGAACACATGGTCAAGGTCCTTTTCGTGTTCCTGGACTTGTTGGACAACCCAGGTAAGGGTGGCGCGAAGCGTCTCGTTCAGCATCG
>JBEKTY010000011.1:0-113781 GCA_049515555.1 Thermoguttaceae bacterium
GAGAAATGGGGCCAGGCCGTCGGGGAGAAATGGGGCCAGGCCGTCGGGGAGAAATGGGGCCAGGCCGTCGGGGAGAAATGGGGCCAGGCCGTCGGGGAGAAATGGGGCCAGGCCGTCGTTAGTCATTAGGCGTTGACTGCTCGTTCTGGAACTGCCATTCTGTAGGCCATGGCACGACCTTTCAGGAATTCCGGGGACAGCATACATAACTCTCTACAGGAGCGAGCGGGGAATTGGCAATCCTTCCCGATCCTTCACAGGTACCGGCCTGGCTCGCCTTCTCGATGGAAGCGTGGCGGCGCAGTCGGGGAAACAGGGCAACAGCCCTAGCCCTCTCGCGGAGGGAGAGGGGACCGGGCGTCAGCAATTTGAAGCGGCCTGGCGGCTGAGGCGATCGGCCCAGTAGATGGGGGTGGGCAGGCGGAAGCCGGTTAGCAGCCCCCGGACGACCCGCTCGGCGAAGGGCAGATCGGTGCGGTGGCCGGGGGAGACGAACAGAGGGCGGCGGCTGCCCGCGGTCGGCCGCAGGGCCACGCCGATCGGGTGGCCCTGGTACACTACGGGCCGGGATTCCAAGGGGCGGAGCCCTGCCAGATCGACCGCGCCGCAGAGCAGTTTCTTCGTCAGGCCGATGGTGGGCAGCCCGGCCACCACGCCCAGGTGGCTGGCGATGCCCGCATGACGCGGATGGAGAATCCCGGTGCCGTCGACCAGCAGCACGGGCGCGAGCCGTCCCGCGCGCCGCACCTCGGCAAGCAAATCCAGCAGGATGGGCAGCTCGCGGAAGGTCAAGTACGAGGTGATGTACGGGAAGCGCACCGGGCGCCGCACGGTGGCGGACCAGATCAGCTCGCCGGTCGCCGCATCGACCAGGGCGTAGGCGGCCACGCCTTCGGCCGGGCTGGGGTAGGAAACGTCGACGCCGCCGATCAGCCGGGGAACTCGTTTTCGCGGGCCCGTGCGGACCCGCGCGGAGAGCGACTGTTGCAGCCGCGCGAGCCTCGCCAGCGGCCGATCGCAGACGAACTCCGCGAAGCCGTAAACGGCCAGATCGACCGTTGCATCGCGGACAGTCACGCCTTCGGCCCGCAGCCGCTCGATCTTGGCCCCTAACTCGCCGGCCAGGGCCGGGCCCACGGCGCCCCCGCAGCGGACCACGCGATGGCAGGGGCAGGCCGCGTCGTGCGCGTGGTGCAGCAGGAAGTGGCCGATCCAGCGGGCGGCCACCGGATTGCCCAAGGCCGCGGCCAAGCCGCCGGGCGTGGTCACCCGCCCGGGCGGCACCTCGTCGAGCAACTGCCGCAGGTGGCATGCCAGATCGGGGATCTCCAGTCGACCTGCCTCACTGCCTGGAAGGGGACAGTCCCATTTTCGTCGGACGAAAATCGGGACAGTCCCCCGCCCTCCGTGGTCAAGCTGAGCCTGGCAGGGATTCGGCCCCACTGGTAGCCCTCTAGGGCTTGTGAATCAATTATGGTCAATGAATTCGACCGCGCGCTGTAGTTGCAAAGCCGCAAGCGGCACGCCACAGTTTGTGGCCAATGCGAGCCTTTGCAGACGGATTCACGAACTCTCTATGCCTGGGGCACCGGGCCCGGCTCGGTGATGATCCGCTCGACGGCGCCGAGGAGCTGATCGGGGCGGAAGGGCTTGTACAACACGGCCCAGGGGGGCAGGCCGGCCTTGCGGGCATTGACGATCGAATGCCCCGGGTCGTAGCCGAAGCCGGTCATGAGCACCAGCGGCACGGGGTCCAGCAGCTCCTGCAGCTTGAGCATCAGCTCGTAGCCGTTCATGTCGGGCAGGCGGATATCGGCCAGTACCACCTCGTAGGGCGCTTCGCGCAGGCCGCGGACCATGCAGGCCGCCTCGGCCCCGTCGTGGGCGGTCTCGACGATGCAGCCGTAACGGTCCAACAGGGCATGGGCCGCGCTGCGGACGGCCTCGTCGGCGTCGACCACCAGCACCCGCCGCCCGCGGAGGATGGGCCGCTCCTCGATCTGTGTGGGCACGGGGTGGGCCTGGGCGGGGGTCATCGACTGGCCCACCTTCTGGATCACCTGCTTGATGTCCCGCGCGTTGCGCAGAATGCGCTGCAAGCGCTCGACCACTTCCGGCTCGTGGCCGATGTAGCGCTCCATGACGTTGACCGCCTCGTTGAGGATCTCGTCGACGGGGCGGGCCACGGCGCTGTGGATGGCCTCGACGCTCTCGACCGCCGTGCTGGCCTTCTCGGCCACCAGCAGCTCGAGCGTGTTCAAGGCGGCGGCCACGTCGCGGCCGAAGATCTCCAGGAACTGCAAGTCGCTATCGGTGAAGGCCCGCGGCTCCATGCTCTCGACGTTGAAGGTGCCGATCACCTCGTCGTGCAGCAGGAGGGGCACCGTCAGCGAGCTCTTGGCGCCGCGAACGCCCTCCAGATACAGCGGGTCTTCCGTCGTGTCTTCGCACAGATAGCTCTTGCCGGTGGCGGCGACGAACCCCGTCACGCCGTTGCCCTGCGGCAAGGCCAGCAGCTCGCGAGCCGCCGCCACCGGGTCCATGCCCACCGACAGCAGCGGCGCCAAGCGATTGCTCTGCCGATCCAACATGCGGATCTCGACCACCCCGAAGCGCAACAGGTCCTTGGTAAAGTGGATGATGTTCGACTTCAACAGCTCGATCCGCTCGCGGACCGGCATGTGGAAGACTTCGTCGGGCGTGAGGTCGGCCAGCTCGGCCCCGGCCTGATGGATGGCGGCCAGTTTCTGCTGCTGCTGGATTTCGTTGGTGACGTCGCGGACCGTGATGATGAGGTGCCGCGGCGGGCTGTCGCGTTCCAGAACGGGGGCGGCATGCACCTTGAAGTAGCGATTCTCGCCGCTCCGCAGCGTGGAGCTGGTGCCGCGGCCCGTGGCCAGGGCCGTGTGGAAGGGGCAGAAGTCGGGGCCCAGGATCTCCGGACTGCCCAAGGCGGCGTAGAAATTGAGCCCCGCCACCGAGTCGCGGCCGCTCCATTGGCGAATCCGCCCGTTGCCCCAAATGATCGTATTGTCGCTTTCCAGCATAGCCACGCCGTCCGGCATGCCCTCGAGAATCTGCTCGTTCCGCAGCAGTTTGTCGAGCTCGAAGGCCTGCTGGAAGTACTTGGCGGCCACGTACACGCCGTCGAAGTGCTCCCGGGTGAGGAGCGTCAGGGCCCCCAGCGGGTCTTGCACGACCGTCACGTCCTGCGCAGCAAGCGGACCGGCCAGCACTTGCTCGCCGCCCGCGCGGGAGTCGCAGACCATCAGGATCTTGGCGTTTTCCGACAAGGCGTTCGCGCTCCCCAGGTCGGCCATGCTCTCAACACTGTAAAATGATGCGAACCGCAGCAAGGGGGAAAGGTCGGTGTCATTCCTGACCGCCGGCAGCAAAAAAGGGATTCGCTCTCCACTCGGTTAACCGTAGCAATGGTGAAAGTTGGTCCCCTTCCTGACTGTTGGCAGCAAGAAAAGGGATTCGCTCTCCAGGTGATTATACGTGTTTGGGCGGTCCCCAACAACCGCGCCGCGGAGGGCTGGTGCCCTCCGTTGTGTTGATCGGTCCGGCCCGCGCGGAAAATTCACTATCAACTACCCAGAAACCGCTGTTTTTGCAACCGGTCAATCCTCCTAATCCCGCAAAAGCCGCCGGGGCGCCAAGAAAGCCCCGGTTTCCCCGTTTCATCCGGCCCTTCGAGACCCACCCTACAGTTTTCCGAGCCTCCGCAACATAAACTGTTACCCCAAAATTTGGGGGCATTCCAGGGGCGAGAGCCAAGCCGGCCTCCAGCCGACCGAACTGCCGAGCCGATCCAAATACTGAGCACGGGCTGCTACGAGACCGTGATGCAGTTAAGGGGGGCTTACGATGTGGCGGGCATTCTTTCTGGCGATCGGGCTATACCTCGTGATTTTCGGAATGGAGTGCCTGGCGGTCGACCAGGTCTATTTGCGGGCGCACGAGGCCCCGCGGCCGGCGGCGGGGCTCTTTCAATCGGCCGCCGCCGAGGGCCCACCGTTGACATTCGCCCCATCCCCCTGGATGCCATGGAGCTTTCTCTCCAGCGGGATCGTCGTCTGCCTGTACTCGTTCACCATTCCCCGCCGCCTGGGCAAGTAGTAATCACGACGGGCGACGCGGACGACGGGCGACGCGGACGACGGACGACGGACGACGGACGACGGATTGGAGTGCTTCCGTCCGTCGCCCGTCCTCCGTCGTGGTTCTGGTGGGGCTCGCTCTGGCTCGACCCACCCTACAATTTTTCCGCTCGCCCGCTCCGGCGGCTCTTGATCCGGCGGCTTTGCAAGGGGTCGCGAAACTCGTAGAATCCGGGGTGTGCCTGCGCCGCTGCAAGCTGATTTCTACCGGGATGCGTAGGTATTATACTGCGAGCGGCCAGGAATGAGACGAACCTTTCCCTATTGTTACGGTTTGCAGCATTTCAAACCGTGCGGCGACTGAAAGCCATGACCGAATCTCGCGTTGAATACGACTCGTTGGGCGAGGTGCGGCTGCCGGCCCAAGCTTATTACGGGGCCCAGACCCAGCGGGCCGTGGAGAACTTCCCCGTCTCGGGCCGGACGGTGCCCAAGGAGCTGATCCGCGCCTTGGGGCTGGTCAAGTGGGCTGCGGCGCGGGCCAATCGCGAGTTGGGCAAACTCACCGGCCCGCTCAGCAATCCGCTGACCGAGGCCGAGGCCGAGGCCCTCGTCGCGGCCGCCCGCGAAGTGGCCGAAGGCAAGCTGGACGACCAGTTCCCGGTCGACGTGTATCAGACCGGCTCGGGCACGTCGACCAACATGAACGCCAACGAGGTGATTGCCAACCGCGCCATCGAGCTTTGCGGGGGCGATCGTTTCCAGCCGCAGAAGCGGATTCATCCCAACGACCACGTGAACATGGGGCAAAGCACCAACGACGTCTTCCCCACGGCCATTCACCTGGCGATGGCCCTGGCCATCCGGGGGCAGTTGATCCCGGCGCTGGACGAATGCGGCCGGCGGCTGGCCGAAAAGGCGGCGGCCTGGCAGGAGATTCTCAAGATCGGCCGCACGCATCTGATCGACGCTACGCCGCTGGCCTTGGGCCAGGAGATCGGGGGCATGGCCCGGCAGTTGGACCGCTCCGTGGGCCGGGCCGGCTTGGCGCTTGAGGCGCTGCTCGAGCTGCCCATCGGCGGCACGGCGGTGGGCAGCGGGATCAACACCCATCCGCAGTTCGCCCGCCGGGTCTGCCAGATCTTGGCGCAGGAGACGGGCACCCCGCTGGTCGAGGCGCTGAACCACTTCGAGGCCGGCGCCCAGCGTGACGGGCTGGTCGAGTGCCACGGCCAGCTTCGGACCATCGCCGTGACGCTGTTCACCGTGGCCAACAACATCCGCTGGCTGAGTTCCGGCCCGCAGACCGGTTTTCATGAGATCATCCTCCCCAACCTCCAGCCCGGCAGCTCGATCATGCCGGGGAAGGTCAACCCGGTGATGTCCGAGAGCCTGATGCAGGCGGCGGCGCGGGTGCTGGGCAACGACGCCACGATCGTCTTTTGCGGGGCGGCGGGCAGCCAGTTCCAGTTGAACGTCATGATGCCGCTGATGGCCGACGCGGCGCTGGAGAGTGTGCGAATCATGGCCGGCGCGGTACTGGCCTTCGCCACCCGCTGCCTGGCCGGCATGCAGGCCGACGCCGAAACCTGCCAGGCGGAAGTCGAGCGCAGCCCGGCCATGGCCACCGGCCTGAGCCCTTACATCGGCTACGATCGGGCGGCCGAGCTGGCCAAAGAGGCCCTGGCCGGGCACAAGACCGTCCGGCAGCTCGCCCGGGAAAAGAAAGTCTTGCCCGAAGATCTGCTCGAAAAGGCGTTGAACCCCTGGAAGATGATCCACCCCGGCGAAGAAACGACGTAGATGAAACCGAGTACGTTCTGGCAAGCGAAAAGCGTGCTGATTACGGGGGCCTCCAGCGGCATAGGTTGGGCCCTGGCCAAGCGCCTGGCCGGCGCGGGTGCACGGGTCGGACTGTTGGCCCGGCGGGCCGAGCTGCTGGCGGAATTGACCCGCTCGCTGCGGGCCCGGGGCGGCGTGGCCGCCTTCGCACCCGCCGACGTGACCGACCGGCTGGGCCTGGCGGATGCCATTCGGGCGCTCGAGGCCGAGCTGGGCCCCTGCGAGGTGCTCATCGCCAGCGCCGGCATCTACCGCAAGAGCCGTGTCGAGCAGTTCGATGCGGCCAGTGCCGAGCGGGTCATGGCCACCAACGTTCAGGGCACCATCAACGCGATCGGTGCGGTGTTGCCGGGCATGATCCGCCGCGGTCACGGGCACCTGGCGGCCGTGGCCAGCCTCGCCGCGCTGGTGGCCTTGCCGGCGGCGGGCGTCTATCGGGCGAGCAAGGCGGCACAGCTCGCCCTGCTCGATTCGCTGCGGGTCGAGCTGCACCCGCTGGGCGTGCGAGTCACCCTCATCGGCCCCGGCTTCGTCGATACGCCCATGCTCACCGACCAGGAGCGGGCAGCGCACAAGGACCTGGTCTCGGCCGACGACGCGGCCGCGCGGATCTGCCGGGCCATCCAGCGCGGCCAGGCCGAATGCTGGTTCCCGTGGCGAACCTGGTTCCTGGCCAGGCTCGCCGGCTGGTTGCCCTGGGGCCTCTATCGCCGTGTAATGTCGGGCTATCCCGAGATGGAAGAAGCCGGCGGCGGCCCGCAGCGGTCCCCCTCTCCCTCCGGGAGAGGGCCGGGGTGAGGGGAACGGCCTTGGTCACGAAAACAAGTTCGGCGCGGGTCTCCCGACCCCGCCGCGGCGGGGGCCGAAGGTCTCCGGGGCTCGGGAGACCTTCAAATCGGCGGTGTGGCTCGGTCGGAGACCGGCCACAACGCGGGAGGAGTGCGGTCATCACCCATTTTCCCTCACCCTAACCCTCTCCCGGAGGGAGAGGGGACCGGGCACAGCCTTGGGTTCGCGTCCTAAGCCCCGAGAACCGCGGCGGCAGGGTTGATCCTCGGCCGACTGTGGCCTATGTTACCTAGAGGGGCGCATCTCGGCCCGTTCCCCACGGCAGCGTGGAGAGCGATTGCCGGTTGGGGCCGGCGTCGGCGCGGGCGGCCGGGCGCGGTGCGGCACTGGAGCGCGACGATCGGCAGCCATGGAAACGGTCCCCTTTTTCTCTTCGGCGAATCTCGCGGCGGGCGGCGCGTCGGCGCCGGTCGCGGCGGTGTCTCCCCCGCCGGCGGGGGAGGATTCCGCGGTGGTCGCCACGGTTCCACCTGCCGGCGCGGCGGAGCGGGAGCAGCCCGCCGACGCGCCCGTCGCCCAGCAACCGGCCCCGCCGCCCGACCCCTGCGTCGAGCAGTTCCGGCGATCGCTGCGGCGTCAGCACGACCGGGTGCGGGAGTTCCTCGAGGCGCAGCGTGAGCGTTGGCAGCGGATCGAGACGGAGTTGGGCCGGCAGATTGAAGGCTTGCAAGCGGAGCTGGAATCGCTTCGTGGCCAAACGTTGCAGGGGCCGGCCGGCGCGCGGCGGGACCGCGAAGTGGAATTGCAGGAGCAGTTGCTTCGGCTCCCGAGCGGCCTGCACGCTGCGGCCTGTCCCGCCGCCGACGCCGGCAAAGACTGGGAGAGCGAAAAACGCCGCATCCTCGCCACCTTGGAGTCCGACCCCGGGCAGAACGACTCCCCAACCGACGACGAGCGGCTGAAACTGGACGACCTTGTCGGCCGCACGGACGAGTTGGTGGCCGAGAAGAATCAGGAGATCGAGCACTTGCGGCGCCTGCTGCAGAGCCAGAGCGACAACGTCGGGTCGATCGTGGCGGGCGCGGCGGCGGGGCAACAATTGCTCGATCAGGACGCCGTCATTCGCCAGGAGCGCGAGCACCTCGTCCAACTCCAGCGGGAGTGGCGCGAAAAACTGGCCCAGGCCGAGATCGAGATCTCGCTGGAGCGGGCAAAGATCGCCCGCAAACACGCCGAGATCGACGAAAAGCTGCGCATGTTGGAGATGCGTGCCCGGACGCGCGAGGGGCCGGCCGAGGCCCTGTGCTCGACCGGTCGCCCAGCCCGGGGCCGCTGGCTCGCCCGGCTGGGATTGTCAGACCCCGAGGCGGGCAGCCCCGAACGGCCGTAAGCGTGGTCGGCGCGCCAGTAAGTCTCGGCCGAAGAATAACGTCAGGAGTACTATTGTAGCCGGCACACGTCGTGTGCCGTCCGCTGAAGTGGAACAAGGCGCGGCCAGCGGCACACGGAGTGTGGCGTGCTGCCTTCCATGCCGTGAACGGTCGCCGGGTTGTACGGAATGCGCAGGCCGTAACGAAAGGAACGCCCCCGGGTGCGTGATCTTCCTCCGAAACAGAATAATCCCGAGAAGGAAACCGCCGATATAACACACTGACGACCCGCCACACAGCGCATTTGGAGGTTGGCGAGGGGATGTCGAGCCGTCTGTAGTTCTCACGCCCGAGAAAACAAGCCAGGTTCATGGCAAACACATTAAAGTTCTCCGGGCGTAACTATGGGAGCCGAGCGGGGCGTAGTAGGTGCCGTCCCGCCGCCGGACGATAATCCCCGCAACAGATCGGAGTCCCGCACCCCTTCGCGTCAGGTTTGGTGCATACCAAGGGAATCCCGCTCGAAGCCCTTCGCAGGCTCAACCGGCCTGCGAAGGGTTTTTTTGCCGGTTTCCTTTCTTCTTTCGCATGGCGAAATGGGGTCGGGTCTCATTTTCCGCGATTTTCCGCCGGGAGAAATGAGGGGAAATGAGACCCGACCCCATTTATTCCTTTCTTCTTTCGCAAAAAATGAGCTAAGCTTAAGATGACTCATCCATCGGAAAGGATTCCTCCTGTTCTTTTCTGTTCGGCGGAATAATGAGAGTTCTCATCGCGGACGATGATCCTCTAAGCCGAGCCATGGTGGCGGTCCCGTTGCGGGCCATCTCCGGCGTGGAAGTGGTGGAAGTTGGGGACGGGACGCGAGCCTGGACCCGGCTGAGAAGCGAGTCCTTCGACGCCGCCATCATCGATTGGCAGATGCCCGGCAGGAACGGCCTGGACCTCGTCAAGGCGGCCCGTGCCCGCGATCCTGATTTGCCCCTGATCATGGTGACGGCCGAAGCGGACAGGCAGCATGTCATCAATGCGATCAACGCCGGGGTCTCGGATTATCTGATCAAGCCGTTCTCTCCCAAGATGCTGTGGGAGAAGCTGAACAAGTTGCTCCAGCACGCCACCAGCACCAAGTCCTAGCGGCAGTAACCCCACCCCCCCCCAGCGCCGAACGATCGGCGTGCGGCCACTCCCGTAATCGTTCACGCGTCTGCGTCAAAGTAGCAGGCACACTCCGTGTGCCGTCCGCTGAAGCGGGAAAAGGTATGGCGGACGGCACACGGAGTGTGGCGTGCTACCTTCGATGCGGCGAACGGTTACAGCACTCCATTTCCCCGCCCAGATGATGTACAATCTCCCGTCAAGACCATGTGTAATGACGGCAAAGAATACGCTCCGCCCTGGAAGAGCTGGCTGACTACGGCCGGCCTGGTCTTTCTCGGCGTGACACTGGGGGCCCTGGTGGCGGCCAGTTTGGTCGCACCTGGGCCGCCGCGGTCGGCCCACGAGGAATTAGCCCGGCCCGTCGAACCGCAGCCACCCAAGCCGAGCGGCTCCCCCGGCCCGCCGGCGCACCAGGGCCCGGGGGCCAAGGCTCCCGGCTTCCTTCTCCCGCTTACGGGAGAGGGGCAGGGGGTGAGGGCAGTCGGGCCGCCGCGCTCGCCGGCCAACGAGGCCCGGCCGGCCGGCGCGGCGCCCAGCCCCGGCCAGACGCCAGTGCCACCCGGCGAAAGCTCCGCGGGCCCGCTGACACACCAGGCGCCGACTGCCCGGCAGGGCGAACCTCCGGCCTCGGCCCAGATCAACTTCAGTCCCGAAAAACCACAAGCGGAAGACGCCCTTAAGCGGGCGGCGTTTGCCCGGGCCGCGCTGGCTGCCAGAATCGCCATGGCCGACCGCAATCTGGCCGCCGCCAGACGCCAGCTCGAAACGGCCGCGGCCAACGCCCAGGATCAGGCCGACCAGACGCAACTGGAGCGGCTCCAGATCATCCATGAAAACCTGGCTGAGTTTTGGAAAGGGGTTCATGCGGCCGTGGCCAAGCTGCAGCCCGTGGAAGAACTGGAACTGAAGGACACCCGGGTGGTAGTGGTGGAGGCCAGCCGCGACGAATTAACGGTGCACGTCTACGGGCGGAATCAGAGTTACCGCGTGGAAGCGATGCCCATGCCGCTCATTTCGGCGATTTGCAAACAGGCCTTCGCCCGTACGCCCGGCTCGAAGATCATCGTGGGCACGTTCCTGGCGATGGACCGGCAGGGAGACCGCCGGGAAGCCCGGCAGCTCTGGCAGGAGGCGGCCAATGCCGGGGAGCAGCAGCCCCGGCAATTGATGCCCGAGCTGGATGTTCCCATCCCACCCACGGGTCGAAGGCGCTGACGCCGCTGGCGGCTTCGCCGCCCATCCAAAGTAGCAGGCACACTCCGTGTGCCGTCCGCCATGCCTTTTTCGGCAAACGGCACACGGAGTGTGCCTGCTACATTTTTCCGCTTCAGCGGACGGCACACGGAGTGTGGCGTGCTACCATGAACGGATTTTTCCCAAGTCTTTGCCGCGCCGCTGCCGATATCCCGGTTGACGGCTGTACGATACATGGGTACACTATAGGCGGAGGGCCAGGATGCATGTCTGGCAATGGTTGCTGCCACACCCGGGTCGAGGCCTTGCGCGCGGAAATGGCACGGTTCGCGGGCAGCCCGCGGCGGGGCGGGGCCCCCTCGATCTCCAGCGGTTGTGCGGCCCTGGACCAATTGCTGCCGGAACAAGGCTTTCGCGGCGGGACACTGGTCGAGTGGCTGGCCGCTGGGGCGGGCACGGGGGCGGCGACGTTGGCCTTAAAGACCGCCGCCCAGGCCTGCCGCCACGACGGGAGATTGATGGTGCTGGATCGGGCGGGCGAGTTCTATCCGCCGGCGGCCGTGCGTTTCGGCATCGACCCGGCCCGCTTGATCGTGGTTCATGCCCACAACACGGCCGACCACCATTGGGCCCTGGACCAGGCCCTGCGTTGTCCCGCTGTCGCGGCCACGGTGGCTTGGCCGGACGCAGGGGGCGGAAAACTCGACGGCCGGACCTTCCGCCGGCTGCAATTGGCGGTCGAGGAAGGGGGCGGCCTGGGACTGCTGCTCCGGCCCGAAACCCTGCGGCATGAGCCCTCCTGGGCCGACGTCCGATTGCTCGTCGAGTCCCTGCCCGGCGCGTCGCCCTCCGGCAGGAAGCGGCGGTTGAGGATTTTCGTGCTCCGCTGCCGCGGCAGCGGCGGCGGGCGCCACATCGAAGTGAAAATCGGCCCATAAGAAAAGATGTATGGAAAGTAGCAGGCACACGGAGTGTGCCTGCTACTTTGGCGAAGGCGCGTGAACGGTCAGGAAAAGAATATGAAACGCATTTTGTGTCTATGGTTGCCGGGGCTTGAAGCCGCTGGCGGCTTGGCACCGACGCTTGCGGATTGGCAAGATCCCCATGCGGGCCGCCGGGCACTGGAGGCCGTGGCCCGCCGCTGCCTGCGCTATAGCCCGCTGGTCGGCCTGGAAGCGGCGCCGGCCCCCACCAGCCTGTTCGTGGACCTGACGGGCGTCGCCGCGCTGTTTGGCGGCGAAGCGGCACTGGCCGAGCGGATCGTCCGCCGCACGACTGTCCGGCGGACGGCCGCCGGCGGATTGGCCGTTCGGGCGGCCGTGGCCGACACGCTCGGCGCCGCCTGGGCGGTGACGCATTTTGGGAAGGCGGAAGGCGGAAGGGGGAAGGCGGAAGGAGAAAGGGGGAAGGCGGAAGGCGGAAGGGGGAAGGCGGAAGGAGACATTCGGACTTCGGGAGGCAACACAGAGAGAGGCCAGAGGATCGGATTTCCGCCTTCCGCCCTCCGCCTTCCGCCTTCCGCCTTGTTCCTGGTTCCTCCCGGCGAAACGCTCGCTTGGCTTCGGCCGCTGCCGGTCGAGGCCCTGCGACTCTCGGCGGCGGTTATGGCGGTGCTAAACCAACTGGGCGTGCGGCGGGTCGAGCAGTTGGAAGCGATCCCCCGCCGGGAGTTTTCCGCGCGGTTCGGGCCGGAACTGCTGGCCGCCTGGGACCGGGCGACCGGCCGGCTGGGCGAGCCGTTTCCAGCCTACGCCCCGCCGCCGCAACTGGCCGCCCGGTGGACCCCCGAATCACCCACCGCCCGGCGGGAAACGATCGAAGCGGCCTTCGAGCGCCTGGCCCGGAAGATCGCGGCCGGTTTGAGCCGCAGCGGCCGCGGGGCGACGCAGTTGGAATGCCGCTTGGAATGCACCGCCGGCGGTCCCTTGCAGTTGTCGGTGGGCCTGTTTCAGCCGACGGCCCGGCCGCGGTACATCGTCGATCTGCTCCGGCTCCGCTTCGACGCCGCGCGGCTGCCCGGTGCGGTGCGGTCAGTACACCTGGCCGTCACGCTCAGCGCCCCGCTGGAACTGCGGCAGCAGGAGTTGTTCGCCCGTGGGTCGCCCCGCCGCAACCCGCGGCATCTGGCGGGACTGATCGATCGGCTCAGCAACCGGCTGGGCCGCCAGATGGTGCTGGGGGTGCGGCTGGTTCCCGACGCCCAGCCGGAGCTGGCCTGCCGGTATGTGCCGATGGTGGCGGGGGTTGCCCGCCGTCGCGGATCGAGCTCGGCCGTGCCGGCGGAAGATGCGCCGCGCCCTTTGCGGTTGTTGCGGCGGCCGCTACTGTTGCCGGCCGGCATTGCCGCGGCCTTGTGCCTTGCCGGCAGCCAGCACCAGGTTGTGCGAACGTGGGGGCCGGAGCGGATTGAAACGGGCTGGTGGCGGGGACCCGCGGCCGCACGCGATTATTACCGCCTCGAGACGGCCGCCGGCCGACGCTTCTGGGCCTTTCGGCGTTTGGGCGACGACCGCTGGTTTTTGCACGGGATTTTTGATTAGCCGCGATTATTCACCGAGGCTCGTAGTGACCCGATTTATCGGGTCTGGAGAGTGTGAACAGGTCAAGAACCGCATGAATGCGGTCACTACGAACGATTGGTGAATAATCCGGGTTAGGGCCTGAAAAAACAGATGTCCTACGCCGAGCTTCACGCCAAGTCGAACTTCTCTTTTCTGGAAGGCGCCTCGCACCCGGAGGAGTTGGTCCGCCGCGCGGCGGAACTCGGCTATACGGCCCTGGCCGTGACCGACCGCAACAGCCTGGCCGGGGTTGTCCGGGCCCACGTGGCGGCCAAAGAGGCGGGATTGAAGTTGGTGATCGGCGCGGAAATCACCCCCGCCGACGCCCCGCCGGTGGTCCTGTGGGCGACCGATCGGGCCGCCTACGGCCGGCTGGCGCGGCTGATCACCCGTGGCCGCCGCCGGGCGGAAAAAGGCCAGTGCCGGCTCCTGTTCCGCGACGTTGCCGAACATGCCCAGGGGCTGCTGGCCGGCATTGTAACCAATTGTAAATTGCAAATTGCAAATTACAAATTGCAAAATACGGAGGGTGGCACGTCCCTGAGCGCAGCGAAGGGCGTGGTTTCCAGAGGCGCCCAAGATCCTCACCCATTTCCCCTCACCCTAGCCCTCTCCCGGAGGGAGAGGGGACCGGCGAGAACCATCTCCCAATCGTGCCGCAGCGGCACGAGGGAGAGGGGACCGGCGCGGGCCCTGCCCGCTTACCGTGATCTGTTCGGCGATCGCGGCTATCTACTGGCCGAGCTGCACTACGGCGGCGACGACCGGCGGCGGCTGGAGTGCCTGGTCCGCCTGTCGCGGCGTTACGCCCTGCCGCTGGCGGCCGCCGGCGACGTGCATTATCACGTACCCCAGCGGCAGGCGCTGGGCGACGTGCTGACGGCGCTGCGTTGCGGCTCGACTGTGGCGGCGTCCCCGGGGCGGCTGTTCCGCAATGCCCAGCGCTGCTTGAAATCGCCCGCGGAGATGGCCGTACGCTTCGCCCCCGCGCCGCAGGCCATCTGCCATGCGCTTGAGATTGCCGGTCGCACGGCGTTTTCGCTGGATGAATTGCGTTACGAGTATCCCGAGGAATTGGCCCCGCCGGGCCGCACGCCGGCCGAATACCTGGCGGAGCAGACCCTTTTGGGCGCCCGCCGGCGCTATCCCGCCGGCGTTCCCGAGAGGATTGAGCGGCTCCTGGAGCACGAGCTGCGGCTGATCGAGGAGCTGCATTACGAGGCCTATTTTCTGACCGTGTGGGACCTGGTGTGCTTTGCCCGGCGGCGGGGCATCCTCTGCCAGGGCCGCGGCTCGGCGGCCAACTCGGCCGTCTGCTTCTGCCTGGGCATTACCGCCGTCGATCCGCAGCGGATGGACGTGCTCTTCGAGCGTTTCGTCAGCCGGGAGCGGAACGAAGCCCCGGACATCGACGTCGATTTCGAGCACGAGCGGCGGGAGGAAGTGCTGCAATATTTGTACGCCAAGTACGGCCGCGAGCGGGCCGGCATGACGGCCGAGGTAATCACCTATCGCCCCCGCTCGGCGGTCCGCGACGTGGGGCGGGCCCTGGGGCTGCCGCCGCCGCAGATCGACCGGCTGGCCCGGCGGCTCGAGCATTTCGTTCACGGGGACTGTCCCAATTTTTGCGGCGGTGATGGGCCAGACCTGCGGAAAGGCGGGGGGGACGGCGAAAATGGGACTGTCCCCTTCGACGAGCCCGATCTGCCCGCCCGCTGCCGCGAGGCGGGGCTCGATCCCGATTGCGGCCCGGGCCGGCAGTTGATCGAACTGGTGGGGCAACTGGCCGGTTTCCCCCGGCACCTCTCGCAGCACACCGGCGGCATGGTCATTACCCGCGGGCCGCTGTGCGAGCTGGTGCCCATCGAAAACGCGGCCATGCCCGAGCGGACCGTCATCCAATGGAACAAAGACGACCTGGACGAGCTGGGCATCCTCAAGGTGGACTGCCTGGCGCTGGGCATGCTCACGGCGCTGGGCAAGTGTTTCGCCCTGGTCGAGCGGCATGCCGGGCGGCGGCTCACGCTGGCCGACGTTCCCGAGGGCGACGCCGGCGTGTATGCCATGATCTGCCGGGCCGACACGATGGGCGTGTTCCAGATCGAGAGCCGGGCCCAGATGAGCATGCTCACCCGGCTCCGCCCGCAGTGCTTCCACGACCTGGTGATCGAGGTGGCCATTGTGCGGCCCGGCCCGATCCAGGGCAACATGGTCCATCCCTATCTCCGCCGCCGCAACGGCGAGGAGCCGGTCGAGTATCCCAACGCGGTGGTTCGCCGGGTACTGGAGAAGACCCTCGGCGTGCCGCTGTTCCAGGAGCAGGCGATGCGGCTGGCGGTCGAGGCGGCGGGCTTTACGCCCGGCGAGGCCGATCAGCTCCGCCGGGCCATGGGCGCCTGGCGCCGCCCGGGCCTGATCGATCGGTTTCGCCAGAAGCTGCTGGACGGCATGTCCGCCCGCGGCTTCAGCCCCCAGTATGCCGAGGCGGTTTTCCAGCAGATTCGCGGTTTCGGCGAATATGGCTTTCCCGAGTCGCACGCCGCCAGTTTCGCCCTGCTGGTGTACGTCTCGGCCTGGCTGAAGTGTCACTACCCGGCGGCCTTCACCGCGGCCTTATTGAACAGCCAGCCGCTGGGGTTCTATGCCCCGGCCCAGTTGGTCCGCAACGCCCGGGAGCACGGCATCCAAGTGCTGCCGGCGGACGTTAACTCCAGTCAGTGGGACTGCACGCTGGAAGGCGGGGGACTGTCCCAATTTTCGTCCGACGAAAATGGGACTGTTCCCTTCAAGGCGGAAGGCGGAAGGGGGAAGGCGGGGGACTGTCCCGATTTTCGTCCGACGAAAATGGGACTGTCCCCTTCAAGGTGGAAGGCGGAAGGCGCTGCAGTGCGCCTGGGCTTTCGCATGATTAACGGCCTGGGCCGGGCCTGCGTCGAGCAGATCGTGCGGGCCCGCGGCGAGCAGGAGTTCCGCTCGCTCGATGATTTCGCGCGGCGCACGCAACTTTCCCGCCCCTTGCTCGTGCGGCTGGCGCATGCCGGAACGTTCGGCTCCTTGGGGCTGGACCGCCGCCAATCCTTGTGGCATGCGCTGGAGCAAGACCAGCAAGCCCTGCCGCTGTTTCCTTCGGCCGCTCCGGTTCATCCTTCATCCTTCATCCTTCATCCTTCCGCCTTGAAGGGGACAGTCCCATTTTCGTCGGACGAAAATCGGGACAGTCCCCCGCCTTCCTCCCTCTCGGTTCATCCTTCATCCTTCATCCTTCATCCTTCCGCCCTCCCCCCTCCGCCTTCCGCCGTCCCCCTTCCGCCCATGTCGCTGGCCGAGGAGATGCTGGCCGATTATCGCACGACGGGTCTCTCGCTTCGGGCCCATCCGCTACAGTTCCTTCGCGGCGAGCTGGATCGGTGGGGCGTCGTGCCGGCCGCCGGCCTGAACGCCTGGCCCGACGGCAAACCGGTCCGGGTGGCCGGTTTGGTGCTGGTCCGGCAGCGGCCCTCGACGGCCAAGGGCATCACGTTCGTCACGCTGGAGGATGAGACGGGCACGGTGAACCTGATCGTCCGGCCGGCGGTCTGGCGGCGGTATCGCACGGCCGCCATGGGGGCCACGCTGCTCGTGGCCCACGGCCCCCTGCAACGCCAGCACGAGAACATCCACGTCCTGGTCGCATGCCTGGAAGACCTCTCGCTCCGCCTGCCCGGAATGGACTCCCAATCGCGGGATTTCGCTTGATGTCGTACAATATCCGGCTGTTGATTCATCCCCATCCAAGGGAAGATGATCCCATGACCACCCGACACCTGTTTGCTTCGATTCTGTGCCTTGCACTCTGGACGCCGATGGCAGGGGCGGCCGATTGGCCGTGCTTCCTCGGCGCCAACCGCGACAACACCTCGGCCGACACGGACCTCAAGCTCTGGTCCGGCGACAGCCCGAAACCGCTTTGGAAACAGAAGGTGGGCACCGGCCATTCGTGCATGGCCGTGGTCGGAAAGCAACTTTTCACCCAGGGCGATGGCACCGTGTGGTGTCTGGATTCGGAAACGGGAGACGTCGTCTGGCGTTACCCGGCCACAGGCAAGGGCAAAGGCGGTGATACCACGGCCACGCCAGCCGTGGCCAATGGATTGGTCTTCGCGCTGAACAACGATCATACGATCGTCTGTCTCGACGCGGCCGAGGGCGAGCTACAGTGGTCCGCGAAAGTCGATGGCTTCGGCGTGAAACAGCACATCTGGGCACTGTCCTGCTCGCCGCTGGTTCTGGGCAATCAGGTCATCATGGACCTGGGCGTGGTCCTCGTCCTCGACACGAAGACCGGCAAGCTCGTGTGGAAGGCCGGCTCGGAGACGGCGGGCTATGCCTCGGCCGTCGTCTTCGGCCAAGCGGGCCAGAAGCGGGTCACTTCCTTCACCGGCGCCGGCCTGGCGATCTACTCCCTGTCCCAAGGCAAGCCTGTGGCACAGTACAAGTGGGAGATGGACCCCGGCGTCGATGGAGTGAACGTGGCCACGCCCATCGTCTCCGCCGGCAAGATATTCATTTCCAGCGGCTACGACCGCGGCTGTTCGCTCCTGAGCCTCGAAGGCGATGCCCTCAAGAAGGTCTGGGAGAACAAGGAGATGAGCAACCACTGCCATACTTGCGCGCTCGCGGGCGGCTTCATCTATGGCGTCCACGGGCAACAAGGCCAGAAAGCCAGCCTCAAGTGCCTGGACTTCGAGACGGGCAAGGTCCTCTGGGGCAAAAAGGGCTTGCCGCTTGGCGGCGGGCTGACGCTGGCCGATGGCAAACTCTTCGTGATGCTCGACGGCGGCACGCTGTTGGTGGCCGAGGCCGCGCCCAAGGCGTTCAAGGAACTTGCCCGCGCCAAAGTCCTCGACGGCCAGTGCTGGACGATGCCGGTGGTCGCCAACGGCCGCGTCTACTGCCGCAGCCACGCCGGAGATCTGGTGTGTCTCGATCTCCGTTGAAAAGAGGAGTGGGGTTCGTCGCAGTGACCGGGATGGGTGGGCAGGGCAGCCGGGCGCTATGCTCGTTTGCGGTCGGCCCAGTTCCTGCCGGTCCTTGCGATCAGTTTTTCTCGGACTTGGGCGCGGGCTGATACCCGTCCGCGCTGGAAGCGAGGTCTTTGCGCTGCCAAACGCGCACGTAGTCGATCAGGTAGTCGGCGGGCAATTGCTTGTCGTCCACGGCGTTGTTGTCCCAACCGCCCGTGGTGACCTCGAAGATGAAATGCGACGCCACGTTCGATACCCGGGAATGTTCCCACCGCCAAAGTTCCTTGCCGTTGCAGTACATGACCACCGAACCAGGCGTCCAGAGCAGGCCGGGGGTAATAAAGCCGTCCCTGTCCGCTTGCACGTAATTGAACGTCGAACCGATCGCCTGGTGGTCCTTGTCGTAGCCGTCCCAGTGGCAGGCGATATTGTAGCGGTAGGGTCCCCAGCGGGTCAGGTGTTCCATGATGTCCAACTCCATCCCGCCGTTGCCGGTGTCGCCGCGCTTCCATTGCGGGCCGGCGGCCGCGCCGCGGTCGGGCATCATCCAGAACGTCGGCCACAGCCCCGGGACCCTGGGGAGTTTCACCCGGGCTTCGAAGTAGCCGTAGCGTTGCACCCATTTGCCATAGGTATCGAGATAGCCGCAGGCGTAGTCCGACTCTTTTTGTCCGCTAAGGTTCTGCGGTATTACCTTCGGGTCGGAATTATCGTTATGGAATCCGCGTTTCTTCTCGAAGCGGAAGATTGCCAGGCCGTCTTTGAGGATCAAGTTGTCCTTGGTCCAGTGGCTCGCCCTGTCCCAAAAGTTGGGACCGTAGATGTTCCATTTTTTCTGGTCGATGGTCGGGCCGTCGAATTCTTCATCGAAGGTCTTGACCCAGTCGCCCGCGACCGGCGGCCGCTTGCCGAGCCAGTCAGGGAGCACCGCCGGAGGCGCAGCGGCCGTGATCGATTCGATCAGGAGCGTCGCCTCGCCGTCGTGCTGGGCGGTGATTTTCACGGCGGCGGCAGCATCGCTGGTGAACTTGGTTCCGGTGCCCGGCAGATTCTCCCAACCGCCCCAGAATCCGCCTTTTCTGCCGTTCGGGGCGCCCTTCGGACTAACGGCGGGGGCGAAGGGAACCACGATCTCCTGTTCCGCCCCCGCGGCCAGCGGTGCGGCGGCGGTGACGAGGTCCGTCGGGCCGCCGTTGCTGGTCACTTGGACGCAGGGGGTACACGGCAAATGGCCTTCGTTCTTCAGCTTGACGCGGACCTCCGTAGCGTCGCGGAGATCCCAGCGGCCGGCCGGGGGCTTCAGGGCCACCGACTGCTCGCCCTTGGCGTCTGGAAAGACCACATCGAGCGACTGCCCATCGGCGGCCACCGATAGCTTCGGCCCCGCGGTCTCGATCTGGGTCTTCGCGTCGATTGTCACGCCGGGACCGAGCAGAAAGCCATTCTTGGGTTTGACGCGTATGTTGGCGGGGTCCACCGCCGGCTTCTCGCCCGCCGGGCCGCCGGCCACAAGCGACTCGACGCGGAAGGACGTCGCGGCATCAACCTTGCTTGTGAACATCAGGATATTCACCACTTCCTTCGGATTCAACGGATAGGTGGGCTGGTGGCCATAGGAATGACCGAAGATCACCGTGACCGTTCCGCGCTGCCCCGGCTTGAGGTAGGTGTGCTCGGTGCTCCAGGGAGAATCGTGCCAATCGCCTTTGTTATCCACCCGCAGAGCGAAGAGAAGTTCCTTGGAACCTGTGTTGACCACCTGGGCCTCAACGTGACCGAAGGCTGAGAGGTCCCATGCCTTTCCCTCGGGCTTCAGCCCGATGCCCGGCCAGTCTGCCTTGCCGGGTTGGATGGTGACCACCAGGCCCGGGAGCGCCGCGTCTTTGCTGACGGCCGCGCTTACCTGATCGCTCGACCCGGATTGCGGCGTCAGGCGTCTTTGGATATCGCTACCAAGCTCCAAGAGTTGCTTCGTAGGGCCTTCAGCCTGCGCGGCGGAAACAAGCTGGCTGCCCAGCAAGAGCAGAAGAGCGCTCAGCACCGGTCGGGAGAACTTCATCGGGGTCCTCGTTTGGTTGCAAGCAGGGTTTTGATTCGCGGTATCCTGGCCTTCGTCGCAACCACCAGGACCCCACAATGCTGGCGCGACAACGTTGAGCTTAGTTGTGGTTTTTGGCGTTGTCAAGTTCCCTAGCGCTGTGCATCGTTGCAGTGCTGGCGATGGCCGCTGTCGGGTCGTATAATGAGCGGCGGCTGTCAGTGCTGCTTTGCTGGAAAATTGGAGACGATCCCATGCTTGCGCGACGCGTCCTGCTTTTGACTCTGTGCATTTCCCTCTGGGCGGCGGCGGCAGGGGCGGCCGATTGGCCGTTCTACCTCGGCGCCAACCGCGACAACACCTCGACCGAGCAGAACCTCAAGCTCTGGTCCGGCGACAGCCCGAAGGTGCTGTGGAAGAAGAACGTGGGGGCCGGCCATTCGTGCATGAGCGTGGCCGGCAAGCAGCTTTACACCCAGGGCGAAGGCGCTGTCTGGTGCCTGGATGCGGAAACGGGCGACCTCGTCTGGCGTTACCCGCCCACGGGGCACGGCGGCGAAAACACCTCCACGCCGGCAGTGGCGGGCGGCCTGGTCTTCACGCTGGGGAACTATCACAAAGTCCTCTGCCTCGATGCAGCCAAAGGCGAACTCCAGTGGTCCCAGAACGTAACCGACTTAGGGGTGAAAGACGGCCGCTGGGCCATTTCCTGCTCCCCGTTGGTTGTGGGCAATCAGGTCATCATGGACCTGGGCGTGGTCTTCGTCCTGGACACGAAGACCGGCAAGCTCGTCTGGAAGGCCGGCTCGGACACCGCCGGATTCGCCTCGGCCGTCGTCTTCGGCCAAACGGGCCACAAGCGGGTGACTTCCTTCAACGGCTCCGGCCTGGCCATCTACACCCTGGCCAAAGGCGAGCCGGTGGCCAAGTACAAGTGGGCGACTGATTATAACATCGCCACGCCGATCGTCTCCGCGGACAAGATCTTCATCTCCAGCGCCAGACGCTGCTCGCTGCTGAAGTTCGAAGAGAACGCTATCGAGAAGGTCTGGGAGAACACGGAGATGAACACCGTCTGCCAGACCGCCGTGCTCTCCGGCGGCTGCGTCTACGGCGTACACGGCGACGAAGGCAACAAGGGCAGTGTGAAGTGCCTGGACTTCGAGACGGGCACGGTGAAGTGGGAGCAGGAGGGCCTGAAGGTCGGCGGCGGCCTGACGCTGGCCGACGGCAAACTCTTCGTCATGGTCGATGGTGGCACGCTGCTGGTGGCCGAGGCCTCGCCGGAGGCATTCAAAGAGCTAGCCCGCGCCAAGGTCCTCGATGGCCAGTGTTGGACGATGCCGGTGGTCGCCAACGGCCGCATCTACTGTCGCAGCCACGACGGCGAGTTGGTGTGTCTGGACCTGCGGTGAGAAAGAGTCTTGAAGGGGACAGTCCCATTTTTGCCTGTCCGCAGCGGACAGGCGGACGAAAATCGGGACAGTCCCCAAACGGACTCCCAATCGCGGATGCCCGGTCCCCTCTCCCTCCGGGAGAGGGTTAGGGTGAGGGCCGTTGGTTGAAAAATCACTTCTCATGCCCGCGTATCCTCTCCAAGCCCTCATCCCCGGCCCCTCTCCCAAAGGGAGAGGGGAGTAGTTTGCAAAAGTCGAGTTAATGCTACAAAACCGGATTCCCAGTCGCGGGATTCATCCTGATGCTATAGAATATCCGGTTGTCGATTCATCCCCATCCAAAGGAAGAGGATCCCATGACCACCCGACACCTGTTTGCTTCGATTCTGTGCCTTGCGCTGTGGACGCCGATTGTCCGGGCGGCCGACTGGCCGTGCTACCTCGGCGCCAACCGCGACAACACGTCGGCCGACGAGAACCTCAAGCTCTGGAGCGGCGACAGCCCGAAGGTGCTGTGGAAAAAGAACGTGGGGAGCGGCCATTCGTGCATGTCGGTGGCCGGCAAGCGGCTGTATACCCAGGGTGCGGGCAGGGTATGGTGCCTGGATGCTGAAACGGGCGAGCTCGTCTGGCGCTGGCCGCCCTCCGCCAAGGGCGACGAAACCACGGCCACGCCGACAGTGGCCGACGGCCTCGTCTTCGCCCTGAACGCCGACCAGACGTTGGTCTGTCTGGACGCGGCCGATGGCAAGCTCCAGTGGTCGCAAAAAGTGGACGACTTCGGCGTGAAGAAAGGCGGCTGGGCCCTCTCCTGCTCCCCGTTGGTCATGGGCAACCGCGTCATCATGGACCTGGGCGTAGTCTTCCTGCTGGACAAGGCCACCGGCAAACTGGTTTGGAAGGCCGGCTCGGACACCGCCGGATATGCCTCGGCCGTGGTCTTCGGCCCGGCCCGCCGCAAACTTATCACCTCCTTCAACGGCACCGGCCTGACGATCTACAGCCCTGCCCGCAGCCAGAGCGTGGCCCAGTACCCCTGGCAAACATCCTACGGCGTGAATGCGGCCACGCCCATCGTCTCCGGCGACAAGATATTCATCTCCAGCGGCTACGGCCGCGGCTGCACGCTGCTGAAGCTCGCAGGCGGCGCTCTGGAAAAGGTCTGGGAGAACAAGGAGATGAACAACCACTGCCAGACCTGCGTGTTGGCCGGCGGCTTCCTGTACGGCGTGCACGGCCAGCAGGGCGGCAAAGGCAGCCTCAAGTGCCTGGCGTTGGCCTCCGGGCGGGTCAAGTGGGACGAGAAAGGCCTGCCCGTCGGCGGCGGCCTGACGCTGGCCGACGGCAAGCTCTTCGTCATGCTCGACGGCGGTACGCTGCTGGTGGCCGAGGCCGCGCCCAAGGCCTTCCATGAACTGGCCCGGGCCAAATTGTTCGACGGGCAGTGTTGGACCATGCCCATCGTGGCCAATGGCTGCGTGTTCTGCCGCAACCACCACGGCGAGTTGGTCTGCCTGGACCTGCGGTGAGCGCCGCACGCCGCGCTTCAGGCCTCTCACTCGTCAGTGACGCTTCGTGAAATGTTACTCGGATTTCGGTCGGGTTGCTTGGGCAAGGGGCTCGAGCTCCGCCAGCAGGCGCCCCACTTCCACCGTGGCGGTTCGCCATACCAATGCCCAGTTGATCTTATCATACTCGTGGGTGAGCCGATTCCGCATCCCGGCGATGAGCGACCAGGGGATATTCGGGTGGGCCGCGCGAAAGGTCTCGGACAGCCGCCGCACTGCTTCGCCGATCAGCACCAACTGACTCACAACAGCCCAATGCTTCTCTTCATTTCCCGCGAATCGGGCTTCGTCCGCCTGGGCGACGAAGCGCTGTACCCGCCGGCACGCCAGCACGATGTCAACGACGGTGGCAGCGTCATCGGGCATAGATCATTCTTGCCGAGTCCAAGATGCTCTGCCGTCGGACCCAGTTACCGCTCTTTTCGATCGTGGCGCGTTCCACCATGTCCACCGGACGGCCCAGCAAGACGGCCAACTCCTGCTCTGCCTGCACCATGTCCCAAAGGCTCCACGGAACGTCGGGCTCGAAAGTAACCAGCACGTCCACGTCGCTATCCGGGCGGAAGTCGTCGCGGAGCACCGATCCGAACAACGCCATCTCCACCACTTTCCATTTCCGGCAGAAAGCGTCGATCGCGGTGGCGGGCAGCCCAATCTTGGCGTCGATCATGAGGTTCCCCGGCTCGGTCAATGGCTGGCTCCTTGAAAATGACGATTATTCTGACTCCAGAATAGCCGCTGGAGGCCCCGTTGTCACCACATGTTGCAGCGGCATCGGGAAAGACCAGCGCTCACGGATCGTGGACTCACGGATCATGGCCCTCGAAAAGCGGCCGGCCATAACGTACAATTCCCCAGATACTTGCCGCGGCGCCGTTTCCGCTGGCCCGTGGGGCGGCCTGCTAGGATGACAGGGCCGCGCAATCCCCCCTAACGACGTATTCATGACGCAATCACCGCAAGAACCCGACCCCCCAGCCAAGCCAGACCCCGATGGAAAACCAGGTCCCCGCGACAAAGCGGGTCCCGGCGGCAAGGCCGGCCCTGGCGGAAAGGGCCCCGGCGACAAGGCAGGCCCCGACGACAAGGTGGGCCCCGACGGCAGGCCACTGCCGCCGTCCCGCCGAAAGTCGTCCACCACGGCGGTCATTCTGATCCTGGCGGTGGTCGTGGTCTTCCTGGTTTACAACTACAATGCCGAGCGGCAGTCGGCGATTTCCTATGGCGAATTTCGCCGCCAGCTTGCCGACGGGCACGTGGCGAAGGTCCAAATCCAGGCCGACAAGGTGTATGGCGAGTTCAGCGAGCCCCCGCCGGAGGCCAGCGGAAAGACCAACGCCCAGGGCCAGCCGCTGAAGCTGGAAAAGAAGTTCAGCACCACCATCTCCCCCCTGGTCCGCCGCGAGCTGGACGACGTGCTGCTGAAAAAACTGGGCGACAAGTATTCCGCGGCCGAGCCGTCCGACAACACGCTGATGCTGATGGCGGCCTACGTGCTGCCGACGCTGGTCCTGGTGGCCATCGTGTGGTTCATGTTCCGGCGCACTCGGGACTCGCTGTTCGGCGGCGGGTTTCTGGGCGGATTCAGCAAGAGCCCCGCCAGGCGGTACCAGGAGGGCGACCGGCGGGTGACGTTCGACGACGTGGCCGGCCTGGAGAACGTCAAGCAGGAATTGGAGGAGATCGTCGAGTTCCTCAAGAATCCCAAGAAGTTCCAGCGGCTGGGGGGCCGCGTGCCCAAGGGCATCCTGCTGGTGGGCCCGCCGGGCACCGGCAAGACCCTGCTCGGCCGGGCGGTGGCGGGCGAGGCCGGCGTGCCCTTCTACTCGATCAACGGCTCGGAGTTCATCCAGATGTTCGTGGGCGTGGGGGCCAGCCGCGTCCGCGACATGTTCACCACGGCCAAAGAGACCGCCCCTTGCATCCTGTTCATCGACGAGATCGACGCCGTGGGCCGGCATCGCGGCGCCGGGCTGGGCGGCGGCCACGACGAGCGCGAACAGACGCTCAACCAGATCCTCAGCGAGATGGACGGCTTCACGCAGACCGAGACGGTGATCGTCATGGCGGCCACCAACCGGCCCGACGTGCTCGATCCGGCCCTGCTGCGGCCCGGCCGCTTCGACCGGCACATCACCGTCGATCGGCCCACCCACAAAGGCCGCGTGGCCATCTTCCACGTCCATACCCGCGAAATCCCCCTGGCCCCCGACGTGGACCTGGAGCGGCTGGCGGCGGGCTCGGTGGGCCTGACCGGCGCCGATATCCGCAACCTGGTCAACGAGGCCGCCCTGTGGGCCAGCCGCCACGACAAGGACGCCGTCTACATGGCCGACTTCGACTACGCCCGCGACAAGGTCCTCATGGGCGTCAAACGCGAGGAGATCCTCACCGATCGGGAGAAGTTGATGTGCGCCTACCACGAGTCGGGCCACACCCTGCTGGCCTGGCTCGTGCCCACCGCCGACCATCTGCACAAAGTATCGATCATTCCCCGCGGGCGGTCGCTGGGTGTCACGCAACTGCTGCCCGACGAGGATCGCGTCAACATCGGCGAAGGGGAGCTGCAAACCCACCTGCTGATCGCCATGGGCGGCCGGGCGGCCGAGAAACTGGTGTTCAACGAGCTCAGCGCCGGGGCGGAGAACGATCTGAAGAAGGCCACGCAAATCGCCCGACGCATGGTGACCCACTGGGGCATGAGCGAGCGGCTGGGCCCGGTGGCCTTCCGCGACAGCGAGGATCACCCCTTCCTCGGCCGCGAGATCGCCGAGCCCCGGCAATTCAGCGAGCACACGGCGCAACTGATCGACGAGGAGGTCTCGCGGATCCTCCGCACGGCGTCGGAGCGGGCCTACGACACCCTGGCCCAGGACCGCGAAAAACTCGACCTGCTGGCCAAGACCCTGACCGCCGAGGAGACCCTGGACGACACGGCGATCGAGAAGCTCATCGGCCCGCCCGCCTGGCGGTCGGCCAAGGCCGGCAGCGGCCAGCCGCCCGCGGCCGACGGCCACTGATGCCGGCGGCCGGCCTGGCACTCGGTCCAAACTCTCCCAAAGGGAGAGCAATCCTCCGGTCCCCTCTCCCTCCGGGAGAGGGTTAGGGTGAGGGGAAATTAGTGCAGATACCGCCGCTCCAACTTTCACGATCAACGAAGCTTCCCCTCACCCCGGCCCTCTCCCGGAGGGAGAGGGGGACCACTTGGCTTTTCTGCGCTCGCCCACCCTACCGCTCACACTTCAGCCCGCGATGATCTTGCAGCCCGGCAGGGCCGCGCGGAGCCGCTTCAGGCCCTGCTCGTCGATCTTGGTGTTCTCCAGGTCCAGGCTCTTCAGCTTCTTGAGTTTCGCCAGGTGCTCGACCGAGGCGTTGCTGACGGGGTCGAGCTTGAGCGACAGGGTTTCCAGGCTGGCCAGTCCGGCCAGCTCGGCGACGCCGGCGTCGGTGATGCCGTCGTCTTCGAGGTTGAGCGTAGCGAGCTTGCCCAGCCCGGCGAGGTTCCGGAGGCCGGCGTCGGTGACGTGGGTGTGCCACAGGTCCAGCATCTCCAATTGCGGAAAGGCCTTCAGGTTCTCCAGGGCGGCGTCGTTGAGCTCGGTTTCGCTGAGCTCCAGGCGTTTCAGCCCGCTGAGCTTCACTAGTGCGGCCAGTCCCGCGCCGCTGATCGGAATCCCGCGGAGGTCCAGCCGCTTGAGCCTCGTCATGCCCGCCAAATTGGCCAGGCCGGCGTCGGTCAGGTTGGTGCAGCGGAGCAGGTCCAGGTCTTCCATGTCCTTGTCTTTCAAGGCCGCCAGGCCGGCGTCGGTAATTACACTCTCCTCGAGGGCCAGGATGGTCAGCTTCTTGAGCCCCGCCAGGGCCTTGAGGCCGGCGTCGGTGACCTCGGGACTGCGGATCTTCAGGTCTTTCAGATTCGCCAGGGCCGAGAGCGACTGCATGCCCGCATCGCCGATGGTCGAGCCGCGGAGGTCCAGCGCCCGGAGCTGCTGCATGCCCTTGAGCTTCTCGACGCCGGCGTCGGTGATGTGGTTGTAGAGCAGCTTCAGGTTCTGCAGCTTGGTGAGTTGGGCCACGTAGGTCATGGCCTCGTCGGTCATCCGCGTCGTGCGGCGGAGGTTCAGGGCCTGGAGATTGACAAGCTTGGCGAGCTGTTTCACCCCGTCGTCGCTCAGGTCGGTATTCTCCAGCGTGAGTTCCTTGAGCTTGGGGAACTTGGCCAAGGCCGGCACCCCGGCGTCGGTGATTTCCGCCCCGTATAAATCCAGGCGGAGCACGTCGGCCAGCGCCGTGAGCAGCTCCAGATCGGCGTCGGTGACGGCCTGAGGATTGAGATTGACGAGAATCACTTTCTTATCGGCGTCGAGGTCGGCCTTTCCGCCCAATTCCTTGATCTTTTTCAGCGCCGCCGCGACCTTTTCGGGATCGGCCGACGGCTGGGCTGCGGCCGCAGGCTTCGGCTCGGCCTTCGGCGCGGGCTGCGGCTCGCTCTTCGCCTCGGTGGCCGGCGGCTGGGCCGTAGCTTCCGTCTTCGGTTCCGTTTTCGGTTCGGGCTTTGGCTCGGGCTTCGGCTCAGGCTTTGGCTCGGGCTTTGGTTCGGTCTTTGGCTCGGCCGTCGGCGACTGGCGCGGAGGCTTAGTCGGAAGCATGGGCGGGGCCGGCTCGCACCCGGCCAGACAAACGAAACACCACAACCCCAAGGACAGCAGCCAGAACTTCATGTCTTGCAAACTCCTCGAAGAAAAAAACAGGTTTCGCCTGCTGGAAACCGATAAGTGTAGCGAAGTGCGTCCGGGCATGCAAACCAGGCCACGCCAGCGATGCGCGCCAGGCCCCCCGCTTGGACGGTAACGCTCTCTTCTCGCCAGTTTCTTTTCGCAAAGCTTGCAAGCCGAGTGGTCGGGCGTTATCCTGTAGCTTCCGATACCGCTCGGAATTCCCGCCTGACTATCCTCACCATACCCTCAAGATTCGCAACATCTTCCACAAACCACAAGGAGTGCGCTGTCATGCCGAATCGTCGTGAATTCCTTCAGACCACCGCCGCCACCGGAATAGGCTTTTGGGTCGCCGGCGGAGTGCAAGCCAAAGAGAGCAAGTCGCCCAACGAGCAGATCGCCATGGCCAGCGTGGGCATCGACGGCAAGGGGGCGAGCGACTCGACCGACGCCGCCCGGTTCGGCTGGATGGTGGCCATCTGCGACGTGGACGACAACAAGCTCGCGGGCGCGGCCCGCCGCCAGGGCTTCGGCGGCGCCAAGAAGTTCAACGATTTCCGCGAAATGCTGGACAAGATGGGCAAGAGCATCGATGCGGTCACGGTCAGCACGCCCGATCATTGTCATGCCGTGGCCGCCGCCACGGCCATGAAGATGAAGAAACACTGCTTCGTGCAGAAGCCGATGACGCACTCGATCCACGAGGCCCGCGTCCTGGGCGAGCTGGCCAAGGAGCATGGCGTAGCCACCCAGATGGGCAACCAGGGCACGGCCAGCAGTGCGCTGCGCGAGGCGGCCGCCGTGGTCAAGGCCGGCGCGCTGGGCGCGGTCAAGGAGGCCCACATCTGGACCAATCGGCCCATCTGGCCCCAAGGCGGCGACCGCCCCAAACCCCAGGACCCGCCCAAGAATCTGCACTGGGACCTGTGGCTGGGCCCGGCGCCCAAGCGGCCCTACGGCCCGGGTTATCATCCCTTCTCGTGGCGCGGCTGGTGGGACTTCGGCACCGGGGCCCTGGGCGACATGGCCTGCCACACCTTCAACATGCCCTTTGCGGCCCTGAACCTCCGCGACCCCGTCTCGGTGCAGGCCGAGACCTCCGGCCACAACAAGGACAGCTATCCCAAGTGGTCGGTCATCACCTTCGAGTTCCCCGCCCTGGGCGACCGGGCGGCGGTGAAGGTCATGTGGTACGACGGCGGCAAGCGCCCGGCCAAGGAGCTGTTCGAGGGCATCGATCCCCGCCGGGCCGGAACCGGCGCGATACTGATTGGCGAAAAGGGCAAGCTCTTCGCCGCAGGCGACTACTGCGACGGTATCGATCTGATCGGCAACGTGAGCAAGCCCAAGGTCGAGTACACCCGCTCGCCCGGCCACTTCGAGGAATGGATCCAGGCCATCAAGGGCGGCCCGGCGGCCATGTCCAACTTCACCGACTACGCCGGCCCCTTGACCGAAACCATCCTTCTGGGCAACCTGGCCGTGCACGCCGCGGCCGCGGGTCACGGCGACAAGGTGGAGTGGGACGCCCGCAACCTGAAGGTCAAGAACCTCCCCGGCCTGGAAGAAATCGTGCAGCCCCCGTACCGCGAGGGCTATTCGCTGTAAGGCTTTTGTCCGGTCCCCGAACGTGAGACCGGAATGTCAGCCATTAGAAGCCGGTGGTGGTCTCATCGCGAGCGGGGCCGCCACCGGTTTTTATGCGCGAAAGGCGAACCGACCCCGACGGGGGCTTGCAGGACCCCGCGCTCGCGGCTATGCTTCCGGCGTGCGTCGGCCTCGCGGGTACTTGCGACGGCTGGTGGTGAGAGCGCCCCGGCGCCGCGGGCGGCGCAGCCCGCGAGTGGCTGACTGCGATTCAATCCCGAAGCCCTCAAACCCCTTACACAGCGTGAGAGCGACAGACCATGGAATACGACGAGAGCCAGATAGAAAAGGACTTTGCTGAACGGACCTGGCGCAACCTTCAATACATCCGTGGCGCGCCGCAGGAACAGAAGGAACAGCGCCTGGCCAATGAGTTCACGCAGATGATCAATTCAATGCTGGGGCTGCTTGTATTCCTCAAGGAGCGTTTTTTCCGCTCGATCCCCGAGACCCGACTCTGCGACCTCGAGGCCGAAGGCTTGCCGAAGATCAAAGTGATGCCGGAATCATCTGAAACAGTGGATACGTTTCGCGAGTTGGTGCGGCATCTTCGAAATGCTGTTGCGCATTTTAACGTGGAGTTCCTCGTGGAGGCACATCAACTTTGGGGAGTCCGTGTCAAGAATCAGGCAAAGACCTGGATCGCTGAGCTGTCGTCGCAGCAGTTGGAAAAAATCACGGAACTCCTTTTTAGGCAGTTGTTCGGCACGGAACCACCGGCCTGCCCTTGAGCGTAGCCGGACAGGCGTCGCCGGTCGGCGCTGGGGGGTTGACGGCCCGCCTTATCGGTGTCAGAATAAGCGGCGATGGAGGGGCCTATGGCGGGTGACAGGATCCGTTTCTCTTGCTCCGGCTGCCAGCAACAGTTGACGGCAGAGGCTAGTCAAGCCGGCAAGCGGGTGTCCTGCCCGAAGTGCTGCCGAACTCTGGTGGTGCCGCCTCCGGCTCTTGGGCGCGCAGCGCCTCCGATGCACGCCGCCCCAGCGGTTCCAATACCTCCGCCTCTCCCTACGCCAGCGGTAGAGCCGATTATCCTGGACGAGCCTATTGTGGTTCCCGATGCACCACTGCCGGAAGCCCAGGTAGCCGCGAGTCCGCCGGAGGCACCGCCAATCGACGCGGAACAGGCGGGCTCCGATGGCGACGCACTCGCATTCCTTACCACGGAACCGCAAGCCGCAAGCGACGCAAGGTTGCGAAGCGCGGGGATTCCGCATGACCGCGGGCAGGACGTTTCAACTAGCGGGTGGCTTGAGGGCGTGCTGAGCTTTGGTAAGGGTGTGCTGTACGTTGTCATAGCCTTTCTGGCTTCGGTTCTGGTTTCGGCGGTGTTCCATCTTCACTGCGGTATTGAGTTGTTCGTCGTCGCGGTTATTGTTCTCTTGGTATGGCGATATGGTGGAAAGCGTTGGCTCGCCGTACAACAGAGCACCGAGAACTATGCGGCCCGAATTACGGGCTGGGGCATGAAACAATGGGGAGTAGGTGTTCTGATTCTTGGGCTAGTTGGTCTGCTCCTATCATCGTGTATGGATACGTCGGTCGAAACTGGGTACGGAGATCGTGTCCACAACATTGGACTCATACAGGAAAAGCAGACCTACTTGATATTGTGCGCAGTGGTTGCCGTAGTCGGTGTCTTGCTTGTGGGGTTCGACGTGCTTGCGGCAAAAGGGGAACGCGAACCGCCGCCCATCGACGAAGCGTCAGACACGCAAAGCAAAGCCGCGTTTTCCTTTCCTAGTGAACCAAGGGCCAAGGTCAAGGTTCCGCCCCCCGGAACCAAGCCGCGGACGGTAACTCTCACTAGAACCCAACTCATTCTTCTTATTCTCGGGGTGGCCCTTGGAGCCCCCATTGTCCTTTGGACTGGCCCTTTGTTCCTTGGAGGTACGGTCCACAACAATGCAAGATGTTCTGTTTGTGGATATGAGTTTCGCATCAGCGAAATGTATCGCAACAACGTTAGCGGTAAGATCGTTGAAGAGAGGTGTCCCCGCTGTAGAGAGAACTGGTGCCCGTATTTGCTATATAGCGCATACGACGAGGAACATAACGAGCGGAGACAAGGAATCAGGGAAACCAAGATAGAGGAGCGCCCGAGAGTCGAAACCGACCGAAACATTTTTGAGCACCCGGAGCTTATCCGCCGTGATGTAAGTCCTGAGACTCAAGAAGACGTTCCTACGGGCGGAAGACAGATAGACAGGTGATATTGACCCAGTTGGATCGGTCTTCTAGACGTGACGCATGGCGAGAGTGGTATCGAAGGGGGGGCGGCTTACAACAGAGTTTCCCGATAACCGAGGATGCGATGTCCTGCTACAGCCAAATCGTTGTTGATCTTCCGCTGCGGTGTCAGAAACTCCTTGGCACCCTCTTGGGCGAAGCAGAAACGATAGGCTGTGAAGTTACGTTCCTGCTTTCTTTGGCGGAAACTAGCATTGTGATTCCCTACGAGCGGCTCAAGGAGCCACGCCGGGCCGATCCGATGAAGTGTCCCCATTGTCACAAGGAGTTGGGACTTTGCCCCAAATGCAGGAAGGAGTTGACGTTCCGTCCCCAATCGCACCCATCCGGGGACCGAGAAAGACTTCCGGAGGCCAGCAAGGAAATGGATAGTCTTAAGAATGCGCTCTTCATCGGATCGGTGCTTTGGCCTCGCAAAGATGCCGGTTCATGGCGTTGTGCAACCGTGAAAACTCCCGATGATCTGGACCACGTCGAGGAAAAGGAACTTACCGGTGATAAGAGGGCCTGGACGGTGCTCAAGACCATCCGACACGCCCTCGCGCACGCTAACATCTTCACACGCGGGGACCGCGCGATCGAGAAGATTGTCTTTTTGTCGAGCCGGGGCGTTCGAGAATGGGAGTGCCTTTCTGTTACGCCGGAAGACTTCAAGACGTTTCTCTGCAATTGGCTGAACTTCGTTACGAACGTCAGGATTCCAGGGGGCCTCACGCCAGACGACGGAGATTAGGAACCCTTGGAGGCCGTCGCGTACCCTCTCTCATACAGGCCCGCGGTTTGACGCCGCAAGCGTGTCCCCGGAGTAACCTCGGACGCAGAAATCCATTGCACCAGCTATTGGCTGCTTGTAACGGGCCAAGTAGAATTCACCCTGAGTCATCGGGCGAAACCGGACCGGCAAACGGTTAGCGTGCGGCGCTCACGCCCACTGGGCGGGCGGCGGATATGAGTGTCGGCTAGGCGGGTTGAAGTTCGCTGGCGTCGAAGGGAACCGACTTCACAAACTCGCCAAGCCGAATGTACTCGCTCTTATTAACCGATTCGCGGCTGACTGCCATACAAGCCAAGAACAACATCCCGAGCGTCAAACCCTCGTCCTTGATCGTCACGCCGAAGTCGCCCAGGGTCGAAAGGACTCGCTTGATTCCCTTGATCTTCGCGCCTACCAACTCGTCCGTTTCCACAGAAACGTAGACGGTCAGAAGGTCGTCCACCCTCTTGGCGACAGCATCGTCGCCCCGAAAGAAAAAGGTCAGCGAATCGGCGTCCCGCGAGTAATGGGGCCGCGGCGTGAATTTGCCCGGCTCTTTGTCAGCAAGGTAATCGATCAAGTCGTGGGCCATACACCCTCAGTGAGGAGATACCCCCGCGGCACAGCCATGAGCAGCCCGTCTTCCTCCGGTGAATCGCGCCCAGCGACAATTCCATTATGCGCAAGCGCCGCCAGGACGGCAAGGGGAACCCTACTACGATCGCTGCGCCAGGGCCGCCAGGACGCGGTCGGTTATGGCTTGGATGAGGGCCTCCTGGTCGGGCGTGCCGTGGGCGGCGGACGAGGCGGTGGCCGGAGCGGCGGGCTGGCCGTTGCCTGAACTGGCGTCTGCGGCTGCGCCGCCGGGCTTCGGCGGCTGGAAGGCCGTGGGACGCACGCCCGTCTCCTTCCAGCTCTCGCGGAACACGTCGTTGGCGCACAGCTCGCAGTTCTGCATCTGGCTCCGCGGGTCCTGGTAGCCCCACTGGCCCTTCAGGTCCAGCAGGGCCCGGGCCTCCGGCTCGCTGAAGTAGTTGACCCGGCCCAGGCCGCGGGCGAGCATCAGCATGCGGCAATAAGCGTCCAGGACTTCCGTCCACCAGTAGGCCTTCTCGACCGTTTCGCCGAAGCTCACCGTGCCGTGGTTGGCCAGTACGATCACGTTGGTCTTGTGGACGAACGGCAGGATGGTGTCGGCGAATTCCTGCCCGCCGGGAATGGCGTACTTGGTAATCGGTACGTCGCCCAGGAAGATCTCGACTTCGGGCAGGACGCACTGCGGGATGGGCTCCCGCGCGATGCCGAAGGCCGTGGCGTGCGGCGGGTGGCAGTGCACGATGGCCTTGATCTCGGGCCGGGCCTTCATGATCGCCAGGTGCAGCATGATCTCGCTGGTCCGCTTGCGGCGGCCGCTGATCTGCTTGCCCTCCATGTCTACCAGGCACAGGTCGTCGGGCTTCAGGAAGCCTTTGCACACCATGGTCGGCGTGCACAGCACTTCCTTGGGGCTGATGCGGCAGGAGATGTTCCCGTCGTTGGCGGCGGCGAAACCCTTCTTGTAGATCCGGTCGCCGATCTGGCAAATCTCTTGCTTGATACTATGGATGTTCATGATTGGGCTGCCTCAGACTTGGACGTGCAGGCGATCGAGGATCGCCGCGTTGTATGCGTCCAGGGGTTTAACGTCGGGATGGAAGGGCATGGCGGCCTCGCGGCCTTCGCTGATGGCGATGCGCGCGCCGGCGCCGGCCCCCAAGGCATCGAAGACGACCAGTTCCTCGGCCGGCTCGTCGGAGCGGCCCAGCAGGTTGTCCCAGTTCAACGGCACGATCAGTTTCCAGGTGGCCCCCGCCACGCTCGGGTGAGCCCGATTCAGGGTGACCGTGCCGATCACGTCGGCGATTCGCATTTCGGTTCTCCTTCTGTCAAGACGCCGCGAAGGAATAAGTTGGCCAATTAGGGTGGCACGCCCTGAGGGACGAAGGGCGTGGCGAGGTGCGAAAAAACACGCCCTTCGCTGCGCTCAGGGACGTGCCACCCTCGCTGTAATTTGCTCACGTTATTCTCTCGCGGTTCCTATCCTAAGCGGTTCTTCAAGGTCGCCGGACAATCCCTCTCTCAACCCAAGCGGTTCTTCAAAGTCGCCGGACAATCCCTCGCTCAACCCAAGCGGTTACTAAAGGTTTCCGGGCAAGGGCGAACGCCGCCGCGGCCGAATTCGGCCAGTATCTGCTTCTGCTGGAACTCGGGCTGCCCGCTGGGACCGAGCACCAGCAGGTTTGCGCCCACGGCGGCCACCGCGGCCGTCGTGGCGGCCGGTTCGGTGGCCAGCACGGCCCGCACCCCCGGATGCCGGTTCGCCAGGCACAGTCCGGCGGCGGTGTGCCGCGTCCACAGCACGCCCAGGGTATCGGGCTTGGTCAGCTCGGCGGCCAGCCGGTCGGTGGCCACGATCAGGCAATCCAGTGCGTGCCGCTCGACAGAGAGGCCCTCGCGCTGGAGGGCCGCAACGAGCGTGGCCGGCTCGTGCCGTGCGGGCACGGCGACCAGTACGATCCGCGCCGCGGCCGACTGCCGGCGCTGGGCGGCCGCGGCGCGGGTCAGCGTTACGTTCCGCCGCCGCAGCTCGTCGACGACCGCCGGGGTAACTATGGCCCGGCGGGGCACCACCAGCCGGCGGGCCGTGCCCAGCCGCTCCAAAACGTCCCCCAGCGTGATGACGCGGGCGGTGAGGACCAGCTCGCCGCTGGCCGGCACCGGTTGGTCGGGAACGGGGGCGGCTTCGGCCGGCGCTAAACCGCTAGCGGCCGGCGCTGGACCGCTAGCGGCAGGAGCTAAGCCGCGAGCGGCCGGGGCCGGGCCAACGCCCAGCTCGGAGAGCACCTCACGCACGATCCGCTCGACTTCACTCAACGCCGCACGCTCCGCTTCTTGACCCGCCGAAGGGGACAGTCCCATTTTCGTCGGACGAAAATCGGGACAGCCCCGTGAACAGTTATCAATCCACGATCCCCAACACCGACCACCGCACCGGCGAATTCGGACTGCGCAGCAGTTCCCGCGTGCCGATGCCGTCGCTGGTAATCATCACCAGCTCCCCCTGCCCCGCGCCCAGCCGATCGACGACCAGGATCGGGTCGCCCTCGATCGAGCGGCCGTCGGCCTGCAGGGCCATGACCAGCAACAGTCTGAAGCCCTCCATGGACGGATGTTTAACGGTCGCAGTCGCACTTCCCACTACGCGGCCCAGGTACATGTTCAACTCTTGTGGTGGGGCGCGCTAGCGCTCGACCCACCCTACGTTGCCGGCGGCACACGGAGTGTGCCGGATACTCTCTACTTGCCCAGGATTCTCAGGTTATCGATCATCGAGCAGCGGCGCTCGCGGGTGAAGGTCAGCGGCGTGGTCACGCCCTCGCCGGTGGGCGTGGCGATCGAGAACGATATGTATCCTTCGCCGCCCAGTCCCAGGCCGGCCATGCAGGGGCCGTTCTTGACGAACAGCGTCGTGTCCATGGCGCGGCCCATCTTGGTCATGTTGTTGACGTTCGTGGAATGGATGATGGCCGTGTGGCGGAAACCGTGCTCGGCCTCCCGGGCCTTGGCGATGCAATCGTCCACGTCGCGGCAGCGCACGAAGGGCACGAAGGGCATCATCTGCTCGACGGGCACGAAGGGGTTCGACACGTCGGTCTCGCCGAACAGCAGCTCGGCGCCGCCGGGCACGTGCTTGCCGATGGCCTGGGCCAGCACGGCGGCGTCTTTGCCGATGAAATCCTTGGCCGGCACGTCGTGCTTGGCGGGCCCCTCGCCCACGCTGGCGATGGCCACGCGGGTCAGGGCCTCGATCTCCCGGGTGTTGAGCCGCACGGCCCCGGCCCGCTCCATGGCCGCCAGCATGGCCTCGAACACCGACTCGACGACGAAGACTTCCTTCTCGGAGATGCACAGCAGATTATTGTCGTAGGCGGCGCCGGTGATGATAGCGCGGGCGGCGCGGTCCAGGTCGGCCGTCTCGTCGACGACCACGGGGGGGTTGCCCGGTCCGGCCACGATGGCCCGCTTGGCCTGTTGCATGGCCGCCCTGGCCACGGCCGGCCCGCCGGTAACGCACAGCAGGCTCACGTCGCGGTGCTTGAAGATGGCCTGGGCCGTCTCCAGGGTGGGCTCGGTGATCAGGCAGATCAGGTTGTCCAGGCCCAGGTCGCGGGCGATGGCCTGGTTGAAGCGGCGGACGCCCTCGGCCGCCACCCGCCGCCCGCCGGGGTGCGGGTTCACCACCAGCGTGTTGCCCCCGGCAATCATGCTGATGGCGTTGCCGGTGATGGTGGGCAGCGAATGGGTCACGGGCGTAATCGCGCCGATCACGCCGAAGGGGGCATGCTCGATCACGGCCAGGCCGTGGTCGCCGCTAAAGACCTCGCTGCGCAGGAACTCGACCCCCAGCGACCGCTCGCCCAAGGTCTTGAGCTTCTCGATCTTGTGCGCCAGCCGTCCGATCTGGGTCTCCTGCATCTCCATCGTGCCCAGCTCGACGCTCTGCTCGATCGAGATGCGGCGGATGTGGCCGATGATCCGGCCGCGGTCGGCCAGGGTCATGGCCGACAGGCGCTCGAAGGCTTCGCGGGCGGCGGCCACCGCCTCGCCCACGTCGGTGAACAGTCCGTAGCGGCCCTGCCGGCCGTTGGCCGAATGCGGCGGCGCGCCGTCGCCCAGCCTTGACAGCACCTGCTGCACCACGCTGCGGATCAGTGTTTCGTCGATTTGCATGGCTTGGGCTCCTTGTCGTATACGCACGTATGATCCACGTGTACCGTGTCGATAATGCCGATAACCACCGTATCGACCGGCAGGTTCTTCGTTTCCGGCGTGAGCCGGGCGCTGGAACCCTGGGTGATGAGCACCATCTCGCCGAGGCCGGCGCCCACCGTGTCTACGGCCACCATCGACCGGCCGGTGGATACCAGCCCGGCGCGGGTCTGCGGGTCGAGGCGGTAGGGTTCTACCACCAACATCTTGTGGCCGACCATCGCATGGACCTTCTGCGTGGCAACCAGTGAGCCGGTGACTCTGGCGATCAGCATGGCGGGGAATCCTTGAGTAATTGGGCCGCCTGCCGGGCGACCACCAGTTCTTCGTTGGTGGGCATGGCCCAAACTTGCACGCGGCTGGCGGGGGCATGCACCGGGGCTTCGCCGCGGGCGGCGACGTTGGCCGCCGCGTCCAGGACGATCCCCAGCGGCTCCAGGTCGCGGCACACCGCGGCCCGCAGGTCGGCGGCGTTCTCGCCGATCCCGCCGGTGAACACGAGCACGTCGGCCCCGCCCAGCTCCACAAGGTAGGCGCCCAGGTAGTGGCGGATGCTGGCCGCGTACACGTCCAGGGCCAGGCGGGCCCGGGCGTTACCCCCCGCAGCCGCCGTGGCGATGTCGCGGTAATCGGTGCCCACGCCGCTGAGGCCCAACAGCCCGCTCCGCGTAGCCAGGATCGACAGGACCTCGGAGAGCGACTTGCCGGTCTGCCGCATAATTATGGGCAGGGCGAAGGGGTCGAAGTCGCCCACCCGATTGTTCTGCGGCAGCCCGCTTTGGGCACTCATGCCCATGCTCGTGGCGACGCTCCGGCCGTGGCGGATGGCGCACATCGAGCTCGATCCGCCCAAATGGCAGGAGATGATCCGCAGATCGCCGCGGCCGAGCAGCTCGGCGGTCCGGCCGGCGATGTAGCGATGACTGGCCCCGTGGAAGCCCCAGCGACGGACAATCCCCTGCTCAATCCATTCGTATGGAACGGCGTAGCAGCGGTTGTACTCGGGAATGGTGACGTGAAAGTTGGTCTCGAAGGCCGCCACCAGCGGGATGCCCGGCAGCTTCTCGGCCAGCAAGCGCATGGCGACGATGTAGGGCGGATTGTGGGCCGGGGCAACCTCGATCACCTCTTCCATGGCCTGAAGCACGGCGGGCGTTACCCGCTGGACGCCGCCGAGGCGCCCGCCGTGGACCGTCTTGAAGGCGATCGCCGAGACCTCCGCCGCGTCAGCCAGGCAGCCGTGCCGGGGGTCCGTCAGTTGCGCCAGGCAATGGTGCACCGCCTCGACGTGGTCTGCGGCGTGCAGCGTCTCCTGCCGCCGGTGGTCGCCGATCTCGAAGCTCGAGGGGCTCTCGGGCGAGCCGATCCGCTCGATCCCGCCGCGGGCAAGCTGCCGCCCGCTGTCCATGTCGAACAGGCGATACTTGAAGCTCGTCGAGCCCAGGTTGGCGACCAGAATCTTCATCGCTTTGGTACACCTCATGTGTGGGACCGCACTGCGAAAGCCCGGCTACTGCGCAGGGGGGACCCGCCCGCTTGAGCAACTGCGAAGGCTTTCCAGCGGCGCGGTCATTCCAGGTAGGCGGCGACCACGCCGTCGGCCGGCCGGGGGATAATGTGGCTGGCCACCAGCTCGCCGACCTGCTGGGCGGCAGTGGCCCCCGCCTCGACCGCCGCGCGGACGCTGCCCACGTCGCCGCGGACGATGGTCGTCACAAACCCGCCGCCGATCTGAACCCGCTTGATAATCCGCACGTTGGCGGCCTTGGCCATGGCGTCGGTGGCCTCGACCAGCGCCACGAGCCCCTTGGTTTCCAGTAGTCCAATGGCGTCTTGCATGGAATAGCTTTCCCTTCTGTTTTCGTCTAAAGGTGTGAATGGATCCGGGTGATTGCGGCCGGTGCGCCGCGGGGACCGGTCAATTGGCGCCGCCACCCTTCTTCAGGGGCGGGGGCAGAACGCAGCCCAGGTCCTCGTGCGGCCGGGGAATGACCTGCACGCTGACGATCTCGCCCAGGCGGCCGCCCGCGGCGGCGCCGGCATCGGTGGCGGCCTTCACGGCGGCCACGTCGCCGGTTACGAACACGCTGACCAGCCCGCTGCCCACCTTATCCCAGCCCAGGAACTGGACGTTGGCGGCCTTCAACATCGCGTCGGTCGCTTCGACCAGGACCACAAAGCCCTTGGCCTCAATCATCCCCAACGCTTCCATCGCTTTTGCCATGGCACTTCTCTCCCTCTGTGTGAGAAACTCTCAGGTTAACGATCCCGCGGCGAAGGCGCGGGCAATGCGCCCCGGCCACCCCCGCCGCACGCCATCCCCGGCCTATTTCATGGCCGGTTTGAACAACTCGACCTGCGTGGCGTGGTCGATGTCGCACGCATTGGCCTCATCCGTGTCAAGATGCACTTCCAGCTTGATCTTCCGGCCCACCCGCACCAGCAGATCGTCGAACACCACGCTGCACGGCGATTGGACGCGGAGGCCCATGCGGTCGCCGTCGGCGACGCGGTAGAACCGGGCGTCGGCGGGTCCCATGTGCACGTGCCGCTCGGCGCGAATCACGCCCCGCTTCAGCTCGACCACCCCCTTGGGCCCGACCAGCACGCAGCCGGGCGTGCCCTCGATGCGGCCGCTGGGGCGGACCGGCAGATCGATCCCCAGCGAGATGCCGTCGGTCAGCGCCAGCTCGACCTGGGTTTCCGGCCGCGTGGGCCCCAGGACCCGCACCGTGGGCAGCATCCGCCGCTTGGGCCCCACGAGCATCACCGTTTCCTCGGCCGCGTAGAACCCATCCTGGTACAACTCCTTGGCAACCGTCAGCTTGTGCCCGGCCCCGAAGAGCGTCTCCACGTCGCGGTCTGTCAGGTGGCAATGGCGGGCCGACACGCTCACGACCAGGTTGGGCTTGCCCGGCGGCCCGCCGATCTGCGCAAGCACGATCTCGCGGACGATCCGCTCGATGAGGCCCCGATCTACCGGCGCTGCGATGCTCATGATCTGCCCATCCCGCTGCTTAACGGATCATTCCTCCGCCACCTCGGCCAGGAGCAACTTCACGCCCGCTGCCGCGATCTTCTCTCGCCACGCCTCGGACAGCCGGTCGTCGACCACCAGGCAATGGACGGCCCCCAGCGGGCACACGTGCCCGAGGCTCTGGTGGCCAAACTTCGTGCTGTCGGCCACGACAATCACCTCGCCGCCGGCCCGCAGCATCGCGCGCTCCGTCTCGACCAGCAGCAGGTTGTTGTTGAACAAACCCTCTTCCGCCACGGCGGCCGTGCTGAGAAAGGTCTTTCTCACCCGGACCTCGGCCAACATTCGGTCGGCATAGGGCCCGCGCACGACGCCCGTCCGCGGGCAAACATTCCCGCCGATCAATACTAGGTCGCTATTGCCGTCGGCGGCAAAGAGATTGGCTACCGGCAGGGAGTTGGTCACCACGTGCAGGGGCCGCCCGACCAGCAGTCTGGCCACCTCGTACGTTGTACTGCCACCATCCAAAAGGAGTGTATCTCCATCCTGCACCAGCCCGACGGCGCAGCGGGCGATGGCCTTCTTCAGGTTCCACTCGGCGGCTTGCCGGACGTCGAAATGCAGAAGCTTGGGCGAACCACCCACATAGAGGGCTCCGCCATGAATCCGTCGGGTTGATCCCTGCTCCTCCAGGCACTCCAAATCCCTGCGGATCGTCGATTCTGAGGCCCCCAATTGCTCGACCAGCTCCGGCAGCGACGCGAAACGGCGGTCGCGAATCAACTCCAACAGACGATTACGGCGCTGTTCGGCCAGCATCCCACACGGTTCCCGCGACCAGATCGTGCGATCCCTTTGATACGATTATGCCATGAAATGCGATAGAATGCAAGCGTTTGGCACCACATAGTAGACAGATTGTGACGTATTTCTGTCACATAGGGCGGGTCGATCGCAGAAAAGCCCCATATGTACTAACTTAAGCGAAGCTTCATCTCAAATTCCAGATTTAAGATCCCGTAACCGTTCACGGGCCGTAGCAACGTAGCAGGCACACTCCGTGTGGGCTGCTACGTTCCACGCTGTTAACGGTTACCGGATTTCAAACGAGGCTGTCCAGTTGTTCGACTAGCCGGGCGAATTGCCCCAGGGCCGCCTCGGTGGCGGCGTGCTGCTCCAGGTCCACGCCCGCGTCACGCAGCAGGTCCAAGGGGTCCTTCGAGCAGCCAGCGTGGAGGAAATGCAGATAGGCTTGCAGCTCCGCCGGTCCGCCGCCGGTCACGCGGTCGGCCAGGGCCATGGCGGCCGACATCCCGGTGGCATACTTGTAAACGTAAAACGCGCGGTAGAAGTGCGGGATCCGCAGGCATTCCAGCTCCAGCTCATCGTCCAGGACGAAATCGGGGCCGAAATACCGATCCAAGAGCGTGCGATAGATCTGCTTGAAGCGGTCCAGGGTGAGCGGCTCGCCCGATTCCAGCGTTTCGTGGGCCAGGCGCTCGAACTCGGCGAACATCGTCTGCCGGAAGATCGTGCCCCGCATGGCGTCGATCTGGCGGTTGACCAGTACGGCCCGCTGGCGCTCGTCGCGGGCATGCGCCAGCAGGTGCCGGCTGAGGAGTTGCTCGTTGAAGGTGCTGGCCACCTCGGCGACGAAGATGGAAGGGTCGTGGTACACGTAAGGCTGATGCTCGGCGGAGAGGTGGCTGTGCATCGAGTGGCCGGCCTCGTGGGCCAGGGTGAACACCTGCTCCAGCAGCTCGTCCTGGTAGTTCATGAGGATGTAGGGCTCGCCGTCGTAGGAGCCGGCGCTGAAGGCCCCGCTGTGCTTGCCGCGGTTTTCATAGCGATCGCACCAGCGGCCGCGGAGTCCGCGGGCGAGCACGGCGCCGTAGGGGCTGCCCAGCGGCTCCAGGGCCGCCAGCACCAGCTCGACCGCCTGCTCCCAGGTCCGCCGATGCCGCAGCGTGGGCCAAATCGGCGCGTAGGTATCGTAGAGGTGGATGTGGCGGAGCCGCATTTTCCGCCGCCGCACCTGGTAGTAGTGGTGCAGGGCGGGCAAGTGCCGGTGAACCGCGGCCAGCAGGTTGTCGTAGACGGCGATCGAGACGCGGTCGGGAAACAGGGCCGCCGCCAGGGCGCTGGGGTAGTTGCGGGCACGGGCATAGTACACGTCGCGGTGCATCGAGCCGGCCAGCGCGGCGGCCAATACGTGCGCGTGGGCCGCATACTGCCGATAATAGCGGCGGAAGGCGGCGCGGCGGACGCCGCGGGCCGGCGAGTGCAACAGCCGCTGGAACGTGGCGTGGCTGAGCTCGAGGAGTTGACCCCGCTCGTCCTTGACCGCACCGAACCGCAGGTCGGCGTCGTTGAGCTGCCCGAAGACCTGGCCCGCCGTGTGGGCCATTTCGGTCTGCATGGCCAGCAGCTTCTCTTCTTTCTTGCCCAGCATATGGGGCTTGAAGCGGAGCAGGCGTTCCAACAGCAGCACGTAGCGGGCCAGCGCACCGGACTGCAAGAATGTCTTCATCCGTGCGCCGGGGATGGCCAGGATCTCGGGGCGGATGAAGCTGGCGGCCTGGCCCGCCCGGCTGGCCGCGCTCAGGTATCGCCCCTGGCTGCGTTGATACTTGTCCAGGCCCAGGTCCTCGGCCGCTTTCAGCATGGCGTAGGTCCCCAACCGCTCGCCCGAGCGATCGAACTCCTCGTCGAACTTCAGGCACTCAGCCAGGGCCTCGGCACTTCGGGCCAGCGTGCCCTGGAAGCGGGCATAGCCCTCGATCTGCCGCTCCCACCGGCTGAAGGCCGTCTCCCAGGCGTCATCGTGCGGGAACAGTCGGGAAAGGTCCCACGTGTCGGCGGGCTTGACGCGGCTTCGCGGCAGTAGGGGCTTGGCAGGCTTCATGGCTCGATCCTCACCGGTTTCCCCTCACCCGAGCCCTCTCCCGGAGGGAGAGGGGACCGGGCATCCGCTTCTGAACGGACGCTCACCAGCGCATGAGCACGGTTCCCCAGGCCAGGCCGGCGCCGAAGCCGCTGAACAGAACATAGTCGCCGGGCCGAATGCGGCCCGACCGGAAGGCCTCGTCCAGGGCCAAGGGGATACTGGCCGACGAGGTGTTGCCGAAGCGTTCCACGTTGGTGAAGATCTGCGCGGGCCGGATGCCCAGCTCTTCGGCGGCCGCGCTGATGATCCGCAGATTGGCCTGGTGGAAGACGACCAGGTTGATCTGCTCGATGGTCACGTCGGCGGCCCGCAGCACCTCGACGGTTGTCTCCTGGAGCATGCGGATGGCCCATTTGAAGACCGGCCGACCCTCCATCCGCAGATACTGCCGGCCGTGGCTGGCCGGGTCGGTCGAGAACGGCTCGCGGGAGCCGCCCATGGGGCGGTTGAGCAGCTCGACGCCGGAGCCGTCGGAGCCCACGGCGTAGGCCAGAATCCCCTGCCGGTCGCTGCCGGGGCCCAACAGCACCGCGCCGGCGGCGTCGCCGAACAAGGGGTATGTCTGCGGGTCGGCGGGATTGATGATCCGCGAATTGCAGTCGGCCCCTATGACCAGCACCCGCCGGCTGCAACCCGTAGCCACGTACTGCATGCCGGTGATCAGCGCGAAGGCGAAGCTGGCGCAGGCCGCCTGCAAGTCGATGGCCGGCGCGCAAAGCCCCAGCCGGTGCTGGACGATGCTGGCCGTGGCGGGCAGCAGCAGATCGGGCGTGTAGGTCCCCAGCAGCAGCAGATCGACTTCGTCACTCGCGACGTTGGCCACGGCCAGACATCGCCGGGCGGCCTCGACGGCCAGATCGCTGGTGGCCACGCCGGGCGGGGCGTGACGCCGCTCCACAATCCCCGTCCGCTGGAAGATCCAATCGGCATCGTAGCCCAGGGCCGCCAGGTCCTCGTTGCGAACCCGCTCGTCCGGATAGCTGCTGCCGATCCCCAGCACTTGCACGCCCATCAGGCGCCCGATCCGCGACCGGCTGACCTGCACCTCGGGGGCCGAAACCGCACCCGCAGTTCGGTGGGTACTCTTCGATCGCAAAGCGTTGGTAAAATCTGCTATGGCCATCTGGACCGAAATTCCTGGCGAGCGCTGGCCTGCGTCGGTAAAGCAAAAAGTCCAATTGTACGGGCTCCGGCGCCGCGGCTCAAGACGGGCGCCGGCGCGGCTTGGCTCCAGGCGGTCTTTGTTGGCGTGTCCCCAGCCCTCACCCTAACCCTCTCCCGGAGGGAGAGGGGACCTAAGTTCGGCGCGGGTCTCCCGACCCCGCCGCGGGTGAGACCGATGGTCTCCGAGGCTCGGGAGACCTTCAAAGCGGCGGTGTGGCTCGGTCGGAGACCGGCCACAACGCGGGTGTGTCCTCAGCCCTCACCCTCTCCCGGGAGAGGGGACCGGGCAATCCGCAATTCGTAACACTGGACGGTTGGCCGCTAACGTTGTACGCTCAGGCCAGGCGACCGTCAGGAGAGAAGCGATGGCCAAACCAGGTTATACCGGCCCGCTGGAACAGATCGACGAGTGCCTGTGGCGGATCCCGAAAAGCTACAAGCCGGGGATGCTGGTCGAGGGCCGAATCTTCGCCGACGACCGGCTGATCGAGCAGATCCGCACCGACCAGGCCGCGGAACAGGTGGCCAACGTGGCATTCTTGCCGGGCATTCAGACGGCGAGCCTGGCCATGCCGGACATCCACTGGGGTTACGGATTCTGTATTGGCGGGGTGTGCGCGACCGATCCCGCCGAGGGCGGCGTCATATCGCCGGGCGGCGTGGGCTACGACATAAATTGCGGCGTCCGCCTGGTGCGGACGAACCTGCCGCTGGCCGACGTCGAGCCCCGACTGGCCCCGTTGGCGGATGCCTTGTTCCGCCAGATTCCGGCCGGGGTGGGCAAGGGCGGCCCGTACCTGTTCGATGCGAAGCAGTTGCGGCGGCTCATGGCCGACGGGGTCGGATACCTCGAAAGCCGCGGCCTGGCCACCCCCGGCGACATCGACCACACCGAGGCCCGGGGCTGCCTCCGCGGCGCCGACCCGGAGCAAGTCAGCCCCCGGGCGATCCAGCGCGGCGGGGACCAATGCGGCACGCTGGGCTCGGGGAATCATTTTCTCGAGGTCCAGGTGGTCGACGAGGTGTGCGATGCGGCGGCCGCGCGGACCATGGGGCTCGAGCAGGACCAGGTCTGCGTGATGATCCATTCCGGCTCCCGGGGGCTGGGCTACCAGGTGTGCGAGGACGCCCTGCAACTGTTCCAGAAGGCGCCGGCGCGGTACGGCATTACGCTGCCCGATCGGCAACTGGCCTGCGCCCCCGTGCACAGCGACGAGGGTCAGCAGTACTTGGGGGCGATGCGGGCAGCCGCCAATTTCGCCTGGGCCAACCGCCAACTGTTGATGTGGCAAGCCCGCCAGACCTTCGCCGAGCTGTTCGGCCGCAGTTGGGAATCGTTGCAGATGAACCTCGTCTACGACGTGGCCCACAACATCGCCAAGCTGGAAAACCACACCGTCGACGGCCAGTTGAAGCAGGTGTGCGTGCATCGCAAGGGGGCCACCCGGGCCTTCCCGCCCCATCACCCCGAGCTGCTCGACGTGTATCGCTCGATCGGCCAGCCGGTGATCATACCGGGCGACATGGGGCGGGCCAGTTGGGTGCTCGTGGGTCAGCCGGGCAGCATGGAGCGGGCCTTCGGCACGACCTGCCACGGCGCCGGGCGGGTAATGAGCCGCACGGCCGCCATCCGCCACGCCCAGGGCCGGCGGATCGACCAGGAGCTGGCCCGGCAGGGCATCCTGGCCCGCTGCCGCAGTTGGAAAGGACTGGCGGAAGAGCAACCGGAGGCGTATAAAGACGTGAGCCTGGTCGTAGACGTGGTGCACCGCGCCGGGCTGGCCCGAAAGGTCGCCCGGCTCCGCCCCCTCGCGGTCGTCAAGGGCTGAAAGGAGATCACCCGAGTGAGCACGGCCTGCAAGTCAAGACGGGAGGTGGCCCCGGCACTGCTGGCAATCCTGGTCGTCGCGGGCTGCGCCGCACGCCCGTCGCCAGCCACACCCCAAGGAGACAATAAGATGACCATTCAAGTCGCCAGTACCGCTTTTGCAGATGGTCAGCCGATTCCGAAGAAATACACCGGCGAGGGGCAGGACGTGTCGCCGCCCTTAGGCTGGTCGAACTTGCCCGAACGGGCGAAGGAATTGGCGTTGATCTGCGACGACCCGGACGCCCCGCGGCCGGAGCCGTGGGTGCACTGGGTGATTTACAAGATTCCCGTCGCGGCCGCCGGCTTGCCGGAGGGCATTCCGCGGCAGCGGGAGGTGAAGGACCCGGCCGGGGCGGTCCAGGGGCAGAACTCCTGGCCGCCGGGCCGCGAGGCGAACATCGGCTACCGCGGCCCGATGCCGCCCCCCGGCCACGGCACGCATCATTACCACTTCCGCCTGTACGCCCTGGACAGCCCCGTGGCCGCCGCCGCCGACCTGGACAAGGAGGCCCTGCTGCGGGCGATGCGGGGGCACGTCCTGGCCGAAGGGAAGTTGACCGGCACGTACAAGAGGTGAGCCGTGCCCGAGCGGCGCAAGCATCGCGGGCCGCACCCGGAAGACCTGCGCTTGTTCGCCCCGGACGCTTGGCCCGTGCTCCGCGCGGCGGCCGCCGATCTGGCATGGCTGCTCAGCCGCGACTATGCCCCAGCCTCGGCGCTAAAGCTGGTCGGCGATCGCTACGCCCTGGTGGCCCGGCAGCGGATCGCCGTGGCCCGCTCGACCTCCAGCGACGCCGCCGCCCGCTGCCGCCGGGACCACGAAGTGCCGGCCGGGGCCCTGGCGGGCCGGACGCTCGCGCTGGACGGTTACAACGTGCTCACCACGGTCGAGGCGGCCTTGGCCGGGGGGATCATCCTGGCCGCCCGCGACGGCACATACCGCGACATGGCCAGCATGCACGGCAGCTATCGCAAAGTGCACGAGACCCGGCCCGCCCTGGAACTGCTGGGCTGCACCCTTGCGGCCTTGGAGGTGGGCCAGGCCTGCTGGCTGCTGGATCGCCCGGTCTCCAATAGCGGCCGGCTGAAGCAGTTGATGGAACTGCTGGCGGCCGAGCGCGGCTGGCCGTGGCGGATCGAGCTGGTGAGCGATCCCGACGCCCCGCTGGCCGTCGCCGAGCAGGTCGTGGCCACGGCCGACAGCGTGATCCTCGACCGCTGCCAGGCCTGGTTCAACCTGGCCAAAGAAACGATCGCCAGCCTGGTGCCCGAGGCCCGGGTGGTGGATCTGGCCTAATGGGCATTGTATCCGGCACACTCCGTGTGCCGATGGCAAGAGCGGCACACGGAGTTCGGCGCGGGTCTCCCGACCCCGCCGTCGCCCGACCGAAGGTCTCCGGGGCTCGGGAGACATCCGGTCGGCGGTGTGGCTCGGTCGGAGACCGGCCACAACGCGGAGGGCATTGTATCCGGCACACTCCGTGTGCCGATGGCAAGAGCGGCACACGGAGTGTGCCGGATACATTCAGGCTGCCCAGGCCCGTTTGCGGCGCTGCACCTTGGGCAGAATCTCCGTCACCAGGGCCACGTTGTCGGCCACCTGGTAATCGAACATGCCCACGCAGATGAAGTCGGCGCCGCCCCGCAGGGCGTAGGTGAACCCCGAGCGCGGATCGATCGCGCCGGCGGCCAGCACCTTGAACGCCACCCACGGCTTGCCCACCCCCTGCATGAAGGCGATCGTCTTCTCGGGCTCGAGGTCGAAGTAGTTGTCGGACACGTTGTCCACCACGTCGCCGTTCTGATCGGGCCGCCGGGCGGACCAGTAGCGGGTGTGGTGCAGGGTCTTGACGTAGAAGTCGGCGCCGTAGCCGTTCTTCTCCGACTCGACGATTACCTCCAGCTTGTGGGCGCCGATGCCGCCGGGCAGGCCCTGCGACTTGACGAAATCCACGCACTTGGCCACCATCTCCAGCCGGCCGTCCTTCTGCCAGTGGTCGCAGATCACGCCCTGGACGTAAATCGCCGAGGCGCCGAAGTCGATCGAGCGTTGGATATTGGTCTTCCAGTCGGCCAGGTCGGGATGCCCTTCGGCGATCCACTGGATCTTCCCGCCGCGCTGCTTCCAGTACCGGCCCAGGGCGTCCATGGCCTTCTTGGCCGGATCGGCGATAATCGTGTTGACACCGTGCTCCTCGAGCGTCTGGAGCGTGTCCAGCACTCGCTCGTCGGTGTTGTAGGCCCGCATCAGCGAGGGCACGTACCGCAAATCGCGGGAGTGCGCCCAGCCGCTGATAAGGTTCCCCCCGGAGATCAGCCGGCTCAGCGAAAGCTTGCCGATCTTGCCGGTCGGCAGCTTGGCCTTGCAGCCGGCGACGACCGGGCCACGCTCGGCCGCGGCCGCCTGGGACGCCGACGCTCCGGCCACGGCCTGGGCCGTGAGGCCCACGCCGGCCGAGACGGCCACCGACCCCGCCATGAACTTGCGGCGAGAAAATCTGGATGTCAAGGGAAACCTCCTTTAGGCAAACGGGACTCTCCCCTTCTGGGTGCCCACTCATTGTATTCGATCGTCGGGCTGGCCGCCAATCTGACCTTTCCCCGTAGGCTGAAGGCGGAAGATCCTGGGGGCGACCGTAAGCCAGGGCGTTACCCTAACCTGAGGAAGGCTTGGGGATGCTCGTCTCAGCCTACGCCGACGTCGAATAACGTCCAAGGGCCAAGCGCAGGATCTTGCTGATTCTGCAAGTTTACCTTCTGGCCATTGTCCTCGGTTCCGAACAATGACCAATCGTAGTTCACGTCCTGCAATTTGCCGACAAGGCTTCCCGTCACCACAGGCGGTCCCGTTACCGGGGAGTTGAGCCCAACATCTGCGGTCACGGCGAGCGTTGCGGTAACGCTCGCAGAGGCAATCGTACCGACCTGAAAGCCGGCGATTCCCGCTTTGATACTGGCGGTGCCCGTTACCGTAAGGCTCGGGGTCATCCGTATAAAGGTACCCGACTGGTGGCCATCAGTGTCTACGCTGGACACAAAAACGATTTGGCTGCCGTCCCAATTCAATTCGACCCCCGCCCCGTCCAGGGTCACCTGCCCGGAAACGTGGAGACCGATGCTCGGCTCCAGCGTGACCCCGACGGTCGTGGGTATGGGGACGGTGAACTCCTTGTTGAAAAGGGTTTTGGTGTCGCTGGATATAGGCGCGGCCAGCGCGATGGACAAATCGCTGGGCTCAAGCGTCTTGGGATCCAATCCGCCGCCAACGGTGACACTCTGTGACGTGAGAGTTTTTCGCAGAACCGGGATATCCAGCACTTGGACGTTTAACGCCAGCGAGTTGACGGTGAACGTGATCACCTGCGGCGGAACTTTCAGCGGAATGTCCGCGCTCAGGCCGACAGTCAGGCTCGCGAAGGTTTCCAAGCCGCCGTCCTGTTGCGAGAACCAGTTGTCGCCACCCGGGATCGGCGGCGCGGAGATTGTCGCGGTGGGCGGTTGCACGTTGCTGAAGCTGTATGCACCGGTCGTCGAGTCGAAAGTCGGTTTCGTCTTGCTGGCCTTCAACCAACTTGGCTCGTTGACGACGGGGATGGGGTCTGGCGTGGCGCCGAATTTCGAGATCGAGATCGCGCTCTTGCCCAGCAGGACGTCCAGGGCCGAGTTCTGGGGGGTCAATTTGCCCACCGGGGCGGAGAACTGCAATCGCAGGTTGCCGCCGTTGCTGTCGGCGGTTATCTTGCCGGCCACTTTTTGCCCGCCCAAAGTAGCACCGATTTCAGTGTTCTTGTAATAGTCCGGCAGGTTGTCGATCGTGGCGCTGAACGTATCGGTCGCGGTGATCGAGTTTATGAACCGCAGGTCTTGCACGTCGGTCAGAGTGCCCTGGTAATTGGCTTGCACGTCGTCCAGGGCCAGCGGCGGGTTCGGAATCGCCACGGTGAGGTGGTAGGTCTGCGGCGATCCGACCGTTTTCCCGTGGGCGTCCAGCGCGGTGACAACCAGCGGGTAATTGCCCGTGGGCAAACCCGGGTCGTCGTAGGTGAAGGTCCATTTGCCGGAGCCGCCGGAGATTTTTTGGAGATTTCCGTCCGCGACCGCCCTGATGGAAGCAACTTGGGAGCTTGTATCCGTCACCGTGAAAGGGATGTTCAGGTTGACGCCCGGCAGGTACGTCCCGAAGGCCGCTCCCTGGAGGGGCTGAGTGTCCGGCGTCGTGACAATCGGGATGGGCGGGGGAGCGCTGAGTGAAAGGCCCACGGAGCCGGTGCCATCTACTTCGATTGACTGCGTGGGGTTGCTTCCGGAAAAGCCAGCGCTGCCAGAAAGGTTAACGGTGAACGAATCGCCGATTTGGGCTAGGAAGCCGTTGGTACCGGGTGTCCAGCCGCTGACCGAGTAGTTAAAAGAGCCCCCTCCGTCGGCTTGGTTTGTCACGTTCACGTCAACGAAAACCCACGCCTTCGGCTGATCACCTGGGTCGGCGTTGATTGTGTACTGGACCGTGGCATTCGCCGAGGCCGTCGTCTGGTAGGTCGAGGAAAAGGCGCCGGAACGCCAGGCCGAGCCATAGGCATCAAGACTGACCGTGCCGGCATTCTCACTCGCACCTGCACCCGCCGATATCCCCGAGTACTCCCCGCTGCCACCCTGATTGATTGCCTTGAAAGGATTGTTACCCGAAGAAACCGTTTCAGGGACGCTACCCTGGGTCCAAACGTATGTTCCGGTGTAGTTCCAATTCCCAGAAGCGCTCTCGCTGGCCACAGAAAGGTGGCTCAGGAGCCGCCGGTCTTCGAGCATCTCCACGGATAGCCTTCGTCGGCAAGGGGCGATCTGCCTGTGGTGCGGCCGGCGCCGGGCCGCCGGCCTCCGTCCCGCTTTCCTGCCGCCGCTCGTCGATCTCTGCCAACGCAAAAGCGACCACATTTTCGCACCCACCTTCTCTTGAGCGTTTCAGTCGATCCGCAACATTCGCCCGGAGAACCGCGGCGGCCCCAACTCGCTGCCGGCTCAGGCGTACATGGCAAGGACCTGGTCGACGGCCTGGCTGCCCAGGGCGGCATCCTTCTTCTCGGACGACTGCGCGGCAGCGGTCAGGGCCGCGCTCGCCGAGCCGTTGCCCGCTGCCATCGCCAGGGGAATCATCGCCGTGTGCTTGAGCTTGCCGCCGAACGTGGTCTTGAGGACAAGTTGCGTGGCGCCCGTGGGCGGCGTGAGACCGCTGACGGTGTACGTGCCGCTAGCCTCGTTCCAGGCGATCGAAATGGTATCGCCCGTGGGGGGCTTGCCAACCGGCTTCCCGTTGGCGCCGGCCCATGACAGGGTGATGGTGGCCGCGGCGGCCGATTCGTTCACCGCCGAATGGGCCTGCCCGGGAACGGTCACGGGGACCGTCAGCGTACCGGCGGAATACGTCACGGGGTCTTGGCCGGGTTCTTGGGTGCCGACCAGGATGTCGAACGGCGTTTGGGTGGTCTGTACGACCTTGCCGGACCACTGGGCGTTGTGCAGCGTGAAGCTCTCGGTCACCAGGGTGGCAATTTTCATGCTGGCCACAAAGGTTTTCGGAGAGAACGCGCCGGTGGCGGCATACGGTCCCGGAGGCCCCGCCGGGTCGGTAAGCGTCAAGCTCGCCGACAATTGCCCGTTCGCGTCCGTCAGAGTGTCATTGCCATTCAAGGCGAACGCCGTCTGCGCCGCGGCGGGCTTCGTGACATTGCCGGTCACGCTGATCGAACCCTGGCCGGCCGTGGGGCTCGTGTACTGGATGTCGCCGGTGGTCGTTGTGTGTCCGCTGAGAGGAATGGTGTGTCCCTGCACCTGTGTGGTGGCAGAGAAACCGCCGGCTATCGTGAATGCAACGTCCTTGTACAGCAGGCCCGAGGGCGTCACGGAAAGCAACGCCCGCTGCTCCAAATTCTCGATGCGTAGGTTTCGCGCCTTGGTTGACCGTCCCAATCTCCGTCCCGGTCTCCTGCCATCGCTCGTCAAACTCTCCCAACGCAAGAACGACCACATCGTCGCGCCTTCCTTTTCTTGAGCGTTCCAGCCGACCCCTTATGTTCGCCCGGCGACGCGCCGGAGGAGGAGAAGGCATCGAATGATTTTATGACAGCGATTGCTGTCGAAAAGTCAAGCCCCGTTCTGCCGGCACTGGAAGCGGCGCATATTGCGAGATGGTTCTTAGGCCATAAGTTCATGGCAGGGCGGAACTTAGACGGGACCTGTCGCCTGCGTCAGGCCACCCGAGGAGAACCGCTGGCCAGCTCGTCCCGCTCCAATGGACACCTTGGTTCTCACGGAGGACGGAAAACCGAGCCGTCGCCGTGGGCGGCGGGGCCGGGGATTTTGGGGGAGTTGACCGGCGGGGCGGCGGCAGGTTACAGTAAAGGGCGGCCCGGAGGGGTGGCATTGGCGACGAGCGCCAGTGCGGGCCAAGGCACGGGCGAGATGCCCGTGCCACCCGCTGCGTCAGGCCTCATCCCACGATTGACTGGGCGTCATGTTCGCCAAACGGGTAATTCCCTGCCTCGACGTGGACCGGGGCCGGGTCGTTAAGGGGACGAACTTCCTGAACCTGCGCGACGCGGGCGATCCGGTCGAGGTGGCCGCACGCTACGAGCAGGAGGGGGCCGACGAGCTGGTCTTCCTCGATATCACCGCCAGCCACGAAGGCCGCAACATCATGCTCGACGTGGTCCGCCGGACGGCGGAAGTGGTGTTCATGCCCTTGACCGTGGGGGGGGGCATCCGCAGCCTGGACGACATCCGCGCCCTGCTCAGCGCCGGGGCCGATAAGGTGTCGATCAACTCGGCGGCCTGCCGCCAGCCGGAGTTCGTGCGGCAGGCTGCCCGGCGGTTCGGCAGCCAGTGCATCGTGGTGAACATCGATCCGAAGCGGGTGTGGAAAGAGGGCCGCGAGGTGTGGGAGGTGCACATCCACGGCGGGCGGATCGGCACCGGGCGGGAGGCCGTGGCCTGGGCCCAAGCGGTGCAAAGCCTGGGGGCGGGCGAGATCGTGCTCACCTCGATGGACGCCGACGGCACCCAGAGCGGCTACGACCTGGAGATTACGCGGGCCGTAACGCGGGCCGTGACCATTCCCGTGGTGGCCAGCGGCGGGGCCGGCCAGCCGCAGCACCTGGCCGACGCCATCCTGCTGGGCGGCGCCGAGGCCGCCCTGGCCGCCAGCATCTTCCATTTCGGCCAGTACAGCATCCGCCAGACCAAGCAGGTCATGCGGCAGCGAGGAATCCCCGTGCGGCTGGGAAGTTCCGCTTAGTTTGACTGCCCACCGCGATTGAACAGCGTCAGGCCAGGTATGAGCCATCGCCAGAAACCGAGCGACTCGCCGCAGGGGCCATCCCGGGGCGCTTCCAGCGCCGCCCCGGTGAGCGGTCCCCCGGCAGCCCCGGACAACGAGGCCGGCGGCCTGCGCCGGCATTTCTTCGGCGCGCGGCCGGAGCTGGAGATCGACAAGCTGTTCCGCGCGCTGGTGAAGTTCGAGGGGAGCGATCTGCACTTGAAGGTGGGCCACGTGCCGATGGTCCGCGTCGACGGCGTGCTGCGGGAGCTCAACCGCGGGCCGGTCGATGCCGAGGAGATGGCCCGTCTGGCCATGCCCATGGTCGAGCACGATGAGCGGCGGCAGCGGATCTTCCAGGACGAGGGGGCCGTAGACTTCGCCTACACGCTGCAGGTCGACAACCTGTGGTGGCGGTTCCGCGTCAACGTGCTGCAGCAGTTGGGCAGCGTGGGACTGGTGGCCCGGCGGGTCAACAACGTGGTCCCCGACTTCAAAAGCCTGCACCTGCCCGAGAGCCTGACCGAGTTGTGCCGGCTGAACCAGGGAATGATCCTGCTCTCGGGCGTCACGGGCTCGGGCAAGAGCACGACCATCGCCTCGATGCTGGACTGGGTCAACCACCATTACCGCAAGCACGTCTTGACGCTGGAAGACCCGATCGAGTTTGTCTTCAGCGAGGACAAGTGCCTGATCAACCAGCGCGAGATCGGCAGCGACGTGAAGGATTTTGCGGTGGGGGTGAAGCAGGCCATGCGCGAGGACCCGGACGTGATCCTGTTGGGCGAGATGCGGGACCAGGAGTCGTTCCAGGCGGCGATCCAGACGGCGGAGACCGGGCACCTGGTGTTCGGCACGATCCACGCCTCGACCGCCGCCAGCACGCTGGGCCGTATCCTGGACCTGTTCCCCGAGGGCCAGCGCGACGCCGTCCGCGGCTCGGTGGTGTTCAACATGAAGGCCATCGTCTCCCAGAGGCTGCTGCCCTCGATCAAGCCCGAGGTGGGCCGGGTCCCCGCCGTCGAGATCATGATTTTCAATCCCACCGTGAAGAAGTTGATCCTCGACAAGCAGGACGAGAAGCTGATCGACGCGATCCGCATCGGCCGCGAGGAGGGGATGCAGGACTTCACCACGAGTCTCAAGCAGTTGGTGGAGGACGAGTTGGTCGATCGGCCCACGGCGCTGGAGTGGGCCCCCAACCCCGAGGCCCTCAAAATGGCGCTCAAAGGCATCGAAGTTCGCGACGCGGGGATCCTGTGACCGATGAAAATCCTCCGCCCGATCATCATCCCGCTGCTGGCAGTCGTGGTGTTGGCCTGTAGCGCCGACTGGCTGTGGGCCGGCGTGGTCGAGGAAACGGCCTATCTGCGCGGCGGCAGTTGGCGTGGGCCGGGCAATTACCTGAGCTGGATCAAAATCCTCGCCTGCTGGCTGACCTTCATCGCCTGGATCCGCTCGACCAGTTGGGTCAACCGCGACGTGCAGGAAGTAAGGCTCGATTGGCGGATCTGGAATCCGATCGTGGTGGGGAGCTTCCTGGTCGCCATGCTGCTGGTGTGGGTGCTTCCCTGGTTCTGGCTCGATCTGCCGCTGTTGGTGGCGGCCTACGTCGGGCCGCTGGCGACGTATATCGTGCTGCGGAACCGCCGAGTGTCCAGCGAGCTGCGGGTTCTCACGCCGGCGCATCTGCGCTATTGGTTTGCGACGTGCTTAAAGGGCGTGGGTGTGAAGGTCGCGGCCGAGAAGGGCGACCCCAACGTCAGCGGCGTACCGGTCAACGTGTTCTCGCGCTTCGCCGACGACCCCATGCTGAACGCGGCCAAGCTCCTGGCCGCCCGGCAATCGGGCGGCCTCCCGGCGGCCCGCAAAATCCTGTGCGACGGCCTGTCCGCCCGCGCCTCGGCCATCCTGCTGGACTACGTGTCCACGGCCGTGGTCGTCCGCTATCTGATCGACGGCGTGTGGCTCCCGCAGAAGACCTTGGAGCGTGAGAGCGCCGACCCGGCCATGCAGGCGCTCAAGCTCCTCTGCGGCCTGAACCCGCAAGACCGCCGCGGCCGCCAGGAGGGGAAGTTCGGCGTCGAGTACTCGGTGTTCCGCGGCGAGGTACTGGCCAAGATCGACCGGGCCGAGGAGGCCTTCCGCCAGCAGCGCGCCGCCGAGCTGACCCGCAAGCTGGCCGACGATAGGCTGTCGCGGGCCAAACTCGAGAAGCAGGTGGTCGACGCCGTCGAGAAGGAGGCGCGGGAGAAGTTCGCCACTCCGGTCGGTATATGGACGCCGATCGACCAGGAGCGGCTGCCCAAGCTGCCGGGCATCGATCAGCCCACCAACCTGTTTGCGGCCCTGGAGCCGCTGAAGTGCCCCGCCACGCTCGCGACGCAGGGCACGCCCAACGGGGAGCGGGTTGTCGTTCGCTTCGAGGTCAAGACCGCCCGCCTGACCACCTTGGACGACCTGGGCATGCGGGCCAAGATGCAAGAGCAATTCAAGCAGTTGCTCGACCGGCCCAAGGGCTTCGTGCTGCTCTCGGCCCCGCCCGGCGGCGGCCTGCGGACCACCATGCGGGTCACGCTGCAAAGCATCGACCGCTTCATGCGCGAGTGCATTACGGTCGAGGACGAGGCCCAGCGCTGCGAAGAGGTCGAGAACGTCGCCCTGACGACCTACCAGGGCGCCGCCCAGCAGACCCCGGCCACGGTTCTGCCCACGGTCTTCCGCCTCGAGCCCCAGGTGGTCGTGGTGCGCGAGCTGGTCGACTCGCAGACCGTGCGGGCGATCTGTGCCGAGGTGGCCGCGAAGCAGCGGCTGGTGATCGGCGGGGCCCGGGCGCGGGACTGTGCCGAGGCGCTGGCCCGGGTCATGAAGATCGACGCCCCGGTGCCCGAGCTGGCCAAGCAAATCTCCGCCGTGCTTTGCCAACGGCTGCTGCGGCGGCTGTGCGACAAGTGCAAGGTGGCCTATTCGCCGTCCACCGAGTTGCTGTCGCAGTGGGGGATTCCGGAGGGTCGGGTGCGGACGGTCTTCCGCCCGCGGCAGCCGAAACCAACCGACGAAGGCCCGCAAGACGTCTGCCGCGAGTGCGGCGGCAGCGGCTACAAAGGCCAGGCGGCCATTTTCGAGCTGCTGGTTATGGACGAGTCCCTGCGCAAGCTCTTGGCGCAGATGCCGAAGCTCGAGGTGTTCCGCGCGGCCGCCCGTAAGGCCGGCATGAAAACCCTTCAGGAGGAAGGCGTCCTGTTGGTCGCCCGCGGCATCACCTCCTTGCCCGAGTTGGTCCGGGTGCTGAAAGGATGAGGGGGGATTTGGGGATTTGGGGATTTGGGATCAGGCCGCCGGAGGGCGGGGGGCTGCAAATTGGGAATTAGAGCTTTGCAAACTGGGGTGAGGAGCACACAAGCGGTCCCCCTCTCCCTCCGGGAGAGGGCCGGGGTGAGGGGAAGCCGCGTGGGTCGTGAGAACTGGACGGGCAGAATCCTCACCCGCGTCCCTCACCCTAACCCTCTCCCAGAGGGAGAGGGGACCGGGCATCCACATTTTGCACACCTCCATCCGAGAATTGCCACCCCGAAGCGCCGCTGGCCGCTAGGGTGGCTCGCGCTGGTGCTGCTTTTGGCCGCGGGCGGTTGCGGCTCCTACGTGCCGACCAGTACCGCGACGCAAAGGGCCTTCGGCGCGGATCTGTCTCCCGCCGAGCGGGCCCAACTTTACGAAGCGAAAAGCAAGGCCGCCCTGGATTGCTTGGAGGAATTGCACTACCTGCTGGCCGGCGTCACTGACAACGTCACGGCCGCGGTGGCCCTGCCCAAGACCCGCGACTGCTGCCAGCGGATGAAGGCCTTGACGCTGGAGATCCGGGGCATTGAGGCCGGCCTGCCGGCCGAAGCCCGCCGCAGCACCGACAAAGAATATGCTGCCCGGCTGACTGAGGCCGTCAAGGGCATAACGGCCGAGAGCAAGCGCCTGCGGAAAAACGGCCAGACGATCCCGTTGGCCAACGCGGGGCAGGAGGGCCTCGACGAGATGGCGGCGGCGGCCAAGGGCCCGCTGCCTGCCCCGCCCAACCCGGGCCTGCCCGCGCCGGAATCCTCCCCCGTGGGGGTCATCCTGGTCGCGCTGCTGCTCCTGATGGTCTTCGCCCTGTGCGTCGGCTTCCTTTGGGCCCAAGGGCTGTGGAGCAACATCATCCTCCTGGTGCACGTGATCACCGCGGCCCTGCTGGCCATGAACTTCTACGAGCCGCTGGCCCGCTGGCTGACCGAGAAAATGCCCTCCTACATCGTCATGTGGGATTACTTGGCCCTGTGGGGCCTGTTCGGAGGGTTGCTGCTGGTCGGCCGGGAGCTCACCGACCGGCTGTCGCGGGTCAATGTCCGCTTCTTGCAGATCGTCGAGCGCCCCGGCAGCATCCTTATGTCGGCGTGGATCGGTTGGGTGATGGTCGGTTTCACGGCGGTGACGCTGCACACGGCCCCCTTGGCGCGGAACTTCATTTTCGGCGGGTTCCAGCCGGACAGCGCAATGTTCTTCGGCGTGCTGCACCCCGACCGCCAATGGTTGGCCTTTACGCGGCGGATGTCCCAGGGCGCGTACTGCCGCACGGAGGGCGACGTTTTTGATCCCAAGTCTGAGTTCATTGCGCGGCAGACGGAGCGCCGGGCCTGGTTCCAGGGCTACGTCCGCGACACCGGCGCGCTGCGGATCGACGAGCAGTTCGTAAACCCCGCCAACCAGCCGCGGAGACCGCCGTGAGCCGGTTCGACGCCCCGACCGACGAGATCGTCGCTTATCGGGCCGTAAGCGGCCTGGCGGTGGCGAGCCTGCTGGCGGCCCTGGCCGCCCCGACCGCCATGCTGGGCACGCCCTTCTGGCTGGTGCCGCTCTTGGGCCTTGTGCTGGCCGGGCTGGCCCTGCGGCAGATCGCCCGCCGGGCGCCCGCCCTGGTCGGGCGAAAGGCGGCGCTGGCCGCGGGGCTGCTGTCGCTGGTCTTCGCCGTCGCCGCCCCCACGCACTGGCTCTGCTACCGCCAACTGCTGCGGCGCGAGGCCCGCCAGTTCGCCGCCCTCTGGTTCGACGCCCTCCGCCGGGGCGAGCCCCATAAGGCCCACCAGTTGACCATCGTCCCCAGACAGCGCCTGCCGCTGGACGACCGGCTCTTGGACACTTATCGCAAGGGCATCCACACGCAGGAAAAGCTGAAAACAATGATCGAGCAGCCGTGCGTGCGGAAACTGCTGGACCTCGGCCCCCAGGCCCAGGTCCGCTACTACGGTTCTGCCGATCAGGATCGGCAGGACGACCGGGACTCGGTCGAGCTGATTTACGCCGTCGGCTACGAGGAGCGGGGCGAGCCCAAGACATTCTTTGTCGACATGCTGCTCTGGCGGGTGGCGGCCGAGGGCTACCACGCCAATTGGCAGGTGGCCCGCGTCGCGGGCCGCGAGATGTAAGATGCCAATCTCCTGGAACGAAATCCGCCAAAACGCCATCGGCTTCGCCCGCGATTGGGCCGGCGCCAAGAGCGAGAACGCCGAGAAGCAAACCTTCTGGAACGAATTCTTCCAGGTGTTTGGAATCCGGCGGCGCGTCGTCGCTTCATTTGAAGAGCCGGTCAAAAAAATCTCCGGCGATTACGGCTTCATCGACCTCTTCTGGCCCGGCACGCTGCTGGTAGAGCATAAGAGCCGTGGCAAGGACCTTGGGAAGGCCGAATCACAGGCGTTCCGGTACATCCAGGACCTTGTGAACGATGGGCGACAGGACGAGGTCCCTCGTTACGTCATCGTCTCCGACTTCGCACGAATGGCGATCCACGACTTGGAGCCGGAGGACCAGCGGGTGCTGCCGCTGTTCGCCGGTTTCCGGGTTGAAAGCACGGAATTTCCGCTGGCGGAGTTGCACCGCCATATTCACGAATTCGCCTTCATCCCCGGCTATAAGCAGCATCGGTTAGAGGACCAGGACCCGATCAACCTTCGCGCCGTGGCGATCATGGGTGACCTTCACGACGCCCTGGCGGCTGGCGGCTACCGCGGTCACGAGCTCGAACGGTTCCTGGTTCGCGTGCTCTTCTGCCTGTTCGCCGAGGACACCGGGATCTTCGAGCGCGAGGCCTTCCGGCTGTACATCGAGGACCGCACTAAGCCCGACGGCTCGGACCTGGGGCCTCAGCTTGCACATCTGTTCGACGTGCTCAATACGCCGCCGGAGAAGCGGCAGAAGAACCTGGACGAGAGCCTGGCCGCCTTCCCCTACGTCAACGGCGACCTGTTCGCGGAGCGGCTGGGCTTTGCCGACTTCAACCGCGACATGCGCAACAGCCTGCTGGCCTGCACGCGGTTCGACTGGTCGGGCATCTCGCCCGCCATATTCGGGTCGCTCTTCCAGGGCGTGATGGAGCCCCGCGAGCGCCGCCAAATCGGCGGCCACTACACCAGCGAGCGCGACATCCTCAAGGTCGTTCGGGCTTTGTTCCTGGACGAGCTGCGCGCGGAGTTTGCCCGCGTCAAGGGCAGCAAGGGCCAACTCAAGCAGTTCCACCAGAAGCTTTCCCGGCTGCGCTTTCTCGACCCGGCCTGCGGCTGCGGCAACTTCCTGGTCGTCACCTACCGCGAGCTGCGATTGCTGGAGATCGAGGTGCTCCGGGCCCTGGACGGCACCATTCAGCGGCGACTGAATATCCAGACCTTGTCGCTGGTGGACGTGGACGCTTTCTATGGCGTCGAGATCGGCGAGTGGCCCGCCCGGATCGCCGAGGTGGCGATGTGGCTGATGGACCACCAGATGAACGTCCGGCTGTCGGAGGCCTTCGGCCAGTATTTCGTGCGTCTGCCGCTGGTGAAATCCCCGACCATCGTCTGCGGCAACGCGCTGCGCCTGGACTGGAAGGCCGTTCTACCGCCCGGGCAGTGCAGCTACGTGCTGGGCAACCCGCCCTTTGTGGGGAAGCAGTTCGCCACCGCCGCGCAGAAAGCCGACATGGAGCTCGTCTGCGGCCGTGTGAAGGGCGGCGGCGTGCTGGACTACGTCACCGGTTGGTACTTCAAAGCGGCGGAGTACATCCAGGGCACGAAGATCGATGTCGGTTTCGTCTCCACCAACTCCATCACGCAAGGCGAGCAGGTGGGCCTCCTGTGGAACGAGCTTTTCACGCGTTACCACCTGAAGATCCACTTTGCCCACCGCACCTTTTCGTGGGAGAGCGAAGCCCGCGGCAAGGCCCACGTGCACGTCGTCATCATCGGCTTCGGGGCGTGTGACGCGGCAAACAAGCGCATCTACGACTACGAATCCAACGCCGAGCAAGGCACGGTCAGCACGGCTCGCAACATCAGCCCCTATCTCGTCGAGGGCAGCGACGTCGTGGTTTTGGCCCGCGCCAGTCCGATCGGCGCCGTGCCGGAGATCGTCTTCGGCAACATGCCCAACGACGGCGGCCACCTGATCCTGACGGAGGAGGAACGGGCTGAGCTTGTCCGGAAAGAGCCCGCCGCGAAGAAGTTTATCCGTCCGTTTCTTGGCGCTCAGGAATTCATCAATGGCGAGCGGCGGTGGTGTCTTTGGCTAACCGACGCTTCAGCGGGCGAGATCCGCGGCATGCCCGAAGTGCGGAAGCGAGTCGAGGGGGTGCGAGAACACCGCCGGAACAGCCGGCGCCGAACGACAAAGGAGTTGGCCGACACCCCGACGGTGTTCGGCGAGATTCGCCAGCCAAACTCCAAGTATCTGCTCATTCCGTCTGTCTCGTCCGAAAGCCGCCGGTACATCCCCATCGGATTCATGCCGAAGACGGTCATCGGCAGCAACCTTGTCCTCTTCGTTCCTGCGGCCAGGCGCTACCATTTCGGCGTGTTGTCCTCGGCCATGCACATGGCATGGGTGCGGCAGGTTTGCGGACGGCTGGAATCGCGATACCGCTACTCTGCCAAACTCGTTTACAACAACTATCCGTGGCCCGAGTCGCCGACCGGGAAGCAGCTCGCGTCGGTCGAGAAGGCGGCGCAGGCCGTGCTGGACGCCCGCGCGGAGTACCTGGCAAAGGGCTCGACGCTGGCCGACCTCTACGATCCGCTGGCCATGCCGCCGAAGCTCGTCAAGGCCCACGCCGCACTGGACCGCGCGGTGGATCGATGCTACCGCCGGCAACCCTTCGGCAGCGAGCGGCAGCGGGTGGAATTCCTCTTTGCCTTATACGAGAAACTCACCGCCCCGCTCCTTCCCGCCGTTGTGAAGAAGTGGTAAGCCGCCGTCGCTGGTCCCTTGCCGGGACACGAGTGACGGGATGGAAGAACGGCCTCCGCTTCCTCGGCGCGGCGAGATTTCCGCTTTTCCTCAGGCCGCCTTTTTTCCTCAAGCTGCCTTAATTCCCCGGCCGATGCGCAGCGATGTAGCCCGTCCCCTGCGCGGAGAAGCCGATCCATGGCCACCAACGAGATCCGCAAAGCGGCCGTCCTGCTGATGAGCCTGCCCGACGACCAGGCGGCGCAACTGCTGGCCAAGCTCGAGCCCAAGCACGTCGAGGCGGTCTCGATCGAGATCGCCAAGCTGGGCTCCGTCAGCGGCGAGGAGCAGGAGTCGGTGATCCACGATTTCGCCGACCACAATACGGCCGGCCTGGCAGCCAAGAGCGGCGGGCTGGACGTGGCCAAACAACTGGTCGAACGGGCCTTGGGCAAGAGCGCCGGGGCCACGCTGGACAACGTCCGCCAATCGATCGAGGCCCTGCCCTTCGGCTTCCTGCAGAAGGTCGATAGCCAGAACCTCCTGACCTTCATCATGGACGAGCACCCGCAGACGATCGCCCTGATCCTCTCGCACCTGCCGCCGCCGCAGGCCGCCGAGATCATCAGCGGGCTGCCCGCCGAGCGGCAGATCTCGGTGATCCGCCGCATCGCCACCATGTCGCAAACCAGCCCCGAGATCATCAAGGAAGTGGAGCGGGGCCTGGAACACCGCATGGCCAGCGTAATGAGCCAGCAGTTCGAGAACGCCGGCGGCGTGGCCAACGTGGCCGAAATGCTCAACGTCATCGACCGCGCCACGGAACGGAGCCTGCTGGAGAACCTCGCCCGCGAAGACCCCGACCTGGTGGAAGAAATCCGCCGCCTGATGTTCGTCTTCGACGACATCGGCAACCTGAGCAACCGCGACATCCAGACGCTGCTGAAGAACGTGGAGAACTCGCAGTGGGCCCTGGCCCTCAAGGGCGCCAGCGCCGAACTGAAGGAGAAGATCCTCAACAACATGTCCAAGCGCGCCGGCGAGATGCTCCGCGAGGAGATGGATTACCTCGGCCCCGTACGCCTGTCGGCCGTCGAGCAGACCCAGCAGCAGATCGTCGATATCGTCCGCCGCCTGGAAGACGCCGGCGACATCACCACCCACGCCGAAGAACAAGAAGAGCAGTTCATTCAGTAAGGCGGAAGGCGGAGGGCGGAAGGCGGAAGGCGGAGGGCGGAAGGGAAGGCGGAGGGCGGAAGGCGAGCCCAAGGCGAAATGTGTCCCATTAGTCCCATTAGTCCTATGAGTCCTATAGGACCTATAAGACCTATAGGACCTATGGGACCTACTGCGGAAAGGGGAAGGGCACAATGAATCCGCCCGCTGATTGGAAATCGCTGTACCCCTTCGCCCCGCACGAAATGCCGCTGGGCGGCCATCGTTGCCATTATCTGGACGAGGGCTCGGGGCCGGTGCTGCTGGCCGTCCACGGCAACCCCACCTGGTCCTTCTATTGGCGAGAGCTGGTGCTGGCGCTTCGCGACCGCTATCGCGTCGTGGCCCCCGACCTCATCGGCTGCGGTGGGTCGGACAAGCCGCCGCCGGGGGATTATTCCTACCGCTTGAAGCAGCGGGTGGCCGACCTCGTCGAGCTCGTCGAGCGACTGGACCTGAAGCGGATCACGCTGGTGGCCCACGACTGGGGCGGCCCTGTCGGACTGGGGGCGGCCGTGGCCCTCCCCGAACGCTTCGCCCGCCTGGTGCTGCTCAACACGGCCGGGTTTCGCGATCGGCACTGCCCCTGGCGGATCCGCCTATGCCGCACACCACTTTTGGGCCGGCTGGCCGTGCAAGGGCTGAACCTGTTCGTCCGGGCGGCCCTGCACTCGGCGGTTTATAAGCGAGAGCGGATGACCCCGGCGGTCTGCGCCGGACTGGCGGCCCCCTACGACTCGTGGCGCCATCGGGCGGCCGTGATCCGCTTCGTCGAGGACATCCCGCTCTCGCCGCGGCACCCCTCCTACGCCACGCTGGCGAGAATCGAGAGCGGGCTGGCCCTGCTTGCCGATCGCCCCGTCTGCTTGATTTGGGGCATGCGCGACTGGTGCTTCACGCCCCATTTCCTCGACCGCTTCCTGCACTTCTTTCCCCGCGCGGAAGTGCACCGCCTGGCGGATGCCGGGCACTATGTGCTGGAAGACGCACACGAGCTGGTCGTGCCGATCGTGGAGCGGTTCGTACGGAACAACCCGTAGGCGGTCCGGCGGCTGGAGACTGTGTCGAGGGTTCCCCTCGCCCTTTGGGAGAGGGGCCGGGGGTGAGCGTATTGTGCCGCAACCGCAAATAATGGCCGCTCTCTCGCTGCCTGCCCTCACCCTGCCCTCTCCCGGAGGGAGAGGGGACTCATCCCAATCCCTAATCCCTAATCCCTAATCCCTAATCCCTCCGCCCGCCCCTTCATTCCGCGTTCGCCCGCGCAACGACGGCCTGCCAGAAATCCCGCGCCTGGCGGTGCAGTTCCAATACCTCGCGATGCTCCTGCGGGTCGTCCAGGCTGATCTGCCGGGCCAGCCGGTAGACCCAATCCAGAAAGAACTGGGCCGCTTTCCGGCTGATGCGCGGCTGGCCGCCGAACTCGACGTAGTACGGGCCGCTGAGCGCGAAGCGGTAGGTCTGGCTAACGTCGCTGACGGCGCGGAGCAGGAACCAGCCGCTCTTCTTGACGTGCAGCTTGGGCAGCCGGCCGCTCTTGGCGTAGTCCTCGAAACGGATGTTCTGGCGGACCGCGCCGTCCTGAATAATGTCCAGGTAGCTGATCGCGTCGGCGGTGGAGAGCGTCAGGCCGATCTCCAGCTCCAGCTCCCGCCCCTCCTCGCCCTGGAACACATAGCCGGGCAGTTGGCCGTCGACCGTGGGACGCAGCAGCGGGCCGTTGGTCACCACCACCCGGCCGGCCCGAAGCTGCCGCCACCACTCCGGCTCGCTGAATGGGCCGTCCAGATGCACGTACACGCGGTTGTAGCCCACCGGATTAGGCGACACCCCGGACCCGCTGCCGGCCGTGGGCGGGATTCGCAGCCCGCACTCCAAGAGCTTGAAATAGATGTCCTGCGACCAGCGGGCATAGGCCAAGGGCCCGGCGTAGCGCTGCCGATCGCCGGGCTGCTCGCCCGCCTGGTCGGCCAGCATGGCCCGGCGGCAGAAATAGCGATTGGCGATTTCGATCGAGTCGACTTGGTGATGGGCTGCCAGTAGCGGCAGATCGCGGCCCGTGGTGGCGGCCAGATCGATCCAGGCCGGCGGATCGGCGCCGCGGCGGACCTTCATCAACTGCTGTACCAGCGCGGGATATTCCGGCCCGGCGTCCGGCGGCAGCAGCAGCGGGGCTCGCAGGTGGAAACACAGCACTTCGGTGCCCGAGCGGCCGTAGCCGCCGCCGGCCGGCTCATAGGCCCGATTGCCATCGAAGAGCACCGTCGGGAAAGCCAAGGCGGCCAGCGCCTTGGGGCTCACCTGGCTGCGATCGTTCCACCAGGAGATCACCCCCGCCACGTGCAGGTCCTCGGCCGCCATGAGCAGCTTGACATCCGGCAAAGGGCGGTGGACGCACAGATCGCCGGACCACCAGCCTTCGGCGGCCATATCGACGGCCCGGGGCAGGCTGATCTCCTTCGTATCGTTGGCGGAGCGATCGATCTTGAAATTGCCCGTGACGTTCTTGTACTCCGGCCCCCGCTCCAACTCGAACGTATAGCGGCCGACGGGCAGCTTGAGCGTGATCTTGCCCGGAAACACGAAATGATCTGACCAGAAGGGTACCTGCTCGATGCGCCGCGGCTTGCTGCCCGGCCCAACCAGGTGCATGCGGCAGGCGATGGGCTGACGGGTCTTGTCGTCCAGGACGACGAGTGCCAACTGGCCGTCGGCGGCCGCGGCCGGCCGCAGGATCAGACCCAACAGAATTACCGCCCCCAGCGGCGCGCAGCGAGAAGCCATATACAAGGCTAGCACGCGGCGGGGGAGGGGATTAGGGATTGGGGATTAGGGATTGGGGCAAGGCCCTCACGCTCCAGCGTGAGGAGTGCAATCTGCGGCGGCCGCCTCGCGTCCCCTTTTTCAACGCGAATTCTCAAAGGGCAACGCCGCTTGGCCCCGCGAGGGTGATTGAGGCCGAGACAACCTATCCCACCGACAACAGGCTCGCGACGGAGATATCTTCGTCGATCTGTTCCCAGTGGATGCCTGTGCCGCCCCCGATCAAGCGCCACTGCCGGCGTTGTTCCGGAGCGGCGTTGCGCAGCCGCGGGAACCGATCCAGCGGAACCGTGATCTCCCGGCCATCGGCCAGCACGACGCAGAAAGAGTCTTCGCCGAACGAAACCGTGGTCGCAAGCGGCTCAACCTTGGTGCTGGACGTGCTCATTCGCGGCCCTTGCAGTCTTTTTCTTGCTCACGGCTCGGGTTCCGGGTCGGGGGGCGGGGCGGGCATGAGATTATTAAGTTGGCCGATCAGAGTGGGCAAGCTCTGGACGACGGTCTCCCACAGCAGATCGTAGCGGATATTCCCATACTCGTGGGCCAGGATATTGCGCTGGCCGATGATGCTGTTCCAAGGGATCTCCGGATGCGCCGCGCGGAAGGGCTGGGACACCTTCTTAGCCGCCTCACCCAGGATCTCCAATTCTCGCTCGACGGCGCGGTAGGTGCGGCGATCCGCCCGGAACTGCTCGAAGGATATGCCGGAAACAAGCATCTCGATGCTGCGGGCGGCCTCGATCATGTCCCACAAGAAAGCGTGGTCGGCGTCGTCACGAGGCATAGATCACCTCCTTGCTGCTCAAGACCGAGTGCCGCCGAAACGGGTTCCGCAAACCCTCGCGTTCCACCAAATCGACGGGCCGTCCGAACATCTGGGTGAGTTCTTCGACCATGTCGGCCCAGTCGAACAGGCTCAGCCCGTGCTCTGGCTGGAGTCGCACCAGGACGTCAACGTCGCTGTCGGGGCGGAAGTCGTCGCGGAGCACAGAGCCGAACAGGGCGAATTCGCGGATCCGCCATTTGCGGCAGAACTCGGCGATCCGCGGGCGATCAATCGCGATGCGAGGCTGCACGGTCACCTCTCGGTCTCCTCGAAACAGCATCATGCGTTACGCAACCGGACTGCCGAGATTATACCCGGTTGCGATGACGGCGCCGATGAGCACTGTTCTCCCCGCGTCCATTGCCGGCGGGCCTCGGGTGCCTTCGGCAAACCGATCGCAGAGCTATCGGTATCACCCCGCGGGCGTAGGGATTTCTAATTTCTGACGAACACTGCTGGGCAAGCCAGCAGTGCCACCCCCGTGCCCCCTGGGCGTGAGGCCGGCTTGCTGAATTGGCCCGTGGCGTCTTACAATGGTTGGCGATGGCCGAAGATTACTATAAGACGCTGGGGGTATCGCGTGGGGCTTCGCAGGCCGACATTCAGAAGGCCTACCGCGAGCTGGCGCGGAAGTACCACCCGGACATGAATCCCGACGACCGCTCGGCGACGAAGAAGTTTCAGCAGATCCAGGCGGCCTTCGACGTGCTGAACAACCCCGAGAAGCGGGAGATGTACGACCGCTACGGCAGCTCGTTCGAGACGATGGGCGCCGGGGGGCCGCGGGCCGAGCGGGGGGCGGGTTGGGGCCCGGCCGGTTTCGGGCCCGGCGGGCCCGGCGGATTCCAGGCCGAGGACATCGACCTGGGGCAGTTCTTCGGCGAGCGGTTCGGGCAGGCGGGGCCGGGCGGACTGGGAGATATTTTCTCGCAGTTCCGCCGCTCGGCCCGGCGGGGCGGGGCGGCTAGGGCCAACCGCGGCGCCGACGTGTCCGCCGAGGTCGAGATCCCCTTCAACACCTCGATCACCGGCGGCGAAGTGCACCTGGCCCTGCAGCGTGAGTCGGGCCAGGCCGAAACCATTCTCGTCAAGGTCCCGCCGGGGATCGAGGCGGGCAAGAAGATCCGGCTGCGTGGTCAGGGCGGGCCGGCCCGCAGCGGCGGCACGCCCGGCGACCTGCTGCTGACGGTCCGCGTCGTGCCGCATCCTTTTTTCGCCCGCCGCGGCAACAGTCTCTACGTGCGAGTGCCGGTCACCATGGGCGAAGCCGCCGCCGGGGCCACGGTCGACGTGCCCACGCCGAAGGGAACCGTGTCACTGCACGTTCCCCCCGGAACCTCCAGCGGAACCAAGCTGCGGATCAAAGGGCACGGGGTGGCCGCCGGCAGCGCCACGCCGGGCGACCTGCTGGCCGAGGTGCAGATCGTCATGCCCCAAAAACTGACCGATGCCGACCGGGAGGCCATCCGCCAGATTGACCAGCGCTACTCCCAGAACCCGCGGCAGAACCTGCGGTGGTAGGTAAGCGTTTACGGCGCGGAAAGTAGCAGGCACACTCCGTGTGCCATCCGCTGAAGCGAAACAAAGCCCGGCGGACGGCACACGGAGTGTGCCTGCTACCTTGGCAGAACTTGCGGTGGTAAGAACGTGGGCGACGAGCGACTGCTCCGGGCGTATCGCATCTGCCGGCGGGCCGATTTCCAGCGGGTCTATCGGCGGCGCTGCACCGCGGGCGACGATCTGCTGCTGATCTTTGCCGCCGCCAACGACCGCCCCTATCCCAGGCTGGGCCTATCGGTCGGGCGCAAGGTGGGCGGGGCGGTCACCCGCAACCGCTGGAAGCGACGCCTGCGCGAGGCATTCCGCCTGGCACGCCCGGAATTGCCGCCGGGAATCGACCTGGTCGTGACCGTTCGCCCCGCCCCGCCGCCGCCGGTGGCCGGCCTCAGCCAATCGCTCGTGCGGCTGACAGCCCGGGTCAAGCGAAAACTGGGTTAGGGGATTTAGGGATTTGGGGATTTAGGGATTTGGGGAAGCAGTGAGCAGCGAGCAATGGGCAGTCACCCGCCTGAATCTCAAACCTCACAGCTCACAGCTCACAGCTCACAGCTCATGCACTGGCTCGGCAAGGTCTGGCACATTGCGGTTCGCATCCCGGCGTGGATGCTGATTGGGACGGTTGTGCTGTATCGGATTCTGCTCAGCCCATTGCTGGGACGGCATTGCCGGTTCGAGCCGTCGTGCAGCGTGTATTTCATCGAGGCGGTGCGGAAGTACGGGTTCCTGCGTGGCGGGTGGCGGGGCGCCTGCCGCATTGCCCGCTGCCACCCTTGGAATCCAGGCGGAGCGGACCCGCCGTGAGGAGAGAAGTTAGAAGTTAGGAGTTAGAATGGCGGAGCGGGCGGTGTTTCGCCGCTCGGGGTTGGCCACTCATCACCTCAATGCTGCCACTCGCCGCAGTTTCCCTTAATGCCGCAGATTCCATAGTTTCTCTATTGACCGGGCGGTCGCAAATCACTATTGTGCCCCGCCGCGAATTGCTCTTCTGAATGGGAATTGGCAGCACTCGGCCGGCCCAGGCCGCCGTCTCCTAACTCCTAACTCCTAACTCCTAACTCCTCCGGCAAAGCATGAAACGTCGCCTGTTGTTCTGCTGCGGCGCGATCCTATTGAGCGGCTGCACGTCGTGGAATCTTTTTTCAGACTTCAAGGCCAAGCCCAAAAAGGACGAGCCGGCAACCCCGGAGACCAAGCCGCTGCTGGTGGGTGACTTGGCCATTCCGTTCGGTCTGTTTCCGGCCAAGGTGGAAGCGGTGGGACTGGTGACCGGTCTGCACGGCACCGGCAGCGATCCGGAGCCGTCGCCGCAGCGGTCGATGCTCATGGAGGAGATGCAGCGGCGGGGGGTGAAGAACCCCAATGCCCTGCTGACATCGCGCGACGTGTCGCTGGTGATGGTCCGCGGCATTCTGCGGCCCGGCGTGCAGAAAGGGGATCGTTTCGACGTGGAGGTCCGCACCTCCGGCCGCAGCGAGACCACCAGTCTCCGCGGCGGCTACCTGCTCCAGACGCGGCTGACCGACATGGGCGTGGTGCACGGCCAGTTGCTGGACGGAAAGATGCGGGGGACGGCCGAAGGGCCGGTGCTGGTCGATCCGTCGGCCTCGGCGGCGGAGAAGAGCGACCGCGTGCTGCTGGGGCGGGGGCGGGTCCTGGGCGGCGGCATCGCCCACGAGTCGCGCTCCTTGGGCCTGCAAATCACCAAGAGCGAAGCGGGTTCGGCCAGCCTGACCCCCGAGCAGCTCCGCGAGGCGGCGGTCAAGAGCGCCCAGGTGGCCAACGCCATCAACCGCCGCTTCCACACGTTTAAGGCCGGGATCCAGGTGGGCGTGGCCACGGCCAAGACCGGCAGCTACGTCGATCTGAGCATGGATCCCCGCTACAAGGACAACGTCGAGCGCTACATGCAGGTCCTGCGGGCGATCCCGCTGCGGGAGACGGCCTCCGAGACGCAGAAGCGGCTAGCCGGCCTGGAGAAGGAGCTTCTCGATCCGGCCGCTTCGGCCAGGGCCGCCATTCGGTTGGAGGCCATCGGCATTCCGGCCATCGAGACGTTGCTTAAGGGGATCAAGTCGCCGGAGCTCGAAGTGCGGTTCAACTCGGCCGAGGCGCTGGCCTATTTGGACCGGCGGGAGGCGGCCGGGCCGTTGGGCGAGGCCGCCCGGCGGGAGCCGGCCTTCCGGGCCCAATCGCTCACCGCGCTCAGCGTGATCCAGGATTACGCCGCCGCCGAACAGCTTCGCGACCTGCTGGCCCTGCCCAGCGTCGAAACCCGCTACGGGGCGTTCCGCGCCCTGTGCCGAATCAATCCCGACGACGCCCTCCTGCGCGGCGAGTATTTGGGCGGGCAGTTCAGCTACCACGTGCTCGATACGCCGGGGGCGCCCATGATTCACGTCACCCGCACGCGCCGGCCGGAGGTCGTGCTGTTCGGGCGGGACCAGCGCTTCCTCACCCCGCTGCGCGTGGCCGCGGGCAACCAGATCATGGTCAACAGCACGGGCCCCGAGCAGATTACCGTGGCCAAGTTCTCGACCACCGACGGCGACCAGAAGCGGACGGTCTCCACGCGGGTAGACGACGTGCTCCGGGCGATCGTCGAGCTGGGCGGCACCTACCCCGACGTGGTGCAGGCCCTGCAGGAGGCGAAGACCGGGTTGGCGCTGGAGGGCCGATTCGAGGTCGAGGCCCTGCCCGTGGGCGGCCGGACCTACCAGCGGCCGGACCATGCCGACGAGGCGGGGGCGCAATCGCCGGAGCAAGTCGCCGCCGGCGGCGGCAATTCCGGCGACGGGGGCGGTCCGAGCAAGCAGCCTGTGGTACAATAATCCGGTCCAACGTAGCCATCTCGCTCCGCGAGATGGTCTTTCATCTCGCGGAGCGAGATGAGCACTTCTATTGATTCTGCGGCCCTCACCCTAACCCTCTCCCGGAGGGAGAGGGGACCGGGCGATAAATCCTCACGCGGAGCGTGAGGAGTACGTAAACCCACGCGAACTGCTCCCGTCCATGCTCAAGGCGCTCGAACTGGCCGGCTTCAAGAGCTTCGCCGATAAGACGCGGTTCGCATTCCCCCGCGGGATTACGGTGGTCGTCGGCCCCAACGGTTCGGGCAAGTCGAACGTGGTCGACGCCATCAAGTGGGTGCTGGGCGAGCAGAGCGTGAAGAGCCTCCGCGGCCGGGAGATGGCCGACGTTATTTTCAACGGCTCCCCCACGCGGCGGGCAGTCAATGCCGCCGAGATCACGCTCACGCTCGATAACGCCAACCGCCTGCTGCCCGTTGATACGCCCGAGGTCCACATTACCCGCCGGGTCTATCGCAACGGCGAGGGCGAGTACCTGATCAACCGCAACCCCTGCCGCCTGCGGGACATCCGCGATACGCTGGCCGGCAGCGGCCTGGGCACGCAGGCCTACAGCGTCATCGAGCAGGGCAAGGTCGACGTGCTGTTGCAGTCTTCGGCCAAGGATCGGCGGGTGATCTTCGAGGAGGCCGCCGGCATCAGCCGCTTCAAGCTCAAGAAGCTGGAGGCTCTGCGGCGTCTGGAGCGGGTGGGACAGAACCTGCTGCGGCTGTCGGATATCGTCGAGGAGGTGGAGAGCCGTGTGCGGGGCGTCCGGGCCCAGGCGGGCAAGGCCCGCCGCTACCAGGAATACACCGGCCGCCTGCAAGAGCTCCGCACCCAGGTGGCCCTGGTCGATTGGCGGCGGCTCAGCCAGCGATTGGCCGGGCTGGATGGCGAGATCCAGGCCCTGGCCGCCGAGCGCGAGGCGGGCACAGCCGCGGCCGATGCCCTGGAAGTCCAGCTTATCGACATCGACGCCCGGCTGGGCCAGTGCCTGGAGGCCGTCCGCCAGGGCGAGGGACAAATTGCCGCCAATCGCGAGCGGATCGCCGGCCGCGAGTCGGCCATCGAGCACGAGCGCAGCCGCTTGGCCGACCTGGAGGAGGAGATCCAGCGGCAGCGGCGGCAGGTCGTCCTGCTCAGTGCCCGCGCCGAGGATTTCGAGCAGCGCCGGCAGCAGACGGGGGAAGCGGTCAGCGCGGCCGAGGAGCAGCGTGCGGCCATCGTGGGGCGGCTGGCGGAAGGCCAGCAGAGGCTCAGCGAGGCAGCGGCCGGGCTGGACCAGGTCCGCGGCGAGCACGAGCGTCGCCGGGCGGACCAACTGGAGCTGATGCGGGGGGCCGCGACGCTGGGCAACGAGATCAGCGGCCTGGAGAGCCAACTGTCGGCCACTGAGGCGGCCCGCCAGCGGAGCCGGGCCCGAATAGCCGACCTGGACCGGCAGATCGGCGTCCTGGCGGCCGAGCTGGATGCCTTGCGCCGCCGCCGCGAGGAGTTGGCCCGCGCCGTCGATTCCCACAATGAGCTCCTCCTGGCCGCCGAGCAACAGTTGCTCCAGGATCAGCAGCAGCTCGCGGTACGGCAGGATGAGCTGGCCGGGCTTCGCCAACGGCAGAGCGCCGCAGCGGAGCGGGCCGCGATCCTCGAGGAACTGCACCGCCGCCAGGAAGGTCTTACGGCGGGGGTTAAGGAAGTGCTAGCCCGCGCCGGCGGAGCCGACCCCGGGCCGCTGGCCGGCGTGCGGGGCCTGGTGGCCGACCTGCTGCAGGTGAGCGTCGAGGCCGCGCCCCTCATCGAAGTGGCCCTGGGGCAAACTGCGCAGCATGTGGTGGCCGCGCACAGCCCGCCGCTGGTCGAGTTCCTGGAAGGTTATTCCCAGCGTTTGGCGGGCCGCGTGGGGTTCGTGTGGCTGGAGGGGTCGCCGCCGCCGGGCGGTGGGGTCGATCTGGCCGGCCGGCCCGGTGTTCTGGGGCGGGCCGACAGCTACGTCCAGGCGCAGCCGCAACTGGCCGGCCTAGTTGCGCGGCTGCTCGGTCGCACGTGGATCGTCGAAAAGCTGGCCGACGCGCTGGCCCTGGCACCGCTGGCCGGGCAGGAGGTGAACTTCGTCACCCTGGCTGGCGAGCTCCGGCAGGGCGACGACACGTTGGTGGTCGGACCGCCCCAGGCGGCCACGGGCCTGATCTCGCGGCGGAGCCAGCTCCGGGCCCTGCAAGCGCAACTGGCCGACTTGGCGGCCAAGACCCGCTCAGGCCAGGCGGCCGCCGACGGCCTGCAAGCCCAAATCGTCCGCGGGCAGGAAGAGGTTCACCGGCGGGCCGCCGAGCACCGCCGCGCGGCCGAGGCCCTGGCCGACCACCGCCTGAAGCTCACCGCCACGGAAGAGCGGCGGGCCCAGTTCAGCCAGCAGCGGCAAGGCTTGGAGGGCGAGTGCCGGGCCGCGGCCGAGCAGCACGACGCGGCCCAGGGCCGCCTGACCGAGGCCCGCGAGCAACGTCGCCGCCTCGACGCGGAACTGACGCAGATGGAGGAGCAACTGGCCGCCCTGGCCCGCCAAATCGCCAGCCTGGAGGCCCAGCGGCAGACGCTGGACCACCAGAGCACCGAGACCCAGGTCGAGCTGGGCAAGAGCGAGGAACGGCTGCGGAACCTGCAAATCCGCCTGCGGCAGTTCGAGGAAGGCCGGCAGGAACGCGATCGGGCCATCGCCGACGGCCGCGGCCAGTTGGCCCAGTCGGTCGCCCGGGCCGATCAGGCCCGGTGGAACATCCTCCGGGCGGAATCGGAGGTCGCCGAGCTGTACCTCCGCAAGGAAGCTTTCGCCGACGAGACCCGCCGGCGGTTCCTGGAGCGCGAGGCGCTCCAGGAGCAGCGGACCGGCTTGACGGCCGAAACCCAGCGGATGCGGGCCAAGCTCCGCAAGCTCGAGGAACGGCTTCACGGCCAGCAGATGGCGGCCAACGAGGTCCGCCACGACCGCGAGGCCCTGGCCGCCAGGCTCCGCGAAGATTACGGCATCGAATTGGCCGATCTGGAACACCACACAAGCCCCGAGGAAGAGCAGCAGCGGGAAGCGGTGCAGCAGGAAATCGAGGAGCTGCGGCAGAAGATCAACAACCTGGGCCACGTGAACATCGAGGCCCTCGAGGAGCTCCAGACCCTGGAGACCCGTTACCAGACACTCTCCGACCAGTATCGCGACCTGACCGGCGCCAAGGCCGCCCTGGAGAAGATCATCGAGCGGATCAATGCCGACAGCCGGCGGCTGTTCACCGAGACCCTGGAGACGGTCCGCGGGCACTTCCAGGAGTTGTTCCGGGAGCTATTCGGGGGGGGGCGGGCCGAGATCGTGCTGGAAGAGAACGTCGATATTCTGGAGAGCGGGATCGAGATCGTGGCCCGGCCGCCCGGCAAGGAGCCGCGGAGCATCTCGCTGCTTAGCGGGGGCGAAAAAACCCTGACCTGCGTGGCCCTGCTGCTGGCCATGTTTCGCAGCCGTCCCAGCCCCTTTTGCGTGTTGGACGAGGTCGACGCCGCCCTGGACGAGGCCAACATCGACCGTTTCACCAAGGTCCTCCGCGATTTTTCGACCTGCACCCAGTTTATCATCGTTACCCACTCGAAGAAGACGATGACCTGCGCCAACACAATATATGGGGTGACGATGCAGGAGTCGGGCGTGTCGAAACAGGTCTCGGTACGGTTCGAGGACGTCAGCGACGACGGCCAGATCCTGCCCGAGCGGCTGGCCCCCTCCGGCGACGAGACCCAGGCCGCGTAGCGCGGGAGTATTCACGGGTCGTTCGTTGTGACCGCATTCATGCGGTCCTTGACCTATTCACACCTTCCAGACCCGATGAATCGGGTCACTACGAGCCTCGGTGAACGTCCGGGTTAATACTGTCGCTACGACCTCGCTACGTTGCCCAATCCCTCTTCTTGTCACCATTGGAAGTGCCGTTTCCAGTGTCAGATCCGGTTTCCTCCCTACAACTGGAGAAACTCACTAAAGTCGTATGGCATCGCGGGGCGAATTTAATCATCAGAAGGCTTGTTCCGCCGCTGACACCTCCTTGGGATGTGCAGCCTGACGGGACGGGCCGGAGGGGGGACCTGCCTTTATGCTGCCGACGGTCAGGAATGGCGTGAACCGGCCCGAAGTTGCTGTGTCTCGCGTCATTCCGGGCCGCGCAGAGCTGAAGGGCCACGCCTGGAACGTCTGCCGTTGGCCGACTCTCGATGGCGGATCGCTGGCTCGTCTTACCCCTGCCAAGCTGGAACTTGCCGGACGATTGTGTGAGGAGTCGGAGGAATTCGCAAGGGAACGACGGAAACACGCCTTCCCTATTTTACGGATTTTCTCTGGCTTCCGGATGCCACGGTTGCCGATGTAGTAAGTGCGGCGCGGGTCAGAGGGAGCTGAACCACAGCCAAAACCAGCGATTACCAAATGCCCCGACCCAGATGCTTGCGGTGCCCCCGACCGATTTTCGGTCCGGACGACGGAGCACACAAGGGGCGAACCTCCGCAAGCAAGGGGCGATAGGGTCTCGGTGAAGGCAGAGGGGCCTTCGGCGAGACACAACTCAAACCAACGCGAGAGATGATTGGAGAGCCTGCGATGAAGGTCTTCACAACCGGTCAGGTCGCCAAGATATGTAAGGTGGCCCCCCGCACCGTTAGCAAGTGGTTCGACTCGGGACGGCTGCGGGGCTATCGGATCCCCGGATCGCAAGACCGGCGGATCCCCCGCGAGTATCTCATCAAGTTCCTCAAAGAGCACGGCATGCCCTTGGGAGACTTGGAAGACGAGGCCATGGCCAAGGTGCTGATCGTAGCCCAGGACCAGGTCCTCGTGGAAAACGTCAAACGGGAATTGCCGCTGGAACGGTCCTTCAAAGTGGCCGTGGCCGCCAGCGGGTTCGACGCCGGCATCCAGGCGGAAAGCTTCCACCCGGACTGCATTATCGTCGATTTCTCGATCGGGCGGACCGAAGCCCTGCAAATCTGTCAGAATCTGCGGCGGAATACCGAGTTCGCCGACGTGATCCTGATTGCCCTGCTGCCCGACGACGGCAGCTCGACCAGCTTCGACCGCTCCAGCATCAACGAGACGTTCAAGAAGCCGTTCGATGCGGCCCTCTTGGCCGAGCGGCTCCGGACGTTGATCGGGGCCAAGAAGGAACTCGTGTAAACCAGGGACGGACCGCCGGCCCCCGGGCTGGCGTCCCCATAATCCCAGTCGCCGACTCCACTCAACCCGTCGCGGATTGACCCCCGCGACGGATAATTTTTTCTTGGCCCATCGCGGAACGCGGGGACTGGGAGGACGCGAGGATACAGGGACGCGGAGACGCGGGGACACGGAGACGCGGAGATATCTTCCTTCCCCGTGTCTCCGCGTCCCCGTGTCGTTGCGTCGTCCTCGACATTCAACAAATGGCCGCTCCATACCCATCCCGGGTGGTGACACGGCTGCCCTCCTTCTGCGGCGCCGGCCCTCGACTAACGGCCCGGGATAGTTACAATCAGGTGTTCTACGGTTGTCGGGTGGAGTGCGCCGATGAAGCAGGCCGAGCGAGAGCGGGCGGAAAAGCAGGGGGCGGCCGCACCCCTTGAGCTGCCAGCCCTCTATGCGCCCGTCCAGGCCGAATTGGACCAGGTCGAGGAGGTCTTCCGGCATCAGCTCCGCAGCGATTATCCGTTCATCGACGGCTTGGTGAAGTACGGCTTCCGCCTGGGCGGGAAACGGCTTCGGCCGGCACTGCTCCTGCTGGCCGGCAGGGCCTCCGGCGGGCTGGGCCGGGACCACGTCGTACTGGCCGCGGCGGTGGAGATGATCCACACCGCCACGCTGATCCACGACGACGTGCTCGACGACGCCACCATGCGCCGCCACCTGGACACCGTCAACGCCCGCTGGGACAACGAAACCAGCGTCCTTTTGGGCGATTACCTGTTCACCTGCTCGCTGTGCCTGGCCAGCTCGGTGCGGGACGTGTTCGCCTGCCAGGCCCTGGGGGAGGCCAGCCGGGCCATGTGCGAAGGCGAGCTTCGCCAGGCCGAAAGCCGCGGCAACTACGCCCTGACCGAAGAGCAGTATTTCGAGATCATCGCCGGCAAGACGGCCTCGCTGCTGGCCTGCTGCTGTCGCCTGGGCGCCCGCTACGCCGGGGCCCCCCCGCAGAGCGAAGAGGCCCTGGCCCGCTACGGCCTGCAATTGGGCGTCGCCTTCCAGGTCACCGACGATCTGCTGGACGTGCTGGGCGACGAGGCCACGGTGGGCAAGTCGCTGGGCACCGACCTGCTGAAGCAGAAATCGACGCTGCCGCTGATCCGACTCTTGCAGCGGTTGGGGTCGCCCCAGCGGGCCGAGCTGCTGGCCCAACTGGCCGGCTCCGGCAATCATCACCGCGACATGCTGCGGCCCTGGTGGGAGCGCTCCGACGCCATCGCCTACGCCCGCTCCAAGGCCCAGGAGTTCAGCCGCCGGGCCTGCCAACAACTCGATTGCCTGCCGGCCAGCCCGGCCGCCGACTCGCTGCGCCGCTTGACCGAGTTCGTGGCCCAAAGGCAGCATTGAGCGGCGGCGGCAGCATTGACACGGGCGCCGGTCCCCTCTCCCTCCGGGAGAGGGCCAGGGTGAGGGCGGACAGCAGAACAGATCAGGGTGGGACAAGCCAGAGCGCAATCCCACCACAGACACGGCGGACAACGGGCGACGGACGGAAGCACTCCGGCCCGACGCCCGTAGAAAACGGTGGGACCGCGCTCTGGCTTGTCCCACCCTACGCCTACCTGCCGCGGCAGCCAGCCTGTTTCGGCGGATCGCGCTGGGGAAACTCGGGGGGGTACTCGACGGCCCGCTTGCCCGCCGCCTCGCGAATCTTCTTCAGCAGTCCGCTGATCTCCTCGTGGATTTCCCACCCCTGCGAGACCACCAGGACCTTTGCAGCGCCCAAACTTGCCCCCGTGATGGTCCCCTTGCCGGAGGTTTGCTCCCACGTATTGGGGTCGGTGGCTTGCGTGATCGTTTTGATCAGCGTTTCATAATCGTCCCAAACTTGGCCCTTGCTGTCGCGGCACGCGACCAGGTCGGCCACGTCGTAGACCCTCGTTACCAGGAACTCGTAGCTTTGGGCCCTTTCCTTTGTCGTGATCAGGAGCACCTCGTCGTGGAACACGAAGGTCAATTCGGCGTTGGGAATTTTCGCCAGCATCAGCCCCAGCGCGGAGCGGAGCGTCATCTCCTTGAGGCTCGCGGTGATCTGCGTGTCGTCGGCGACGCCGAGCTTGTTCAACTCTTTGCTGTCCAGTTGGATCTGGATGTGATGAAAGTCTTTCAAGTAGTCGATCACGTCCTTCAGCGGCGTCTCGACGAACTCCATCGTGGTCGGCGCGTCCAGGGCCGCCCGAGTCTTTTTCTCGGCCGGGCTCTCGGCCTCGTAATAGACGAACTGCTTCGAGGTCGGCGCGGCAAACGGATTGCCATCAAGCGGTTGTGCCTTGGTGACAGGCTTGGCTGTCGTCGGCGCGGCAAACGGATTGCCATCGAGCGGTTGTGCCTTGGTGACAGGCTTGGCTGTCGTCGGCACGGCAAACGGATTGCCATTGACCGGTTGTGCCTTGGGGACCGGCTTGGTCGCCGCCGGCGCGGCGAACGGATCGCCGCCCGGGGCCCTGGCCACCACCAACGCCGCAACCGACACGGCCGCACAGCAACTTAGCAGTAGACGCGACATGGCACCTCTCCTCTAGCGCCCCGCGGGCGCAGCAAAAAAAGGACTGGGGATAGAGCTATCCCTGGACAAGATCCTCCAGGACCAGCGGGCCAATCGGACGAGGCCCGTGCCGGCGTAGGTGTTCCGCGCCTCCACCGGCTGTACTCAGTCTAGCGCATTTGAGAAGAAACGTCAATCAAATCGCCGGTCGCAAAAATATAAGTCCCATAAGTCCCATAAGTCCCACGTCGCCGCGCCACCAGTCACCAGCCACCAGCCACCAGCCGCCAGCCGCCAGTTCCCGCCCCTACCGGCAATCGCTATCCAACCGCTATAATGCGCTGACTTGGGAGGGCAGTCTGTGGAACCGGCCGACGTGGGGAGCGAGATCGGGAAGATCGCCCAGGATGTTCTCGGTTATTTGAACTTTTCGTCCGGCGCCGCCGATCCCCGGTTTCTGCGGAACGTCAATCACCTGTTCGGGGCGGTGGAGGGGGAATCCGGGGCGAAGCAACCCGCCTGGAAGGGCTTCGGCCAGGTGCTTCGCCGCACGCTGGACGACCTGCGCGGCCGTAGCGAGGCATTCCGCCAGAGCGATCAGGCGGAGGCGGTGCTGCGGTTGGTGTTCGACGCGGTGCTGCCGGCCTATCGCCAATTTCACGCCGAGTTGCTCCAGCATCAGACCGAGGAGGGGCTTTTCCAGCCGTTCTTCCTGGGCCGCGTGTTCGAGGTGGTGTTGCAGCGGGGCGGGCCGTGGGACCAGGCCGAGCGCATCGTTCCCGCGACAATCGCCACGCTCAACGATTACCTGGGCCATCGGCCGGTGGCCGTATTGCGCACGCAGCAGAAAATCCAGCCCTACGCCCACGAATGGGTCCGGCCCATTCCGCTGTGGATTCGGGGGGCGGGGGCGGCGGTGGGGCGCTATCGGGAGCTGATCGAGCGGGCGCTGGCCCTGCTGGAGGCCACCGACCAGGACCTGCTGCTGGAGTCGATGTTCGACCCGGCCCTGCTGGACGAGCTGGCCGTGGACCCGCGGGCCTACGACTTCGACCATCCGGTGAACAAGCGGCCCAACTACCTGTTCGGGCAGTGGGACCTGGGGAAGCTGGACAATGCCGGCCGCTGCCGCCGGTTCGTGCTGCAGCAGGTGTCGTTGGATGCAATGCTGGAGCGGGTCGAGCACCGCGGCTCCCTGCCTTGCGAGGAGGCGTTGCAGGAGGCGGCGGCGGTTCTGGCGGGCACGATGCTGATGGGCTCGGGCGTGAGCGGCAACCGGCCCGACGCCCACGATTCCAGCGTCACGCTGGCGACCTTGGTGCAACAGATCGCGATATATCGCGACGTGTTCTACGAGCGGCTGCTGGCGGGGATGTCGGGCCCGCACGCCGAGCGATTGCGGGCCGAGGCGGCCGCCTTGCGGCAGCCGCTGGGCGGTGCGCGGCAGCATTTCAACCAGCACCTGGCCCGCCGCCGCGCCGAGCAATTGCAGCGCGTGCATCTGGCCGAGTTGTTTGCGCGGATGGGCTATACCGAGGCGGCCGCGCGGCAGGTGCGCATGGTGCCGGTGGCCGCGGCGCGGATGAAGTGCGACATGCGCTGCCGGATGGCCCTGGCGGAGATGGAGATCGAGGGGGTTCGCGGGGGCGGCGGCCCGCCGCCGCGGGGGCCCGACCCTACGCCCGCCCTCCGCCGCGTCACCGCCCTGCTGGACGAGACCGAGGGCCTGTTGCACCGCGGCATCGAGTGCGGCGCGGTGGTCGATCCCTGGAACATCCTGGGCTTCAGCGGCCAGTACAGCCTGTTCCCGGCGGTCGAGAACAGCGTCTACGACCACCGCGTCGACGAGCTGATCGCCATGGTGAGCGAGCTGTTTTCGCTGGGCGTGCAGGTGCAGAAGGAGGCGGCCGCCGCCGGCAATTCCGCCCTGCAAGGCGAGGTCTCCGCCCGCCTGGAGGCCCTGGCCGACTGGTGGGACAAGTTCGCCACCACCGAAGTGGGCTCGATCGAGAGCATCTCGGGCCGCGAGACCCGGGAGTCGGCCGATCACGTGGCGGCGGCGCTGCGGGCCTGGCACGAGGCGGGCACCGCCGCCGGCGACCTGGCCTTCTGGCGGAGCCGGGCCCAGGCCTTCCGCGCCCCCAAAGCCTACGCCCTCGTAGTCGATGCCCTCTTGGAACAGCACGATCCGGTGGCCTCGATGGCCCTCCTGGTGCAGTGGCTCAGCCAGGCGGAACATATCCCGCTGGTCGAGGAGAACTACTCGTTCCACGACCTGTCCATCGACTGGATGGAGCAGCTATGGGCCGAGGAGGGCGAGCCGGGCCGGCACAGCCGCACGACCGAAGACCGCTGGGCCCTGACGCGGAAGTTCCTGGATTACCTGGAGGCCAACGCCGAGGCCTACGGGGAGGTGCCCGAGTTCCAACTGGCCGCCCCGGACGCCGGCCAGCGCGGTGGCGGCGAGGAGGAAGTGGACGACCTGTTCGGCGCGGCCTACGAGGGCGTGACCTTCCGCGACAGCACCGACGACGGCTTCGAGGGCGAGACCTTCGAGGGCGATCAACCCTCGGGCCCGGCCACCGATTTCGAGCTGGTGCTGGAGGCAGATCGCATCGTTGGCCGGCTCGCGTTCCTGGCCACGCAGGCCCAACTCTGGAAGCTGGCCGCCGTGGCCTCTTTCGATCGGGAGGTGGGGGCCGGCCAGCGCGACGCGGTGCTGGCCGGCTGGTTGGAGCAGTCGGTCCAGAACCGCCAGCGGTTGCTGGAACTGCTCCGCGGCGTGTATCGCTATCGCATTCCGCCGCCGCGCGGCACGCACGAGTCGCTGGTCGAGTTCGACCGCCGCCGGGGCGTGAAAGAGATGCTGCTGGAGCAGATCATCGCCGCCTGCGTCGAGACGGGCGACGCCGCCCGGATCATCCGCGTGGTAATGGACCGCGACCCGCCGGCGGCGGGCCTGGACGAGTGGGAGGAGCCGGCGGAGCGGGCCCTGCGGGCGGTCCTCCGCGGCGACCCGGCCGGGGTCCGCAAGGCCTGGCGGAAGCTGATCGCCGCCCTGGGGCGGCAACCGCTGCTGTACGTGGCCTTGGCCCGCGGCGGCCATCCGCAGCGGGTCGTGGCCTCCCGCGGCCTGCAAAGCATGCTCCGCCGCCTGCTGGGTTATCTGCCCCGCTTGGGACTCCTGCCCGAGACCACGCGCTTGATCGCCACGATCCAGGAGATGGAGATGAACCACCCGGTCGGGCCCGGCGCGATCACCGAGTTCGACCAGATGTTCCAGATCGCCTGCCGGGCAATCGTGGGCTGCCTGGTGGCGGCCGGCGACGACCCCGCCGCCACGCCCGCCAACGACCGCGGCCTGATCGGCCTGCTGGAGCAGACCGTCGAGGCCCTGCTCCGCTCCTGGCTGATCCATAGCCGCGGCGTCCGCCTGTCGGTGCTGGAATCGGTCAGCAGCCGCGGCAATTGGCAGGAGCTGAAACGCTTCATCGAGCAATACGGCGGCGACCTGTTCACGCAGCGGTTCATGAACCTGGGCAACTTGCGGGGCATCCTGCACCAGGGGGTCGACGCCTGGCTCCAGGCGCTGGTCGACGAGCCCGACGCCGAGCCGGAGCACCGCCTGCTGGCCGACCTTGACGGCCGGCTGCCGCGCGAGGCGGCCGTCCGCTGGCTGGGTATGGCCCTCGAGGCCGTCGTCGAGAACTACGCCGAATACATCGACTACAACAGCACCACCACGCAGTCCGACCGCGGCGAAATGCTGTACACCCTGTTGGATTACCTGCGGCTGCGGGCGAGCTACGACCGCGTGGCGTGGAACTTGCAACCGGTGGTCCTGGCCCACGAGGTCCTGGTGCGCAGCAGGCACGAGGCGGCGGCCGAGGCGTGGCGCGCCGCCGTGGCCGAGCGGACCGCGACCATCGCCGAGGAACATCTCAAGCGCTTCGCCCGCCTCAACCGCAAGTATGGCATGCGGCTGCCGAGCATCGCCGACCGGCTGGGCGAGCGGTTCGTGCGGCCGCTGGTGGTCGATCGCTTGCGGGCCCTGGTGGGGCCGGCGATAGACGAGGCCCTGGAGCCCGGCGGCCCGCCAGGCGCCAGCGGCCCCGCCTTCGCCCGCCTGGAACAAGGCATTGCCGAATTCACCCGCGACGTGTCGGGGGCGGGCTTCGACGTGCCCGCCTGGCTCGAAGCCCTCGAGCAGGAGGCCGATCGGGTACTGGCCGATGGGCCCGACGAGGATGACGAGCTGCCCGACCCGCTGTTGTTCGTGCCCCAGGTCCGCCTCGCCCGCGACGAGCTCCGCCGCCTGGTAAAGATCATCGCCCGGGAATAGGCGCTCAGCCGGGATTATTCACCGAGGTTCGTAGTGACCCGATTCATCGGGTCTAGAGAGCTTGAACAGGTCAAGGACCGCATGAATGCGGTCACTACGAACGATTGCTGAATAATCCGCGCTCAGCCGAACCACTCCCGCACGATGCGGCGGAAATGGGCGAGATTTTTCACCCCGCCCGCGCACTCGCGGAAGCCGGCCGGGTCGTCGAGCGCCTGGGCGAAATAGCCGCTCGTGCGCCGCAATCGGCGCAGGGCCAGCGGCGGGCCGTACAGCCGAAACTCGCCCTCGACCAGTTCGACCAGTGCCCGGCCGCGCTCGGGCAAGCTCGGGCCGCGCCCCGGGCCCGACCCGCTCAGCAGGTTCCGGATCTGTTGAAAGATCCAAGGATTTCCCAGGCAGCCGCGGGCCACGGCCACGGCATCGATCCCGGTCTGCCTCAGCATGTGCAGGGCGTCGGCCGGCTGGCGGATGCCGCCGCTGCCGATCACGGGGATCGCCACGGCCCGCTTGACCCGCCCCAGCACGCCCCAATCAGGTCCGCCGACATAGCCCTGGGCGACGCTCCGGGCATGAACGCTGACGGCCGCCGCGCCCGCCTGCTCGGCCCGGCAGGCCACCTCGACGGCCGTTTCCCGACCGGCATCCGGCCCGCTGCGAATCTTGAGCGTGACGGGGATGGGCACGGCCCGCGCCACGGCCTGGACGATCGACGCGATTCTCTCCGGGCAGTCCATTAGCGCGCCGCCTTCGCCTCGATCCAGCAGTCGGTGCACCGGGCATTCGAAGTTCAAATCGACGACGTCGAAGCCCAGCTCGGCGATAACGCGGGCGGCCTCGGCCATGGTGGCCTCCGCGGCGCCGCTGATCTGGGCCGTTTTGGGCGCCTCGGCCGCCGTGGTGTGCAAAAGGCGCATGGCCCGACGGTCACGCCGGGCCACCCCCGCGGCATCCACCCGCTCGGTCGAGACCAGGCTGGCCCCGAAGCGCTTCATAAGCTGCCGAAACGGATAGTTGCTGTGCTCTTCCAGCGCGGCCAGCGTCGCCGGATGCGCGATATTCAGCCGGCCAATCCGCATGATCGTGGCACAATGTAGTTAGGTAGACGGGTATGCATGGGCGCCCGGCCCCATTTATCTGGCGGATACGGGTGGCATGGTCCCCTCTCCCTCCGGGAGATGGTTAGGGTGAAGTGGCCTCCATTGCAACGAATGACCGCTTTTTCGCTGCCCACCCTCACCCTGCCCTCTCCCGGAGGGAGAGGGGACCACGGGGTCTTGCTCTCTCGACACGGGCTCTCCTTTCCTGCGATCGCCTCCTAATGACCTCCCCGGGTGCGGGTTCATCCCACCGGCCGCCATCCGGCGCGGCACGGAAATCCTTGACGCCCGCGAAAAGCGCCAACTATACTAGAGATTGACCGATACCTCAAAAGAAAGATAGTGCGAAGCTGCAAGGTGAGAACCTTTCGATGAAGCACCTCGTGCATATTACGGCGGTGGTGGCGTTAGCGCTGGCCCTGGCCGACGGACGCCTGTGGGCGCAGCCGGTCCCGGCGGGCAAGCCGCGCGCGACCGGCCCCGCCGCGGCAAAGGCTCCGGCGGCGAAGGCCGTGCCAGCGAAGGCCCCCGCGGCCAACGCCCCGGCGGCGCCGCCCCCGGTCAATCTGTCGGCTGCCGCGCTGGCAGTGCCCACCTCGCCCTATCGCCGCTTGGCGCCGGGGGTGTTCGAGTCGGTCGATCTGGACCAACAGACGCCCGATGTCGTCCGCAAGGCGGACATCACCGAATTGCTCGAAAAAGACCCGAGTTTCGACCGGGCCAAGGATGTTTCGTTCCGCCAGGATATCTGGGTGCTCCAGTTCAGGTTCAAGCCGATTCGGATGATCTGGGCCGATATCCCGGGCAACGAGGGGCGGATGCAGCGGGAGCAGATCTGGTACATGGTGTATACGGTCACCAATCCGGGCAAGGTGCTGCATCCGGTCGAGGACGCCGACAAGACTTACAAGGTCGAGAGCGTCGATAAGCCGATCCGGTTCATTCCGGTCTTTACGCTGGAGGTCCACGACTGGCTGAAAGACGAAGCCCCCGGTTCGGCGAAGGTGTATAGCGAGAAGCAAGTGCCCGTGGCAGTGCCGGCGATCCGGGCCCGGGAAGACAAGAACCGCCAGTTCCTCAGCACGGTGGAAATGCCCAACAAGGAGATTGCGGTCGGCGAGACGCTGTGGGGCATCGTCACCTGGGACAACGTCGATCCCCGCAACGTCTGGTTCTCCGTCTACGTGGAGGGCCTGACCAACGCCTATCGCTGGAAGGACGACGCGGCGAAGTACGACGACGCGGTCAAGGGGCGGGCCAGGGCCCCCTACCGCGAGCTGTACGCCAAGGTGCTGAAACTGAACTTCTGGCGGCCGGGGGACGAGTACTCGGTGAAGGAGGCCCAGGTGCGCTGCGGCGTGCCCGGACAACCCGACTACGAATGGGTCTGGCGCCGGGCCTTCCCCTGAGCCGGCGGCAAAATAAGTTGATCAGTTTGGGTGGCACGTCCCTGAGCGCAGCGAAGGGCGTGGCGGCCCTGGGAACCACGCCCTTCGCTGCGCTCAGGGACGTGCCACCCTCCGCGGCGGGGTCGGGAGACCCGCGCCGAACTTGAATCGCGCTTGCTCGATGGTATCGTGATTCGGATTTGCGTAGCAGTTGACTTCCCGGCCGTTTCCTCGTACAAATAAGGCTCCTGCCGGGTGGGGGCTCCATTTCGAGGCTTTTTAGGCGCGGCCGCTTCGGAAGAACGTAAACCATAACACCGTAAGAAGTTGGATTGTCATGGCGCATAAGAAAGGTCAGGGCTCAAGCCGCAACGGCCGGGATTCCAACGGCCAGCGGCGGGGCATAAAGCGATTCGGCGGCGAGCAGGTTCGGGCCGGCCACATCCTGGTTCGGCAGGTCGGTACGCGGTACCACCCTGGCAACGGGGTCGGTCAGGGCTCCGATTACACCCTGTACGCCTTGGTGGACGGAGTTGTGAAGTTTGATCGCGGCGGCCGACGCATCCAAATCGTGGAAACGGCCCCCGTCGCCGGCGGCTGACCAGCGCCGCTATCCCCCGCCGCGGCTCCAAGACGGCAGGCAATCGCCGCCAACCCACTGCTTGGGTGCCACGGTTGGCTTGCCCAACCATGTTTTCCGCACTGCTGGACAAGCCAGCAGTGGCACCCAACCCGTTAAATTGAATGTGTCAGAGCACTAGGGCTCGGTCAGGGCATTGGCACGATGCCCGGTGCCGTCCGTTTCCGCTGCCGCCATGCGAAGCCGGTCAGCCCGATGAAACCGGCGGTGAGGAGGAGCAGGGTCGAGGGCTCCGGAACGGCATTCAGGCTCCCGAAGCCGGCGGGCATTGCCACTCGCCCCGTGGCGCTGGACAGGCCAGGAGCGGGTGCTGCCGGATCGGGCACGAAGTCCAGGTAGAGCGCATTGCCGCTCTCGGACATGGCGAAGTGGCCGCCGGCCAGCGGGAGCGAGCTAAGTTGGTCCACTACGAAGTCCGCGGAATTAAACCCACTGATCCCGCCGGTGGCAGTGGCAATCAACCAACTGTCGGGGCTCGTGTTGTCGAAATGGCTGGCGGGCCCCTCCAGGTCGATCGTACACAAGCCGCCGGCCGTAGCCGCCAACGAAAGCCCCCCGACGATGTTCCACAAGTCCCAGCCGCTGCCCGCTGTGCCGGTGGCGTCGCCAAGGTCAAGATGGTATCCGCCGCCGCCGTACCAGGCCGTCGGGCCTGATGTCACTTGGCCGATGCCGTTGCCGGGCGAGAACGTGCCGCCGCTCTGGATGGTCACTGGGCCATAGCGGCCGGTGCCCTGGGCCAGGGCCCCGGGGCCCACCATCGTTGCCCCCACAATCGTGCCGTCGTTCTCGAGGACGCCTCCCTGGGCGCGAATGGCCGCGCCGCCCATCGAGCCGGCCACGACCAGCCGGCCGGCGGTCAGCGTGGTACCGCCAGTGTACGTGTTGGCGCCGTCCAGCGCGAGGGTACCGGATCCGGCCTTCGTAAGGCCATAGCGGCCGCTGATTACCCCACCGATCCCAAGCGTGCCGGCCTGGATGGTCACGTCGCGGTTGCCGGAAAGGGCGACCGCTCCCGTGCCGAGGTTCAGGTCCTGCGTGCCGACGAAGCTGAAATCTGCTTTCCAGGTTTGTGCGTTATTGGTCGAAACCGTGACGCCCGTGGCGGTGGTATTGTCCAATGCGCCGCCATCGATCACGAGCTTGCCGGTACCCAGGGCCAAGGCACTGTCGATGCCAAGGGTTCCGGCGGAGAGTGTGGTGCCGCCGGTGTAGGTGCCGACGCCGGCCAGGGCCAGCAGTCCGAAGCCGGCTTTCACCAGGCCGCCGCTCCCTGTCAGGGCGCCCGCGTACGTGCCGCCCGTGCCCGGGTTGACCGTCAGGATCACTGACTTGCCGTTAAGGTTGACGGCGGCCGTGTTCGTGCCGCTGGCCGGCGTGGCCAGGGTGCCGCCAAGGCCGCCGACCGTCTGGGCGGAGTCGAGGTTTACGACCACCGCCGTGCCGGGACCGGTATTGAGGTTGTTCACCACCAACGGTCCGCCGGCGGCCCCGAGCCTTGCGCCCGCCCGGACCGCCAAGGTACCGCCGTTGACGGTGGTGCCGCCGGAGTAGGTGTTCTTGCCGCCGAGCGCCAAGGCGCCGGGGCCGGCCTTCACCAGGCCGTTGCTCCCGCCGATGGGGCCGTTGGTGGTCAGCGTGCCCCGGGCAACCGTTACCTGCCGGTCACCGCTCCCGGAAAGTGTCACGGCCGCGGTGCCCAGGCTCAGGTTCTGCGTGCCGACGAAGCCGAAGTCGCCGTTCCAGGTTTCGGGCTTCGTGGTCGAGAGAGTTACAGGAGCGGCGCTGGTGTTGTCCAACTCGCCGCCGCTGAGCATTACTGGACCGGCGCCGAGGGAAGAGGCATTCTTGATTGCCAGCGTACCGGCCAGGAGCGTCGTGCCGCCGCTGTAGGTGTCCGCACCGGCCAAGACTAGAGTTCCGGAGCCTGCGGCGACGACCCCGCCGCTGCCGTTGATGGGCCCGGCAACCGTGCAGGCATCCGAGCAATTGACGACCAGCATGCCGTTGTTGGTCACGCTGCCGAGGAGGCTGCCCGTCGTGCCGCCATTGCCAACCTGTATTGTGCCGGACGCGATCGTGGTTCTCCCGCTGTAGGTGTTGTCACCGGCGAGGACCACCGTACCGCTGCCGAGGTGAGTCACTCCGCCGGTTCCGGAAACGTCGCCTGAATAGATATAGGTGTCGGATCGGTTGAAGGCCAGGGTGCCGTTGTCGGTCACATTACCGATGATGCTGCCCATCGTGCCGCCATTGCCAAGTTGGAGCGTGCCCGACGCGATCGTGGTTCCACCGCCGTAGGAATTCATACCCGCAAAAACCAGTGTGCCGCCGCCGAGCTTGACCAGGCCCCCGGCGCCGGAGAGACTGCCCGAAACATTGCTTGCGCCCGAGCCGGCCACAGTGAGTGTGTAGCCGCCGTTGGCGACGTTGCCGACGGTCAGGGCGCCGCCGTTGTTGACCCAGGTTTGGGTGCCGCCGAGGGTGACCGGTGCGTTGACCGTGAGGTTGCGCCGGCGAACGTCCATTTCGATGCCGATCCCCCTAACGCCGTTGAGCGTGAAGGGGTCGGCACTGCCGTCCGCGCCGATCGTCACGTTCTGGCCCAGCCCCGGGGCCTCCCAAATCTCGCCCAAGCTGAGGCCGCCTGTGTTGATCGTGGGCTGGTTGGCATAGGCGGTCTTGAACTCGGCGATGTCACCCGAGCCTGGCACCACCCCGCCGCCCCAGTTCGCCGCGTTGTTCCATTCCGCGGAGGTCCCGCCGTTCCAGGACCTGACCGTTGCCTTGGCCGCAGGAGAAGCCACCAGCAGCACCGCCACCGCCCAGGCCGCCGCCGCGGGCAGAAGGATCAAAATCCTTTTGGTCAACATGGATCACCTCTGGACAACCAATTCCACGAATCTCGCTGGCCAACACCGCGTGCAAACATGCCATTCTTGATCGGGGTGAATCAGCCAGCCATTATACATAGGTTCCACCGAGGTACGCAATAGGAGTGGTAAGAAAATCTTCAGAATTGCCGCCAAAACAACGCTATGGTGGGAAAACTTTCGAAAAATACAATGGGTTCGCGCTATGTGCGGGTTCTTGCCGGCCTGCCAACGTGCTAAATTCATCGAGAACCGTCGGCAGCGGTTGTGGACGGAAGGCGAAGTGCGAATCTGCGTAGGACGCTCGGAGTTGCCGCATGGGCAACTGGCGGTTGACACCAAGACACGGCCCTTCAAAGGAGCACGCGCTCGTTCGGTTGGGGAAGGAGGTCTGGGGCCGGTGCCGATCTTGGCGCGGCGTGCCAGTAACAGTCTTGCTCGTGGCGGCGTGCCTGCCTTACTTGAATAGCCTTCAAAACTCCTTCCATTTCGACGACGACTCGCAAATCGTCGATAATCAGCAAATTCGCACGCTTGACGGCCTTCGGGCGGCGCGCCCCGCCAGCCGCTGGCTTCTGTTCGCCACGTTTTTCCTCAACTACCGTGCGCATGGCCTGACTTTCATGCCCGGTTGGCATGCGGTCAACATTCTACTCCACGCCGCTTGTGTGCTTGCACTGTATTGGACCCTGGCCGGCCTGCTGGCTGCGGAGGAGTTGAAACGACCGGATGGAACGTTGAGGCGGCAAGTCGGTGCGCCCTTTTGTGGGGCCTTGCTCTTCGCGGTTCACCCGCTGGCCTCTGAGCCGGTGAACTACATTCAGGCCCGCTGTGTGTTGATGTACACGCTCTTCTCCCTGCTGGCGGTGTGCTGTGCGATCCGCGTTCAGCGGGTGGATTCTCCGATTCGCAAGGTTTGCGCCGGCGTGGCGATGGTCGCGCTGGTGCTCCTGGCGAGTCTCTCAAAACCAGTCGGCCTGTTCTACTCGCTGGCCCTGCCCACCTTATATTTCTTGACGATCGTACTGCCCGCATCCGCCCACAAACGTCGCCTGATTCTTTGGGCGGCTGCAGCAGGGATGGTGTTTGTGCTGGCGGCCGGAGCGTGGGTGGCAAGAATGGGCGACTGGGAGTTTATCCGCGAACGACTTTGCGGTGATGTCCGGCATTACTTCTGGGGGCAGATGATCATTTTCTGGCGTTATGTTGGCTTGTCGGTTTGGCCGCTGCCCAGATATCTCAACGTGGACCATGCGGTGAGCTACCGGCCATACTCGGCGACGGACGCCGACGTGTTGATCTCAGTTATTGCACTGGTTCTGGTAGTGCTGGCGCCGGCCATGCACCTGATACGCCGGAAGCCCGTCGCCAGCTTCCTGTTGCTGGCCATCCCCGTCGGCTTGCTGCCGTATTTCGTGATGACCTCGGTGGAGGCGATGATCGAATATCGCTTCTACCTGCCGCTGGCGGCCTTTTGCGGCCTGGCCGGGATGGCGGCCGCGCTCTTGCTCGACCGGGCGAAAACCGCCGCAAAGATATGCCTAGTGGTCGTAGTTATGGTTTTGGCGGTGGCGACAGCCGCGCGAAACCAGGCTTGGCGGAATGACTTGAGCCTTTGGTCCGACGCGGCACTCAAGTCGCCCCGCAAAGCCAGGACCATCAATGCTCTAGCCTGGGCATTGCTCACCGATAAGGTGCGGGGCGACCCCCGTCGGGGTTTGGAATTGGCGAAGCAGTCGTTCGACCCGCGGTGCGTGGACCTGGCTCCGGGGTTCAACCCCTATATGGTGGACACGCTGGCGGAAGGATATTTCGTCAACGGCGACGTGGACAAGGCCATCCGCATCGAGCAAGCGATCGTCAAGCAAAGGCTGGGCGATCTGGACTACTTCCACCGACAACTGGAGCGCTACATGGCTGCCCAACACGAGTCGCAGGCGCGGCCCCCAGGCCCGTAGTTCGGCCGGCCACCGCTGATATCAGTTAAGCGTCCCGTCAAGTAAGCATCCCCGTCCTTACGACTCCGCACCCCGCCACGCGCCCCCCTTCAGGCACGGCCACACCCTCGTTGACCCGTGTGTAGCAACGAGGGGCCGGCCTTGGGTAGCTTGCAAACCAGGCAATCCGGGCAAGCCAGGCAAGTCAAGAAAACGCTCTTTGACCGCTGGCCCGCCTACGCTATACTCTGCCGCCCCTGGGACTGCCTGGCCCCTTAGTTGTGCCAAGGACGGCAGATGAAAATTCTGGCGGAATCTCGGCCGCGGCCCCGCTTGTCGGTGGCCATGATCGTTCGCGACGAGCAGGACGTGCTGGCCGACTCGATCGAGAGCGTCCGGGCGATTGCCGACGAGATCGTGGTCCTGGATACCGGCTCGAAGGACCGGACGATCGAGGTTGCCGAGCGCTCGGGCGCGGCGGTTCGGCAGGTGGCCTGGGACGACGACTTCTCGGCCGCCCGCAACCGCTGCCTCCAGGAGGCGACGGGCGACTGGGCTCTATGGCTGGACGCGGGCGAACGGCTGGCTGCGGAAGGGGCCACGGGGCTGGGCCGGTTTCTGCGCGACGAGGCCGATTCGCGGCAGGTTTATACGCTGTGGGTCGAGGCGCCGCCCCGGGAGCCGTCGGCCTCGGCCGAGCAGGCGGCCCAACCGCGGCTGATCCCGGCTCGGGCCCAATTGCGATTCGAGGGCCGGGTCCGCGAGACCCTGCTGCCTTCGATGCTGTCGGCGGGCATTACGGCCGCGGTCGCCCCGGGGAGGCTGTTGCGCCATCCGCGGCAGCACGACTCGGGCCGCATCCTCCGCAAGGCCGGCCGCGACCTGTCGCTGGCCGCCTTGGAGGCCGGCGAAACCGGCCGCTGGCCGCCCCGCCTGCTGCTGGCCGCCGGCCAGGCCCAGAACGTCCTAGGCGCGCAGGACGAGGCCCGCGGCATGCTCCGCCGCGCGGTGCGGGCCGCCGAGCCGGGCTCCGCCGAAATGCTCGAAGCTTACTACGCTCTGCTGAGCACGTTCGACGCCGATCCCGAGCTCCAGACCGAGCACCTGGCGGCCTGCCTGGAGTCGCTGGCCGTTTTCCCCTTCGATTTGCAATTGTTGCTGGCCTTGGGCAATTTCCTGCTGGTCCGCAGCCGGCCGGACCTGGCCATCCGTACTTTCGAGGCGGGGGTCCAACTCGGCAAGGTCACCCGCGAAGTATGGCACCTGTGCGAAGTGCGGGAGTTGGCCGCGGTGTGCCTGAGCACGGCCCTGCTGGTGGCCCAGCGGGGCCCGGAGGCCCGGCAAGCGCTGGAAACCGCGCTAGCGGCCCACCCCCATTCCCAGCGGCTCGAGCGGCATTTGGCCGCCCTGGACGCCAAGACGAGGCCGCCGGCCGGCGATACGAAGTTCCGCATCGATGCGGGCCAAACGTCGCCGGGGGCCGCCCCGCACTACGATGCCCTGGGCAATCCGTGCCCGGCCGGCCGATCCTGACGGAGCGCCAAAGGGGACAGTCCCATTTTCGTCGGACGAAAATTGGGACAGTCCCCGCCGATCCTGACCGGTTGACAAACCCCCGGCCGGTCATTCACAATTGCACCATCGGCCTTTTTTCTCCTCCCACTGTTTGGACTTGAGGTTTTTCCATGGCACTGCCCTACGACCTCCCTTGGCTCGGCGTCGGCGGACGGGACCCCATTTCGAGCGGTGCGTGGCTGCCGGCGGCTTTCCCCGCCGCGGTCTGCGTCGCGGAGAATGAGGAGGCCGACGACTTCGACGACTTCGACGACGACGATTTCGACGACGACTTCGACGACGACTTCGAAGAGGACTTCGACGACGATTCCGACGACGATCTCGACGACGACGAAGACGAAGATGACGAAGATGAGAAGGACGTCGAGGACGAACCGTGACGGACCTGGTGGGCCAGATCGACGAGGCAGTGGCCGCCATTCGCGGCAAGTGGCCGGGCCGGCCGCAAGTGGGCATTATCCTGGGCACCGGGCTGGGCAGTCTCTCCCGGGAGATCGTCGCCGAGGCCCGGCTGGATTACACGGCCATCCCCCACTTCCCGCAATCGACCACGCCCGGCCACGCCGGGCATCTGCTCTGCGGGCGGCTCCAGGGCCTGCCCGTGGTGACCATGGAAGGCCGCTTCCACGCCTATGAAGGCTACTCCTACGGCCAGATCACGTTTCCCGTCCGCGTGATGCGGGCCCTGGGCGCCGAGCTGCTCATCGTCTCTAACGCCTGCGGCGGCCTGAATCCGCAGTACGCCCAGGGCGACATCATGGTGATCGAGGACCACGTCAACCTGATGAACGGCAATCCGCTCATCGGGCCCAACGACGAGCGGCTGGGGCCGCGTTTTCCGGACCTGAGCGCGCCCTACGACCGGGAGCTGATCGGCCGGGCCCTGGCCATCGCCCGGCGCGAGGACTTTTCCGCCCACAAAGGGGTCTACGTGGCCGTCACCGGGCCGAACCTCGAGACCCGCGCCGAATATCGCTTCCTACGGCTGATCGGGGCCGACGCGGTGGGCATGTCCACCGTGCCCGAGGTGTTGGTGGCCGCACACGCCGGCATGCGGGTGCTGGGCCTGTCGGTCGTGACCGACCTCTGCCTGCCCGACGCCCTGCGGCCGGCCCGGCTGGAAGAGATCCTGGCCACGGCCGCCGCCGCGGAACCCAAGCTCCGCAAGATCGTGCTGGGGGTGCTGGCGCGGGAACAGAAAGCGGCGTGAAAACGTACGCTGCGTACGAAGCGAGGAGGGTTCTAGAATGCTTACCAAGTACCTCGATGCCGCGATGAGGCACGTGCATTACGAAATCCTCGCGGACGATGGCACCTACTACGGCGAAATCCCGGAATGCCGGGGAGTTTACGCCAACGCCGCTACATTAGAGGAGTGCCGAAGCGAGCTGGCCGAGGTCCTCGAGGATTGGCTGCTCTTCAGAATCCACAAGAACCTCTCGCTGCCGAAGATCGACGGGCTGGAACTCACGGTAGACAAGGAGGTCGCGGTCTGATGCCTCCTTTCGGACTGTCCCACGGCCTTTCGATGGTTTATGATTATGAGTAGTGGCCGCTGGCCGCGGTCCACCCTATCGGAGTCGTTTCGATGAAACTGAGGGTCGTTGTCCATCCCGCGGAGGAAGGTGGCTTTTGGGCCGAGATTCCCGCTCTCCCCGGCTGTGTCTCGGAAGGCGAGACGCTTACCGAGACCCTCGCCAACGTCCGGGAGGCGGCGGAGGGATGGTTGGAAGTCGCTGACCAGCATTCCCCGACCGACGCCGACGTCCAACTCGCGGAGATCGAGTTGTGAAGGTCGTGTCCGGAAGGCGCCTGTGCAGCGTGCTGGAAAAGTGAAGTCAGAATGACTATTGAACCTGAATTCCGTCTCGCTAATCCGCCCATAGTTGAGTTGGTGGTGGGCGTTCAATTTGATCCCATGGCGGGGCTCAACGCGGGCCGCCTGGGAGTTTTCTGGCGCGAGCTCGGGCGCGAGTGGGCAGAGGCGGATGTCCAGGCATCGCCTGCGATACCGCCCCAAGTCGAGCATTTTGACGAAGAGAGCGGCCTGCCTTCCTTTCCCGCTCTCCGTGTACGGATGATGCAGCAATCCGAAATGCGGCTTCGAATCCTGAGGAAGGAGGACCGCATGGTGCAAGTGCAGAACGGAAGCCTTTACTATAACTGGCTGCGGCAAGAGGGAACCACCTACCCATCTTACAGTGGCGTGAAGCAGGAGTTCGACAAACTAGTGTCTCGCTTCCGTGAGTTCCTGGAGCGGGAACGACTCGGCAAGTTCACCCCGAACCAGTGGGAACTCACGTACATCGACCACGTTCCGCGGGGAACGCTCTGGAACAGTCCGGAAGAATGGCCGCGGATCTTCCGGAAATGGTGTGTGGCGCCCACTGAGGGTCCTGGCATGGAGATGGAGGGTTTGGACGCGGAGTGGCATTACGAGATCAAGCCCCGCGCTGGCCGCTTGCATCTGAAAGTGGCGACCGGGCGAATCGCGCAGCCCTCTGGAACTAAAGAGGTGCTGATTATCAACACAACGGCTCGGGGCCCCGTGAAGCCTGCCGAGACGCATGCCTTGTATGAGGGCTTGGATCGCGGGCACAGGGAATTGGTAGCGGTATTCAAGATGCTTACGTCCGACTTCGCACAGAATTCCTGGGGATTGAACAATGCCTGACCACGGAGTCTACACTCTTTCCGGCTCGGTTGCCGAGGTTGAGACCCGCGCCGAAGAAGAGCTCTTGCTGGTCCGCTACGCGTCTGCAAACAACAGGGATGCCTGGAACGAATTGACCGACGAGACAATCATTGACCGGTTCGCTCAATTGGCCTTGCATCCCCCGGTCGGCGAGGACGATTTTGAATGGCCAGCCCGAGACGTGTGGAGCGAGGCATACCGCTTGGCCTGCAAGATGCGAGATGAAGGCGTCCCGGTTCCATCCAACATCGTGCCAAACGGAGAAGGCGGCATCGTCTTCGAATGGCGACACGGCCCGTTCTTTGACGCAGTCGAGTTCGGCAAAGATCGTTCGCTGGAATTCCGCCGGTTCAAGAGCGCCAAGTTGGTTCTTCGCGACCGCCTCACGCTGACGTAAACGTATGGCACTTGCGTCATGTCGAAAGCCGAGTCGAGCGCATCGCTTGATGACGACGAATATCTGTATCGGCGGATCCCCGTCAGGCCCGGATGGTTTCGGGACGGAGTTGTCAGCCCCGAGGCCTTCAAGCCTACCAGGCAGGACACGACGGGACTGTCGCTCCAACGAGCGATCTTCTGCTCGCCGGAAGAGGCGGCGGCGCATGGTACGAATCGATCCGGTTACTATATCGCAAGACTCAAGGCGGCGGACATTCGGAGGCTGGGACTTGGCGTGATGCCCAGGCCATCCGCTCAGCCGGGGCATGCTGAAGTGCCCGAATTGACGTTCGACAACAGAAAAGCCGATCAAGCACGGGAGTGGCAATTGGAACTATCCGAGATTGCGGCCCGGGAGGGAGTTCTCGGGCCATACGCGTGCAAGGCGTTCCTCCCCGTCGGAAGTTCCGTCTCGCTGCCCCGGCAGGAAGTGGAAATGATCCGCTTCTGGAAGGAGCGGCAGATTTACGAGAAATCGCTGTCGGCCCGGGCCGGCCGCCCGGAGTTCGTCTTCTACGAAGGGCCGCCCACGGCCAACGGCCTGCCGCATCCGGGCCACTGCCTGACCCGGGCCATCAAGGACCTGTTCCCCCGCTACAAGACGATGCGCGGCTTTCACTGCCAGCGCAAAGCCGGCTGGGATACCCACGGCCTGCCGGTCGAGGTCGAGGTGTGCAAGGAGCTGGGCATCCACGCCAAGGAGGAGATCGAGCGGTTCGGCGTCGAGCCCTTCGTGCACCGCTGCCTGGAAAGCGTCTTCCGCTATATGCAGCAGTGGGAGGAGCTGACCGAGCGGTTGGGCTTCTGGATCCATCTGGACGAGGCCTACGTCACTTTCCATCAAAGCTACGTGGAAAGCGTGTGGTGGGCGCTGAAAACCCTCTTCGATCGCGGCCTGCTGTACCAGGGCCACAAGATCGTCTGGTGGTGGGCCCAGGGCGGGACCGCGCTGTCGGCCGGCGAGGTCGGTCAGGGCTATCGCGAAGTGGCCGACCCCAGCGTCTACGTCCGCTTCCCCCTGGTTCCCCAGTCCCCTCTCCCTCCGGGAGAGGGCAAGGGTGAGGGCGAGGGCCAGGGTGAGGGCAGGAGCGTCCCGGACGCCGATCTGCTGGTCTGGACCACTACGCCCTGGACGCTGCCGGCCAACCAGTTCGCCGCGGTGAAGCCGGACCTGGAATACTCGCTCGTCCGCTTCGAGGGCCTCCCGCGGCGGCTGATCGTGGCCGCGGCCCTGGTCGAGCCCATCGCCCAGAAGATTGGAAAGGAGCCGCACGTCGAGGCGTCTTTTCCGGGCCAGGCCCTGATCGGCCGGCGCTATGTTCCGCCGTTTGATTTTTACTACCGCAGCCAAGGCGCGGCCCAAGGCCCGCTCCGTGCGGGCGGCGTCCAGCATATCGCTTGGCGGGTGGTGCCGGCCGACTTTGTTACCGTCGATACGGGCACGGGCATCGTGCACCAGGCGCCGGCTTACGGCGAGGTAGACTACGAAGTTCTTCAGCGTGAGCAAACGCAGTTCGTCGAGGGCCGGGGCCCGACGCTGCTCAACGCCGTGGCCCCCGACGGCACATTCACCGCCGAGGCCCCCGACTACCAGGGCCGCTGGGTCAAGGACTGCGACCGGGACATCATCCGCGACCTGAAGCGCCGCGGCCTGCTCCTGCACCAGGAGCAGTGCGTGCACGAGTATCCCTTTTGCTGGCGGGCCGAAGAGGACCCCCTGATCCAGTATCCGCGGAAGAGCTGGTTCATCCGCACGACGAAGTTCCGCGAGCGGATGCTGGCCAATAACGGCCGCGTGCACTGGCTGCCCGAGCACATTCGCGACGGCCGCTTCGGCAATTTCCTGGAGACGAACGTCGATTGGGCCCTGTCGCGGGAGCGCTACTGGGGCACGCCCCTGCCCATCTGGGTCTGCGAAGAGACGGGTTACATGGAGGCCGTGGCATCATACGAAGAACTGCTGGCCAAGCCGGGCGCCGCCGGCTTCGAGGTCTGGCAGCAGGCGAAGTCGGACAATCCCGGCCTGAGCGATCATTTGCGCGTCCACAAACCGTACATCGACGCGGTAACATACGATTCGCCCAAGGCGGCGGGCAAGCGGATGCGCCGCGTGGGCGACGTCATCGACTGCTGGTTCGACTCCGGGGCCATGCCCTTTGCCCAGTGGGGCTATCCGCGGGAGCCCGGCTCACAGCGGCAGTTCCTCGAGCAGTTTCCCGCCGACTTCATCAGCGAGGCCATCGACCAAACCCGCGGCTGGTTCTACAGCCTGCTGGCCATCAGCACGCTGCTGTTCAGCGAGGAATCGGCGCTGGTCGAGCCGCCGGCGGCGCCGGGCGCGAAGCCGCAAGCGGCCCTGCCCGCCGCTGGCCTGCGGGCACGCCAGGGGCTGCCGGCGGGCGGGGAAGCCACCCCGGCCGTGCCCTACCCGCACCCCTTCCGCAACTGCATCGTGCTGGGATTGATGCTCGGCGAAGACGGGCAGAAGATGTCTAAGAGCAAGCGGAACTACCGCGAGCCGCGGGAGATTTTCGACCGTTACGGGGCCGACGCCCTGCGCTGGTACTTTTTCGCCACGCAGCCGCCGTGGACCTCGATCCGCTACAGCGAGCCGGCCATCCGCGAGACGATCCCCGAGTTCCTCCTGCGGTTGTGGAACGTCTACAGCTTCTTCGTGATCTACGCCAACATCGACGGGTTCGATCCGGCGGCGGCCATCCCAGGGCCGGCCGGCCAGTTGACGCCGGAGGTTCTGGCCGCTGCCCCGGGTTATCGCCCCTATCCGTGGCGGGGCGAGCTGGACCGCTGGATCCTCGGCGAATTGGGGCGCACGGCGGCGACCGTCGTCGCCCGCATGGACGACTACGACAACTATGGGGCCTGCGCCGTGCTGGTCGAATTCGTCGATGCCCTGAGCAACTGGTACGTCCGCCGCAGCCGCGACCGTTTTTGGGCGGGCGAGCCCTCAGACCAGAAGACCGACGCCCATTGGACGCTCTATGAGTGCCTGCTGACGACCGGCAAGCTGGTTGCCCCGCTGGTTCCGTTTCTGGCCGAGCAAATGTGGCAGAACCTGGCCGTGGCGGCCTTCCGCGGCCGGCCGCCGGCCGAGCAGCCGGTCGAGAGCGTCCATTTGTGCGACTATCCGTTGGGCGACCCCGCGGCCGTCGACCAGCGGCTTTCCGAGCGGATGGGCCTGGTCCGCCAGATCGTTTCCTTGGGCCGCAGTGCCCGCATGGGTGCCAAGCTCAAGGTCCGCCAGCCGCTGGCGCGGGTCGAAGTCATCCTGGCCGATCGCACCCACCTGGCCTGGCTGGCCGAGCATGCCGGTCTGATCTGCGACGAATTGAACGTTAAGCAGGTGGATTTCGCCGAGCGGGCCGAACAGTATATTACCTACACCATTCAGCCAGACCTGAAACGCTTGGGACCCCGCCTGGGAAAGCGCCTGCCCGAGTTGCGAAAGCTGCTCGCCCGGGCCGATGCCGGCACGCTGCTGGCCCAATTGGAAAGCCAAGGCCGCGTAACGCTCGAGCTTCCCGACGGCCCAGTCTCGCTCGACACGGACGACCTCCGAGTCCGCCTTCAGGCGAAAGCGGGCTGGGCGGCGGCACAGGGCCGCTCCTGCGTCGTCGTGCTCTCCACCGAGCTGACCGCGGACCTGGTCCGCGAGGGACTGGCCCGCGAGACGGCCCGCGCAATCAACGATCGCCGCAAGGACATGAACTGCCAATTCACCGATCGGATCGAGGTGGCCGTGGTGACCGAGGCCGAGGACCTCCGAGCGGCGATCGAGCAGTTCGCCGACTACATCCGCGGGGAAACGCTCGCCGTGGCATTGCATTTCGACGCGATCCCCGGGACCGAGCCGGTCGAGGTCAAAGTGGACGAGTTCCCGGCCGTGCTGTACGTAAAGGTGGCGGCCGGCGCAGCGTAGCAAGAATCGCGGGGAAACCGATGTCCGCCCAAGAGCCTCTCTTCCGCATCGCGGTGCTCATCTCCGGCGGCGGCACGACACTGCGGAACCTGATCGAGAAGATCGGCGCCGGCAGCCTGCGCGTGGAAATCGCGATGGTCGTCTCGAGCACTCCGGCGGCCGGCGGCCTGCGCTTCGCCCGGGAGGCGGGCATCCCGACGGCCGTCATCCAGCCCGGCGTTTTCCCTTCCCCCCAGGCCTTCAGCGAGGCAATCTTCGCGCAATGCCGGCACTCGGGCGCCGATCTGGTCGTGATGGCCGGGTTCCTCAAGCGGCTTACGATCCCCGACGATTACGCCAACCGCGTCACCAACATCCACCCGGCCCTGATCCCCGCCTTCTGCGGCGCGGGTTTCTACGGCCATCGCGTCCACGAGGCCGTGCTGGAGTACGGCGTCAAACTCAGCGGCTGCACTGTCCACTTCGCCGATAACCACTTCGACCACGGCCCGGTTATTCTCCAGCGGGCGGTGCCGGTATTGGACGACGACACGCCGGCGACGCTCGCCGCCCGCGTCTTCGCGGCCGAGTGCGAGGCGTACCCCGAAGCCATCGGCCTGATCGCCGATGGCCGCGTAAAGGTCGAAGGCCGGCGGGTACGGACCGCCTAACGCCAAGTTTCGGGTGGCTTGCGGCTGGTGGCTGGCCTGTAGGGTGCCCCCGGCTGGATTGGCGGGGCGATTAGCCGTACACTGGGTGATACAAAGTTCTTTCCGGTTCGACGACGGCACTGCATTTTCACGAGGTAGAAAGCCATGCGTTGGGTTTGCTTCTTTAGTTGCGTGATCCTGGCCGGGGCGGCGGCGGGCCGGACGGCGGAGCAGGAGAACGCCTTGGAATATCCGCAAACCAGGCGGATCGAGCATTTCGACGTCTACCACGGCACGCGGGTGGCAGACCCCTATCGCTGGCTCGAGGACGACGCCCGCACCTCGAAGGCGGTGGCCGATTGGATCGCGGCGGAGAACAAGGTCACGATGGCCTACCTGGCGGCGATCCCCGAGCGGGAGCGGATCCGGGGGCGGCTCACGCAACTCTGGAACTTCGCCCAATACTCGCCGCCCAGGAAGGAAGCGGGGCGATATTTCTATCTCAAGAACGACGGCTTGCAGAACCAGCCCGTGCTGTACACCCAGGACTCGCTGGACGGGCCGGCCCGCATGCTCCTGGACCCCAACCAGTGGTCCAAAGACGGCACGATCGCGCTGGGCGGGCTGGCGGTAAGCGAAGACGGCAAATACCTGGCCTACGGCCGGGCCGAGGCGGGCTCCGATTGGAACACCTGGCACGTGCTGGAGGTCGGCTCCGGGCGGCCCCTGCCGGATACGCTGCGGTGGATCAAGTTCACCAGTGCCGAGTGGACCAAGGACTGCAAGGGATTCTACTACTCGCGGTTCGAGGAGCCCGCCAAGGGCAAGGAGTACCAGAGCGTCAATCTGAACAACAAACTGTATTACCACCGCCTGGGCACGCCGCAAGCGGACGACGCGCTGACGTACGCCCGGCCCGATCACCCCGAGTGGCTGCTGGAAGGCACGGTGACCGAGGACGGGCGGTACCTGGTGATTACGATTGCGCGGGGGACCGATGCCAAGTACCGCATCGTGGTCAAGGACCTGGCCGAGCCGCACGCCGGCCCGGTGGACCTGATCGACAACTTCGAGCACGAGTACACGCTGGTGGGCAACGACGGCCCGACGCTGTTCTTCCAGACCGACCTGGCGGCCCCGCGGCGGCGGGTGGTGGCCATCGATCTTCGCCGGCCCGAGCGAGAGCACCCCAAGGAGATAATTCCCCAAACCGGCGAGACGCTGCTTCACGTGGGCTTCGTCGGGAACTACCTGGTGGCCTCGTATCTGAAGGACGTGCTGCCGCAGGTGAAGGTGTTTACGCCCGCGGGGCGGCCGGTGCGCGAGGTGCGGTTTCCCGGCATCGGGTCAGCGGTGGGCTTCGGGGGCAAGCGGAAGGATACGGAGACGTTCTACCTGTTCTCGAGTTTCGCCACGCCGCCCAGCGTTTACCGCTACGACATGCTCACGGGCCAGAGCACGCTGTGGCGGCGGCCGGCGGTGAAGTTCACCCCCGACGACTACGAGGTGCGGCAGGTGTTCTATACGAGCAAGGACGGCACGCGGGTGCCGATGTTCGTATCCCACCGCAAGGGGCTCCGCCTGGACGGCGACCGCCCGACGCTCTTGTACGGCTACGGCGGGTTCAACATTCCGCTGCTGCCGGTGTTTTCCGTGGGCCGGCTGGCCTGGCTGGAGATGGGCGGGGTCTACGCCGTGCCCAATCTCCGCGGGGGCGGCGAGTACGGCGAGCCCTGGCACAAGGCCGGCACGAAGCTCAACAAGCAGAACGTCTTCGACGACTTCATCGCCGCCGCCGAGTGGCTGGCGGCCAACAAGTACACGCGCCACCAGCGGCTGGCCATCCAAGGCGGGAGCAACGGCGGGCTGCTGGTGGGCGCGGTGATGACCCAGCGGCCGGAGCTGTTCGGCGCCTGTCTGCCGGCGGTGGGCGTGATGGACATGCTCCGCTTCCAGAAGTTCACCGAGGGCCGCGAGTGGGTCGACGACTACGGCTCGTCGGACAACCCGGCCGAGTTCAAGGCCCTGCTGGCCTACTCGCCCTACCAGAATATCCGACCGGGCCGGTGTTACCCGGCCACGCTGGTGACCACGGCCGACACCGACGACCGCGTGGTTCCCGGGCACAGTTTCAAGTTCGCGGCGGCGTTGCAGCGGGCCCAGTCGTGCGACCGGCCGGTGCTGATCCGCATTTCCACCCGGGCCGGTCACGGGGCCGGCAAGCCGACCACCAAGCGGATCGCGGAAACGGCCGACGATTGGGCGTTCCTGGTCAAGAGCTTGGGGATGAAGCTGCCGGACTAATGTGGCCGGCACACTCCGTGTGCCGTTTCCCGGAGACGCGGAGATTTGCGATGTTGCCCATCGCCGTGCCTTGGGCACAGGGGCGAAGAGGACGGCACACGGAGTGTGCCTAATACGTTGTGAACCGCTTCCTTCTCACTTTGCTTATCGCCGCCGGACTGACCTGGGCCTGCACCGCCCGGGCCGAGCCCGGCGAGTATTTCGGCATCCGGGTGGTGGACGAGGCAAGCGGCCGTGGAGTGCCGCTGGTGCGGCTGGAAACGACCGACAAGTCGCGATACTACACCGATGGCAACGGCTATATCGCCTTCCACGAGCCGGGCCTGATGGGCGAGGCGGTGTGGTTCAGCGTTTCCAGCCCCGGCTACGAGTTCCCGCAGCAGTCGTTCGGCAGCCGGGGAGTGGCCCTGACGGCGACCCCGGGCGGACAGGCGGAGCTGAAGATCCGGCGGATCAACATCGCCGAGCGTCTGTACCGCGTCACGGGCAGGGGCATCTATCGCGACAGCATTCTGCTGGGCAAACGGCCGCCCATCGCCGGTGGGGCCATCAACGGCAAAGTAATGGGGCAAGACTCGGCCCAGACCGCGGTCTACCGCGGCAAACTGTTCTGGCTCTGGGGCGACACGAATCGCCCCGGGCATCCGCTTGGCAACTTCTTTACGTCCGGCGCCACGTCAGATCTGCCGGGCCAAGGCGGGCTGGACCCCGCGGTGGGAGTCCGGCTGGCTTACTTCGTCGATCCGAAAACCGGCTTCGCCAAGGCCATGGCCCCCTTGCCGCGGCGGGATCCGCTTCCCGTGTGGCTGGACGGCCTGCTGACGGCCCGCGACGACCGGGGGCGGGAGCGGCTCCTGGCCCATTTCAGCCGGGCCAAGGGCCTGGAGCCGATCGAGCGCGGACTGATGCTCTACAACGAGCAGAGTGCGCAGTTCGAGGAGTTGAAACCGGTTCCGCTGGGCACCAAGCTCGCACCGGCCGGGCACCCGCTGCGGGCCAGGGTCGGAGCCCAGGAGTACTTCTATTTCCCCGTGCCGTATCCGGTGGTGCGGGTAAAGAACGACTGGCGGAGCCTGACGGACCTAGCCCTCTACGAAGGCTTCACCTGCCTGAAAGACGGGGCCCGCTACACGAAGCAGGACCCACCCCTGGACCGGGACGGCGCGGGAAAGCTGGTCTGGAAATGGCGGAAGAACACCCAACCGCTCGATCCGGCGGAGATCGAGGAGCTGGTCGCGGCCGGCGCGATGCGGCGCGAGGAGACGCCTTTCCGCCTGGCCAGCGCGGACCGCGGCAAGCCGATCCGCCTGCATGGCTCGTCGGTGTACTGGAACGACTACCGGCGGAAGTGGGTCATGATCGGCGTCGAGGCCTTCGGCGAGAGCGTCCTGGGCGAGGTGTGGTTTGCCGAGGCCAACGCCCCCGAGGGGCCGTGGGTGGCGGCCAGGAAGATCGCCACGCATGCGAAAAAGAACGACAACCAGGACTTCTACAATCCGCTCCAGCACCCGCAGTTGGCCCAAGACGGCGGGCGGCTCGTGTACTTCGAGGGCACATACACGAACACCTTTTCGGGCAATCCGGTTCCCACGCCGAGCTACGATTACAATCAACTCATGTACCGCCTGGACCTGTCCGATCCGCGGCTCAAGATGCCCGCGTGCCCGGCGGGGCTGAGTGACGCCGGGCCGGCTAGTGCCCCGACCGGCCTGAAATGACGGGTGCCACGGTTGGCTTGCCCAACCGTGTTTTCGGCACTGCTGGACAAGCCAGCAGTGGCACCCAACGTGTTAACCGAGGGCGGTCGGGGCACTAAGTTGGAACCGTGACTTCCTGCTGTACCTGCACCTGGTTCCCACCGATTTTCTTTGCCCGGTACAATGCGCGATCGGCCTCCTCGATCAAGGCCTCCGGGGTGGGCACGCCGTCGGCGTCGGCCACGCCGAAACTGGCGGTCGTGCGGACGGTCTGGCCGCTGCGGGAAACCTCCGCCTGCTCGATCTGCCGGCGACAGCGCTCGGCCAGGCGGGCCGCGCCCCGGGCGTTTTCGTCGGGCACCAGGATCACGAATTCGTCGCCCCCGTAGCGCGCCGGCATATCCACCTGGCGGCACTGGCTGAAGATCGACTGGGCGATCTCCTGCAGGACCGCGTCGCCCAGGCTGTGCCCGTAGGTGTCGTTGATCTGCTTGAAGTGGTCCACGTCGGCGATGATGAACGACAATTGGCCGCCGTGCCGCTGGACCCGGGCCCACGTTTCGTGCAGCCGCTCCAGGAGCGCACGGCGGTTGCACAGGCCCGTCAGCGGATCGACCTGGGCATGCTCGATCAGCAGGTCCTGCAGACGCTTGTTGCGGAGGGCGGCGCGCACCCGGGCCCGCAGCTCGAACGAGTCGAAGGGCTTGGTCACGTAATCCACGGCCCCCAGGTCCAAGCCTTGCACCTTGTCTGCCAGGTTGCCGGAGCCGGAGAGGAAGAGCACGGGGATCATGCACAGTTCCACGTCGGCCTTCAGCGCGCGGCACACGTCGAAGCCGGACATGTCCGGCATGTCGACGTCGAGCAGGATCAGGTCGGGCTTCTCGCGGCGGGCGGCCTCCAGACCGGCGGCCCCGTCGAGTGCCGAGCAGATCGTCACGTTCTCGCCGGCCAGCCGGGCTTCGGCCACCGCCACCGATTCCGGATGGTCGTCGACGATCAGAACTTTCATGCAAAACGCGGAAGGCACAGTGTAACCTCCCCTTCGTGGCGAAGAGGCCGAACTACCCTGTGCCTTGAATGAGCAGGCCCACAGTCCGACACCTAAGGCCCCCCCTCCCATTATGTGGGTGGGCCGTGTCTGGCCTTCGAGTATTCGGCCTTGGCCTGCAACGTTCTGTCAACCAACCATGGCACGTAATCCGGCATTGTCAACCCAAACGCGCGAAATTCCGAGAGTTGTATCCGAATGTAGTCCGCACACGCCGTGTGCGGAGATCCGGCACACGGCGTGTGCCGACTACAATAATCTGGCCAGACGCGGTTTACGGCACGCAAGCCGGTCTGTGTGAGACCATGCCGCCGGAGGGTCAGCCGGGGGCATCGTGGCCCGGCAGGGGCGGGCCATCGGGCGGCGCGGCGGCGGGGTCGGGGCGGTCGGGGCGGTCGGGGGAGAAGCCGCGCAGGACGTAGTAGAACACCGGCGTGAGGAAGATGCCGAAGAAGGTGACGCCGAGCATGCCGGCGAAGACGGCCGTGCCCATGGCGCGGCGCATCTCGGCCCCCGCCCCTTGGGCGATCGCCAGGGGCACCACGCCCAGGATGAAGGCGAAGGAGGTCATCATGATCGGCCGCAGGCGGAGCCGCGAGGCCTCGATGGCCGCCGCGCGGCGCCCCAGGCCGTGCTCCTGCTGCTGCTTGGCGAACTCCACGATCAGCACGGCATTCTTGCAGGCCAGGCCGGCCAGCAGCACGAAGCCCACCTGGGTGAAGATATTGTTATCCATGCCGCGGAGCCAGACCCCGGCCAGGGCGCAGAGCAGGCTCATGGGCACGATCAGGATAATGGCCAGGGGCAGCGAGATGCTCTCGTATTCGGCGGCGTGGGTGAGGAACACCAAGAGCACGCACAGGGGAAAGACCCACAGGGCCGTGTTGCCGGCCTTGGATTCCTGGTACGAGAGGTCGGTCCACTGGCTGTCCATGCCCTGGGCCAGCTCCTGAGCGGCCAAGGCTTGCACGCGGGCCATGGCCTGGCCGGAGCTGGTCTCCGGGGTCCAGTCGCCGTTGACGGCGGCGGCGGGGTACATGTTGTAGCGGTTGACGAGCACGGCCCCGCTGGCGTCGCGCACGTCGGCCAGCGTGGCCAGGGGCACCATGCCGCCCCGGGCGTTGCGGACCTTGAGCTGTCCCACGTCTTCGGGCCGGATGCGGAACTGCGCGTCGGCCTGCAGGTTCACCTGCCAGGTGCGGTCGGACATGTTGAAGTCGTTGACGTAGTAGCCGCCCAGGTAGGTTTGCAGGGCGTTGAACACGTCGCTCAGGGCGATGCCCATCATCTTGCACTTGGTGCGGTTGAGGTTCAGGTAGAGCTGGGGGGTATCGGCGCGGAACATCGAGAACAGGCCGGCCAGGCCCGGCGTTTGATTGCCCTTTTCGACGAGGTTATCGGTCTGGCCTTGCAACGTGGTCAGGCCCAGGCCCTGGCGGTCCTGGACCATGAGCTTGAACCCGCCGGCATTGCCCAGGCCGTCGATGGGGGGCGCGCCGAACACGCCCACTTGGGCCTCTTCAACCTGGCGGTATAGCTGGCGGCGCAGGCCGGCGGCGATCGTGTCGCTGTCCAGGCCGGCCTTGCGGCGGTGCTCGAAGTCGTCCAGGATCACGAACATCGAGCCGAAGTTCGAGCCGTTGGCGCTTAACAGGAACGACTGGCCGGAGATCGTCACGCGATGGGCCACGCCCGGCGTTTTGTTCACGATGCCGTCGATCTGCCGCATTACGGCCTCGGTCCGCTCCAGCGAGGCCGAATCGGGCAGTTGCACGGTGGCCAGCAGGTAGCCCTTGTCCTGGTCGGGCACGAAGCCGGTGGGCACGGTGACGAAGCCGTGCCAGGTGAGCACCAGCAGGCCCATGTAGACGAGCAGGGCGGCGGCCGTGCCGCGGATACACTGGCCGACCAGCCGCCCGTAGACCGCGGTACCGGCCTCGAACAGCCGGTTGAAGCCGCGGAAGAGCCAGCCGAAGGCGAAGTTCAAGCCGCGGCTTAGCAGGTCCGGCTTGTCACCGTGCGGCCGCAGCAGCAGGGCCGCCAGGGCCGGGCTGAGGGTCAGCGAATTGAAGGCCGAGATGAGCGTGGCGGTGGCGATCGTCAGCGCGAACTGCCGGTAGAACTGGCCCGAGATGCCGGAGATGAAGGCCGTGGGAATGAACACCGCACTAAGGCCGAAGGCGATGGCGACCACCGCCACCGTGACTTCCTCCATCGACTTGTAGGCCGCCTGGCGGGGCGGCAGACCCTGGTCGATCCAGCGTTCGACGTTCTCGACCACCACGATGGCGTCGTCGACGACCACGCCGATGGCCAGCACCAGCCCGCACAGCGAGATGTTGTTCAGGCTGAAGCCCAGCAGCCACATTACGGCGAAGGTGCCCACCAGCGAGACGGGGACGGCCAGCAGGGGGATGAGGGTCGAGCGCCAGTTCTGCAGGAACAGGAGCACGACCAGGCCGACGAGGATTATGGCGTCCCGCAGGGCCTTGAAGACCTCGTGGATGGATTCGCGGATGAAGGGCGTGGTGTCGTAGACGATTTTATAATCCAGGCCCGGCGGGAATTTCGCCCGCAACTCGCGCATCTTGGCCTGCACGCGGCCGGCGGTGGCCACGGCGTTCGAGCCGGGCAGTTGGAACACGGCCAGGCCCACCGAGGGTTGCCCGTCCAGGGTGCACACCTGGTCCTGGCTCTTGGCGCCGAGCTCGACGCGGGCCACGTCGCGCAGGCGGGTGATCCGGCCCTCGCGGCCCGTCTTGATAATGATCGCGCCGAACTGCTCGGGATCGGCCAGGCGGCCCAGGGTGCTGATGGTGTACTGGAACTGCTGGCCGCGGGGCACGGGCGGCTGCCCGATCTGGCCGGCCGCGACCTGCACGTTCTGCTCGCGGAGGGCGTCGATCACGTCGCCGGCGGTGAGCTCCCGCGAGGCGAGCTTCTGCGGATCGAGCCAGGCCCGCATGCTGTAGTCCTGCTGGCCGAGAAAGGACACGTCGCCCACGCCCTCCAGGCGGGCCAGCTCGTCCTTGATCTGGGTCGTGGCGTAGTTGCTCAGGAAGAGTTGGCCGTAGCCGTTCCTGGATTGCCCGGCGGCGGGGCCGGCGGCGCTTTCCGGGCTGGGGACCAGGTTCACCACGAGCATGATGGCGGGCGACTTCTTCTGCGTGGTCACGCCGGTCTGCTTGACCACGTCGGGCAGGGAAGGCACGGCCATCGACACGCGGTTCTGCACCAGGACCTGTGCCATGTCGAGGTTCGTGCCCAGGGCGAAGGTGACGGTCAGGTTGTAGGCGCCGTCGTTGGTGCACTGCGACGACATGTACAGCATGTTCTCGACGCCGTTGACCTGCTGCTCGATGGGGGCGGCCACGGTCTCGGCCACTACCTTGGAGTCGGCGCCGGGATAGAAGCAGGCCACCTGCACGGTGGGCGGCGCGATCTCCGGGTACTGGGCGATGGGCAGATTGACGGCGGCCACCAGCCCGCCCAGCGTAATCACTACCGAGAGCACGCCGGCGAAGATCGGGCGGTCGATGAAGAAGCGCGAGAACATGGGCGGCAGCCCCTGGGACTTTAATTGTATCCGGCACACTCCGTGTGCCGTTGGTTGCTTACGGCACACGCCGTGTGCCGACGGTTGCTAACGGCACACGGCGTGTGCCGACTACATTGGGTCATGGAACATCGGTCACTTGGTTTCCGCAGGCGGCGGGTTTGTTTTCGCCCCCGCCGGGCGTCAGGAGGCTGGACATCTCGACCTCCTTGGGCTCGACCGTGACGCCGGGCCGCACCCGCTGCATGCCGTTGACGATTACCCGGTCGTCGGGCCCGAGGCCCGCGGCGACGACCCGCAGTCCGCCCTCCAGGCTTCCCACCTTGACGCCGCGCGACTCGACCTGGTTCTTTGCGTCGACAACCAGCACGTACCGCTCCCCCATCTGCATGGCCAGGGCCTGCTCGGGCACCGTCAGGGCCTTGTGGCGCGGGCCGGTGGGAATTCGGACGCGGGCGAACAGCCCCGGCATGAGCACACGATCACCCACGGCCGGCTTGGGATTGGCGAACACCCCGCGGAGGCGGATCGTGCCCGTGTTGGGGTCTACCCGGTTGTCGGCGAAGTTGATCTTCCCCTCGTGCGGAAAGCCCTGCTCGGTGTCGAGTCCCATCAGCACGGTCATGGCGTGGGTGCCCTCTTTCTTGATCTTGCCGCTGCGGATGTCTTCCTGGATGCGCAGCATGGTCGGCTCGTCGGCGTCGAAGTAGACGTAGATCGGATCGACGCTGACGATGCTCGTCAACTGCGTCTGGTCGGCGGTGACCAGGTTCCCGGCGGTGATATTGGTGCGGCTGATTTCGCCGGCGATGGGTGCGGCGATCTTGGTGAAGGCCAAGTTGAGCCGGTCCCGCTCCTGGGTGGCCAGGGACGATTTCACCTCGGCCCGGGCCTGGGCCTCGGCCGCCACCGACTGATCGAACTCGGTCTGCGAGACGGCCCGCGTGGGCAGCAGCTCGCGGTTGCGAGCCAGCTCCGCCTGCCGATACTTGAGGTTCGCTTCCTGGACCGCCAGTTGCGCGGTGGCTCGGTCGTAGTCGGCCTGGAAGGGTCGCGGGTCGATCTCGTACAGCGGCTGGCTCTGCTGCACCTCGTTGCCATCCTTGAACAGGACCTGGTCCAGATAGCCCGTCACCCGGGCCCGGATCTCGACCGCCTGCACGGCCTCGGTCCGTCCGCTGAAGTCTTCGCTATCCTGGACCTCGCGCTGCAGCGGCTTGGCCACCGTAACGACGGCCGGCGGCGGCGCCTGGGCGGCCGGGTCGGCCTTACGCTGGCAGCCGCCGCCGGCAGTCAAACCCAACGCCAGGCCGCAGGCCAAGATGCGACCTAACCGTTCACGGGCCGCGCCAAAGTAGCAGGCACACTCCGTGTGCCGTCCGCTGAAGCGGAAAAAGGTATGGCAGACGGCACACGGAGTGTGCCTGCTACCTTCCATGCCGTGAACGGTTACAATGCGACCCATCTGACGGCACTCCATATTCGGCACCTTTCCACCGGCCGCTGGCGGCCGGGCAGGGATGATTATTTCGCGTAACCGCGGTAGATTGGGTCGAGCCCGAGCGAGCACCAACGTTTTCGACGGACGACGGGAGACGGACGACGGACGGGAGTGCTTCCGTCCGTCGTCCGTCGCCTCTCCTCCGTCGTCCGTCGTGGTTCTGGTGGGGCTCGCTACGATCGACCCACCCTAGCTCACCCTACAAGTTTCCGGCCTTCCGCAACAAAAACGAAGTAAGGAGGATTCTACCTGGAAAGGCAATTTGGTCCAAGACTGACGTGGCGCTAGCTCCCCTACGCCCGGAGCGGGGTTTCTTGCTATAATGCCGCTCTGGCGTCGGGAGCCGCCATCCGACCGACGGCTGAGTTCCTATGGTGTCGCTTCGTCGTCCCGTGCGTGCCCCTTGAAGCAAAGGTGGCTTACCCGCCGCCCTAATCCCCAATCCCTAATCCCTAATCCCCAACTCAAGAGCGACCATGAGCCAGCGTATTGGAATCGTGACCGGCGGCGGAGATTGCCCGGGCCTGAATGCCGTGATCCGGGCGGTGGCCAAGGCCGCCGCCAAGCGGGGCTGGGAGACCATCGGTTTCCTGGGCGGCTTCGAGGGCATCCTCGATCCGCAGCAGTACATGCCCCTGGATTACGGCAAGCTGGGCGCACTGTTGACCCGCGGGGGCACCATTCTGGGCACCGCCAACCGCGGCCGCTTCTCGGCCAAGGTGGGCCACGGCCAGTCCCGCCGCCTGCCGCAAGAGCTGATCGACGGCGTGAAGGCCGGCATGCAGAAGCTGGGCCTCCGCGGACTGGTCGCCATTGGCGGCGACGGCTCGCTGAGCATTGCCCAGCAGTTGTACGAGGGCGGCGTGCCCCTGGTCGGCGTGCCGAAGACCATCGACAACGACCTGGAAGGCACGGCGATGACCTTCGGCTTCGACTCGGCGGTGGCCTGTGCCACCGACGCCCTGGACCGCCTGCACACCACGGCCGAGAGCCATAATCGCGTCATGGTGCTGGAGGTCATGGGCCGCTACGCCGGCTGGATCGCCCTGTACGCGGGCGTGGCCGGCGGCGCCGACGTGATCTTGATCCCCGAGATTCCGTTCACCTACGAGGCGATCTGCGGCAAGATCGAGGAGCGCGAGAAGTCGGGCAAGCGCTTCACCCTGGTCATTGTCGCCGAAGGGGCCCGCGAAAAGGGCGGCCAATTCGTCACCTCAGCCGAGCAGCCGGACAACCGCGAAGCCCGCCTGGGCGGCATCGGCCAGGCGGTCGCCGGTGAAGTCGAGAAACGCTCGGGCAAAGAAGCTCGCGTCTGCGTGCTGGGCCATTTGCAGCGCGGCGGCAGCCCCACCAATTTCGACCGCACGTTGTGCTCGATATTCGGCACGGAGGCCGTGCAGCGGCTGGCGGCCGGCGACTATGGGAAAATGGTCAACTTTCAAGGCGCGTACGTGGGCACGGTCCCCATCGCGGCGGCCATTGGGCAACTGAGAACCGTGCCCCCCGACGGCCAGCTCGCCCAAACCGCCCGGGCCCTGGGAATCTCACTGGGCGACTGAATCTTTGCAAGCCAACCGTGTCGTCACGGGGAGGATCGCAAGTGGGCGCCGCTCCGCTTGCAAATGGGCGATCTGATGGGTATCCTGTTTTTGGCCATGTCGCTTCAAAAGGAGCGTTCCTCATGAACAGCGTCTTCGCAAGGGGTCTGGCATTGGTCGGACTCACGGTCCTGACGGTCCTCGGCCCGGCAATCGACGTGTGCCCGGCCGCCGGTTCGCAATTCATTCCGTTAGGCTTCCCGCAAGGCACCGCGGAAGAGCGGACGGGCATGTGGCTCTGCGCCGACCTGGGAACCGCCGCCGACGTGCTGCCCCTGAAAACCAGGCTCTGGGCCACCAAGGAATCTGTTACCGGCGGGGTGGCCCTGAAATGCCTGTTCGAGCCGGGCAGCACGGGCAGCCTGAATTGGGAGAACGGGGGCCAACTGCCCGCCGGCAGCGCAGGCCTGACGTTCTACGCCAAGGCCTCCCGGCCCCTAAAACTCAACGTGAACGCGGCCCAAGCGGAGGTCGGCACCGAGTGGAAGAAGATCGACCTTCCCTGGCAGGCCTTCGGCACGACGCGCGACAAGCCGGAGCTGGGCTGGCTGTTGAAGTTCAGCCTGGCCGAGCCCATCCGGCAGCGGACCTGGCTGATCCTCGACCGCCTGGGCGTCGAGACGCCGGACTTCGCCGCCCATCCCAAGATCGACCCGCAGACCGGCCCGGACCCGACGATCGGCAGCAAGGACATCCTTTATGGCGCGGAGCACCTGGCCAAGACGCTGGCCCGCGCCAAGACCAAGCAGCCCTTCAAGATCTACGCCTTCGGCGACTCGATCACCTTGGGGGCCCAGATGTACCGCGGCACGTGGAAGGTGGACGCCAAGGCCGGCGTGCCGTTCCTCTATCACCACCACCTGGCCCGGCTGTGGGAGCGGCATTTCGGCTACCGGGGCATTACGGTGGTACACGGCGGCGGTCCCGGCGCGATTACACAATGGCACCAGGAGCACCTCGGTCCGTTCCTCGAGCGGGCGACGGCCGACGACCTGGTGATTATCGCCCTATGGTGCGGCCCGCCCGAGGCCTGGAAGCGCAACCTGAAGCAGCTTATTGCCACGGCCAAGGGCAAGACCGACCAGATCATCCTCATGTCGCCCACGCCCGGCCCGCCGATGGTCTGGGACGTGAAGGACATGACCCGCGTGCTCCACGAGCTGGTGCGGGAGGAGCAGGTTGCGGCGGCGGACATCAGCCGCTTCTGCCTGTATCGCGGCGTGCCGTACTGCTGGGCCGGCGAAGGCAACGAGTGGCACCCCACCTACATGCTGCACATCGTCATGGCCGAGATGATCGCGCCGCTGCTGACCCACCAGGAGCAGACCTGGCCGCCGGCGGCTGAAGAGCAGCAGTAGACGACATGGTTGACCTCGTTCCTCGCTGTTATTCCAGAGATTTCAGGTGTGAGGAACGAGGTCAACCATTTTATCGTCTGGGTTGACGCTAATTCTATGCCCGCAAATAAGTTGCGTTCATAGAATTAGCGAGGTCAACCATATCAGGGTGGAGCGTTCGCACGGTAACGAACCGAAAAACTGGCTGCGTCCCCGCTTCGACCTCGGTTGTCAAACGTCGCTGGTCCGACAGGCCCGCGCCGGAAAGTTGGCGGGAAACCTGTCGACACGTTACTGGTTTCACTGGTTCTCCGCGATTCAGTTTCGATTCACTGCCGCCGTCCCCCGATTCGAACCGGCCGACGCGGCAAAGTGAACATTTCTACAGCAAGACTTTTGGTATTGAGTCGTTTCGATGATTCGAGGCATACTGTCATAATGTTGACCATGGCTGTAAGGGCTGGCCAGTCCCTTGTTCGTGGATTTCTGTCAGGAGGACAT
>JBEKTY010000012.1:0-78054 GCA_049515555.1 Thermoguttaceae bacterium
TCGGCCTTTCAGTTTCGGTCAGCGGCAACACGGTGGTGGCCGGAGCTTCGTTGGCCACAGTCGACGGCAACTTCGCGCAGGGAGCAGCCTACGTGTTTACTGAGCCCGGCTCCGGTTGGGCAAACATGACCCAGACCGCCAAGCTCACCGCATCTGATGGCGCGCGGGACGCCGATTTCGGCTGGTCGGTTTCAAACAGCGGCAACACGGTGGTGGTCGGAGCGTACGGTGCTAACGGCCCCTTCAACGTCGTCACGTCGGCGGGGGCGGCCTACGTGTTCACTAAGCCCGGCGCCGGTTGGGCGAAGAACATGACTCAGGCCGCCAAGCTCACCGCAGCCGATGGCGCGGAGTTAGACTTTTTTGGCTGGTCGGTTTCGATCAGCGGCAACACGGTGGTAGTCGGAGCGGTTGGGGCCAACAGAGCCCAGGGGGCGGCCTACGTGTTTGCGCCCCCTGCCGTCGCGGGGCCGGTGGTGACGGGGATCAGTCCTTCACACGGTCTGACGGCGGGCGGCACAACGGTGACGATCACCGGTGCGAACCTGGCCAAAGCCACGAAAGTCTTCTTCGGCGCCAAGCCGGCAAAGATCAAGAGCGATACGAACACGCAGATCGTCGCCATCAGTCCGGCGGGGACGGCGGGAACGGCCGACGTGACCGTGGTGACGGCCGAGGGTACGTCAACAACTTCCGCGGCCGATCAGTTCACCTACCTTGCAGCGCCGACAGTCACGAAGATCAGCGCCGCGGGAGGGCCCCTGTCGGGCGGCACGCTTGTGACGATCACCGGCACCAACCTGGCCGGCGCCACGGCCGTCATGTTCGGCAAGGTCGAGGCGTTTGCTTTCCGCAGCACGCCGACCGGCCAGATCGTGGCGGTAAGTCCTCCGGGCAGGGCGGGCACGGTCAACGTAACGGTCACGACCGCGGGCGGTGCCTCGCACACCTCCGCGGCCGATAAGTTCACCTACGCTGCGGCGCCGATCATCAAGAAGATCAAACCTGTATCGGGACCCGAAGCGGGCGGCACTAGGGTGACAATCACGGGTATGAACCTGCTCAATGCCACGGTGTATTTCGGCGGCGTGGCGGCGACGAACGTCAGCGATACAGCCAACACGATCGTGGTCAAGAACCCTCCGAACAGCAGCGCGGGCCCGGTGTACGTCACGGTAACTACGCCCAGTGGCGCCTCGGCCCCTTCCGCGCTCTATCAGTTCACGTACGTCGCTCCTACGAAGACCCCTGGTACTATCAACAGCGGCCGCATCGCCTATGACGCTAGCGATCTTGCACTCTTGGCTCTGGTGGGCCGGTCGAGCCCGAGCGCCACGATCCAGCGGAAAACGGTCGATAACCTCATGGCATCGCTACTAATGTAAGCGTCTCATTGCCGTGCGGATTTTGCTCTCGTGAACACGGCACCCGTGGTCGGCATGAGCGGCCGGAATGGGTCGGACAAGCTGGGCTGTTTTCGTTGTGGAAACGAAGGTATGGATGGGTCGGACGGACGGCCCCATATAAGAATAATGGGCGTCCTTACCGACCATCATGGTCCGGACGAATGGTCCGGCTCCCGACCATTCGGACCATCGACTACGCGGTGGCTTGCCCAGCCAGGCGGAGCCCCCATTCTACCGGATCACCTTGCAGGGCGGGCGGTGCCGGGATTGGAGCGGGATGATGGCGGGAGGGGAGGCGGTGTAACAGAGGTGTAACGCGATCACCCATCCAACGATGGGGTAGAGGGCGGTGGGTGATCATGCCTGACCAGGCCAAAGGCGGGCGGATTGAGCCGTGAATCCGCCGCCACGCCTCGGCATTGCGTCGGCGTTACCCTGCCATTTCAGGGCAATTTCACCGCGATTCTGTTACACCCTTGTTACACTAACGGCATTGTACCAAAGAAAAAGGACTTACGTGCATTCGCCGTAAGTCCTTTTGTATCAAGCAGTGCCGAAGAGAGGACTTGAACCTCCACCCCCATTACAGGGACTAGGTCCTGAACCTAGCGCGTCTGCCAATTCCGCCACTTCGGCCGGAAATGTATCCGGCACACTCCGTGTGCCGCTTGCTATCTTTGTAAAACAGTCGGCGCAAAAATGCAAGGGGCCCAATGTATCCGGCACACTCCGTGTGCCGATGATCCAGCGGCACACGGAGTGTGCCGGATACAAGGACCGAAGGTCTCCCGTCGATTCGGGAGACCTTCGGTCTGATTCCGGCAGGCCCACACAGACCCGCGCCAAGCGTTGGAAATCATTGCAACGGGAACGGATCGCCGCCGTTGCGGGTAATCAGGAAGAAGTAGCCGGCCCCGTCCAAGTCCTTCCGAATGGCCTGCACCGAGCCATCGATGAACAGATGGTTGACCACGCCGGGATGATTGGACGACGGTCCATAGTTCGGGGCAGGCGAATTGTTATAACCCGTCGCCGCGTCGTCGGTGGCGTATGTCGTTGGGCCGCCGCTGGCGTAATTCGCCCCGGACGGGGTGAAGTCATAGCCGATGTACGGCCCGTATGTCGTTTCCTTCACGCCCACGCCCGAGGTGGGGCCGAACGTCCCGTCGTAATCTTTCCCGCCGCCCGGGGCGTAAAAGCTCCCGTACCCGGTGGCGACCGCTACGTTGCTGCTGGTGACCACGCTGGCGGGCAGGCCGAACATCGTAACCTCTCTTCCCACCGTCCAGCGGCTGGCCTTGTCGTCCATGGTTTCGGCCACCGCGATCGTCTTGGACGTTCCATCGGCGATGTCGGCGAATCGCGTCCCGGTTCCCGGGTACAGCGCGCCGTCAGGGAACAAGTAGGTGTTACTCCCGTATGGCGCCGAGGTGGGGGGCGGGGTGAGCACAAACTTCAGGGCGAGGGGGCAGGTGCCCCCCATTGCCTTGTAATTGGTGAAGGCCCCCTGCGGTGGCGTCTGCGTAGGAATCTTGAACTTCACGTTGGGGTTGCTCGGGCAGACGAACCCTTTCATCGAGCGATTCAGCAGGGCCAGGCCAGCGGTGGTCTGGCTCGAGGTGGTCCCCGTGTAAGTGCAGGTTGTGGGATCCTGCTCGGACTTGAACAGCGCGTTGTACTCCGCCTGGTACTCCATGAACGGCAGGATCTTCACCAGGAAGCTCCAACCGCCGACCGTGGTGCCCCCCGGTAACACCGATGCTGACGGGGGCAGGGTGGCGAAGTTGTTGTTGAAGTTCTGCAACCCCAGGCCAATCTGCTTCAAGTTGTTCGTGCAAGCGCTGCGGTTGGCCGCCTCCCGCGCCGCTTGGATCGCCGGCAACAGCATGGCGATCAGGATGCCGATGATGACGATCACCACCAGCAACTCGACGAGGGTGAACCCCCGTCCCTTGTGACGTGTAACCATGACACACCTCCCTCGATAAAAAATAATGAGACCCGCGCGCCGACCATCGTCGCGCCGAGCGCACACCCGACAGAAAGACACAGATAAGACCGCAGCTTGCGGCTATCCTGCCGCGATTGCTTACTCCCTATTACCCCCATGATTGTACCGGAATGTGCTCCTGTTTGTCAAACAGTTTTCCGTTGGGATTTAGCTCTCGCGGGTTGCCTGAGGCACGTGGATTGCCGGCGGCACGCGCGAAAGGTCCCCCTCTCCCTCCGGGAGAGGGCCGGGGTGAGGGGAACCTGCGCTGGACGCGGAAGGCGGAGGAACAGATTCCTCACCCAATTTCCCTCACCCTAACCCTCTCCCGGAGGGAGAGGGGACCGGGCCACGCCGCCCGGTGGCGGTTGACAGGTTGGCTCTAGAGCCGGGAGAATCGGTTCTTTGCAGGAGCCATTTCGGCCGGTGCCGCTCCTCACGCGGGAAGGTTCGGCCTGGCCCCCCAAATCCCTTGGTGTCTTTGTGCCTTTGTGGTGAGATTTGTTTAACCACAAAGACACAAAGGCACGAAGGCCCTAAATGCCTAAATCCCCAAATCCCATCGTGCGCGGAGCATTGATCGTCGTAACGGGACCGCCAGGCAGCGGGAAGACCAGCCGCCTGGTGGCGCGGTATCTGGATTTTCTTCGCGGCAGTCCGCCGGGCCGAGCCCTTTGGCTGTGCCCTACCGCTCGGCTGGCCCGCCAGGTCCGGGGCCGCTTGTTGGAAGGAATGAGTGACGGCTGTTTCGCCCCGGGCGTGGTGACGTTCGCCCAGTTCGCGGAATCCACCCTTCAGTCGGGTTCGCTGGTTCGGCCGGTCAGCCGGCTGGTGAAGCGGCACCTGGTTCGCCGCTGTGTCGATCAGGCGCAGGCCGAGGGCCGGCTAGCGCATTTCGGCCCGATCGCCTCGACCGCCGGCTTGCTCGACCTCGTCTGCGATTTCACGAGCGAGCTGAAACGCTTGGAGATCTGGCCCGAAGACCTCCGCCATGCCTGCATGTCGCGGGGCATTACGCCCAAGGACCGCGAGCTGCTGGCGATCTACGAGGCCTATCAGCGGTGCCTGCTGGACCATCAGTTGTACGACGCGGAGGGGCGTTTTTGGTCGGCCCGCGACCGGCTGCAACGGGCAGAGCCGGGAATGTCCAAAGGGGAGAATGTTCAATGTCCAACGGGCCCCAGCCCGGATCGCGCGATCATTGATCATTGCACATTTGCTTCTTTTGGTCATTCTCCGCAACTGGTTGTGGCCGACGGGTTTACAGATTTCACGCAGACCCAGCACGAGATTCTCGAGATCCTAGGGGCCCGGGCCGCTGAGTTGTGGATTTCGCTCCCCCTGGAGCCGGAGCCGTGCCGCCGCGACTTGTTCGGCAAGCCGCTCTCTACGCTGGCCGAGTTGCGGCGGCGGCACGCCGCGGTGCGCATCGACGAGCAACCACGGCCGGAGCGTCCGGCCTGGCCGGCCATGGACCATCTGGAACGGATGCTGTTCGTCAACCCGCGTAAGGCCCGGCCGGCCTCGGACACCGCCGGGCTGGAAATCCTGGCCGCCGGCCGGCAGTTGGGTGAGATCGAGTTGCTCGGCGCGCGAATCAAGCGGCTGTTGCTGGAGGGCGACACCGCGGCGGGCAGCCGGCCCGTCCCGCCGGCCGACATTGCCGTCGTCTTTCGCCGGCCTCAGGAGGTCGGCGACCTGGTGGGCGAGGTCTTCCGCAAGTTGGGTATTCCCTTCGCTTTACAATCGGGCCGGCCGCTTGGCCGCGCGCCGCTGCTGGCCACGCTTGTGGCCCTGCTGCGGCTGGATGCCGACGACTGGCCGATGCCCGATCTGCTGGCCATTTTGGGCAGCAATTATCTGAGCGCAGGGCTAACAGCCGGTGTCGAACGGACCATTCGCGGGCTGCAAATCCCGCGGGGCCGGAAGCAGCTCATCGGGCGGTTGGCGAAGGGACCTCTACCGCCCCCGCGGCGTGTCCGAGACAAGGAGACAGGGAAACCAGGAGACAAGGAGATAAGGGGAGAAGGAGAGGGGGGGCTTCCCGGGCCTCCGGGAGGCCCAACTGACAACTGGCAACTGACAACCGACAACTGCCTTCGGGCCGCTCGGGCCGTCGTCGGTCACCTGGCCGACGCCCTGGACGGTTTGCCCGAGCGAGCCACCCTGCCCGAGTGGGGTCGAGCCTGGCAGCGGCTGGCCGAGCGGCTCGGACTGTTACGCGCCGCCGCCGGTTCCCTGCCCGCCGGGCACGAACATGCCGTGGCGGACGAGGACGCCTGGCGGCAACTCCAGGCGGCCGTGGCGGAAATCCATCGGGTCAGCCGGTGGCTAGGCCAGGAGAAGGGGACAGTCCCATTTTCGGCCTGTCCAGAGAGACAGGCGGACGAAAATCGGGACAGTCCCCAGGTTCAATGTAGTCCGCACACGCCGTGTGCGGAAATCCGGCACACGGCGTGTGCCGACTACAATAGTATTTCTGAACTTCCCCGGCTCGATCGCCGGCAGGCAATGGCCGAGCTGGTAGACATCCTGAACAGCGAGCCGATTGCCGGCGGGGGCGAGGAGTGGGGCCGGGTCCGCGTGCTGTCGGCTGCCGGGGCGCGTGGGCTTCGCATCCCTTACTTATTCATGGCCGGGCTGTCCGAGAAGTCGTTTCCTGCGCCGGTTCCGGAAAATCGTGTCTATAGCGAGCCGGAGCGGCAGCGGCTGGTCGAGGAAGGCCTGCCGCTTACCACTCGCAACGACCGCCAGGCCGACGAGATGCTCCTGTTCTACGAAGTACTGGCCTGTGCCACGCGGCGGCTGTACCTGAGTTATCCGGCCGCGAACGAATCGGGCGAGCCACTGTTGCCCAGCCCGTTCCTGAATGAAGTCGAGCAGGCGTGCGGAGCGGGCCGGATCGCGCGGAGCGAGAAGCTCGATCTGAGTCCCCTGCCGGACGACGACCGCTCGCCCTCGTGGGAAGCCTTTCGGCTGCGGGCGGTTTCCCGGGCCCTGGAGGGCGACGTGGCGATGCTGGCCGGACTGGCCGAACACGCCCCCGCCGCGGCCGACAACCTGCTGGCCGGGCTGGAGATCGTCGCCCGCCGCCAGGACCGCCGCCGCTTCGGCCCGGCCGAGGGCATGCTGGGCTGCGATACCTGGCCGGCGCTGGTGGCGATGTTTCCGCCCGAGCGGACCTTCAGCGCTACGGAGTTGGAGCGCTATGCCTCCTGCCCCTACCGGTTCTTCCTGGAGCGGCTGTTGAAAATCGAGCCGGTCGAGGACCTGGCCCTCGAGATCGACTCCCTGGAGCGGGGCCGCCTGGTCCACGAGTTCCTGGCGGCACTGCACCGCCGCGTAAACGCCGGCCCTGGCGGCCCGCGGTCGCCGGCCAGCCTGCCCGACGACGAGTACGACCGTCTGGCGGACGAAACGCTGCAAGCCCTATCCAGCGACCGGGGCGAGGATTCCCTCCGCGACGCGCTAGCCGAGGTCGATCGGCGCTGGCTGCGGCGGGTGATCGCCGACTACCGCCGCCAGCACCAGCGCTATGATGCGGCGTGGGCCGACTGCGACGTCCCGCTGCGGCCGGAGCTGTTCGAGATCGCCTTCGGCCGCCCCTTGCGCGAGGGCGACGAGCACGGCTCGACCGCCGAGCCGCTGACGCTGGACTGGGCGGGCCGGTCGCTGCGGCTGGCCGGCCGGATCGACCGCATCGACACCGGTCGGGTGCTGGGCCGGACGGTGTTCAACGTCATCGATTACAAGACCGGCGGCTCGGTGCGGTTCAGCGTCGAGGGCGTGGCCCGCGGCACCACGATCCAACTGCCGCTCTACGCCCTGGCCGCCGCCGAGTTGATCCTGTCGGAGCGCAACGCCGTGCCCTGGCAGGCCGGCTACTGGTACGTCGGCTCCGATGGTTTCAAGCCGCGGCAGGCGTTGAAGATGTACCACGCGGTCGCCGGCGCGCTGGAGCCGCTCGAGGAGTGGGAACAGATCCGCTCGCTGTTGGCCCGCACCGTCGCGGGCTTGCTGCAAGCCATGCGCGGCGGCGAGTTTCCCGCCTGGAGCGCCGAAGCGGAGTGCACCGGCCGCTGCCCGTTCCATACCGTCTGCCGCATCAACCACGTCCGTTCGCTGGAGAAAACATGGCCAGGGCCGATTCCATGACTAAGGGGACAGGCACATTTTTCGGCCCGGGGACTGTCCCAAGTTTCGTCCGACGAAACTGGGACTGTCCCCTTTGCTCGGGGGCCGAAAAATGAGCCAGTCCCCCGACCTGACCGAGCAGCAACGGCGGGCGATCGGCGCACGGGGCGTGTCCGTGGCCCTGTCGGCCGGGGCCGGCTGCGGCAAAACGTTCGTCCTGACCGAGCGCTTCCTGGCCTGCCTGGAGCCGGGCCCAGCCCAGGGTGCCACTGCTGGCTCGCCCAGCAGTGCCGAGTTGACTTCCGCCCGCGCGGGTGCCACTGCTGGCTTGCCCAGCAGTGCCGAGTTGGCCGCCGCCCGCCACACTGCCGGACAAGCCGGCAGTGGTACCCTACTTACGGCCGAGCCCCGCGCTGCGCCGCGGTTGGACCAGTTGACGGCCATCACCTTTACCGAGCGGGCCGCCCGGCAGATGCGCGAGCGGATCCGCGCCGCCTGCACCCGGCGGCTGCTCGATGCGCCGGAAGCGCAGGTTGAGCATTGGCTCCGCACGCTCCGCGAGCTGGAGAGTGCGCGGATCAGCACGATCCATGCGTTTTGCGGCGGGCTGCTGCGGGCCCACGCCGTCGAGGCCCGCCTGGACCCGCAGTTCCGCGTGCTCGATCAGGCCGAAACCGAAACGCTGCTCTACGAGCTGATCGACCAGGAGCTGCGCGACCGGCTGGCCCGCCGCGACGAGGCGGTCCTCGAGCTGGTCGTGCAATTCGGCCTGGCTGGCCCGAGCGGGCTGGCCGAGATGGTCCGGCGGTTGCTCGCCGCGCGGCAGGAGATCGACTGGGAGCGGTGGCGCAGCGAGACGGCCGATGGCCTCACGGCCCGCTGGGAGGCGTTCTGGCGGAGCGATGCGCTGCCGCGGATCGTGGCCCAGGTAAGCGCTCTGCCGGCAGTCGGACAACTGCTGGCGGCGGTGCGGGACGGACTGCCCAGCCACCCGGTCATGCGGCAGCGGTGCGAATTGCTGGCCGAGCGACTGGGCGGGCTAGTGCCCCCATCGCCCTCGGTTGACACGTTGGGTGCCACTGCTGGCTTGTCCAGCAGTGCCGAAAGCACGGTTGGGCAAGCCAACCGTGGCACCCGCGAGCTGCTGGCCGAGCGACTGGGCGGGCTGGCCCAAGCCGGCGATCCGGCCGCGACGCTGGCCGAGATCCGCGAGGCGGCCCGCGTGCAAGGCGGCGGCGGGAAGAAAGCCTGGCCCAGCCCGTCGGCCTACGAGAATTTCCGCGATGCGGCCGAGCGGCTCCGCAAGGAGATCGACCGGGTGGCGGGCCAAGCCGCATTCGATCCGCAGGCGGCCCGGCCCGCCGCCCAGCTCGCCCTGGGCCTGCTCCGCGTGGCCGACGCCGCGGCTGCGGCCTTCCAGCAGGAAAAGGAGCAACTGGCGGCACTGGATTTCGACGACCTGCTGGTTCGAGCCCGGGACCTGCTCGTCGGGCCGGCGGGCGAAACTGTCCGCCGGCGGCTGGCCGCCCAGACCCGGCTGCTGATGGTCGACGAATTCCAGGACACCGACCCCTTGCAGGTCGAGCTGGTCAAGCTGCTGTGCGACGGCCGGTACACCGACGGGAAGCTGTTCTTCGTGGGCGACCACAAGCAGTCGATCTATCGCTTTCGGGGCGCCGATCCGCACGTGTTCCGCCGGCTGCGCGAGGAGATTCCGCCGGCGGGGCAACTGCCGCTATCGCTCAATTTCCGCAGCCAGCCGGCCGTGCTCGATTTCGTCAACGCCCTGTTTGCCGAGGAATTGGGGCCGAGCTACGAGCCGCTGCGGCCGTATCGGCCGCAGGTTGGCCCGACCCCGGCCGTCGAGTTCCTGTGGGCCATCGAGCCTGACGACGACGGGCCGGCGGATCCCGGCGGCGACGACGGCGCCCAGGCTGGGGCCGCGGGCGATGGCCCCGGCGACGGGCCCGCGGCCGAGCCCGCGCCCGAGGGCGGCGCGGCGCGTGAGTCGCCCACCGAACGCCGCCGGAAGCGTGAGGCGGACTATATCGCCCGGCGGATCCGCGGAATGCTCGACCGCGGCGAGAAGTTGGTATGGGACAAAGAAGCCGAAGGCGGAAGGCGGAAGGCGGAAGGCGGAGGGGAGAAGGCCGGGGAGGTGGCCGCCGGCGGGCCGGCGGCTGTTAGCCCCCGGCCACTTCCCCCCAGCCCCTCAACCCCTAATCCCCTAATCCCCTCATCCCCTCATCCCCCCAGCCCCTCAACCCCTCAACCCCTCAACCCCTCAACCCCTCAACCCCCCAGCCCCTCAACCCCTCAACCCCTCATCCCCTCATCCCCTCATCCCCTCCGCGCCGTGCGGCCCGGCGACGTGACTATCCTGTTCCGCGCCCTGACCAACGTCGAACTCTACGAAGAGGCCCTGCGGCGCTACGACATCGAATACTACCTCGTCGGCGGCCATGCCTTCTATGCCCAACAGGAAATCTACGACGTGGTCAACCTGCTGCGGACCCTGGCCAGCCCCGGCGACGAGGCCAGCCTGGCCGGCGTCCTGCGCAGCCCGATGTTCGGACTGCTCGACGAAACGCTGTTCCAACTGGTCCAGCGCCACGGAAGCCTGTCAGCCGGGCTGTTCGCCAAGGATCGGCCGAAGAGTTTCCGCACGCCGGAAGGGGACAGTCCCATTTTCGCCGGACGAAAATTAGGACAGTCCCCAGGTTCTTCCCCGGCCGATCCTAACCAAGGCCCGGCTCCCGAAGCCGATGGCGAGCCGATTGACGAGGAGCAGTCGGCCCGGGTGCGGTTCGCCGCGGCGACGATCGCCGAGCTACGGGCCATTAAGGACCGCGTGCCGATCGCCGAGCTGCTCGGGGCGGCCCTGGCCCGCACCGGCTACGATGCCGTGCTGTTGGCCGAGTTTCTCGGCCCCCGCAAGCTGGCCAACCTGCAAAAGCTGGTCGAGCAGGCCCGATCGTTCGATGCTTCGGGAATCTTCACCCTCGCGGATTTCATCACGCAGCTTGCACAATTCATTGCCCGGCAGCCCGACGAGCCGCTGGCGGCTACGCAGCCCGAGTCGATACATGCCGTGCGGCTGATGACCATTCACCAGGCCAAGGGGCTGGAGTTTCCGGTGGTGATCGTGGCCGACCTGGATCGACCGCGGCGGAAGGTCGGGCCGGCCGCCGCCTTCACGCCGCGGCTGGGGCCGGTCGTCCGGCTGCCCGAGGTGACTAGCGGCTACGATCTGTTCATGGCGGCGGAAGCGGAGGAGGAATCGGCCGAGCTTAAGCGGCTGCTGTACGTGGCCACCACCCGGGCCGCCGATTATTTGATTCTTTCGGCCGGCCTGGCCGCCGGCGGGACGCCGCGCGGGCCGTGGATGGAACTGCTCGCCCGGCGGTTCGATCTCCAAAGCGGAGCGATGATCCCCGTCGGCGGTGCGGCCGCGCCGTCGCCCCCGGCCCTTCTCGCAGCAGAAGAGCGGAGATTGGCGACGGTCGCCACGAGCGAGCCGCCGCTAGGCACTGTGCCCAAAGCGAAGGCGAGCCGGCCGGATCTGTCGAAGCTGGTTGCCGAGGCCCGGGAGGCGGCGGCCCGGCATTTGGGCCAGGTGCCCAAGGAGTTGGCGCCGGTAGCGCCCGATCCGCTGGCCCGGCGGCAATACTCGTTCTCGCGCCTCAGCGGCGTTTTGCACGCCCGGGGCGGCCCCCTGGTGACCGCTGCCACCGACGACGACGCGGAGCCGGCCGCCGCGCTCGATCCGCTGGGCCTGGGCACGTTGGTCCACGCCGTGTTGGCCGAGCTGGCGGAACGGGGCCAAACCGCACCTGGGAAGGGGACAGTCCCATTTTCGTCGGACGAAAATCGGGACAGTCCCCCGGCAGCCTCGGCCGACGACATTGCGGCCCTGGTCCGCCGGCATGCGGCCCGCCATCTGCCCGACGTGGGCGGATCGGCCCCATCGCCGTCCGAAGAAACCGGGAATCCACAGGTTGCTCCCGATGGCCTCGAGGAGCCGATCGACCTGGTCCGCCGACTGCTGGCCTCGAAGCGCTGGTCGGCGGTGGCCGGGGCGGCCGAGGTCTATACCGAACTGGAATTCCTGCTGCCATGGCCGCCGGGCAATGCCGATCCCCGCGCCCCGTACCTCCGCGGCTACATCGATTGCCTCTACCGCGATACCGCGGGCGACTGGCACCTGTTGGATTACAAGACCAACCGGGTCGCGGCCGATGGTGTCGCTGTTGTGGCCGCCGAGTACGAAATGCAGATGCTGGTCTACGCCCTGGCCGTCGAGCGAATACTGGGCGCGGGGCCGCGGGAACTGGTCTTATGCTTCCTGCGCCCGGGGGTGGAGTTTTTATTCGCCTGGGACGCCGCTGCCCGGGCCCGGGCTATCGAGTTGGTCAACCAGGCGATCCGCCGCGCTATGAGCAATTAGTTGTGAGTTGTGAGCGGTGAGCTATGAGGTATGGGGTATGAGAGGGGTTGGTTCTCAGTTCCCTGGTGAATGCGAGATAACGCCCCGGCGGGGTCGTGTCGCTGATCGCCCGGCCGAAAGTTACGTTGGAACAGGCGGCGCCGTCGTAAGCGGTGACCGCGGCGCTGTGCGGACTACTGCCGGCCGCTCGGGAATCGATAGTCCCCGCTCGTCAATAAGCGCACGCGCCCCTCTCCCTCTCCGCCTAATGACAAACGACGGCCTGACCCCATTCCACTCCCCATTCCACTCCCTCGAGTTCTTGCCCCGGAGGGGCATTTGAGAATAGCCCAGCGATTCATCGCTGGGAGATCGGTTGGCATAATCCTGTCGAAAGTCCCGTAGGGACGATTGAAAAGGAGAACAAATTCACGTCTTCAATCGTCCCTACGGGACTCTGGAAATCTCTACGTTACCCATTTTCCCAGCAGTGAACTGCTGGGCTATTTTCAATCGTCCCTCCGGGACGGCGACACCCTCGTTGACTCGTGTGCAACAACGAGGGGGCGGCAGCGGGCCGATTCGGGCCTTGAAATTTTCCGCACAAACTGGGCTTGCAATTGGGCCAGCGGATATGGTACAGATGTATAGGTAAGGGATTGGGGATTGGGGATTGGGGATTGGCGGGGAAGGCGGACGGCGGAAAGACGAAGGATGAGGGATGAAGGCGGAAGGATGAACACCGAAGACCAAAGGTCGAAGGCCAAAGACGCAACGCCTACGAGCGAAGAGTGCGGATTGCAAAAAATGACAACCGATGGCGGCGGAATCTGTGTCAATCCGTGTTCATCCGTGGATCAGTTGTCCGCAGAGTCCAAGAGCTGCGCGCACATCGGGCCCTTGGAAAAGAGCGGAAGTGGAGGGCGGCCAAGGAGTTGCTGAGCCGGGAATGGCAATTGTCGAACACGCACCTCTGGAGACGTATGACTTTACGCCGGCCGGCCGAATCGGTAGTGAAAGCCAGTCAACAGGTTACGGACTTGTCGATCGCGGTAAGTTTTGAAAGGTACCTTGAGGCGGGCGACTGTTCGACAGGCGGAGGAAGGGGATTGGGGATTGGGGATTGGGGATTGGGGCGGAGGGCGGAAGGATGAGGCGGCCGTTCACGGCATGGAAAGCAGCACGCCACACTCCGTGTGCCGCTGGCCATGCCTTTTTCCGCTTCAGCGGACGGCACACGGAGTGTGCCTGCCACCTTGGCGCGGGCGGACGGGCTTCGTGATTTCTCCCGGCGCTTGGCTTTCTTGCCGGGGCGGTCTACAATCACGGCCATGCCGTTCGATTCAATTCTCTAGCGTTGGGAGGAGTTGCCATGCGAGGCTGCCAGTCGTGTCGCTCCGGGGCAAGGTGTCCGATCGCGTTGGGCCGGCGGGAGTTTCTCGTCGGGTTGGGGGCGGGGGCCTCGGCCTTGGCCCTGAAGACGGGCTTGCTGGATTTCGCGGCGGCCGCCGCCGAGACCGCCCAGCCGGCCGGCAAGCCGCGGGTGCGGGCCGTGTTCATGTATCCCCGCGACCACAAGGCCTACTGGATGAGCTGGCCCGGTCATACCTACGACGTGGCCGGCTCGCAACGGCTGTATACCAAGACGATGACCGAGGCCGCCGACCGGCTGGGCGTGCAGTTGGAGGTCCAGGCGGAGCCGGTCGAGACCGCCGAAGAGCTCAACACGCTGTTGGCCCAGCTCAAGCAATCTCCGCCCGAGGGAGTGATCGTCGTCCTGATGCACATGAGCTGGTGGCAGCAAGTCAATCGCTTCGTCAAGGAGAAGGGCCCGCTGCCGACGGCCGTCCTGGCCCCGCTGGGTACGGCCTTCACCGGCCACCTGCAGGAGACGCGGAAGGCCGACAAGACCGTAGTGGCCTCGACGCAAGACGTCACCTGGCTGGCCCAGGCGATGCGGACCTTCCGCACGACGTGGGTGATGCGCAACGCCCGGCTGTGCTTCCTCCACGGGGAGCAAGCGCGGGACGAGGTCCTGTCTCCGATCGGCACTACGCTGCACCACGTGCCGCGGCATCGCTGGACCGACGAGCTGGACAAGACCCAGACCAGCGACGAGATGCGGGCGATGGCCGACCACTACGCCAAGGAAGCCCGCAAGATCGTGGAGCCCAAGCCGGAGGACATCTTGAATGCGGCCAGGAATTATTTCGTGGCCCGGCGAATCATGGCCGCCGAGAACTGCCAGGGGATCTCGCTGGACTGCCTGGGGCTGGTCAGCATAGGGCGGATCCCCTGCCCGCCCTGCATCGCCTGGTCGCGATTGCTGGACCAGGGCGAGGTCGGCACGTGCGAAGCCGATACAATGGCCGGCATCTCGCAACTGCTCACGGCCCAATTGATCGGCCGGCCGGGCTTCATGCAGGATCCCGTGCCGAATACCGTGAGCAATACCTTCATGGGCGCGCATTGCACTTCGCCCACCCGCCTGGCCGGCTTCGATCAGCCGCACGTGCCCTTCGTGCTGCGGAACCACGACGAATCGGGCACGGGCTGCGTGCCGCAGGTCATCTGGCCCGTCGGACAAGAGGTGACCGTGATGAAATTCACCGCCCCGGATACGATCATCCTGGGCACCGGGCGGGTGTTGAACAACGACGCAGACATGCCCGGCTGCGGCGGTTGCCGCACGTCCGTCGAGCTGGCCATGGACAATGTGGCCGATTGCCGCGACATCAAGGGCTTCCACCAGTTGATTATCCTGGGAAAGCACGCCGGACACTTCCGGACCTACGCCCAGTTGGCAGGACTGAAGGTCGTGCCGATCGGGTAAAGGACCGGCGCCGGGAACTTCCGCAATTACGCGGGCACGCTCCGCGGTAACGTTCACTTTTAGGGTGACGCATGGGATGCCGCATGAATCGTTCGCCACACGGCTGGCCGGTGCCTTTTGTCATGGCGGTCCTGGCGGCGTTCCCGCTGTGTGCACAAGAGCAGAAGCCGGCGGATTACGCCAAGGACGTGCGCCGGCTAAGCGCGGTCTACCGCTCGACGCGGGCGAAGACCGCGCAGCGGGCGGCGGCCATCAACGGCATGGTGGCCTTGGGCCCTGACGGCGTCCAGGCCGCCAAGGACCTGATTGAGAAGGAACTGCATCGTGCCGCGGCCATGGCCGGCCCCCTCCCCAAGCCGTCCGGTCTGGACGACCGCATCAGCGAGTTGCGCAAGGCACTTAAGGACCTCCGCGACGATCCGGCCCTGTCGCACGATCAACTGGAGAAGATCGGCCTGCCGGCACTGGACCAGCTAACGATGCTCTACCGGCAGCGATCGGTGCAGAACGCGGCGCGCAGCGTGAAGGTCAGCCGTGCCGCCGCCCAGATCCAGCAGTCGATCGCGGCGCTTACGCTGCTCGCCGGGCAGTGGAAGGACAACCCTCCGCTGCCGGTCGATGAGTTTATCAAGAAGGCCGAGCAGCAGTTGGGTCAATTCATCACACCGGAAGAGGAGGAAGCCAGGAAGGTCTACGAGCAGAACGCCGCGATGGAACCTGATCTCGATCGCAACCTCGTGGTGGGGATGCTGGCCGTCAACGCCATACGCGTGATGTGCGGGCTGCGCCCGCTGGTCTATGACCTGAAGCTCTGCGAGGCCGCTCGCGGACATAGCGGCGACATGCAATCACGGAATTTCTTCGCCCACGAATCCCCTGTGCCCGGCAAGAAAACCCCCTGGGACCGGGCGAAGCTGGCGGGTACTGCGGCTTCGGGCGAGAACATCTACATGGGGTCCAACGTGTCGATTGAAGCCATCAAGGCGTGGTTCCTCAGCCCCGGGCATCACAAAAACATGCTGAGCGAGAAACAGCGCCGCCAAGGCCTGGGGCGGGAGGGCAAGTACTGGACCCAGATGTTCGGCACGTAGCGGGCGGGAAAAGGCGACCAGCACCAAGTTTGGGTAATGCAAGTACCCTGCCAGGCTTCATGTCTCCCAAGTTCAACAGACTTGGTGGCTGTCACTTTCTGTACCCGGCGGCGGCGGTTGCCGCACGTCGGTCGAGTTGCCCATGGACAACGTCGCCTATTGCCGCGACATCAAGCCACCACTTGATTATTCTGGGAAAGCAAGCCGGACAATTCCGGACCTACGCCCAGTTGGCAGGACTGAAGGTCGTGCCGATCGGGTAAGGGGAGGGGGAAGGCGCGGTTTTCAGTGTCCCGGTCCTGGCTGACAACTGCTGCTCCGCCTTCCCCCTTCCGCCTTCCGCCCTCGCCCGATTTTCCGGAGAATTCTTGGGAGAAAATGGCTTGACAACGCCCACGACCGCAACGAAACTAGAATTTGTCGCGCCAGCGTTGTGGTCTCAAGGCGGCCGTGACAAACGTAGTGCACCCGCTGCTAGGTATTGGCTCCTGACGAATGGTTAGAAACATGTCGCCGAAGTTCTTTATGCGCCGTTGGTTGAGCGGCTCGATTGCGGGGAACCCGGAAAAACGCTTCGCCCGCAGGTCGCCAAGCCGTGTGCCCGGCCCGACCGGGCGGGTGCGGGATCGCCGGCTGGGCTTCGAGCCCTTGGAGGGCCGCACGCTGTTGTCGGTTTCGGGCACGCTCTTCATCAACGGCACGGCCGCCAAGAGCGACAACATTGTCTTGTACAACCCGCCCGGTTCCACGCACGTCGACACGTCGGAAATGATCTTCGCCACGTTCAAGATCAAGGGGATCGAAAGCAAAGGGGCCGACGTTACATTGGAGCCGGTTTACACCGGCAGCGGCAGGGTGACGATTTCTCCCGACAGTTTTCCCGATCTGCCCTCGGGTGGCTGCGGGTGTGAGGTGGCCATCACCCCCACCGCGGATAGCTCCTCGGCCAACGATGTCCACATCATCCTGAAGGTCAAGGGCAAGCAGGTCGCCGAAGACACGATGACCGTCGTCAACGTCGACTTCAAGGATAAAGTTTGTTCTCCGGACACGCCGCAAGAAATGCTCGACGCCGGCGCCTATCGCATTATGCCCCGCAAGAATACGCCCGTCGAAGTCCACATTACGCCCGACCTGGCCAACAGCCAAGGCCAATCCATCACGCTGCGCGTGACCGGTCAGTCGAAGGACAACGGAACGGCGACGGTCGACGGGAAACCGAGCTACGCCATCACCCACGGAACCGACGTTTTCGTCGAGTTGAAGGGGGGCGGGGGGTCAGGCCAAACGAAACCGGCCGTGGCGCTGGCCTACACCAGCGGCAGCCAGGGACAGATCTCCAACGTAAACCAGATCAGCACGACCCACAACTCCAACGCAAATAAACTTCAGCTTACCCTCGAGGTGCGGGGAAAGCCGACGAAGGTCCAAAGCTCCGGCTTCAGCGTGGCGGCCATCCCCATCCGCATGTCGTTGGGAAGGACCGCGCCGCCTCCGGCCGGCAACGTCGGTTTCAACGTGGCGATGATCGTCCAGTCGGACAGCGGAAACCTTGCCGATCTGGCACAGGTCGGGGTCGGCGAGCTGGTCCAGGACATCACCCCCACCGCGGAGCAAGGCGGGTATCAATTCATATCCAAGGCGAACTCGAACGGCCAATACGCGGGTCCGGCCTCGACGCACGCCTTCAACGATCAGCACACCACGCCCCTTTCTTCAATCAAGGCGGCGGCGGGCCTCCCCACTTTCCAGAGCAGCGGCCTGCTCGTGACCAACCAGCTCTATCAATTCGTCGACGCGCGGACCGGCGTGGCGGGAATCCCCATCGACGGCTCGGGATTCGTCATTACCAAGCAGTACACGGTTACTAATTCGACCGTTTCGGGCTCGATCCAAAAACAGCCCGCCGCCGTGTCCGTGGGCGCGCTTAGCTCGTCCACCGGCGGCGGGAACACCATCAACGCACCCTTCACCAACGTCCCGCTTAGCGGGACGGCAAACGGTGCTCAGCCGGCCGGCGTCCCGGCCGACGCGGTGTTTTCCGCCTTGGGCGCCCCGCCGGCTGTCGCTTTGCAAAGCGACGCGCTGCCGGCTCCGAGCAAGGCATCGAGTGCAAAGCAGGCGCTTGCCGCCGATGCATACTTTGATTTATCGGCAGGAGATGCGGAAGAGCCGGACCTCTTGACGTTGCCCGACTTGCTGACCGTCTAGCCCCAAGACAAGCGAAGGACCGGCCGAGAAATACGTTCCGCATTTCCCGTATTCCTCTCGCTCCGCGAGAGGGAGGGCGTCACGCGGAGCGTGATGAGTACGGAAGGCAGTTGTCGGCCCATGCCACGCTACTCCTTCAGCGAGATCCGCGCCACCTTGGGGCGGACCAGGCGTTGGAAATCCTGGTACGCCAGGCGGATCAACTCGGTGTGCGAGCCGGCGTTGAAGGCGATCTGGTCGTCCCGGGACAGGGTTTCCGAGACGTACACGTCCATGCCGTACAGGTTCCCGAAGGGCGGCATCCCGCCGATGTCGCAATCCGGGAAGCGGTCTTTGAAGTCCTGCTCGCCGGCCAGCTCGATCTTCTTCGCGCCGGCCGCCTGACGCAGGTGATCGAGGTTCACCTTGTGCGAGGCGGGCACGACGGCCATGGCCATCTTGCCGTCGGCCTTGACCATTACGGTCTTCGCCAACTGCTGGCCCGGGATGTGCGCCGAGGCCGCGATCTCCTGGGCCGTGTAGGCCGCCGAGTGCGTCAGGGTTACGTACTTCACGTGCTCGGCGTCCAGAAACTCTCTCAACTTCTTGACGGGCATGATCGATCTCCTTGTCACAGGGCGGCAGGGCCGCCAGCCAATTCGAGCTACCGCTCGGTTGACTTTGGTCCGCTCCCGTTGGTCGCTCATCTTTGTGAGTAAGTTCACGATCCTTGGCGTCAGCAGCGCAGCGCCGCCAGGGCGCCCTTGGTGTAGCCCACGCATTCGCACAAGCCGGGCAGCGGGTCGTCGCCCTCGGCCTCGTATTCGTAAGAGATCACGCCGCCGTACTTGATCTTGAGCAGGGTGCGGAACAAGGCGGGGAAGTCGATCACGCCGCGGCCAAGCTGGATGCAGGCGCCCTTGGCCGTGGCTTCGGTCACGTCCTTGAAGTGCATGTCCAGCAGGCGGTCGGCGCACATCTCGACCTGCTCGACGAGGTTGACGCCGGCCCGAACGGTGTGCCCGATGTCGATGCACAGTCCCAGCCGCGGGTCGAGGTCCTTGATCTTCTCGTAGGCGCTTTGGGGCGTGGGGAAGTGCTTGTCGCCCGGGCCGTGGTTGTGAATGGCCACGGCGATGCCGTACTGCTTCACCTTCTCCGAGATCAAGGGCAGCATGGGGGCCGTGGGGGCCGACACGAGGACCTTCATCCCCGCCGCTTTGCCGTACTCGAACGCATTGGCAATCTCGGCTTCCTTGCCCATGCTGATCACGCCGGCGCCGTAGAGCGTCAGGCCGGCATGGGCGATCTTCTCGACCACGGCCGCAATCTCATCGAGGGTTGCGTTCAGCGGCAGGTGCATCGACTTGAGGCAGATGTACTGGACGCCGCTGCGCTTGGTCATGGCCAGCGTCTTGTCCAGCTTGAAGTTGCGGAAGGTGTAGGAGGCGACGCCCAGTTTGAGCGACTTGCCCTGGCCCGGCGGGGCGGCCGGGGCTTTTTCGGACGAGCCGGCCGCATCAGCCGCGCCGGCCAACCGCGGTGCGGCGCAGGCCAGCGCCGCCGCCCCGCCCCACCGTAGAAAATGCCGCCGGCTCGGTCCCTGGATCGAATCTCTGGAAGCGCTCATGTTGACTCCTCGCATAAGAGAGAATTGTGGTGTTTTGCCGCGTGGTTGTCGTAAAGAAACATTTTACCAGGCCGCCGGCTAGTTGGCGACGACCGGCCGGGTGGCGTCGATCCGCAGCCAGCAGAGGACGCCCACCACGTACATGCCGGCGGCGATCATGAAGTTGACCTGGTATCCGCTCCACAGGCCGTCGGCCTTCTGGGCCTGGGTCAATACTTCCACTTTTGCGCCCAGCCGCAGGGCGTGGCCGGCCAGCGAGTGATCCAGGACCAAACCGAAGACCCAACTGGCCAGCGCGCCGCCCAGGTTGCCGATCATGTTCATCGAGCCGGCGACGACGGCCGAGTAACGCCGGCCGATGTCCTGGCAGGTGGCCCAGGCCGAGCCCATGGCCAGGTCGGTCGAGAACCCGGCCGCCGAAATGGCCAGGAAGAACCAGAAGGGGTCGTGTTTGACCGAACAGAGCACAGAGCAGGCGGTGAAGCAGAGGGCCGTGAGGCTGTGGCTGAGCAGGCCGGGGATCCGTCGGCCCCAGCGGAGACTGCCCGTGCGGCGGATGACGGCGTCGGAAAGGAATCCGCCGGCCAGGCAGGCCACGGCACCCATCCATAGCGGCCCGCCCTTGTAAAGCGCCCCGCGGAGGCTGGCCAGCGGCACGTTGAGGCTCTTCTCGAAAAATTTAGGCAGATAGGTGATGTAGAAGTACCAGGCATAGCTTTGGCAGAAGTACATCAGGCACAGCAGCCAGAGGTTGCGGCTGGCCAGCATGCTTCGCCAGGGCACGGCGGCGTGGCCCGAGCGGGCCTCGACGCGGCCCGTGCGGATGCGGGCCAGCTCGGCGGCGTTGACGCCGCGTTTTTCCTCCGGCCGATTGCGGAACCACAGCCCAAACCACACGCACCAAGCCACACCCAACAGTCCGAAGACCCAGAAGACCGACCGCCAATGCAATAAGGGCGGGAGGATCTTGTGCAAGACGGCATGTCCGTCCGGCAGGGTAACGTGATAGCCGATTCCCGCGACCAGGATGGTCCACAGCAGGGGCGTGAGGCCGCCCATCAACCGGCCGCACATCCAGACGGCGCCCTGGGCGCGGCCCCGCTCGTCGTACGGGAACCAGTTGTGCAGGGCGCGGGTAATGTTGGGAAAGGCGCCGGCCTCGCCCATGCCCGCCAGGAACTGCACCACAACGAGCGTATAGAAACCGCCCAGCACGCAGCCGCCGATGGAGAGGCCGACCGCACCGGTCAGGGCCACGAAGATCGACCACCAGATCACGATCCGCAGCAGCACCGCCCGCGGCCCGAAGCGGTCGCCCAACCAGCCGTTGGGGATCTCGAACAGGGCGTATGCCAAGGCGAAGGCACCGCACACCAGGCCGAAGTCGGCCTCGCCCCGCAGGTGCAGCTCGCCGATGATCGACGAGGCGGCCGAGGCCAGGCACGTGCGGTCCAGGTACACGATCATCGCCAGCGTACAGCCCAGGGCCAGGACCCCATAGCGGAGCCGGGTGGCGGGCGGCGTCGGAAGCGGGCCCTGGATGGTGCTCATGGCGAGGGCGACGCCTTCGAGCGTTGGGCGGCGGGCAGCCAGACGGCGAACTCGGACCCCGTCTGGCCGGCCTCGGCGAAACTGGTGAGCAGCAGCGGCACCTTCTTCCCGCCCGCCGGGCCGCCTTTGGTCGCCACCGTTACCGCTTCACAGCGAAAAACGTGGGCGGCAAGCCCCTGCGGATCGGCTGCCGGCGTGAGCCCGACCGTGCCGTCAGCGTTGGCCAGCGGCGACACCCCGCCGGGGCTCAGCCCCGGGTTCAGCCGGGTATCCATGGCCAGCACCAGCGGGCCCCGCTGGACGGCGACCAGGCCCTTGTTGGTGTCGGTGCCGCGGATTAGCAAGGCCGGCATGGCGAACTCCAGCCGCAGCCGGTCGCCGGGCTGCCACTGGCGCGATATTTTCAAATACTGACCCGGCTGCGCGTCGGCCGGCAGCGACTGTCCACCCACTGCTGCTGAGTAACCCTTGCACCAGCCCGGCACGCGGCAGCGGAGCTCGAAGTACACCGGCCGCTCGGGCTGGACGGCCAGCTCGACCGTCCCATCCAGCGGATACCGCGTGTGCTGCGTGATCTTGGTCTTGACGCCGCTTAGGGTAACGTCAAGCGTCGAGGCCTCGTACAGGTTGACGCACAGGGCGTCGGCCGGCCCCAGGGTATAGATCAGCGTGGTCAGCAGCGCGATGCCCCGCGGACCGCTGGAGGTGCAGCAGTTCATACCGCCGTCGTAAGGCTTCTTGCCGGCCAGGGGCGTAAAGTAGCACAGTGCCCGGCCGTCGGGCCGCTGCGCGGCCAGCAGGTGGTTGTAGGCGATGCGCTCGATCGTGTCGGCGTATCTCGCCTCGCCCGTAATGCGGAGCAACTGGGTGGCCAACTGCAGCCACGTCACGTGGGCGCAGTTTTCCGAAACGGCGCCCACGTTGGGTAGCTGGTGCGGATCCTGAAAATGCTCGCCCAGGCTCGTGCCGCCGGTGATATACATTTGGTTCTCTACAATGTCGTCGTGGGCGGCCAGGCACGGCCGCAAAAAGGTCTCGTCGCCCGTGCTGCGGTACAGTTCGCACAGGCCGACCAGGTTCGACATCATCTCGTAAGCCTTGCGGTTGGCCGTCTTGGCGACCGAATGGGTGGCGGTCAGCGTTTTGACGATCTTCGGCCCGTTGGGTTGATCGTAGCTCGCGACGATGTATCGGGCGAAGTCCAGGTATCGGGGCTCGTGCGCGGCACGGTAGAGCAGTACGACGGGCTCCAGGACGCTGGTGGCCGCCATGCCCACGTGCTCGCCCGAGCGGATAATATCCCGCTTGCCCGGCCCAAAGGTGGCGATCAACAGATCGCCGACCTTCCGGGCGGTGGCCAGTGCCCGCTGGTCGTGGAAGGTCTCGGCGTAGGCCAGCAGTCCGATCAGATTGTACTTGTGGCACCAGACGTCCCAGCCGCCCCAGCGGTGCTGGGGGGCGTAGGTGCCCAGGTAGCCGTCGGGGGCCTGGGCGGCCACGAGCGTGGCGACGGCCTGGTCCATGCGGGCCCGCAGGGCGGGGTCCCGCGTGTACTGCCACATGATCGAAGCCGCATGCAGCCACTTGCCCACGTGCTCGCCGCTCCAGCCCTCGCTCTCGGTCTTGCTCTGGAAGGGGGCCAGCCGCTCCTGGAGGCTCACGGTCATCAGGCGGTTGCGCCAGTTGGCCTCGACGCGGCGGCCCAGCCAGCCGTGCAGTTGCACCTGGCCGGGAGCGATGGCGGCCGTCTTGTCGGCCGTTTCGCCGGCCAGCGCCGCACCGATCATCCAGCAACCTAAGATGCCCGTAATAATCGTTTTGCTTAACACGGTATTGCTCCTTTGCAAAGTGACACAAGGTAACCGCAACGCCGCGAGACCTCGATCCATGTTTGTGTCTCCGCCGCTTCACTCTCCGCATCATTAAGCTTGGCTACAAAGGCTGCCGGGTAACGCCGCTTGCGCCAAGCCTCGGCTGCGTTTGCGGCCACGCTGCGCGACGCGCGTCGAAACTGGTCTGTCAACGAGTAGCGTTCCTGCGGTGGAAACCGCTTGGTCAACTCGAAAATTCGCATCGCCAAGTTCATCGCGTTCTGCCAGACCCGCAATTCCTTGAACGACCGTATATTCGCCATCTCCACGTCTCCACGTCCCCCTGTCCCCGCGTCTCCGCGTCCCAGGTCCCCGCGTCCCAGGTCCCCGCGTCCCCGCGTCCTTTCCCCCATCCCCGCGTCCTTCACCCCCTCCCTGGCAACGTCTGGCAGAAGCGCTCCAGCTCGTCGCGGGTGGGCAGCGAGGGTTGGGCGCCCAGGCGGGTCACCGAGAGAGCGCCCACCAGGCACGCCTGCCGCACCGCCTGGGGCAGGGGCAATCCTTGGCCCAGGGCCCAGGCCAAACCGCCGCAGAAGGCGTCGCCGGCGGCCGTGGTGTCCAGGGCCTCGACCGTGGGACTGGGCACCAGCAGGACCCGGCCGGCATCGGCCAGCAGGGCCCCTTTGGCCCCCAGCGTAATTACCACGTGGGCCGCGCCGGCCGCTAACAGCCGCTCGGCCGCCTGCCGGGCCGAGCTTTCGTCCTGGACTCGAATCCCGGTCAATTGCTGGGCCTCGGACTCGTTCGGCGTGAGGTAGGTTACGTGCGGCAGCAGGGCGTCGGGCAGCGGGGCGGCAGGGGCCGGGTTGAGGACCACCGGCACGCCCGCCGCCGCGGCCAGCCGCGCAGCGGCCGCAACGGCATCAATCGGCACTTCCAACTGGAGCATTACCAGGTCGGCCCCGCCGATCAGGCCGGCGAGCTGCTCGATCTCCTGCGGCGTGAGGGCATGATTGGCGCCCGAGGCCACGGCGATCAGGTTCTCGCCCTGGTCATCGACCAGGATCAGGGCCACGCCGGTGGGCTGCTGCGGGTCGCGCAGAATGGCGTCGGTGTCGATGCCTTCCTGCTGGAAATTGGCCACCGCCTGGTCGCCGAACATGTCGCGGCCGACCTTGGCCACGAGGGTCACGCGGGCCCCGAGCCGCGCGGCGGCGACCGCCTGGTTGGCGCCCTTGCCGCCGGGGGCCAGGAAGAACCGCCCGCCGGTGACGGTTTCGCCCGGGGCGGGCAACCGCCGGCCCTTAACCACCATGTCGGTATTGACGCTGCCGATGACCACTATCCGGGGGGCGTTCATAATGCAGCTCCTTTAGGCGCCGGCCAGCACCAGCAGTGCCAGGCCAATGGCGTAGCCCGCGAACATCAACAGGATCAAGCGGCCGGTGCCCTGGGGTGCGGCGCGGAATTCGCGCCAGATGAACACGCCCCACAAGGCGGCGACCATGGTCGCCCCCTGGCCCAGTCCGTAGGAGATGGCCGGCCCCGCCATGCCCAGGGCGATTATGTTCAGCGTCATGCCCACGGCCCAGATCATGCCCCCCACCACGCCCCACAGATGATCTCTCACGGTGCCGGTGATGTACTCGGGCATGGCCAGGGGGACGCTGGTCAGGGCCTTGATGATGTTGGCGAAGTTGAACAGGACCTGGCTGGCCAGCACGCCCAAGGCGAAGAGCACCATGGCCGTATACGGGCTGATCTTGCCGGCCGGCATGTGCTGGAAGCCTTCCTGGACGGTGGGCATGGCGGCCGCCACGAAGCGGTAGAAGAAGCCCATCAGCACCCCGCACAGCACGGCCAGCACCAGGCCCATAACGCCGGCCCGCCGCCCTTGCTGCGGCAGGCGGCGGTAGGCCAGGGCATCCAGCACAATGGCCGCCATGACGAAGCCCACCCCGGCGAACAGTTCGTAAGGGTTGCCTTTGTGCTCCGCAGCGTAGTTGACCAGCACCCCCAGCACCAGGGCCAGGCCGATGCCGACGGGAAAGGCCACCGACATGCCGGCCACGGCGATCGAGGCCACCAGCAGGATATTGGCGGCGTTGAAGACCATGCCGCCCAGCAGGGCCGAGCCGAGATTGGCGGCGTCGGCCTGGCGGAGGTCGTTGAGGAAGCCCCGGCCCCACGCGCCCGTGCTCCCCAGCGTAAAGGCCAGCAGCAGTGCCATCAGCAGCACCCCGAACACGTAGTCCCAATAGAACAACTCGAACCGCCAGCGGGCCCCGGCCAACTTCTGCGTATTGGCCCACGATCCCCAGCAGAGCATGGTGATCGCGCACAGGACTACCGCGACGGCGTAGCTGCTGACGACGAACATGATTCATCCCTCCCTTTCGGCCGGTTGTCAGTTGTCAGAAGAAGCGGTCAGCGGTCAGCTATCAGCGATCAGCTTCGGCTCTTATCCCCGCATCTCCGCGTCCCCGTGTCTCCGCGTATTCCTCTCGTCCCCTCATCCTCTGTTCTCCCCCTCATCCCTCCCCGCTCCCTGCTCCCTGCTCAAGCCGTTTGGGCAGGGTGATGGTGAAGATCGTGCCCTCGGGTGCGCGGCTGCAAAAGGCGACCTGGCCCCGCAGGTACCGCTCGCCGATCAGCCTGATGCTGTACGTGCCGATGCCGTGTCCGACCTCCAGCTTGGTGGAGAACGAGCGCTGGAAGACCTGGAGCTGGACCTCGGGCGGCATGACCGAGGCGTTGTGCACGCTGAACACGACTTGCCCCTCCCGCCCCGCGCAGCCCAGGCTCACCGTACCGCCCGGCGGCGTGGCCTCCAGGGCGTTCTTGATCATGTTGCCCAGCACGCGGGCCAGCAGTTGCCGGTCGGTGACGAGCAGGCCGTCCCAGATTTCCGCGCACCGGATCGTTCGGCCGGCGGCGACGGCGTGCCGCGAGTACAGGGCCCGCAGGTCTTCCAGCAGATCGCGCGTGGCCAGCGGCGCCGGACAGACGATCAGCTCGCCCGACTCGGCGGCCACCAGGTCGCGCTGCGCGCGGATCTCCTCCAGCAGTTGGCCCGTCATCTGCGCCATTTGATCGAGCAGGTCGGCCTCTGGCGTCGCCGCCGTGGGACTGCTGTGCAGGTATTCGGCGAACCCGTGAATGCAGCCCGCCGTGTTGAGCACGTCGTGGAAGAACATTTGCATCAGCACGGCCAGCCGCTGGCGATCGCTGACGTCTTGCATGGCGCACACGACCAGCCGCTCGCCCTGGATTTCGATGGGCGTGGCCGTGACGCGGAGCTCCACCGCGCGGGCCCCCTCCGGGGCCTCGAGCGACAAGCGGGCGTCGCGGCGGACCGGCCCGCCCCACTCCAGGGCCTGCAGGACGGCCTGCACCGCCTGGCAGACCGGGCAGTAACGACTGCTGCCGCAGCCGTCGGACCCCTCCGCCGCGTGAATGCAGTTGATCGCTTCGCCGGGCCGCTTGCCCAGCAAGTCCTTGGACTCGGCACACAACAGCGTCCGCGTCGCCTCGTTGGCCGCCACGATCTGCCGCTTCCGGTTGACGATCACCACGATGTGCGGCACCGCGTCCATCATGGTCTGCAGCAGGGGAACCCTCCGGATCAGCTCCGCGCCGTGCAGAATCTCGTCGGCCGCGCTCCGGCCGGCGGGAATGCCGGAAGCCGCACTCTCCGTTCCTGATTGGCTGGTCATGAGCGTGTTCTCGCCGGTCTTGCCGGGCGGGTGAGGCAGCATATGCTCTGCACGGCCGCCAATGATGCCAACCGTGCGGAGAATAAAACGCCTCCAGCCTACCAGGGACGCCGAAAATTGCAACCCGGCGGCCCGCGGGATCAATTTGTGTCGCGTCTTATGACGTATTCCTCTCGCTCCGCGAGAGGTCGGGGTGGGGCCGCAAGGGCATGCATCTCCGCACGGACCTCTCGCGGAGCGAGAGGAATACGAAAGCAATTGATTGGCCGATCATAACCCGGCTACCCACCTTGCTTCGCGGCGGGCGGCGCGTGGCTGGCCGCCGCGCTCAGGTGCCGCGTGTTACCCACCCGCCGCGTCACGCCGACCCGGTCGAAGTAATCCAACAGCGGCAGGGCGTACTTTCTGGCCGTATCGAGGAGGTACTTGAACCGCACGCTCTCCAGCCGGCCCTCCTGCCGCAAAAAAGCTACCAGGATCTCGCGGGCCCGATCGACCGCCTCGCAGTGGAACCATAGCTCGCCGATCTCGACCAGCCGGCCCTGCGCGAGCAGGAGTTGGATGATCTTTCGGGCGGTTTCGGGCGACGTGCCCGTCTGGGCCGCCACCTCGTCCAGCCCCGGCGGATGAAAGGGCGAATTGCGGAACAGCCCCTCGATAGCCGCCAGGTGCCGGGCCTGCTCCTCCGGTACCGCTGGCCGGTGCCCCGGCCGGGCCAGCCGGCCCTGTTGCTCGACCAATCGGCCGTCGGCAATGAGCGTCGCCAGGAGCCCTTCGAGCACGGGTTTTTCCAGCCCGCAGGCCTGCCGCAGCGGCTCGAGCGGCATGCCCGGGCTCTCCGGCGCGCCGTGGTGGAACTCGTCAACCGCGCCCAGAATCCGCTCGGCCGCCGCGCCGGCCGTGTCGCGGTGAATCCAGCCGGCCGGGGCCAGCCGCAGGGCCTTCCCCTGTCCGGCCAGCTCGGCCAAGAGGGTCTCGACGCGGGCCGCCGGCAGCTTGGTCCGCCAGGCCAGGCTGGCCGGGTCGGCCGCCGGGCCGGCCGCCTGCCGCAGGCAATACTCCAACAGCCGGCCGTCGTCGCCGATCGCCTCAGCATGCTCCCGCAGGGCTTCGACCACCTGGGGCCGATTCCGCTTCATGCGACGGGGCGTGGCTTCGATGATCATGCCGCCGCCGATGGTCTGCACCGGCGACAGACTGCGGAGGATGAACAGGTCGCCCGGTCCGGCCACGATGGGCGTCCGCATCCGCATCTGGACCATGTACTGGCCCCCGCCTTGCATACGGGCCGCCTCCAGGCAGTACACGGCGGCCGTCACCTCGGAGGTGCCGGTGTGAAATCGAACCTCGGCCCCGTTGCGGAGGTTGAGCTTCACCCGCGGCAGGAGCCGCAACGTGGCGGCGTACCACTCCTCGGCGGAAAAGCAGCCCGGCAGGGTCAGCACGTTTCCGCGCTCCAGTTGGTGATGGTCCCAATGGCCCACGTTCAGGGCGGCGCACTGGCCGGCCATCACCACGTCGCTGGTGCGGCCGTAGACTTCGATCCGCTTCACCCGCCCGAGGGCGCCCTGGGGCAGCAAGGCGACCTCGTCGCCGGTGTGGGCCGAGCCCGATACCGGAATCCCCGCCACCACGGTGCCGAAGCCCCGCACGGAGAAGGCCCGCTCGACCGGCAGGCGAAAAATGCCGTCGATCCGCTTGGGCTCGATCGCTTGCACCAGGGCTTCCAGGGCCGCATGGAAGGCGTCGAACCCCTCGCCGCTGACGTTGGAGAAGGGCAGGATCGGCGCGCCTTCCAGGAACGTGCCACGCAGAAAATCGTCCAGCTCGGCGCGGGCCAGCTCCCGTTGCTCCGCATCCACCCGATCGATCTTGCTCAGCGCCACCAGCCCGTGCCGGATGCCCAGCAGGGTGAGGATGTCCAGGTGCTCGCGGGTCTGGGGCATCACGCCGTCGTCGGCCGCCACGACCAGGATCACCCCGTCCATGCCGCTGGCCCCGGCCACCATCGTCTTCACGAAATGCTCGTGCCCCGGCACGTCGACGATGCCCACCTGCCGCCGGCCGATAAGGCACGGCGCAAAGCCAAGGTCGATCGACATGCCGCGCCTTTTCTCCTCCTTCAGGCGGTCGGTCTCGCAGCCGGTGAGCGATCGAACCAGGGCCGTCTTGCCGTGATCGATGTGGCCGGCCGTGCCTAGCGTGATGTTCGCACAGGGGATGGTCATGGGGGATGGGGGGAATAGAAGTCAGAAGTCAGAAGTCAGAAGTCAGAAGTTAGGAGTTAGAATAACGGGCGTGAACGCACGGGCCTTCGGCCGCACAATCAGGCCGGTCCTCTCGTCCGCCTCCTCCTAGCTCCTGACTTCTAGCTTCTAACTTCTAACTCCTGACTCCTGGCTCCTGGCTCCTGACTTCTGACTCCTAACTCCTCGACCACCGCCTCGACCAGCGGTTGCTCCTCGCCTTCCAACAGCGTCCGCGGGTCGATGAGCACCTGATCCTGGCTGATGCGGGTGAAAACCGGCGGCCGGTGGCGGCGGAGCCGGGCGGCCAGCTCGTCGGGCCCGAAACCCGCCGGGCGAACGGCCACCAGTCGCGTCGGCAAATCCTGGCCCGGCAGCGAGCCCCCGCCCATCTGCGAGACACCCTCGACCAGGGCCACGCCGGCCGGTGGGCCCTCCCCCCCCGCCGCACTCTGCCGAATCGCCACCGCGATCCGCTCGGCCTGCTCGGCGAGCTGCGCCAGGCTCCGGCCGACCATTCGCAGCGTGGGGACCTCGGTCAGCGCCCGCTCTTGGTCCAGAAACAATGCCAGCGTGGCCTCCAGGGCGGCCAGCGTCAGTTTTCCCACGCGGACCAGCCGAGCCAGCGGGTTGCTGCGCACCGCCTCGACCAGCTCCGCCTTGCCCAGAATCAGCCCGCCCTGTGCGGCCCCGATCAGCTTGTCGGTGCTGGCCAGGACAAGGTCGGCCCCGCCGCCGAGCGAGCCCGCCAGCGTGGGCCCCACGTCCAATCCGAACCGCGACAGGTCGACCAGCGCCCCCGCGCCCACGTCGTCGATCAGCAGCAGTCCGCGGGCATGGGCCATCTGGGCCAATTCCTCCAAGGCCACCTCCGACGTAAAACCGGTGATGCGGTAGTTGCTCGGATGCACCCGCAGAATGGCCGCCGTCTGCTCGCTGATCGCCCGCTGGTAATCGCGGGCGTGGGTCTTGTTGGTCGTGCCCACTTCGATCATCTTGGCCCCGCTGGCGGCCATGACCTCGGGCAATCGGAACGAGCCGCCGATCTCGACCAGTTGCCCGCGGGAAACGATCACCTCCTTGCCGACCGCCAGGGTATTGAGCGCCAGCCAGGTGGCGGCCGCGTTGTTATTGACCACCGTGGCCGCCTCGACGGCCGTCAACTGCCGCAGCAGTTGCTCGATGCGGACGTCACGCCGCGAGCGGCGCCCGGAATCCGGGTCGGCCTGGAGCCGCGAATAGCCGGCCAGTTCTTCGGCAATCTGGCGGATCGCCGGCCGCGGCAGGGCCGCCCGGCCCAAGGCGGTGTGCAGGATAATGCCCGTGGCGTTGATCACGCGGCAGTAATACGGCCGCCCGGCGGCAAGAATTGCCTGCTCCGCCCGGGCAACAATCGCCTCGTAAACCGCCGCCTGGCTCGGATCACCGTCGGGCGGGGCCTGCTGGAGCGTCGCCCGCGCCTCGTCGACGGCCTGGCGGAGGCAGTCCAGGACGACCTTCCGCGGCGCCCCGGCGGCACACAGCACCAGCCGCTCGTCCCGCAGCAGCGCCTCGACCGCGGGTATTCGCCGCAGGACCTCGTGTTTCGGGGAGGACATAGAACTGGTTCTCGCTTCAAGACCTTACAACCCCGGTTCTGTCCAGCGAAAGCGGACTGTCTCCTCGGGGGTTACCAAGGGTCCATTCTACCGGGCCATTTGACTGGCCAACAAGGGGCGGCCGCCCATCCGCCCCGAACGACGCGGGATCACCTCTTGCGAACGAGGACTACCGCGAAGCCACCGCCTCGAAGACCACGGCACCTCCGGCCGGCTTTTTGGCCGACTTGCCTTTCTTTGGTATGGCCGTTTCCGACTTTACAATGATCTTGCCGCCAGCCGCCGAAAAAGCCCTCACCAGTTGATCCAGCGATACGTCGCTGGCCGCTCGGGGCTGGCTTGTCTTCAGCCGGCCCCGAACGGTTACTTGGCTGTGCCGATCTCCACGACCGCGATCGAGTAGGTTTGGACCTCGGGGACGACGAAATCGCCGTCCGGCCCGGCCGTTACGGTCGAAACGGGCGAGTCCGGCGAGTAGATGCGGACTGCTTTTACCGGCCGCCGGCAGTTGACCGGGACGTCTTTGACCGGCGCACCGGCGCGGCTGTAGTTCGCCAGGTGCAGGATCAAGCGGCCGTTTTCGGGCTGCTCGACCAGGTTGACCACCAGATGCGTGGGCCCGCCGACCCGCAGGGGCAGGTCATCGCGGGCCGCCCAGCGGACCGCCTCGACGAACTCCTGCCAATTCGCCGGCCGCCGCCAATAGCGATTGGTGATGCCGAAGTAGCCCCCCGGCTGCGGCAGCGGGCCGTCGAAGCGCAACGCGGGCAGGTAGGCCGATCGCCCCCGGCCAAGCTGCGTGCGGCTGGCCCTGCCCGAGGCGTCGGAGTCGAGCACCTGTTCCTCGTAGGCGTTGGCGGTGGGTTGGCCCGCCAGGAGGTCCGCCAGGCCGGGTGTGACCCGCAGCCGCCGCCACTGGTCGTAGCAGCCTGTCAGGCCGGTGGCCACCAGTCCGCCGCCCCGCTCGACGAAGCCGCGGACGGCCGCGAGCTGCCCGTCGGCCAGGCATTCGGAGCCCGGCAGGATGAGGACCTTGTATTTCGAGAGGTCGGCCAGATTCCGGTCGAACACCAGCTCGAAGGGCACGTGGCCCTCGATCAGGGCCTGCTCGGCCAGGACGGCGGCCAGTTGGGCCCGCGGCTGGTCGTAGGTAATCGAGGGATACGACCGCAAGAGGGCCACGCCGCCGCAATCGCGCGTGCCGCGGAACAAATCGCGGTTGCGGCGGTAGAAATCCACGTACTGCAACGTACGGGCCCGTAGCGGGTCCTCGCCCACGTAACCCAGGGTTTGATTAAAGGCCAGGCACTCGGCCATCGCCAGGGGATCGTCGGCAATGTACGCCAACAGGATGTTGTGGAACGCGCGGGCCAGCTTGTAGGAGCGGATCTTCGAGACCAGGCGGCCGTCGTCGGTCAGCCCGGCCAGATTGCCTTCTTCGGTCCAGAAGGCGTCGGTGGAGGTCAGCAGCCGGGCGTGATCGATGCCCGACAGCCAGGCGCGGTTCTCACCCGTAATGCCGTGCGGATTGATCTCGATGGCCACTTGCGGGTTGAGCGATTTGGCGTAGGCGGCCATTTGCCGCAGGGCGTCGGCCATCACCTGGCAGCGGAAATCGATCCACTCCTGGATGGCCGGGTCGAAGATCACCCGCATCTTCTCGGGCGGATTCTGAGTGTTCCACTGCGGTGGATTGACGTAGTCCACGTTCTCGAAGCCGAACCGCTCGCGACGCTGCTGCGGCGTGTACTTGCGCGCCAGAAACTCGCGGAAGCCGCGCACGCACGTGGCGTCGTGGCAGGAGTCGGGCTCGGCGTTCAGATCGAAATTGTCGAAATGGATGAAGTCGCTCTTGACCTCCTCGACCGCGAACCGCACCACCTTCTTCAAATAATCCAGATACTCCTGGTTGGCGAAGCAGGGCCGATAGCGGAACGACTGCTGATAGCCGTAGCCCAGCAGGATGGGCCGGCCCAGGGCGTCGCGCTGGATCCAGTCCTTGGCCCGCGGCTCCTCGGCAAAGAAGGTCTCGTACATCAGCGAGTTCCACTGGATGTAGCTATCGACCTTCAGGCCGTAGCGGTGGGCCAGGGCCGCGGCCCGCACGGCGTCTTGCATTTCCGGCCGCTCGGCGGCCATGCCGAAGCCCTTATAGAGATGTGTGTGAAAGACCTCGACGCCCTGCCGGGCCAGGCGGCGGATGACCTCCGCGCCCTGGGCCCGCTCGTACTTGTCGCGCACATCCAGCCGCACGCCCCCGCGGCGGACCATGAACAGGTATCCTTCGTGCAATCCGCCGGCGTCGATCAGGCCGTTGTCGAGCCAACCGGCCCGCGGAAAAACGTCGGGCGCTTGGGCCGAAGCCACCGTTGCGAACAATAGCTGGAAGACAACGAGCGCTCGCGTGCGTGTCATGGAAAAATCCTCTGCCGGGGTTCGATGTTTCGAGGCCGTGGTTGGTCGTGAATACATTGTAGCAGGCACAATGCGTTGTAGCAGGCACACGCCGTGTGCCGTCCGCCAACGTGGAAAAAGGCATAGCGTACGGCACACGGGCTTGCGGGTTGCCACATTACTTGAGACAGTTTCCCAACGCCTTAACCGGACAGCATGGAAATCTTCCGGCACTTCATGGCCACGTTTTTCAACCGTCCCGTGCCACTTGACATCCTCCGGCATATGCCGTAGGATCAGCCGGTGAGATGGCTGACAACGAAGGGGGTGTATCGTGTGGGAATGTCAGGCATGCCATCACCGCTTCGCTCCTCCGCAGGGCGCCCAGTCGTCACCGACGTTTTGCCCGCAGTGTGGCACCCCCTCCCCAGGGCCGGCGGCCGATGCCGCACTGCGGCCCGCCCTGACGGCCACGGTCGACTCGCCCATGCCGGCTGCCGAGCCGGAGTTGGAGCGTTCCTCAACGGTTAATTCCGGCGGGCTGGAGAGCGATGGCGGCGCGATCCAGCCGGATCCGCTGTCAGAGACCGTTAGTTTTCACCCTGCCCCCCGCGATGCGGCCACGGGGGCAGTCCTGGGGCTTGGCCACCTGCCGCCCGGCATGCCCGCCATTACCAACTATGAACTGCTGGGCCTCTTGGGCCGCGGCGGCATGGGTTTCGTCGTCATGGCTCGGCAGCGTACGCTGGATCGCTTGGTGGCCATCAAAATGCCGCTGGGCCGACGGGCCTCCGGTTATAAGCGGTTTCTGAAGGGGGCGCATGCCGCCGCACGGCTGCGGCATCCCAACATCTGCGCCATCCATGAGGTGGGCGAGGTCGACGAGCGGCCCTTCATCGTCATGGATTTTATCCGCGGCAATACGCTCGGCGAATGGGCCCAGATGGAGCGGCCCAACGCACGGCGCTGCGCCGAGATCATGGCCACACTTTCCCGGGCCGTGGGCTACGCCCATCAGCACGGGGTCATCCACCGCGACCTCAAGCCGGCCAACGTGATGCTCGACGCGGAGAGCGGCCAGCCCGTGCTCATGGATTTTGGCCTGGCCAAGGAGATGACGCTCGACGCGAGCCAATTTACGATGGCCGGGCAGGTTATTGGCACGCCGGCCTACATGGCCCCGGAGCAGGCGGCCGGGCAGGTGGAACGGATTGGCCCCGCCACGGACATCTACGCCCTGGGGGCCATCCTCTACGCGCTTCTTACGGGCCAACCACCGTTTTCCGGCGGTGCGGGGGAAGTGCTCATGAAGGTACAGAGCGCGGAGCCCACGACCCTGCGTAAACTGTTGCCGCACATCCATCGCGACATCGAGACGATCTGCATGAAGGCCATGGCCAAGTCACCCGAGGAGCGGTATGGCTCGGCGGTCGAGTTGGCCGAGGACCTGGAACGCTTCTGTGCGGGCGAGGCGATCGTAGCCCGGCGTCGAGGACTGCTGGCCCGCATGGCTCGTGCCGTTGCGCGTCGGCCGGTGCTTTCGGCGGTCGTGGCGGCGGCGGTGCTGGCCATGATGTTGGGTGGCATCCTGTTGGTGCGGGGGCAACAGGAGCGCCGGACGGCGTCGCTGTTGGCATCCTTGGAGACTGATTTCGACGCTGGGGACTGGTCGGCCGCCCGGCTGGAGGAAATGGACCGTGCGATCGAGCAGCTTCAGCACCGGGCCCCCGTGCAGGCCAATTCGGCGCAGCAGCGGCTGGTGCAGCGATTTGCCGCGGGGATCGAAGAGCAGCTCAAGCACGCCTCGCTGGGGCCGGAGCAGGTGGCCCAGATCGAGGCCTCCTTGGCCCTGCTGGCCGATCGTGACCCCCAGCGGGCTGCGGACCTTCGCAAAGCCTTCCAGCGGCGGATGCAAACCTGGGAGACGGTGTTTCACTTGAACGACCCCTTCGCGTCGCTGGAAACCGTCTTCGACCCGGCGGAGGTCAAGGCCCAGCGGAACGCCTTGGTGCGCCTGAGCGGCGATCCGTCGAAGCCGTCGCTCACCATCTTGACCCGTGTAGCCAGCCGGGGCATCGTCCGATTCGAGATCGCGTTGGACGAATCCTGGGATCGCGCTCGGCAGGTAGGCGTCGGGCTGGGGGTGACCGCGGGGGAGCCGGAGGCCGTCGTCGCGCGCGGTGCACGGCGGAATCCGCAAGCGGGAATGACCGCCTTGCGTGGCTATCAGTTCCTGCTCCGCGATCTGTCGTTGGAGCCCTCCGTGGCCGATCGCAGCCGCCCACCGGGTTGCTTCGCCGCATCCCGCCGCAGCGGCGGCCAGATCTCCATCGAGATTCTGCACGACGCGGCGCGCCTGCGAACGATGCAGGTGGATGCGGCTAGACTGCCCCCCGGTCCGCTGCGGCTCATGGCGTCCAAGGCGGGCGATCAACTGCAATTTATCGTCGGCGACCTGCCGCCTTTGGAGTTCCTTGACGCCTTCGGCTCCGGCGGCGCCGCGGCCGGGGTGTTCGCGCTCGACTGGCCCACGGAGGCGAAAGTCCTCGATCTTCGCGCCCTGCGGCAGGCCGTACCGGAATCGCCCAGTCCGCTGGAGCGCGGCGATTCCCTCTACGCCTCGGGGGTTTTTGCCCCGGCCTTGGCCGCCTACGAAGAGCAGGCCCGCGCCTACGTCTCGGCGGAGATCGGCCAGCAAGTGCGATACAAGGAGGCGTTGTGCCTGTTGGCGCTGCGGCGTGGCAAGGAGGCCGAGCCCCTCCTGGAACGTCTCGCCGGCGAATCGGGCGGCCGCTGGCCGGCGATGGCCGCCTGCCGGCTGTGGTTGGAACTCGTGCGGCAGAAGCGATTCGATCAGACGGACGCCATTTTCGACAGCCTCTCGGCCCGCTACCGTTTCGAGCAACTCGTGACCTTCGTACCCGAGCAGTCATACGGCGAGATCGTGCGGGGATACGCGGCTCAGGCCATGGGGACGAATGCCTACAAGCCCCATCCGGCCTTGATCGCGCAGTGTGAGCGGGCGGTCGCCATTGCAAAGCTGTTCCAGGGCGAGAACGCTCTGCTCAACGATTATGTCGTACAGGCGCTCCTGCGGGCGTACCGCTTCGCCGGGCAGGAAGAGCAGGCCCTGCGATCCGCCGAGCGACTCTTTCGCGGCGTCGATGCCAAGCACCGCGATAATTCTTTGCACAATGCCATGACCGAGTACCTGTGGCTGTTGCGCGTCGCCGGTCAACCCCAACGGGCCTTGGACGAAGTCGACCGCTTGATTGCCGCTGGTGCAACGCGCGACGACTGGGTGCTTGATCGGGTGCGGGACCTGCACGCCCTCGGCCGAAGTGCCGAAGCCGAGCAGGCTCTCGACGCCTGGCTCGCCGGCGCACAAGCCAGCGCCAATACGCAAGCTAAGACTGAGAAGCCGGAAATGTTCTGGTGCGAGGCGTGCGCAATACGGGGATCCCTGCGCGATCGCCGCGGCGACCACGCCGGCGCGCTGCAAGACTGGAAGAACGGAACGGAAGTGCCCTGGGCCAGGTTCCCGTATGGTTTCGCGACCCTGTTCGGTCTGATCAATGCCTCGCTCGCCGACGCAATGACGGAAAATGATGCCAGGGAGATCCTCGAAGCCGTCTGCCACCGGAGCCAAGGCAGCCCGTACCTGTCGCTTCTGGATAGCAGCATCTCCGATCAAGTTTTCCCCTTGAAGACCATTACCGCCGTTCTTCGCGACGCTTTCCGCAGCCCCCGCGGCCGTGCTCTGGCCGAAAAAATCGTCTTCCAGGCCGATCCCTACACGCTATGCATCGAAGCGCCACCCCAATTGATGGCATACGAGTGGGTGCGGCAAGGCTGCCTTGCCTCCGCCCTCACGCCAGCCCAGGATGAACTCCTCTGGCAAATGGCCGGCGAGAGCTACCGGGCGGTACTTGTCACCGGCAAGCTGGGCAAGCCCCAGGTCCTCCAGCTCCTGCTCACCTGGAAGGGAATGACGAACTTCTTCGGCTGGGGCGGGGTGGCGCCGTCGCTGGCGCCGGGGCTCCGCGGCAAGATCGCCTATTTCCTGGGCCACCGCTACCTGCGGCTTGGCCATCGGGACGATGCCGCGATGTTCTTCCGCACGGCGCTGACCGACGCTGCGAACGATTCTTCGTTGAAAACCCTGGCCGCAAAGGAACTCGAGGCCCTCGCCCCGCCGCACGCCCCGAGCAAGGAACCGGGGAAGAACGCGCCACACGGGTCGCAACGGAAAAATTGACAGCATTTGTCAAAAGGGAAAACAGATGGACGAGGCCCGGCAGGTCCCCTTTCCGGACGCCCAGCGCGTGCTGGACGTCGTTCGCCGCTCGTGGGGCTTCGACGGGCTCCGGCCGTTGCAGGGCGAAGCGATTGCCGCGGCCCTGGCGGGGCGCGATTCGCTGGTCGTGCTGCCCACCGGCGGAGGAAAGTCGCTGTGCTACCAGGCGCCGCCGCTGCTGTCCGGCGCCACCGACGTGGTCGTCTCCCCCCTCATCTCCCTGATGAAAGATCAGGTCGATAGCCTGGCGGGCATCGGCTATCCGGCCGCCGCGCTGCACGGCAACCTGACCGACCAACAGCGGCGCAGCATCGAGCTCGGGTTGGCCCAAGGCAAGTACCGGCTGCTGATGGTCGCGCCGGAGCGGCTCCTTCAGGCGGGCTTCCTCGAGCGGCTGGAACAACTCGACATCCGCCGCTTTGTAATCGACGAGGCCCACTGCATCAGCCATTGGGGGCACGATTTTCGACCCGAGTACCGGCAACTGGCCGTACTGCGCGAGCGCTTTCCGCGGGCCAGCCTGCACGCCTTTACCGCCACCGCCACGGCCCGGGTCCGCGACGACATTCGTGAACAGCTTCGGCTCCGCCAGCCCGTGGTGCTGGTCGGGCGGTTCGACCGGCCGAACCTGGTGTATCGGGTCGTGCCGCAAGTGGATCGCTACGAGCAAACGCTGGACGTGCTGCGGCGGCACGCGGCGGAGGCGACAATCGTGTATTGCCTCAGCCGCAAGGACACCGAGGCCATGGCCGGCTTTCTGCAGCACGCCGGCTTGCGTGCGGCGCACTATCACGCCGGCATGGAGGCGCTCCAGCGCCGCCAAACGCAGGAAGCCTTCGCCCAGGAGCGGCTAGGCGTCGTCGTGGCGACGGTGGCCTTCGGCATGGGCATCGACCGCAGCAACGTGCGCTGCGTGCTGCATGCGTGCCTGCCCAAGTCGATCGAGCACTACCAGCAGGAGACGGGCCGCGCCGGGCGCGACGGCCTGGAGGCCGAGTGCGTGTTGCTCTATACGGCGGCCGACGTGCTGCGTCGGGAAGCGCTGTTTCGCAAGAATGCCCAAGAGGCCGAGGAACCCGCCGAGGTCGCCGCCGCCCGCTTGCAGCATCTGCGGCAGATGCAGCGCTTTGCCAGCGTGGCCGTTTGCCGGCACAAGCTCCTCTCGGAGCATTTCGGCCAGGCGTACGAGCCGCCCGACTGCGGGGCCTGCGACGTGTGTCTGGGCGAGATCGAAGGCGTCGCCGAGGCCACCGTCGTCGCCCAGAAAATCCTCTCCTGCGTGGCACGCGTCGAGCAGCGCTTCGGCGTGGGCCACGTCGCCGACGTGCTGCTGGGCGCCGATACCGATCTGATTCGCCGCTGCCGCCATCAGCGGCTCAGCACCTACGGCCTCCTCAAGGAGCACGGCAAGAAGGAAGTGCAGAGCTGGATATACCAGTTGCTGGATCAGGGCCTTGTCAGTCGCACCGGCGACGAGCGTCCGGTATTGCGGCTCAACGAGCAATCGTGGGCCGTGCTGCGCGGCCAGGCGGCGGTCCGCCTGTTTCGTCCGAAGAAAGGCAAGCGCCAGCGGACGCGATACGACGAGCATTCGTGGGAAGGGGCGGATCGCAATCTGTTCGACCGCCTGCGCCAGTGGCGGCGCGAGACCGCGCTGCGGCGCGGCATGGCGCCGTTCATGGTCCTGCCCGATAGCGTTTTGCAGCAATTGGCAATCTTGCGGCCGACGCAACTGGAAGCGCTGCGCCAGGTGCGCGGCATTGGCGAACGGCGATTGGCGGATCTCGGGCCGGAGTTGATCCGTCTGATCGTCACTCACTTGCAGGTCACCGGGCACCGGCCGCCGCAAGACCCCTGAGTTGACCCTGTGAGCCTGGATCGGTTCCAGGCCCACCGCACCTGCCAAACGTCGGCCAAGAAAATTCGCCTGGCGGGGTACTTGCAATTCTCTGCTGCGGCAGTAGACTGATGGCAGACTAGCCGGTCCCACCTGTTCGATGGAAATGCTCCCGTCGACGCCGGCGCATAGTCCAAGTCCCACCTCTTAAGGAGTATTGCTATGGTACGATCCCTGTTGTCTTTGGCCCTTGCGCTGGGGCTCAGCCTCGGCGCGGCACTGGCCGCTAATCCGGCGAACAAGAAGCCGGCGGCCCCGGTCGCGAAGAAGGCGGTGGCCAAACCGGCGGCGCCAGCCGTGGCGAAACCGGTGGCCAAGCGGGCTGCCAAGCCCACCCCCGCGAAGGTCGTTGCATGCCCCGAAGTCGCCGCCGCCAAGCAGCGGCTGGCTGCGGCTCAACTGGCGGTCGAGGCCGCTCAGAAGAAGGCTTCTGCCGCCCGCAAGGCGGCCGCGGAAGCCGGCCAGAAGGCTGAAGCTGCTATCGCGGCCGCAATCAATAAGCAGATGGAAGCCGCCCAGTTGCAGGCCGCCGCCGACGCATCCATCTGGAATGTTCACCGGGCGATTATGGCCCTCCGCCAGGCCGAGCAGGACGAGCAGCTTGCCGCGGCCAGGAAGAGAGCCGAAGCAGCCCGGCAAGCGGAAGAGGCAGCGCGCATTGCCGCGGCAAAGCAGCGGGCCGCAGAGGAGAAGAAGGCCCAAGAGGTTCGCCAGGCGGCGCTCCTCAAGCAGCAGGCCCAGGCTCAGAAGCAGGCCGAAGAAGCGAAGAAGACAGCCGAACTGAAGAGGGCTGCCGAACTGAAGAGGGAAGCCGAACTGAAGAGGGCCGCCGAACTGAAGAGGGCTGCCGAACTGAAGAGAGCTGCCGAAGCGAAGCAGGCCGCCGAAGCCAAGAGGGCCGCCGAACTGAAAAAGGCCGCCGAAGCCAAGAGGGTCACCGAACTGAAGAAGGCCGCGGAAATGAAAAAGGCGGTCGAAGCCAACAAGGCCGCTGCGGCTAAGAAGGCCGAAGAAGCTAACAAGGTCGCTGAGGCCAAGAAAGCAGGCAAAGCCAAGAAGGCCGCTGAAGCCAAGAAGGCCGCCGAACCGAAAAAGACGGTCAAAGCCAAGAAGGCCGCCGGTGCCAAGAAGGCCGAAGAACCCAAGAAGGCCGGCGAAGGCAAGAAGAAGGCCGCAGGTACCAAGAAGCCGGCCAATGCTGAAAAAGCGGCTCCGCCGCCGGCCAATCCTGCCGCGACCAAGTAAGTAGGTTCATCGACCTTCGCTCTCACCGCCACGATGCAGAGCCACAACGGGAGGCCGTGGTCACCGCGACCGCGCCTCCCGTTCTCTTTGATGCCCTCAGCGGCGCCACCATCGCTGTGAGGGGTTCCGTTCCCATCCGGCGGTCCGTAGTCTACAACATCGGCACCGGAGAGTTCCTCTGCCACGAGGACCTCAAGTTTCACAATCCCGATGAGCTGCGAATGGTCGGCATCAACGAGCCGGAAAAGGGACTGGAAAGTGCCCACGGGCGGCCGTACCTATTTCTCAAGGAGTCACGGCTCGACGACCACTCCGACTACGAGGACAAGGTCAGAGAGTACCATAAAGCCCTGGAAGACCGGACGTTGCCGCACCTAAAGCCGAAGAACAAAGGCGACGCCTGATCGGCGTCGCCGAAGCGAAGCCCGTCGTGGGGCCGAGATTCGGAGCGCCGAAGGCCCGCCCGTAAGCGCGGCCGCCAGGTCCTTGCCAGACCAGACGCGGACTTAGCCGAACCGCTCGTGTTCCATTGTTGACTTTCGATTACAATGTAGTATAATAGCGGCATGAGGTGACAATATGAGCTTGGTCTTTTCCGTTCGCCTTCCAGAAGAACTGGCCAGAGAGCTGGACGAGATCGCCGCGGAAACGGAACGTCCCCGGTCGTTTCACGTCCAGAAGGCCATTGGCGCCTACGTGCGCGAGTTCGCCGACTTACAGATTGCCTTGGACCGCCTGCGCGACCAGAGCGACCCGGTCGTCTCCGGTCGGGATCTGAGGAAGTCGCTTGGCCTATAGCGTCTCGTACAAGAAGAGCGTCCGGAAAGACTTGGCTTCCCTCCCGAAGGCGGAGGCGCGCCGGGTCCTGGACAAGATCGAGAGAGAGCTGACGGTCCGCCCCGATAGTTGCCCGTCCCTGAAAGGGCAGTTCGCGGGTCTCCGCCGGCTCCGCGTGGGCAGTTATCGGGTCATTTTCGTGGTCCAGGAGCAAGATGTGCTGGTGTTGAGGATCGGGCACCGGCGGGACGTTTACGAACGCTAAGAGACCGTCGGATCGCTGGCGCGGGTGCTCGGGCTGAAGGACGTGCCTACGGGGCTGTTCTTTTCGGCTACGCTTTGGGCCGGCGCCACTACGCCCGAGGGCCGTTCTCGCCCGGGCGCTATCTGTTCGTGGTCCTGCGGTGGCCCCGGGACCTTTACAGGCGCGTTGTCCCGTCATCCACGCAGGGCGACTGCCACCTTTTGTTCCGCGAAAGCGGGCATTTGGCTCTTGCCGGGGACTCTTGCCGGGGACGTTGTATTAAGTCTTCCGGGCCGGTAGAATACCAGTATGGGTACCATTCAGGAGATCCAGCAAGCTATTCGTAATCTGGGGCCACGGGAGCTCGCCGCGCTGCGGCAGTGGTTCGCCGCTTTCGACGCCGAACTCTGGGACCGCCAGATGGAGCAGGACGTGGCGGCGGGCCGGCTGGACCGGCTCAGGGAGGAAGCAGTGCGCGACCTCAGCGAGGGACGCTGCACCGATCTATGAGGCGCCACGCCGCGCTTTTGGGCCTGCTATAATGCATTGCCTGCCCAGGTACGGCAAGCGGCGGATCGTTGCTTCGCCACAAAAGGCAAGGCGCTGACGCCTGTCACCTTTTTCCCGCGAAAGCGGGCTTTTGACCGGGCCCTTGCGTTATTCGCGGCGAAGTGGTATTGATAGAGATTCGGGATGGGGCGGCCCGGGCGCGGGCCGGGGGCAGCCGGGCGGTGGGGCGTGACCCGCCGCGCGGCACAGGGGCCTAGCTAACCAGGGGAAAAACGCATGCTCGTAACCGAACGCGAGAGGCTGCGCGAGGAATTGATCGCCCTGGCCGACCAGCACGGTCGGCAGCGGAGCGGCTTGATGGCCATTCTGCAGGAGGTCCAGCGGCGGCACTCCCGGATCTCCGAGTACGCCATGCAGGTGATCGCCGATCTGCTGGACATCCATCCGGTCGAGGTGTACAGCGTTGTCTCGTTTTACAGTTTTCTGGGCGAGCAGCCGCAGGGGCAGTTCGTGATCCGGCTGTGCCGCACGATAACCTGCGACATGGCGGGCAAGTCGCAGATCGCCCGGCAGTTGGAGAACGACCTGGGGATCCGCTTCGGCCAGACCACGGCCGACGGCAAGTTCTCGTTGTGCTGGGCGAATTGTCTGGGGATGTGCGATCAGGGGCCGGCGATGCTGGTCAACGACCGGATTTTCACGGGCATTACGCTGGACAAGGTGCACGGCATTCTGGAGCAATGCCGGCGGACGTTTGCCGGCCGCTTGTTGCCGGCGGAGGAGGAACATCGCGTATGAGCCACCCGACGCGAACCGGCGGGCTGACGTTTTCGACCATTGCGGCGGGCAGCGGCCTGGAGGCCGCGCTGGCCAAGGCCCCCGCCGACGTCTTGGCGCAGATCGGGCGCTCCGGGCTGCGGGGCCGGGGCGGGGCGGGTTTTCCCACCAGCCTTAAATGGAGTCTGGCCGCCGAGCAGCCCAGCCAAGAGAAGTACGTCGTCTGCAATGCCGACGAGGGCGAGCCCGGCACCTTCAAGGACCGCGTGATCCTCAGCGAGTTCGCCGATTTGGTGTTCGAGGGGATGACGATCGGGGCGCGGGTGATCGGGGCCCGGCGGGGGGTCATGTACTTGCGCTCCGAGTACACGTATTTGCGGCCGCACTTGGAAGCGGTGCTGGCCCGCCGCCGCAGGGAAGGGCTGCTGGGCCAGGCGGTGGCCGGCTGCCCGGGATTCGAGTTCGACGTGCTCATCCACATGGGCGCGGGGGCCTACGTCTGCGGCGAGGAGACGGCCATGATCGAGTCCATGGAGGGCCATCGCGGCGAGCCGCGGAACCGGCCGCCCTTTCCCATCGACACCGGCTATCTGGGCCGCCCCACGATCGTCAACAACGTGGAAACCTTCGCCTGGGTGGTGTGCATTCTGGCCCGCGGGCCGGAGTGGTTCCGCGGCCAGGGCACGGAGCGCTCGGCGGGCCTGAAGCTCTTCAGCGTTTCCGGCGACTGCGGGCTGCCCGGCGTGTACGAATTCCCGCTGGGGATTACGATTGCCGAGCTGCTGCGGGCCGTGCGGGGCGAAGGGGCCAAGGCCGTGCAGGTGGGGGGCGCCTCGGGGCAGTGCATTCCCGCCGCCCAGTTCGACCGCCGGCTGGCCTTCGAGGACGTATCCACCGGCGGCTCGGTGATCGTTTTCGGGCCGCAGCGGGACATGCTCGACGTGGTCGAGAACTTCCTGGAGTTCTTCATCGACGAATCGTGCGGCCAGTGCACGCCCTGCCGCGAGGGCGTGCCGAAACTGGCCGAGGGCGTGGCCCTCTTGAAACGCGGCAAGTGCTCGGTGGCCTATCTCAAGGAGCTGTGCAGCCTGGGCGAGACCCTGCAGTTGGCCAGCAAGTGCGGGCTGGGGCAGTCGGCGCCCAACGCCCTGCTCTCGGTGGTGGCCCACTTCCAGGATGAAATCCTGGGTCGGGCCGAGCGGCGCGAGCCGGCCCATGCCGGCAACGGCAACGGTACAAGGAGTACGAGATGAGCGACGACCGCCAGGTGGACTCCGCCCCGACGCGGGCCCCGAAAAGCCAGATGCTCCGCACGGCGGAGGCCATCGCCCAGGCCAAGGCCGACGGCAAGCAGATCGAGGTGACCATCGACGGCAAGCCGATCAGCGTGCCGCTGGGCACGACCCTTTTGGAGGCCGCCACCAGACTGGGGATCCGCATTCCCACGCTCTGCTACCACGAGGACCTGTGCCTGGCCGGCGTGTGCCGCATCTGCGTGGTCGAGGTCGACGGTCAGCGGACCTTGCAGGCCGCTTGCAGCTACCCGGTCACCACGGCCACCCGGGTCCTCACCCACACATCCAAGGTCCGCCGCGCGCGGCGGCACATCCTCGATCTGCTGCTGGCCACGCACTACGGCAACTGCTGCACCTGCGTGAGCAACAGCTACTGCGAGCTGCAGGCGCTGGCCGCGGAATACGGGGTGGATCTCCACCGTTTCGGGCAGTTGGACGCCCCGCGCTACGCGAGCGACACGTCGAGCTACTCCGTGATCCGCAACATCAACAAGTGCGTGCTCTGCCGCCGCTGCATCCGCACCTGCATCGACTTGCAGGAAGTGGGCGTGCTGGAGGCCATCGGCCGGGGCAGCGCCACCCGCGTCTCGACCTTCATGGAGAAGCCGCTGGCCGACGTGATCTGCATCAACTGCGGGCAGTGCCGCAACCGCTGCCCGACGGGGGCCCTGCACGCCAACGACACCACCGACGAGGTGTGGGCGGCCATCGACGACCCCACCCGGCACGTGGTGATCCAGACCGCCCCCAGCCCGCGGGCGGCCATCGGCGAGTGCTTCGGCCTGCCGCCGGGAAAGGCCATGACCTTCGAGCTAAATACCGCCCTGCGGGGCTGCGGCTTCGACAAGGTCTTCGATACCAACTTCACCGCCGACCTGACGATCATCGAGGAAGGCACCGAGCTTTTGGTGCGGCTGCACCGCTCCCTGGTCGAGCACGACGCCACGGCCGTGCTGCCGCAGTTCACCAGTTGCTCGCCGGGCTGGGTCAAGTACCTCGAGCATTTCTATCCCGAGTACCTGCCCCACCTCTCGACGGCCAAGAGCCCGCAGCAGATGTTCGGCACCCTGCTGAAGACCTATTACGCCAAGCTGAACTCCCTGGACCCGGAGAAGATCGTCACCGTGGCGCTGATGCCCTGCTCGGCCAAGAAGTTCGAGTGCAACCGGCCGGAGATGTGCCAGAGCGGACAGAAGGACCTCGACTACGGCCTGACGACCCGCGAGCTGGCGAAGATGATCCGCGAGGCGGGCATCGATCTGCCGCACATGGCCCCTTCGGACTTCGACGACCCGTTCGGCACAGCCACCGGCTCGGGCGTGATTTTCGGTGCCACCGGCGGGGTGATGGAAGCCGCCCTGCGGACCGTGCTGGAGATCGTGACCGGCCAGAAGGTCGAGCGGTTTTTCGACCACGCCGAGATCATTCCCTTGCGGGGCTTCGAGGGCGTCCGCTACGCCGAGGTGCCCGTCACCACGGTGGGCCCCGTGCCCGAGCTGCTCAAGCATCGCTTTACCGACTTCGAGTGGCTGCGCGGGGCGACGCTGCGGGTGGGCGTGTGCCACGGCACGGCCAACGCCAAGAAGGTGATGGAGAACATCAAGGCCGGCGGGCAGTTCAGCCGCTGCCACTTCATCGAGTTCATGGCCTGCCCCGGCGGCTGCCTGGGCGGCGGCGGCCAGCCGATGCCCACCAGTCCGGCCATCCGCGCCGCGCGGGCCGAGGCCATCTACGCCGAAGACCGGGCCTACCAAATCCGCAAGTCGCACGAGAACCCGGCCATCGTCCGGCTGTACCAGCGATTCCTCACCGACGGCCCGGGCGGCCCCTTGAGCCACCGCCTGCTCCACACCCACTACACCCCGCGCGGCAAGTACATCGTCTGACAGCCAAGGTCCCCTCTCCATCCGGGAGGGGGTTAGGGTGGTTAGGGTGAGGGCTATGGATTCGATGTCCCCTCTCCCTCCGGGAGAGGGTCAGGGTGAGGGCTGAACACCGTGAATCAAAGCATTACGCTGATCGTCAACGGCGAGACGAAAACGGTTGCCACTCATCCCGATCGCTTGCTGCTTGACGTCCTGCGCGAGGACTTGCAGTTGACCGGCACGAAGTACGGTTGCGGCGAAGGGCGCTGCGGCGCCTGCACCGTGCTGGTCGATGGCCGGAACATGCATTCCTGCCAGGTACGGGCGGTCGAGGTCCAGGGCAAGTCGATCCTGACCATCGAGGGCCTCGCCCGCGGCGGTTCCCTGCACCCCGTTCAAGAGGCCTTTCTGGCCGAGGGCGCCATGCAGTGCGGCTATTGCACGCCGGGCATGATCCTCACGGCGGTCGCCCTGCTGGAGAAGCACCCCCGTCCCAGCGACGAGCAGATCCTGGACTGGATGAACGGCAACTTATGCCGCTGCAACGGCTATGTTAAGATCCTGCGCGCCGTGCGGCGCGCCGCGGGCGCCAGCGTGGAGGCGAGCCCGCCTTCCCCTCTCCCTCCGGGAGAGGGCCAGGGTGAGGGGACGTAGGTTAGGCAATGAAACCTGAAGACCTGGTTCGGCATTGTTTCCCTCACCCTAGCCCTCTCCCGGAGGGCGAGGGGACCGGGCCCGAGGCCGTCGAGGCATCTTCTTCCGCCGCGGGGCTGACCAGGCGCGAGCTCATGCAACTGCTCGGCGCGGGGCTGCTGATCACCGTCGGCGGCCAAATCGCGCTGGGGCAGCGCGGGGCGGGCCGGGGCTTCCGCGGCCGCGGCCCGACCAACGTCGCCGCCCGACTGCACATCGATCGCGACGGCCTGATTACCGTTATGACCGGGAAGGTCGAGGCGGGCCAGGGCTCGCGGGCCGAGATTACCCAGGCCGCGGCCGAAGAACTGCGCCTGGATGCCAGCCGCATTCGGCTAATCATGGCCGACACGGCGACAACGCCCGACGACGGGGTGACCGCCGGCAGCCGCAGCACTCCCTCCACGGTTCCCGCCGTGCGCAGCGCGGCGGCCACCGCCCGCGAGCTGCTCCTGGACCTGGCTTGCCGGCGCTGGAAGGCGGATCGCAAGGCCCTTCAGGTCCGCGACGGCGCCATCGTCGACGAGGCCGCCAAAGGCAGGCTTACCTATGCCGAGCTGGCCCAGGACGAGGAGGCCGTCAAGGCCCTGGCCCGGCCCATCCCGGCCGATGTCGCGCTAACGCCGGTCAGCCAGTGGAAAGTGCTGGGGACATCGGTTCCGCGGCCTGATGGGCGGGACCTCGTGACCGGGGCGCACCGTTTTCCTTCCGATATCGTCCGGCCCGGAATGCAGTATGGAACGATCCTCCGCCCGCCTTCGTTCGGGGCGAAGCTGGAATCGCTTGACCTTGCGGCGGCGCAGGCCCTGCCGGGGGTGACTGTGGTCCGCGATGGGCCGCTGGTGGGTTTCGTCGCCCCGTCGCACTTCCAGGCCGAGGCGGCGGCGGGGGCGGTCGAGCATGCCGTTTATCAGCTCAAGCGGCCGCAAACTTCGAGTAAGGAGCTGTTTGCGCACCTTCGGAAACAGGCCCCGGTGACGGCCGGCAGTGCCATGGCGGCCGAGCTGGCCCGCGCCGCCAAGGTGCTCCGCGAAAGCTACGAGGTGGCCTATATCCAGCACGCGCCGCTGGAAACTCGCGCCGCCGTGGCCGAGTGGGACCACGACCGGCTGACCGTGTGGACGGGCTCGCAGAATCCCTTCGGCGTCCGCAACGAGCTGGCCGCCGCGCTCGGGCTTGCCCCGGATCACGTCCGCGTCATCGTGCCCGGCACCGGCGGCGGGTTCGGCGGCAAGCACACGGGCGAGGCGGCGGTGGAAGCGGCCCGCTTGGCCCGCGCCGCCGGACACCCCGTCGCCTTGCAATGGTCGCGGGAAGAGGAGTTCACGTGGGCCTATTTCCGGCCGGCGGCGGTGATCGACGTCTGCGCCGGGCTGGATGCGTCGGGGAAGATTCTGGCCTGGGAGTTCGTCAACATCAACGCCGGTGGCTCGGGCCTCGAGCCGCCCTACGAGTTCCCCAGCCAACACACGCGATTCCTGCCCTCGGACCCGCCCTTGTGTCAGGGTTCTTACCGGGCTCTAGCGGCCACGGCCAACAATTTCGCCCGCGAGTGCTTTATGGACGAGCTGGCGCACGCCGCGGGGTCCGATCCGCTGGCCCTGCGCCGGAAGCACCTCAAGAACGATCGCTTGCGTGCCGTTCTGGAGAAGGCGGCCCGGGAGTTCGGCTGGCGGGAGGGCCGGGCCAAGCCCGCGGCGAACGTCGGCTGGGGGCTGGCCTGCGGCACCGAAAAGGGCTCCTGCGTGGCGGCCTGCGCAGAGGTCGAGGTCGACCGCGCGACGGGCACGATCCGCGTCCGCCGCGTCTGCCAGGCCTTCGAGTGCGGCGCCATCTTGAATCCCGCCAATCTCATGTCGCAGGTCCAGGGGTGCATTGTCATGGGCCTGGGCGGCGCGCTGAGCGAGGAGATCCGCTTCCAAGACGGCACGATCCTCAATCCCCATTTCGCCACTTACCAGGTGCCCCGCTTCAAGGACGTGCCACAGATCGACGTTCATCTTGTGAACCGCGTGGACCTGGCCCCGGCCGGCGCCGGCGAAACGCCGATCATTGCGGTTGCCCCCGCGGTGGCCAACGCCGTGTTCCACGCCACCGGCATCCGTCTGCGGTCCATGCCGCTCCGCAGCCGGGCGCTGAGAACAGGTTGAGCCATGGCGCCGGACCCCGGTGCTCTGACACAGTTGAACTGTCGAGTGCCACGGTTGGCTTGCCCAACCGTGTTTGCCGCACTGCTGGACAAGCCAGCAGTGGCACCCAACCCGTCAAATTAAATGTATCAGACTACTGCTCCGATCGGCATGTATCGCAAGATTGTCGAGTTGCTCGACGGCGGCGTCCGGCTGACCGCGGCGCTGGTCCTGTCGGCCGAGGGATCGACGCCGCAAGGGGCCGGGGCGCGGGCCCTCGTCGATGCGGCGGGGCAACTGTGGGGCACCGTGGGCGGCGGCGCGGTCGAGCACCAGGCCCGGCAGATGGCCATGGCCGCCTGCCATTCGCAACGCCCCGTGGTCTTCGACTGCAATCTGAACGCCGCCGACGCCGCGGCGAGCGGCGCCGTCTGCGGCGGCCGTCTGCGGATCCTGGTCGATCCCACGCTCGCCCGCGGCCGCGAGTGCTACGCCCAGGCGGCCGAGGCCCTCGACGGGCGCCGCCGCGGCCTGCTCTTGACCACGATCCGCACCGGCCGCCAGGTGGAAGTGCACCTCGCGTGGCTGGCCGAGGATGCAATCGCCGCGGCCGCGACCTTCCCCGGCGGTGATACCCTGCGATCGTGCCTGGTGCAGGGCCGGCCGCAGCGGTTCGTGGCCCAGCCGCCCAGCCCTGACGGCGTGGAAGTCTTCGTGGAGCCGGTGCTGCCCTGCCCGCTGCTACTGATCGCCGGCGGCGGGCACGTGGGCCAGGCACTGGCGGTGCAGGCGGCCCAGGTGGGCTTCCAGGTGACGGTGCTCGACGACCGGCCGGAATTCGCCGACCCGGCCCGCTTCCCGGCGGGCGTCAGGGTTCGTTGCGGCCCGCCGGCCGAGCAGCTTGCCAGTTGCGCGATGGATGCGGATACGTACGTGGTGATCGTCACCCGCGGCCATGGGCACGATGCCGAGGCACTGGCCGCCTGCATCCACGGCAGGTCCGCCTATCTGGGCATGATCGGCAGTCGCCGCAAGGTGGCCCTTATCCGCCAGGGCTTCCTCGACGGCGGCTTGGCAACGCAGGAGGAGTTTGCCCGGGTTTTCGCCCCCGTGGGCCTGGAGATCGGCGCCGTGACCGTGCCTGAAATCGCCGCCAGCATCGTGGCCCAACTTATTGCGGTACGCCGCAACGGCGCCGCACATAACGCCGAGGTGCGGCGATGATCGCGGCTATCGTGCCCGCCGCCGGCCAGTCTCGCCGCATGGGCCAACCCAAGCCACTGCTACCCTTCGGCGCCACGACCGTCATCGGACACGTCGTTGATGAGCTGCTCCGTGGCAACGTAGACGACGTCTGCGTCGTCGTCGGCCATGAGGCGGACCTGGTCGCCCGGGCGCTTTCCCAGCGGCGGGTCCGGATCGTGGTCAATCCCGATTACCGGCAGACCGAAATGCTGGCCTCCGTGCGTTGCGGGCTGCGGGCAGTGCCGCCGGATTGCGCGGCGATCCTGGTGGCCCTCGGCGATCAGCCGGCGATTACGGCCGAGTTGGTGCGGGCCATGATCGGCCGTTTCGCCGCCGCCGGCGCGGCAATCGTCGTGCCCCTTCACGACGGCCGCCGCGGGCACCCGCTGCTCCTGGCCCAGCGCTACCGCCAGGAAATCCTGACCGGCTACGATCAGCTCGGGTTGCGCGGGCTGCTGGCGGCCCACGCGGAAGACGTCTTCGAGCTGCCCGTGGCCGACGCCGGGGTGCTCGCCGACATGGACTACCCCGACGACTACCGCCGGGAACTGGCCCGGCTGTCGCGTTGCGCCAGTGAAATTGCCGATGCCCGGTCCCCTCTCCCTCCGGGAGAGGGTTAGGGTGAGGGGAAATGAGTGAGGATCCTGCCTCCGCGGTTCTCGGAACCAACGCAGGTTCCCCTCACCCCGGCCCTCTCCCGGAGGGAGAGGGGGAGCGCGCATGCGGGCCTCGCCCCGACGCACTGCTGGGCAAGCCAGCAGTGGCACCCGAACGCGCGTCGGGGCCTCGCCGCGCCGACTACCGGGGAATTGGCACGCTTTGATGGTCCACGGGCCAGGCCAGTTGCCACGGCGCCCGCAGAGGCCGGTCCAACATCTTCGCCGCCTCGGCGTCGCCTACGATCTGTTCCTGCTGCGGGTCCCAGCGGATCGGCCGGCCCAGGCGGATGCAAATGTCGCCCAGGTGGCTGATGGTGTCGGAGCGAATCGCCGATTCCAGCGGATTGACCGTCGGCTGGCGGCTCTTCATGCAATCGACGAAGTCGCGGGCCTGCGACTCGGTGTTGGTTAGGTGCTGTTCGTCGGGTTTGATCTGGGCCTTCTGCAGGGCCTTGTCGCTGGCGTACAGCGCGTAGCGGTTCACGTTGATCCACCCCTTCTTGCCGAAAAAGGTGGTGCCGTGGTCGTGCCAGACGGGATGATAGGTCGCGACCACCGGCTTCGCCACCCGGCTGCCCATAAAGTGCAATCGCACGCCGCTGGCGTATTCGCAGTGCAGGTCCCAGGACTCGATGGTGTCCCACAGGCTGCCCTTGGGCGGAATCAGTCCGGTGCCCTGGTAGTGGACCGGCCCGCTGGAGTCCATCCCCAATCCCCACTGGGCGATGTCCAGCGGGTGTGCGCCCCAGCCGGCGATGAAACCAAGGGCGTAGTCGTAAATGTGATAGGCACCGAAGTTCGTGCAGCGATCGGCTGTGTATGGCTTGCGGGGCGCGGGCCCGAGCCACAGCTCGTAGTCCAGGTCCTTGGGCACGGCGACGGGCGTTGTCGAGCCGTAGGGCGGGCGCGAGGCGGCGCCGAATTGGGCCGACATGTCGTCGCACCAGGCGTCCACGCGTTGCACCGCGCCGATGTAGCCGTTGCGGACCAGCTCGCAGGCGCGGCGGAACTGCCGCTGGTCGCCGCGCTGCTGCGTGCCGTACTGGAAGACCACCTTGCGGGCGGCCACCGCGGCGCGGAGTTTCCAGGCCCAGGCCAGGGCCACCCCCAGCGGCTTCTCGACGTACATGTCCTTGCCGGCCATGGCCGCGTAATAGGCGATTGGCACGTGCCAATGGTCGGGCGTGCTAATAACTACGCCGTCGACGTCGGCCCGGGCCAGCACGTCGCGGAAGTCGCGGTAGGGCGTGCAGACCTGGCCCTTGTAATTTGTGTTGACCATGTTGGCGAAGGCCTCGCGGCGGCTGGTGCGGCAGTCGGCGGCAGCCACCAACCGCACGTCGGCCAGCGGCAGGAATGCCCGCCCGCAGTCGTCGGTCCCCCGCCCCCCTACGCCGATGGCCGCCAGATTCACGCGGTTGGCCGGGGCGTTGCGGCCGAAAACGGCCGACGGCACGATGGTCGGCAACCCCAGCCCGGCCGCGGTCACGGCCGAGAGCTTCAGCACTTCGCGTCGCGATAGACCCTGGTTCGGCATGTTGAGAGCCTTTCCATCTTAGTTTCTGTTGCGGATGATCGGCAACTTGTAGGGTGGGTCGAGCGCAGCGAGCCCCCCCGGAATCACTCCCGTCCGTCGTCCGTCTCCCGTCGTCCGTCGAAAATGGTGGGGCTCGCTGGCGCTCGACCCACCCTACAGGCTGATTGAATCGCTACACCAGCCCGATTCTACCTCCGCGACGGCCCGCGAGCAAACCGGGGAATGCCCAATCCGGCAATTGCATTCCACGGGCCGCCGGGTTAGCATTGACGCGGGAGGATCGAGAAATCATGAGCAGGAAATGTTTGACCATGGGCGGTGCGATTCTGGCCGCGGCGCTGGTTGGGGTCCCCGCGTCGCGCTCCAGCGAGGCGGGCGGCGGTGCGAGCTGGCCCGAGTTCCACGGGCCGGACCGGAGCAACGTCTCTACCGAGCGGGGGCTGCTGAAGAAATGGCCCGCGGGCGGCCCGCGGCTGATCTGGAAGTATTCGCAGTGCGGCGCGGGGTACTCGGGGGTGGCGATTGCCGAGGGGATGATCTTCACCGCCGGCGACTTCGACGACCAGGAGCGGCTCCTGACGCTGGACCTGAATGGCAAACTACTGTGGCAAGCGGCCAATGGGCCACCGTGGCGGGGGTCGTCGCCCGGCTCGCGGACCACGCCCACCTACCACGCCGGCGCGCTATATCACCTGAATCCCACCGGACGGCTGGCCTCTTACGAGGCGCGATCGGGCAAGCCCCGCTGGGCCGTGGATCTGAAAGCCGAGTTCGACGCCGACTACGGCGTGTGGGCCCTGGCCGAAAACGTGATCGTCGAAGACGGCAAGGTGCTGTGCATGCCCGGCGGGCCCAAAGGTCGCGTCGTGGCCCTGGATCAAGACACGGGCAAAACCGTCTGGGCCAATACCGAGATCGAGCATCCGGCGGCCTACTGCTCGCCGGTGGTCGTTACGCACGGCGGCGTGCGGCAGTTGATCACCTTGACCCAGAAGTCGCTCTTGGGCGTGGATGTCCAGAGCGGCAAGCTCCTGTGGTCGGCCCCCTTCGTCCCGAAGTCGCCGCAAAATGCCCTCACCCCCGTCTTTCGCGACGGATACGTGTTCGTCGCCTGCGGTCACTCCACCGGCGGCAGTTTGTTCAAGATCGACATGGAATCGCGGACCGCCAAGCTCGTCTGGCACCGGGAAGACCTGGATAACTGCCATGGCGGCGCGCTCCTGCTGGGGGGGAATCTATATGGCTGCGGCTGCCGGCTGGGCGGCCGGAACTTCTACTGCGTCGACTTCCTCACCGGCCAGACCAAAAAATTGGACAAGACGCTGGGCAAGGTCGGCATCACCTACGCCGACGGCATGATCTACAGCCTCAACCACCAGGGCACCATGTCGCTGCTGGCCGTCACGCCGGAGGGGTTCGACATCGTCAGCCAGTTCAGCCTGGGCAAACGGCCGGCCAATACGTACCTCGCCCATCCCGTGATTTGCGGCGGACGACTGTACCTCCGCTGCGACGAGCAACTGTTCGCCTACGACGTTCGCTCACAGTGAACCGCCCGAGCGGCGGGAAGCACGCGCGCCAGCATCGCGGTGCGGTCGATTGCAATCAGGACGAGGTCCGAAGTTCGACTCTTCGTGCGCCCATTAGTTCTAAGTCCCGCCGAATCCTGGAGTTAGGATACCTGCCGGGCAAACCGTCGGTCGGGACCAGTCCGCTTGACAATGGAGGTGACCAAGGGTAAGTTAGGTGGGGTTGCGACCTCACCACTAGGCGGGTACTGTTCCGAGCGGCAAGAAGATGCCGCCGTCATAGCTGCTTGTCAGTCAGGAACGATCGACGATGAGCGCGTCACTCGCTGGTCCGCACCGTTTTCGCCGCGGGAAGCGAGGGTTTACCTTCAACAGGACTTTGCAAGCAGAATCGTTGGAGACGAGGTTGCTCCTGAGCGGGAGCAGTGTTCCTCGCCCGACCGATTTGTTAACTACGGCGGCCTTGATCTCCGCTGCGGCGAGCGTCAAGCCGGTATTGACCAAGATTACGGTCAGCCCGGCCGGCGCGAGTGTAGACTGCTACGCAGCGCAGCAATTTACCGCCGTGGGCCTGGACCAGTTCGGCAGCCCTTTGGCGACGCAGCCGACTTTCACCTGGAAGGTCAGCGCGGGCGAGATCACGTCCGCGGGCCTGTTCACCCCTTCCGCCCGAGTGGGCAGCGTCACGATCACGGCGGCCAGCGGCTCGATTCGCGGCAGCACCGTGGCGAGCGTCTTCGATTGCCCGCCCACGGTAGCGACGGAGCCCAGTGTAACGCTCAACCCCGCGACGGGCAAGACGGCCGCGCTCTCCGTTTTAGGCGCGTGCGACGGCGGCGAGGCCAAGCTCCGCTACACGTGGGCGGTAACCACGCACCCGAAGGGCGCGCCGGCCGCGAAGTTCAGCGCCAACGGCAGCAACGCCGCCAAGAATAGCACGGTCACCTTCGGCGCGGCGGGCAGCTACGTCTTGGACGTAACGATCACCGACGTCCTAGGTTTCTCAACCACAAACAGCGTCCCGGTCGTGGTCCGGCCGATGGTCGCCAAGATTGCCGTCCATCCGGCCACGGCAACCGTGGAGAGCCTTGGGATCCAGCGGTTCATCGCCCGTTGCAGCGACCAGTTCGGCAAGTCTTTTGTGCCTCCAGCCGGCGTGGTATGGAGCGCCACCGGGGGCGGCATTACTCCCGCCGGCGTGTTTACGGCGCCCGGTCCGTCCTGCAAGGTCACCGTCACGGCGGCCTGTGGGCCGGTCGTGGGCAGTACCTCGGTGACCGTGGTCAACCACAAGCCGGGCATAGCTAAGGCGGCCAGCGCCAGCCCCGCTGCGGTTACCACCGGCACGACGACCACGCTTTCCGTCCTGGGGAAGGACGACGCCGGCGAGGCCAACCTGACTTACACCTGGACCACCGCGGCGCTGCCCAGCGGTGCGCGGGCCCCCGTGTTCAGCCCCAACGGCACCAACGCTGCCAAGAACACCACGCTGACCTTCCACACGATCGGGTCCTATTCCTTTACGGCGACGATTACCGACGCCGGGGGCCTGTCGGTCACGAGCGGCGTTGTTAAGGTCACCGTCAGCCCGGCCTTTACGAGTATTTCGGTGAGCCCGGCCGCGGTGAGGGTGGACTTCTATTCAACGCAGCCGTTTTCCGCCATGGCTCGAGACCAGTTTGGCAGCCCCATGGCCGCGCAACCGACTTTCTCGTGGATGCCGCCAAGCGCCGGCAAGATTACGCCCACGGGCCCGTCCACCGGTCTCTTCACCCCTGCCACCAGACTGGGTAACGTCACGATCACTGCGGCGTGCGGTTCGATCCGCGGCACGGCCACGGCGACGGTATTTGACGATGCACCCACCGTGGCGACGCCGGCCTACGCGACTCCCAGTCCCGTGACCGGCACGACGACGGGGCTGTCCGTTTTGGGAGCGGACGACGGCGGGGAGCCCAATTTGACCTACGCGTGGACCACCACCAAGTTACCCACCGGCGCGCCGGCCCCAAAGTTCAGCGCGAGCGGCAGCAACGCCGCGAAGAACACTACGGTTACCTTTCGCGCCCTGGGGTTATACTCCTTTACCGCGACGATCACCGACGCCTGGGGCCTATCGGTGACCAGTACCGCTCAGGTGACCGTTGCCCAGGGATTGACAAGCATCTCGGTCAGCCCGACCACGGTGAACGTGGACCTGTATACGACGCAGCAGTTTACCGCTGTGGGCCGGGACCAATTTGGCAGCCTCATGGCCGTGCCACCCGGTTTTGCGTGGACGGCAAGTTCGGGCACGATGTCCCCGAGTCCGTCCACGGGCCCGTCAACATTTTACCCGCAAACGCCCGGCAGCGTCACGATTACGGCGGCCAGCGGATCGATTCAAGGCACGGCCACGGCGTCGGTATTCGACGCTGCGCCCACGGTGGTGACGCCCGCCTACGCGGCTCCCAACCCCGTAACCGGCACAACGACCACGCTGGCCGTCGTGGCGACAGGCGATGGAGACAAGCCCAACCTGACTTACACCTGGTCGGCCAGCGTGCCCAGTGGTGTGCCGGACCCCGCGTTCAGCCCCAACGGCACCAGCGCCGCGGCGAACACGACGGTCACCTTGCGCGGGCTGGGGTTGTATTCCTTTACCGTGACCATCACCGACGCCTGGGGCCAGTCGGTGACCAGTACCGCCCAGGTGACGGTTGTCCAGGGATTGACCAGCATCACGGTCAGCCCGGCGACCGCCGTCGTGATAGGCCTCTCGACGCAGCAATACGCTGCCGTGGGCTACGACCAGTTCGGCGGCACCATGTCGCCCGAGCCGACTTTCACCTGGACCGTCACCGCCGGCACGAACGCCGCCGCCGGCACGATAGCCGGCGGCCTGTTTACGGCTCCCGCTTCGCCGGGCACCGTCATCATCAGCGCTGAGAGCGGTTACGTCCAAGGCACGGCACAGGCGACGGTCACGCCCTTCCTGAATCTCCAGGACCCCAGTTTGCGAACCCTGACGAGCAGCCTGTTCGCCCGCGACGGCCAGATCAACCGCGCCGACATGATCCAGATACTGGAGAGTGTTGTCGCGGAGGGCAGCGTGGTCAGCACCGCCGACTTCAGCGATCTACAAACGATCGTGAGCAATGCCTCGGCGCTCCGCATGCCCGGCTACGTCGAGGCGCTGGCCAGCGATATAGTCGACGGCAACCCCGCCAACGCCCACTACCAGGGTCAAGCGCTGGGCAACCTGTATGCCGGCGACGCGGCATCGAATCTCACCGAGCTGGTGGACAAGTGGTTCCTGGGCATGGACCATCCCGCGACGTCGTACACGTATCAGACTTGTGCCGGCTCGTTGTTCGGCACGGGCGGGCCCCAATACACCGACATGCAGCAAGGCCTGCTTGGCGACTGCTATTTCGTCTCCGCCTTGGGATCGATTGCCACGGGCAACCCGGCCGCCATCAAGAACATGTTCGTCGATAATGGCGTCACCGGGAAGACCGGGCTCCACTCCTGGACGGTCCGCTTCTACACCCACGATTCGGCCAACGACACTTATACGCCGGACTACGTGACGGTCGACTCCATGCTGCCCGTCCTTTCCGATAACGGCTGGATCATCTTGGCCTATTCGGGCATGGGCGACTTTCCCACCGATCCCAATAACGTATTGTGGATCGCGCTGGCGGAGAAGGCCTATGCCCAGTGGTGCGATACCGGTTATGCCAGCATGGGAAATGGCGGTACGCCGGATGTCGTCGATGCTGCGGTGCTGGGCCGCGGCACCCCGATCTACAGCAATGCGGGCACCGTCTGGTTGGGCGGTCTTACCGAATCGATTCTGATCAACGCCATGCAGACTAACCAGGCGGTCTCAGCCGCCATCGTTTCCCCCCAAGATACGAACCTGGGGCTGGTGGGGGATCACTACTACAGCGTAGCCGCGTACGACGGCACCAGCGGCCTCTTCACCCTATGCAACCCCTTTGGCCCCAAGTATGGCTATTCGCCCGGCACGACTTTCGAATGTTTTCTTACCTGGGACGAGGTGAATGTGGATGTGGCCGGCTTCGCCGTGGCGGACCCCTGGCCCACGCCGCCGGTGATTTCTTCGCCGGCACCGGCGGCGGACGCTTCGCATGTCTCTCTCCAGATCGTGCCGGCCTTGGGTAGCCCGAGTATCGCCGCGTCCAAGCAAATTGTAGGGTGGGACAAGCCCGGCGCAGTCCCACCGAGATTACAGGCAATTCATGGTGGGACCGCGCTGCGCTTGTCCCACCCTACAACGTCGAAGCCGGGCGGCGCCGAATCGCGCGCTGCCCTGGCGTGGTTCACGTCGCCGGGAAGCGATTGGCAGTGGCCGGGTTCCGACCGTAGCGGCGTTTCGCCCCAACCGTCTTCCGAGCTGACGCCGGCCCTGGTGGATTCGGTACTCCGTCTGGCGGCCAGTCGCCACGGGGGATACCTGTCGTAAATTATTGAAGCGGGAATCGGCCGCGTGGACCTTCGTTCGGGAAGGTCGCTTTTTCGCAACGCGCCGCTTACCAAAGGGTCTTTCCATGTTGTACCGGCCAAAGCGGGATGTTCGATACTCGCTGTCTGTGTTGATCGGCCTGCTGGCCTGGGGCGTGGAATCGCCGGGCGAGGAGCTGCTGCTCCGCATCGATCCCGGGCTGGCCGTCTCGCAGGTCGAGGCCCGGGATGCCAAGCTGTCGGTTCGCGGCCGGGCCCTGGAGGTCGCCACGGGACACAAAGACCAGTGGCCGGGGATCACGCTCCGCGCCCCCCGCGGCCGCTGGGACCTCTCGGCCTGCGAGCGCGTGGCGATCGACGTCGAGAATGTCGGCCGCGGGCCGGTCGAGGTCGCCTTGCGCGTAGACAACCCCGGGGCCGACGGCGTCGCGGGCTGCCTGACGGGCCAAGTCCGCTTGCAGCCCGCCGAGAAAAAGACCCTAAGCGTGGTGCTGGCCCGCAAAATGCCCGAGGCACTGCGGGGCAAACTGTTCGGCATGCGCGGCTTCCCGGGCGGATGGAGCGCTGACGGCGGCATCGACCCGGCCAACGTCGATAAGCTGCTGATCTTCGTCCCGCGTCCCAAGGCCGATCACCGCTTTCTCGTGAGCAACGTGCGGGCCGGCGGCGTGTATCGCGAGTCGGCGCCGGCCGAGGCCGCAAGGCTGTTTCCCCTGATCGACGCCTTCGGGCAGTACGTGCATAAGGACTGGCCGGGCAAGATCCACACGGCCGCCGACTTCGCCGCCCGAAAGCAGGCCGAAGCCGAGGACCTGGCCGGCCACCCCGCGCCGGACGGCTGGAATCAGTACGGCGGCTGGCAGGCCGGGCCGCAACTGGCGGCCTCGGGCCGCTTCCGCGTCGAGAAGCGCGACGGGAAGTGGTGGCTCGTGGACCCCGAGGGCCGGCTGTTCTGGTCGCACGGCATCGACTGCGTGCGGATGGAGAACGCCACGCCCACCACCGACCGCGAGCATTGGTTCGCCGCCCTGCCGGCCAAGAGCGACCCGCTGGGAAGTTTCTACGGCCATGGCAATTGGGCCCCGCACGGCTACTATCAGGGCAAGAGCTACGAGACCTTCAACTTCACCGGGGCCAACCTGTGGCGCAAATTCGGCAACGACTGGAATCGGGCCTCGGCCGCCAACGTCCACGTCCGGCTGCGAAGCTGGGGGCTGAACACGATCGGCAACTGGTCCGACCAGTCGGTCACCGGGCTCCGCAAGACGCCCTACGTGGCCACGGTGCACGTTGGCGGCCGCGTCATCGAGGGCAGCGCGGGCTACTGGGGAAAATTCTCCGACCCCTTCGACGCGAGTTTCGCCCAGTCGGCCCGCCAGGGGATGGCCACCCAGGGCAGCCGGGCGGTGGGCGATCCCTGGTGCCTGGGGTACTTCCTGGGCAACGAGCTGAGCTGGGGCGACGAGACCTCGCTGGCCTCGGCCGCGCTAGCCTCGCCCGCCGACCAGCCGGCCAAGAAAGAGTTCCTCGCCGACTTGCAGGCCAAGTACGGCCAGATCGAGCGGCTCAACGCCGCCTGGGGCACGCGCCACGCCTCGTGGGCCGCGCTGGCCGAGGGCCGCACACCGCCCGACGCCAGGAAGGCCCACGACGACCTGGCCGCCTTCTACACCCGCACGGCCGAGCAGTTCTTCCGCGTCTGCCGCCAGGCGGTCAAGGAAGCCGACCCGCAGGGGCTGTACCTCGGCTGCCGCTTCGCCTGGGCCAACGACCTGGCCGTGCGCGCCTCGGGCAAATACTGCGACGTGATCAGCTTCAACCGCTACCAGCGGAGCATAGCCGAGTTGCGTCTGCCCCCGGGCATCGACCGGCCGCTGATCATCGGCGAGTTCCATTTCGGGGCCCTCGACCGCGGCATGTTCCACACGGGCCTGGTCCCCACGGCCAGCCAGCAAGAGCGGGCCGCGGCCTACCAGGAGTATGTCCGCAGCGCCCTGAAGAACCCGCTCCTGGTCGGCACCCACTGGTTCCAATACGGCGACCAGGCCACCACCGGCCGCGGCGACGGCGAGAACTACCAGATCGGCTTCCTCGACATCTGCGACACGCCCTACCCCGAAACAATCCAAGCCTGCCGCGCGGTGGGCTACGCACTATATCCTTACCGGGCAGGCAAGTGACCTTCGTGTCCGCTCGAGAATAATCGGAACACGAGACAGCGCTCCGATCACCCTCACCAAGACGGAGAGACTTGTGAGACAACTTCCATTTATCGTCGCCATGCTACTGCTTCTGGGCAGCCCCGCGGCCCACGGCCTGGAGCCCGCCAATCCCAAGGCCAACGCCCAGGCCCGGGCCATTCTCAACTACCTGGAGGGCCTGCCGCAGCGGGCCGACAAACGCTTGCTCTCCGGGCAGTTCACCGATGCCGGCCCCACCGCCAAACTTGCGATGTGCGCGGAGGTCCACGAGAAGACGGGCCATTGGCCGGCGATGATCGGCCTGGACTACGCCGACTTCGCCAAAGGCGGCCTGGAGTACAAGACCGTCAACCGCGTGGCGATCGAATATGCCAAGCAAGGCGGTCTGGTCACCATCTCCGCGCACCTCTACAACCCGGCCAACCCCAAGAGCCGCGGCCCGTGGGAGAAGGGTGGCGACTTGAAACAGATCCTTACGCCCGGCAACGAGGCCCACGACCGCTGGATGAAGGAACTCGACATCATGGCCGCCGGGCTGAAGGAGTTACAGGATGCCGGCGTGGTGGTCCTTTGGCGGCCGTTCCACGAGATGAACGGCGACTGGTTCTGGTGGGGCGCCAAGGAGCCCGACACGTTCATCCGCGTCTGGCGGCACATGTTCGACTACTTCGCCAAGACCAAGGGCCTCGACAACCTGCTGTGGGTCTATTCGCCCAACCACGGCGACAAGACGGCGGCCTATTATGCCGGCGACCAGTACGTGGACATCGTCGGGCTGGACGCCTACACCGATTTCGTCGATCCGCAGCACATCCGGGGCTACGACGCCGTGGCCAAGCTGCCCAAGCCCTTTGGCTTTACGGAGTTCGGTCCGCACGGCCCGCACAACCCGCCGGGCAACTACGACTATCCGCGCTTCCTCGACGGCGTCCAGAAGCACTTCCCCAAGACGACCTTCTTCCTTGCCTGGCACTACAAGTGGAGCCTGGGGCGGAACCGCAACGCCAAGCAACTCCTGGAGCACCCCTGGCTGGTCAACCGCGCGGATCTGCCGGAATGGGCCATGAGCGGTCCCGTCAGGCCGTTGCCGAGCGACAGGGGCTAGCCAGCGCCGGGGGCTTGGCAATGGAGATAGAGTCTGCCCGGGACGGCCGGCATAGGAGCGGACTATCAACCGGTCACGGGGTCGGCCACATGGCGGGGCCGGGCGATACCGCTCCCAGGTGCGTGTCATCAAAGGGTGGTTTTCTGCACTGAATCAGAAACATGGCCGTTCCGACGGCTTTACGGAAAACCTGGGACAACCACACGAAGAGATACATGATTCTCGAGAAAGCGCGTCGTGTGTCAAACCGAGGCACAATGAGGCGATTTGGCGCACAGGGTCACTCACTCATACCGCAGGGCTTCGATCGGGTCCAACCGCGACGCTTTCCAGGCGGGATAGAAGCCGAACACGAGGCCGACGCCTACCGAAACCGCCACGGCGGCTGCGATCATCGATACCGACGCTTCGATGGGCCAGCACGTGAAGTATCTCACCGTGATCGACGTGAGTCGGCCCACGAAGATTCCAATGGCGCCGCCGACGAGGCACAGCACAATGGCCTCGACGAGAAACTGCCGGAGGATGTGATGGCTTCGTGCGCCGACGGCCATGCGAAGCCCGATTTCGCGGGTTCGCTCGGTCACAGAGACCAGCATGATGTTCATGATGCCCACCCCGCCGACGACCAGCGAGATCAGGGCCACCGCCAACAGCAAATCGCTCATCGATTTGGTGATGGACGACATCATGTCGGTCATCTCGGCCATGCTGCGGATGTCGAAATCGTCTTCCTGACCCTCGCGCAAATGGTGGCGTTCCCGCAACAAGGCGGTCATCTGTTCGATGGCCTCCTCGATCCGTTCCGAGGAACGTGCCTTGGCCTGAATTACGTCGACGTTGGCCATCCGCACCGACAACGGCGCGTCGGCGGCTTGCACCGCCGTACGATTGAGATACAGGCTGGCGGCCGTGGGATACAGGTTGCTCAGCGTATTGACCGCATCGCTGGTCGAGGAGGATTCGCCGCTGGCGCTGGAACTCTGGTTCGTGTTGGCCAGCATGGAGCCACTGACGCGATACTTGACGGTTGTCCACGGGGCCAGCACGATATCGTCTTGATCCTGGCCCATCATGTTGGCCCCCTTCTTGGCCAACACGCCGATGACCCGAAAAGGAGCGTTGTTCATGCGAATTTCCTTGCCGAGCGCGGGTTCATGGGGAAACAACGCCTTCTTGACCGTGGCGCCGATCACGCATACCGTGTTGCAACTCCGCACGTCGAACTCGGTGAACATCGCTCCCTCGGCCATATCCTCCCAGTCGCGAATGAGCAGATAGGCCGGCGTCGTGCCGCTGATCTGGTTGGGCACGCTGTTGTAACTGCCGTGGATGATCTGCGATCGGGCGCGCACGTTGGGCGCCACGGCCGCCACGGCTGGGCACTGCCGCAGGATTTCATCGGCATCGTCAGGGGTGAGCGTTGTCATGCTGCCGGCGCCCATGTTCACGCCGCTGGTGGTAGTCGCCCCCGGCAAAATTATCAGCATGTTCGCGCCCATGCTGGCGATCTTCTTCTGCAAGACCGCCTTCGATCCCTGGCCGATCTCCGTCATGGCGATGACGGCCGCCACAGCAATGATGACGCCCAGCGCCGACAGGGTTGATCGCATCTTGTTGCGCCGCACCGCGACCAGCGCAGTTCGCCAGGTAGCCGGAAGCAACGTCCCGCCGTTTCTCCCGTTGGACATTACGGCTGTCTGGTCGAGTAAGGGCTTCACCTCCGAAAGAGCCGCGTCCGCTGCCGCCTCCGTCACGGCGGGTTGCGGTTTCCGGCCGTTCCTGTCCGCCGTGTCGCCTTCAACCAGACCATCGGCGATATGGATCGTTCGGTCGGCGTAGGCGGCCACGTTGGAATCGTGGGTGACCAGGACGACGGTGATGCCCTCGGCGTTGAGCCGTTGGAACATCCGCAGGATTTCGACGCTGGTGCGCGAATCGAGGTTGCCCGTCGGCTCGTCGGCCAGGAGGAGCATGGGCCGGTTGACCAGCGAGCGGCCGATGGCCACCCGCTGCTGCTGTCCGCCCGACATTTGCGACGGCTCGTGGCAGGCCCGATCCAACAGCCCCACGCGGTCCAACAGCTCGCGGGCCCATTGCCGGGCCTCGGCACCAGAACACCGCTCTACGGCATAGTCGAGCGGCATCAGCACGTTTTGCAGCGCCGAAGTTCGCGGCAGCAGATTGAAGCTCTGGAACACGAAGCCGAGCTTCGCGGCGCGCACCAAGGCCCGCTCATTCGGCGCAAGTTGGCTCATCTCCCGGCCATCGAACCAATATCGGCCTGAGCTGGGGTGGTCCAGACACCCGAGAATATTCATCAGCGTAGTCTTGCCGGAGCCGGAAGCGCCCATCAAGGCCACCATTTCTCCACGCTGGATGGTCAGCGAAATGCCGCGCAGCACGGGCACGTCGACTTCGCCCAAGTAATAGGTCTTGTGCAGGTTTTCCAGCCGAACAAGTTCCATCGTCGTGTCTCTTGCTGCTTAGGTCGGCGGAGGACCGCCCGGCCCCTTGGGCGGACCCTTTTGGGGAAACTTCGGCATGAACGGCATGTTCGATTTGCCTTCGCCGCCGGCCTCTTCCTCGTGCATGGCGTTTTCACCGCTCTGGATTCCGAGAATCGCTTTCATTCCTTCGTGTACATGTTCGCCGTGCACTTCGGTCGCGGTTCCGTCCGTGGGACCAACCTCGACATCGAGCGGCTCGGGGGAGGCGTCGCTGCCCACCACCCAAAGACAGTGCTGTTCGCCTGTTTTGCTGTCGATCGTTTGCACAGCCGCCGCCGATTTCGGTTTCCAACGGAGCGCCGCGTTGGAAACCACCAGCACACCGATGCGCTTAGGCTCTTCGAACGAAACACTCGCCGTCATGTAGGGGAACAGCTTACCCTCGAGATTGTCGGTCTCGATGATGACCATATAGTTGACGACGTTGGAAGTCATCTGCGCGTTCATTCGTATCTGAATGACCTTGCCACGAAAGGTGTCTTTCGGATGGGCATCGACGGTGAACTGGACGGGCATGTTCGGATAAATCCGTCCGATGTTGGCCTCGTTGACCAACGCCCAAACCTGCATGCGTCGCAGGTCCTTGGCAATCAAGCAAATGCTGGGGGCGCTCAAGCTGGCGACCACGGTTTGGCCGATGTTGACGCGGCGGTCGATGATCGTGCCGCGCACGGGCGACTTGATCGCCGTATAGCCGAGATTCGTCTTGGCTACGTCAAGCGAGGCCTTGTCCGCCTTGATGGTCGCCTTGGCCACTGCGACGCTGGCGACCGCCATTTTGTAATTCAGCACGGCGGTGTCGTAGTCCGTTTCGGCAATTGCGCTCTTGGTGCGGAGACTTTCCGCCCGCTTCAACTCCTGTCTTGTCTGCACGACCTTCGCCTCGTACTGCGCCAAGTCGGCCTGCGATTTTTCCAGCATGGCCGTGGCCTGGGCGACTGCGGCTTGATAGGGCACCGGATCGATGTTCGCCAACAGCATGTCCTTCTCGACCACCGAATTGAAATCGATTTGCTTGCCTTGGATATCCTTGCCGAAACTCACGATGAGTCCGGCCACCTGGGCGCCGACGTTAATGAAGTCCTCCGCCTCCAAGGTTCCGGTTGCACTAATGGTTGGGGCCACGTCGCCCCGCTGGATCGTCGTCAGGCGATACACGGTCCGGGAATTGCCAGCGGTGTGCCTGGCATAATAGGCCACGCCGCCCCCTGCCAGGCCAAACAAAGCTAGAATTGCGAATGCTCGTTTCATGGACGTTCCTCGGATTCGCAACAGCGCCGGATCGCCTCTTCCTTCAGCCCCATGCCGCGCAGGCAGAACCAGACGACCTGTTTCACGAGTTCCTCATGCGACACTCCGTAGTCGATCACCGCCTCGTGCGGCAGGTTGTGGAGCATGATCCCGGTAATCAGTTGATGGACCATCCAACCTGCCAGATTCGCCCGAACCGGGCGATCGAGCATGTCGCCTGCACGGTTTGCCGCCTCGATGCACTCTTCGACCTTCTTGACCCATCGGGACGGCCCTCCCTGGATTGCCAGCCGGCTGAACTCGCCCTCATCCATGAGGCTGCGAAGAACAAGGCGGAAAAACAGAAGCCCCTCGTCGCCGCGCGACCGTGCCAGAATGTGCGACACTAGATCACTGACCCAAAACACCAGGGCTGTCGTAGATGGCTCCAGTGACTGCAAACGCTCGGCGAATTTCGCGTCCTCTTCCTTGAAGCAGGACATCTGGATGGCGGAATAGAGGGCTTCCTTGCTGGGAAAGTGCCTGAATAAAAGCGCCTCCGAGACGCCCGCCGCCTCCGCCAGCGAGCGTGTGGTCGTTCGATCGAATCCCTTTTCGACAAAAATCCTCTGGGCCGCACTGATGATGGCTGTGCGCCGATCCGCGCTCGGCATTTTCGCGGATTTCTTCATGGAATCTTCCTTTCCCGGTTTATGGTAAGTGTACACTCACTTACATCAGCCGTCAACCCTTGTACGGGAAAAAGATGCACTTGGCCCTACCATGCGGAAAATCCCAGGACCCCACTAAAGGGTCTTGAGTTGATGCCGCTAAATACCGAGCGTCTCTGGATTCTCCGCTACGCGAACCGCGTCGGTCAAATCGACCGGTGCATCGAAAGTGCTCAGTGTGGCCGCGTCAAAAAAGGTTCACTTTCCGCGACAGTGTTTCACCACTTGGAGGTTCGAGCAAACCCGCAGCGCGGCAATCCTGTCTTGCCGTCTCGGAAACCGACCTCCCGAAAAGTCGTGACGAGGCCACGTTTGTGGGACCGTGCCGATAGGATTGCCTCGCGGACCGCAGAGTCCGCCCCCGGCGGCTTATCTTGGCGACGGTTCGCAGACAACGGCTGCCCGCAACCAGCAATGCCCCATCCTCGATCGCCTTCGCGGCATACCATGTCATGCACCAGTGTAGTGTCTCACCCAATTGGTGATCTATGGGTGGCATGCCACCCCAATCGGGAAGTTACTCTTCGGCCGGAACTGAGGAACGACCTGTCCAGCGATCGCTCACGGCCCGGATGAAATAGAAGAACACGGGCGTCAAAAAGATGCCGAAGAGGGTCACACCGAGCATGCCGGCAAAGACGGCCAGGCCCAGGGCCTGGCGCATCTCGGCCCCGGCCCCGTGGGCCACGACCAGGGGAATGACGCCAAAGATGAAGGCGAACGAGGTCATCAAGATCGGCCGCAAGCGGAGGCGACTGGCCTCCAGCGTGGCCTCCCGCCGGGGCTTGCCTTGCTCCTGCTGCTGCTTGGCAAACTCGACGATCAGGATGGCGTTCTTGCTGGCCAGTCCGACCAGCACCACGAAACCGATCTGCGTGAAGATGTTGACCTCCATGCCGGCCATCACGACGCCTGCGATGGAAAACAAGAGGCACATGGGCACGACGAGGATCACCGCCAGGGGCAGCGACCAGCTTTCGTACTGGGCCGCCAGCACCAGGAAGACGAACACCACGCCCAAGGCGAAAACATAGATCGCGGCATTGCCCGCCTGAAGCTGCAGATAGGTCAGTTCGGTCCAGTCGTAGGCCAAGGAAGGCGCGGCGCGCTTGAATTCGTCGTCGGCAATGTTCTGCATCAGCCCGATCGCCTGGCCCGAGCTGATGTCCGGGTCAGCGTTGCCGCTAATGGCGGTGGCGGAGTACAAGTTGTAGCGCATGACCATCACCGGCCCGCTGCTGTTCTTGACCTCCATGAACGTGCCGATGCGGATCATCTGTCCCTGGTTGTTCCGCACCTGGAGTTGCAGGATCTTGTCGACCTGGTCGCGGAATTGCTGATCGGCCTGGACGTTGACTTGCCAGGTGCGGCCGAACTCGTTGAAGTTGTTCACGTAGTACGAACCGAGATTGATCTGCAAGGCGGCGAAGAGGTCGCTGACCGACACGCCCAAGGTCATGCACTTGTCGCGGTCGATCTCGAGGCGGAGCCAGGGCGTATTGGCGCGGGAGCTGTTGAACAGGCCGTGCAGTCCCTCCGTGCGGTTGCCCCGGTCGGCGATCTGATCGCCGACCCGCTGCAGGGCCCCGAGGTCCAGATCGCCGCGGTCCTCCACGATCAACTTGAAACCGCCCGTGGTGCCCAGGCCGTCGATGGGCGGCGGTCCGAAGGCGCTGACGATCGCCCCCTGCACTTGCCGGCACTGGTCCAACAGCGCCTTCGAGATGGCGTCGGCGCTCCGCGCCGCATCGCGGCGCTGGGAAAAGTCGGCGAGCATGACATACATCGAGCCCAGGTTCGGCGCGTTGGCGCCGGCGATCAGCGACTGGCCGGAAATGCCCACGGTATGGGCCACCCCGTCCGTATGCTGGGCCAGGTCTTCGATTCGCTGCATGATCCGCTGCGTGCGTTCCACCGAGGCCGAATCCGGCAACTGCGCGTTGAGGACCAGGTAGCCCTTGTCCTGCTGGGGGATGAAGCCCGCCGGAGCGCGGTTGAATTGCCAATAGGTCAACCCCAGCAGGCCGGCGTAGACCAGCAGGGCCAGCAGGCTGACGCGCAAGAGGCCCGCCACCATGCGGACATACAGGGCCGTGCTGGCGCCGAAAACGAAATTGAACAAGCGGAAGAACCAGCCCAGGAGCAGGTCCAGGAGCCAGGTCAGCGGATCACGCTTGGCGCCGTGCGGCCGCAGCAGGATGGCGGCCAAGGCCGGACTGAGCGTCAGCGAGTTGAAGGCGGAAATCACGGTGGAAACGGCGATGGTCACGGCGAATTGCCGGAAGAACTGGCCCGTGATCCCTCCCAGAAAGGCGGCCGGCACGAAGACCGCGAAGAGCACGAGGGCGATGGCGATGACCGGCCCGGTCACTTCGTCCATGGCTTTGTGCGCCGCCTCGCGCGAGCCCATCCCTTGCTCCAGCCAGCGCTGGATGTTCTCCACAACCACGATCGCGTCGTCCACGACGATGCCGATCGCCAAGACCAGGCCGAAGAGCGACAGGTTGTTGAGCGAGTAGCCCAGCGCCGCCATGAAGGCGAAGGTGCCGACGATTGCCACGGGCACGGCAATCAGGGGAATCAGGGCCGCCCGCCAGTTCTGCAGGAACACCAGCACCACGATGGCCACCAGGACGATCGCGGCCAGGAGCGTGTAGAAGACCTCGTTGACCGACTCCTGGATGAAGGGCGTGGTATCGTAAACGATCTTGTACTCCACGCCGTCCGGGAAGCGGCCTCTGAGCTCCTTCATCTTGTCATAGACCTGCTTCGCGGTTTTCAAGGCGTTGGAACCGGGGAGCTGGTAGATCGAGAGCGCCACGCTCGGCTTGCCGTCCAACGTGCAGGACTGTTCGTATTGCTGCGCGCCCAACTCGACGCGCGGCTTGCCCTTCGCGTCCCGGGCCACCACGTCTCTCAGCCGGACGATGCCGGTCGCCGGCGGCAACGTCTGGGTGTCGGTCGGCGTACTGCCGGCGGAATCCGCGCGCGGGCCCGCACTGCCGGTCGAGGTCCCCGCGCCACTGCCTTGAGTCTGGCTGCCGTTGGCCGCCGCCTGCCCTCCGGATCCGGCCTTGACAATGATGTCACCGAACTGGTCCGCGCCGGTGAGCCGGCCCAAGGTGTTGATGGTCAGTTGGAACTGCTGGCCCTTGGGGACGGGCTGTTGGCCGATTTGGCCGGCGGCGACCTGCAGGTTCTGCTGGGCGATGGCCGCCACGACGTCGGCGGCCGTGAGACCCATGGCGGCCAGCTTGTCGGGATCGATCCAGGCCCGCAGGCTGTAATCGCGCTGGCCGAAGTAGGTCACGTCGGCCACGCCCGGCAGCCGCCCCAATTCGTCGCGGATGTAGATCGTGGCGTAATTGCTCAAGAAGGTGGCATCGTATTTCTTCTCGTCCTTGGCGATCAGGTTCACGATCATCATCGTGCTGGGTGAGACCTTCTTGACGTTGATGCCCTCGTTCTGGACGAGGGTCGGAATCACCGGCAGGGCCAGCGAGACGCGGTTCTGCACCAGTACCTGGGCCATGTCCGAATCCATGCCCATCTTGAAGGTCACGGCCAGGCGGTAGGCGCCGTCGTTGGTCGACTGGGAAGACATGTACATCATGCCTTCCACGCCGTTGACCGATTCTTCGATCGGCGCGGCGACGACGTCGCGGACCGTGTAGGCGTTGGCCCCCGGATAAAGCGCCGTGACCAGCACGGTGGGCGGAGTGACCTCCGGATATTGCGCTACCGGGAGCGTGACCACGGCCACGCCCCCGGCCAGCACGAAGACGATCGAGCACACGGAGGCGAAGATCGGGCGGTCGATGAAAAAGTGGGAAATCATGGCTTGCCCTGCGCTCTGGGAGTGTCGTCGGGCGGGGTGGCTGCCGGCGGTGGCGGCCGCATAGCCTTCCCCAGCAGGATCAGCAGGAGCGCTGGCAAGCCGAGCAACAGGACGTTGAGCAGAACAACCAGCGCAAAGCCGAGCCGGCGCATGCGCGGCGTGGAGAACATCGGCATTTCGCCGATTCCACTAATGACGTAGAAGAAGACGGGGGTCAGGAAGATTCCGAAGAAGGTCACGCCGATCATGCCGCTGAAGACGGCCGTTCCTAGCGAGCGCCGCATCTCGGACCCCGCGCCCGTGGCGATCACCAGGGGGACCACGCCCAGGATGAAGGAGAACGACGTCATCAGGATCGGCCTCAGCCGCAGCCGCGAGGCCTCCAGCGTGGCCTCGTAGCGGGGCCGCCCCGCCGCGTGCAAGTCCCTGGCGAACTCGACGATGAGGATCGAATTCTTGCAGGCCAGTCCCACCAAAACCACCAGGCCGATCTGCACAAAGATGTCGACCACGCCGTGGCTCGCCAGCACGCCGGCAATGGAAGAGAGCAGGCACAGGGGCACCACCAGGATCACCGCCAGCGGCAAAGCCCAGCTTTCGTAGAGCGCGGAGAGGGCGAGAAAGACGCACATCACGGCCAACGAGAACACGGCCAGCGTGGTGTCGCCGTCGCGGATCTGCATGAACATCAATTCGGTCCATTCAGTTCTTATGGAGCGCAGCAGCGTCTCGTCGGCCGTGCGTGCGACGATGTGAATGACCTCGCCGGAACTGACCCCGGGTTTCAAGCTGCCGGTGATCGAGGATGCCGTGCGACCGTTGTAGCGGTAGACGAAAATCGGCCCTCCGATCCCGCGCATGCTGGTCAAGGTGCCCAGCGGCACCATCTGCCCTTGATTGTTGCGGACCTCCAGCAGATTGATGTCCGAGACCTGCTGGCGGTAGGCGCCCTCCGCCTGAGCATTTACCTGCCAATGGCGGCCGAAGGCGTTGAAACTGTTGACGTACAGCGATCCGAGATAGATCCCCAGCGTCTGGTTCACGTCGCTGAAGGAAACGCCCAGGGCGGCCGTCTTGGGCCGGTCGATGTCCATGAAGAGCTGCGGCGTCTTGGAACTGAACTGGGTCGTTACGCGCGTCAGGCCCGGCGCCGCGGCCAGCTTATCGACCAGGTCGTTGGTTTGCGTTTCCAGGATTGTTAATCCCAGTCCGCTGGGATCCTCGACGATGAGCTTGAATCCGCCCGCGACGCTCAGGCCCGGGACCGGCGGCGCGCCGAAGACCACGACCTTCGCGTCCTTGATCTTTTTGGACCATGCCCGGCTGAGGCGGTCCATGATCACCGTATCGCGAAGCTCCGGGCTGCGGCGCTGGTCGAAGGGGTCCAGCGTGATGAACATCGAACCGAAGTTCGAGCCGTTGACCCCTACCGCGAACGACGAGCCGGCCGTGGTGATCGTGTGCGCGACGCCGGGAACGCCGGGGTAGTGTTCGCGGTCGTTGGGGTCGCCCTGAGCGATCTTCGCGGCCTCGGCGAGCACTTCCTGGGTACGATTCAGCGACGCGGCGTCGGGGAGTTGGATGCTGGCGATGACCCGGCCCTGGTCCTGTTGCGGGACAAAGCCCCGGGGCGCCTGATTGAACACCCCATAGGTCAACGCCAGGAGTGCCGCGTACATTAGTAGGACCACGACGTTCAGGCGCAGCAGTTTTCCCGCGCTCCAGGCATACGCGGCCGTGGTTCGAGCGAAGGTGGCGTTGAATCCGCGGCAAAACAGGTCCAGCACCAGCGACACGGGGCGTAGCAGCGCAGACAATCCGCCCGGTAGGGAACGGCCTCCGTGCCGTTCCGGGTCAGCGTTTTGATCCGGGTCTGGCGGAACGGCACGACCCGCAAGCGGGTGCCCCCCGTTCCCCGCAGGGCCGGGCCCTCTCCTGCCCAGCAGGATCGCGGCCAGGGCGGGGCTGAGCGTCAGCGAGTTGATGGCCGAGAAGACCGTGGAAACGGCGATCGTCACCGCGAACTGCTTGAAAAATCGGCCGGTGATTCCGCTGATGAACGCGCAGGGCACGAACACCGCGCAAAGCACCAGGGCCACGGCGATGATCGGGCCCGTGACCTCGGTCATGGCCTTCCGCGCGGCCTCGCGCGGCGGCAGGCCGTGTTCCAACCAGCGATCGACGTTCTCCACAACCACGATCGCGTCGTCCACGACGATGCCGATCGCCAGCACCAACCCGAACAGCGAGATATTGTTCAAGCTGAAGCCCACCACGGCCATGGCGGCGAAGGTGCCGACGATGGCCACCGGCACGGAGATCATGGGGATCAGCACGCTCCGCCAGTTTTGCAGGAAGACGAGCACCACCAGGCCGACCAGGGCCACGGCCTCGAACAAGGTCTTGACCACGTCGGCGACCGACTCGCTGATGAAGAGCGTGGTGTCGTAGGCGATCTGGTAATCGATTCCCGGGGGGAAACGCTTCTTCAATTCCGCCATCGTGAGCTTCGCGCGGTCGGCAACGTCCAGGGCGTTCGTGCCGGGGAGTTGAAAGACGGCAATTCCCACCGATTGATTGCCATCAAACGTCTGCGCCTGGCTGTAGTTGAGGGCCCCCATTTCCACGCGGGCGATGTCGCGGAGGCGGACAATGCCGGCCGACGGCCGCAGCGGGCGGAGGAGGATCGCGGGGCCGGAACTCGACGCCGGACCGCTGGTGTCGCTCGCCGAGCTATTGAGGGCCGGCATCACGCCGCTGCTGATCGTTTCCGGCACCGCCGGGGGCACGCTAGCGGTGGCAACGCCTGTCTTGCTGGTGGCACCTCCGCCGGTCGTCCCGCCGCCCGAGGTCGTCCCCGACGTCGTCGAGGTGGCCGCGCTCGTGCTGCCCGTGCCGCTGATTAGGGCGGCGATGGCCGTCATGCCTACGCCGGAATTCGCCGCAGTGGCGATGCTTGTGGCGGTGAGAAGAGGATTGGCCGTCGAGTGGGCTACCGCGGCCACCGAGTTCTGGACGGGGCCGGCTACCACCGCGGACATGGGCACGAAACTGCTCTGACCGGCCTTCACGATGATGTTGCCGAATTGCTCCGGCTCGCTGAGGCGGCCCAGTGCGTCGATGGGAATCTCCCACGGCTGGCTGGCGGCGGCCGGCGGCGCGCCGATTTGCCCGGCGGGCACGTCGAGATTCTGGCTGCGGATGGCGGCCGCCACGTCGCCGGCATTGATCCCCAAGGCGGCCATCTTCTGCGGATCGAGCCAGACGCGAATGCTGTAGTCGCGCTCGCCGAAAATATTGACGTCCGAGACGCCGCCCACTCGCAGCAGTTCGTCCCGGCAGTGGATCATGGCGTAGTTGCTCAAATACAGGTCGTTGTAACGGTGGTCCGGACTGTAGAGGCTGACGATCATCAAGATGTCGGGCGTGCGCTTGCGGATCTGGATCCCTTGATTCTGGACCTCGGTGGGCAACAAGGGCATCGCCAGCATCACGCGGTTCTGCACCATGACCAGGGCCGTGTTCAGATTCGTGCCGACGTCAAACGTGACCGACAACGAGTAGCTGCCGTCGTTGCCCGACTGCGAGGACATGTACAACATGTTTTCCACGCCGTTGACTTGCTGCTCGATTGGCGCGCCGACCGTGTCGGCCACGATCTGCGCGCTGGCGCCCGGATAGGCGATCGAGACGGAGATGGAGGGCGGCGTGATCTGCGGGTACTGCGCGATCGGCAGGCTGAAAAGCGCGATCCCGCCCGTCAAAGTGATGATGATCGACAGCACCGTGGCAAAGATCGGACGATCGATGAAGAAGTGCGAGATCATGGCTTGAGCGTGGCACTGGCGGGCATGGCCACCGTAGGGACATGGTTTGTCACCGTCACGTCGCTCGCATTATGGAGCGTGCCGCTCGTGGCCGTGACCGTCCCCTTGCCGGGCGAGTTCTGCGCCGTGAGCACCCCCTCCTCGCTGATTTTCCCCACCGTCGTCGTCCAGGCAAACCGCGGCTGCGTCGCCAAGGGGCTGCCGAATTGGTCGTGGCCCGTGGCCGTGAACGGTTGCGTCGCCTCAGGGTTGACGGTCGCCGCTGCCGGGCTGACGGCGATGGTCGCCAGGGTCTGGGGCACCGCCAGGCTGACACTGCTGGTGACCGAGAGCCTGCCGGAATCGGCGATCGTTACCGTGAAGCCGTAGGTTCCTGCCTTGTTCAACGTGGCCGTCGTATTCTTGGCCGCGTTGCTGCCGTTGACGCTGAAGGTGGGCGCAGCCGCACTTTTGGGTACGGTGGTCGCCGCCCAGGTGTAGGTCAGATTCGATTCGGCCGTATCGACGTCCGCGCCCAGGGCGGAAAGCACGATCGTCGCCGTGCCCGTCGCCTTTGTGTCCGCCTTGGCGGCCGCCGCCGCTTTACCGTTCTTCGCCTCGCGCCCTGGCAGCAGCGAAAGCATGGAGATCGGCTCGGTCTGGATCTCCGTATCGGGACGAACTTGCTGCAACGCGCCGACAACGACCAGGTCGTCCGCGTTCAATCCGTCCGTGATGACGCGTAGCCCGTCGCTCTCCAGCGACCCTGTCGTGACGCGGCGAGACTGGACCTTCTTGGTCTGGGCGTCAACCACGTAGACGAACTTCAAGTCCTGGTCCGACAAGATGGCGCGATCGACGACCAGCAGGGCCGGGTGCGGCTGCCCGATCGGCAGACGGATCCGCACGAACATGCCGGGCAACAGCAATCGGCGGCCGCCAGGCGGCAGAGGATTATCGAATCTCCCTCGCGCCAGAATACTGCCCGTGGTAGGATTGACCTGGTTATTGACGAAGTCGACGACCCCTTTGCGGGGAAAGCCTTCTTCACCCTGCAGTCCCATGAGGATGGGAATCTGCCCGGTGGCGTAGGGCATGATCAGACCTGCGTTAATGGCCCGCCGCACCCGCAGCACGGTCGGTTCGTCGACGTCGACATAGGCATACATGGGATCGAGCGAAACGACGGTGGTCAGCAAGGTCTGGTCCTGGGTAACGAGGTTGCCGAGCGTGAGGTAATAGCGGCTCACTTGCCCGTCGATGGGCGAGGTCACCTTGCAGAAATCCAGATTGAGCTTGTAGACCGCCAGGCTGGCCAGCGCGGTTTTGACCTGGGCATCCGCCTGGTCGGCCGCGGCGCGGTCCTGGTCGAGTTGCTGGGCACTGACCGCCCCGAGCGTGCTATGCAGCAGTTGCTCGTCCCGCGCCAACGTCACCTCGGCCAGCTTGAGTTGCGCCTTATAGAGGTTTACCTGGGCTGCGGCCTGATCGTACTGGGCCTGGTAGGGCCGGGGATCGATCTCACAGAGCAGATCTCCCTTCTTGACATCCGATCCCTCCTTGAAGGGCTCCTCGACCAGATAGCCGTTCGCACGCGCGACCACGTTGACCGAGTTCACCGCCTGGGTGCGGCCGGTGAAATCGACGTAGTCGGTTACCTGGCGGGCGACGGGCCGGCTGACGGTCGCCACGGGCGCTTCCGGCGGCGCTACGTGCGGCGACCGGCGCTCGCAGCCAACCAGGCAAAGCAGGAAACCGCTACAGCCGCAGGCCAGCAGACAAACACTCCGCGATTTCACGCCTCGTCTCTCCGATCAAGGGGATTTATATTCAAGAAGATTATTCAGCCGCCGCAAACCAGAAGTCAATCCCGGGTGTTAAAATAGCGCATGGCGACGCGATCCTCTTGCCGCGACAGCTCCCGCGGTGGCCATCGCCAAGCGCGGAGCCCGCGGGCCGGTTTCCGCCCCGGCTCCAAGAACGGGCGAAAAGGGGCACGCCGGCCGCAGAAAACTTCGTGCAACTACTTGGCATTACACGCGTTACGGACTCCGCAATCTGCCCTAGGATCGACCCCGGCGGAGTCGCAGCGGGCTTGACCATCGAGCAATAATGGTGAAACGCCGCGGACGGAACCAAGCCTCCCTCGGCGCCTATGGGGCGAATCTTTACGACTCACAGTCATGTCTTTGGTCCCCCGCATGGTCCAACCCAGGGCCCAGCGCGGGGGCCCAGTCCACATACACCTGCATCGACCCCGATGCTGGATTCGACGGCGGGGGGCTCCCAGTGCGATGGGGATTAGCGCATGCGCCTCCGGGGTCGCTCCGCACGGCCCGCACAACCCGCCGGGCGACTACGATTACACGCGCTTCATAAACGGCGTCCAGAAGCACTTCCCCAAGACGACCTTCTTCCTCGCCTGGCACTACAAGTGGAGCCTGGGGCGGAACCGCAACGCCAAGCAACTCCTGGAGCACCCCTGGCTGGTCAACCGCGCGGATCTGCCGGAAGGACTCGCGGCGCAGCAGCGGTGAGCGGGACACCTTCGCGCACCGCGTGGTCGACGGACCATGTTCTGGGGGAGTGCTCAGACAAGTCGCCATTCGGGGCGGGGCCGGGCGGAAAGGGCCACAACGGGCCCAGCGGAGCCGTTGCCGAGCCACAGTGGCGAGCCGGCGCCGGGCACCTGGTAATCCTCCGCGCGCAAGGAGTCGCGAACTGCTCCGGGTACAATACGGCCACAGTCAGACTGAAGGGCGGTTATCGACATCAGTTTGCCCGACTGTCCGCGGCCCCGAGATCGGCATGGCGCGTTGACAACGCCGCAGTACATCAGGGTGGTGTGGTTATTGCTGGCTCCCACCAGGGCTCCGACGATTCGGCTGCGGAGATTGCTGCTGTCGTCAGGTGTGCTGGACCAAAGGAATGGATGAATACGATCTGGTTCGGCATTGCCGATCCACACATGCCCGCTGGTCGCCAGCCGAACACCTGATGCAAGGGTGGTTGGGAGAGGAACAATCGCCCCTCGAAATCGCCTTGAGGTTGGGAATGGACCGCGAAGAAGAACCTCGCAAGCGATCGCGACGGCGGGCGGCCTCGTGGCCCCTCGTGCGGACGACGTGCGTCGTGAAACCAATCGGAATGACGGCCAGCACCATGAGGTCCTTGATCCGCAGCCACCCCAGGCGGCTGACAAAGGCGGCTCTTCAGGACATGGCGTGCCGGCCATCGGAGCCTTGGAAACTCCACAGCCGGACCATAGTCCGACCGTGGCAGTCCAGCCGATAAGCACGGCAGGCGCTACACCGTCGATTGCAGCGACCGTGGCTGATCGTTCCACGGTAGCATGACGATCAGGCGCAGGAAAAGGAGACCCAAGGGCACGAGGCGTCCAAAGTGGCCAACTAACCCGCGCAGCGTAAAACAGCCGTTTTGCATCGCGCATGAAGAAGCCCGCGCCGGATTCGACGCGGGCTCCGATCTTTGACGACTAGAAATGATTCTAAGCAGCTGTCCGACGTCGCCACACCAAGCCGATCAGGCCCGTACCAACAAGGCCAATCAGGGCCGCGATGCGGCCGGGCTCTGGAACTGGGGAAGCGTTGAGCACGAGCACATCCCTTTCCCAATCGCTAGACCCGTTAAGCCCAATGTTATTACCCGCGCGCCAGCCGTAGTCCAATATAGTTGGAGCAACGCCGGGTCCACCAGAGTCAAACGTGTGCCAACTCAGCCGAAGGCTCCCGTCGGGACGATTGGGGTCTGGGTGCCCCCAACCGGAAGCGTCCATGATATCCGCGTCACTCTGGTAGATTGATTGCCCCGCCCCTGCGAATCCCATCGAGGCGCCATTGTAATACCAATTGACCCCATTCGCGGTGTGGGTCGTATTGTACGGCGTATAGTACTGAACGTCGCTGTCAAGGCCGGCCGCAAGCAACGTAAAAGTATCCGAACCAACGGGCCTGGCCGCCAGCATCACGTAATCGCCTGGCGACACGCCCGCAAACACCGTGCTGATCAGTGTACCGTTATCTGCGTACGTATCCTGAAAAACAATGCTCCACCCCCCACCGAGAACTGTGCTGACCGGCACATTGGTTTGAACGCCAGACGGGACATAATCCGCCCGAACCTGCCCCGCGAAAAGGAATAAAGCCGGGACGAAAATCGCCAATCGCCTAAACACTGCTCCACCCTCCAAAGCCGAGTTGTGTAGACTTAAACAGAGAATGTCAACCTCGATCAATATATCGCAAGTTTCCGTTTCGCCCACGAGTTTGTCGACGCGATTTCGAAACCCGCAAGATGGTTGCGCAAATTCGCAATGCAACCCCGCAGCCAACCTTCGGAGCGAGCGCGGACCCAGGGGAGATCGCGGACCTACCGGTCCAATCGCCACACGAGCGAACGTCCTTTAATCGAGCCAGCGAACATTACGA